>NZ_JBEYSY010000001.1:0-633582 GCF_040704315.1 Micromonospora sp. NPDC047644
TGCCACTCGGGCCGGACGAGTCCGGCTGGAGCATGCCGCACGGGCGTGGCTGAGCCGGGTCGGCCGACCGCCCCGACCGTTCCGAGCGCCCGCGCACCGGGGCGGCTGGCAGCGCCCGACGGCGGCCGGAGCCACCACCGGGGCGTGCGGCGTCCCGGATCAGGCCGGGGCGACGGCGCGCGTACGGCGCATCGTCAGCACGTACTCGACCAGCGAGATCAGCACGTGCTTCGTCGACTCCCGGTTACGGGCGTCGCACGCCACCACCGGCACGTCGCTCGAGATCGCCAAGGCGTCCCGGACGTCCTGCGGGTCGTGGTACTGCATCCCGTCGAAGCAGTTGATCGCCACCAGGTACGGCAGGCGTCGGTGCTCGAAGAAGTCGATCGCCGCGAAGCAGTCGGCCAGCCGGCGGGTGTCCACCAGCACGACCGCACCGATCGCGCCCCGCACCAGTTCGTCCCACATGAACCAGAAACGGGTCTGACCCGGCGTACCGAACAGGTACAGGATCAGGTCACGGTCGATCGAAATCCGGCCGAAGTCCATGGCCACCGTGGTCGTCGTCTTGCCCGGCACCTGCCGGGTGTCGTCGACGCCCACGCCAGCGGAGGTCATGATGGCCTCGGTGGTCAGCGGCGTAATCTCCGAGACCGAGCCGACCAGCGTCGTCTTACCGACGCCGAATCCACCGGCGATAACGATCTTCGCCGACGTCACGCGGCCGCCCGGGTTCGGCGGGCGGTGCGACATGTCAGAGCCTGCGAAGTCCACTCAGCACCCTCTCCAGCAGTTCAGTGCCCACCGCGTCGTCGGAGTCGTCCAAAATGGTCGGCTCGTGGACCGCGACCAGGCCGTCCGTCGCCATGTCGGCGATGAGCACCCGGGCCACACCGAGCGGGAGCTGCATCCGCGCCGCGATCTCCGCGAGCGACTGCACGCGACCGTCACACAGCGCGGCGATGTACTGGTGTTCGCGGCCCTGGCCGCCGTTGCCATTGGCAGCGGCCCGACCGCGCACCGTCGTCTCGACGAGCGCCTCCAGCGCGATGTCGAGCCGGGGACGGGTGCGACCACGGGTCACGGCGTATGGACGGACCAACGCTCCGGTTGGTTCGTCACGATCGGCCATCTCGCCGCTCACCTCCTTCGCACCCGTTACCGGCTCCCACCGGTGAAACCCGTCGTTGTCGTTGTTGACGTCGTGCCGACCTCACGATCGGCGAGACGTCAGCCCAGCATGCCCGCAGCCGCACGCGGCTGCGGGGTCAGCGCGTCGCCCACCCGGTCGACCAGCAGCGCCATCTCGTAGCCGACCTGGCCCACGTCGGAGCTGCGGGCGGCCAGCACGGCGAAGGACGAGCCGTCGGAGATGGACATCAGGAACAGGAAGCCATTGTCCATCTCCACGACGGTCTGCAACACCGCGCCTCCCTCGAAGCAGCGTGCTGCCCCCTGGGTCAGGCTGACCAGACCCGACGAGATCGCGGCGAGCTGATCTGCCCGGTCGCGCGGCAGATCCCGTGACGACGCGAGGAGTAGGCCGTCCGCCGATACGGCGACCGCATGCGCGACGCCGGGCACCCGGTCGGCGAAGTTGGCCAGCAGCCAACCAAGATCCTGCGTAGTTGTCATCCTTCTTGCTCCTTCTGCCCGCTCCCGGCCACCGGGCCTGAGCCAGACTGCGAGGATTGCCCTCCCGGAGTCGCCTCCGGGCTGGTCGGGTTGTCCGAGGTGCTACGCCCTCGCTGCACGCCCCGGTGGTAGGCGGAGAGCAGGCCACGAACCGCCTCCGGGGAGCGCCGCTGGACCGAGGTGGTGGGCTTCTCCACCGCACCAGGTACCAGCTGCGCCATCGGCTTGCGCTTCGGCAGACCGGTCGTGGTGGTCTCGCTCACCGGCGCCGCGCCGGCCGCCGCGGAGGCAGCACGCCAGCCGTCGTCGGCGGCGGTCTGCCAGCCGTTGCTCTGCGGTTGGGGCCGGCGGTTCGGCAGGCTCTCGGCGAGGCTGGGGCGGGTGCCCTCGTTCGCTGTGGAGCCGTTGTCCCGCGGCGCTCCTCCGGCCGTCGGAGTGTCTGCCATCGGTGTGTTACCTGTCGTCCCGGGTGGTGTCTTGTGGACTGCCCGACCGGTGGCCTCGACCGCGGCGAACTGCTGGGTCGCGGAGTCGCCGTTCGTCGCCGGCTCGGCGCCGGCCGCGGTCTCCTCGGAGCCCGGGCGACGGGTACGGAACCAGGCCGACTCGAGCTCCCGGAAGATCGGCAGCTCCATCGTCTCATCCGCGTACCGCTGACGGTTCTGCGCCTGCGGCTGCTGCGGCGTCGGCCGAGTCTGCGGAGCAGCCGGAGCCGGAGCGGGGGCCGGCGCTGCCGCCGGGGTCGGCGCCGGTGCCGGAGGCTGGGCTGCGGCCGGCTGCTCGCCGGGTCGCGGCACCCTCGGCAGCTCCGTCGTCATGTCCAGCGCGGCGGCGAGCCGCTCGGGCACCGGCGGGGTGGCGGTGTCCCGGTCGCTTCCCGGCACCGGCGGCCAGGCTGGCGGCGCCGGGGCGTTGGGGGCCGGCGCGGGCGGCGCGGACCGGGGCGCGAAGCCGCTGAACGACTGGCTGGCGGCCGGCGGCGCCGAGTACGGCTGGTTCGCGTACGGCTGGCCGGACGCCGGCGAGGCCGAGACGGGCGACGCGGACACCGGCGGACCGGCGTACGGCTGCCCGGAGGCCGGAGCGGCGGACACCGGCGCGCCGCCGTACGGCGCACCCGAGTAGGGCTGCCCGGAGTACGGCTGGCCGGAGGCCGGCGAGGCGGAGACCGGGGCACCGGAGTAGGGCTGCGCGGAGACCGGCGGCGCGGAGTACGGGTGCGCCTCGGGGCTGCTCGGCAACTGACGCGGAATGGACGGCTGCTGGTCGTTGGTCGGGGTCTCGTCCCCGGCCCGACGCTGCGGCAGCGGGTCGTTGCCGTGACCGTTGGTCGGCCGGGGGGTGAACCCGTCGCCGCCGTTGACGCCGTTCGTCCCGGCCGCGCCGGTCAGGTCGGACCAGGCCGGCATCGACCGGTACGCGCCGCCGTTGGCGGGGGTGCCGGCGCCGTTGCGCGTCGCGGGGTCGAACGGGCGGCCGCCCAGGGTGACCTGGTTGCCGGACTCGCTCGGGCGAGGGCCGTTGCCCAGGGCGGGCAGCGCGCCGAAGACCGGGGCGGGCCCACCGGACTGCGGACCGCCGAACTGGGGAGCAGCGGACTGCGGACCACCGAACTGGGGCGCACCGGCCGCCGGCAGCGCCGGAGGTTGCTGCACCCGACCGGAGAGCGCCCGGGGCACCAGCACCGAGGTGGGCAGGGTCACGTCGGCGACGGTGCCGCGGTCGTTGCCGGGTCGCAGCTCGACCCGCACCCCGTGCCGGGACGCCAGCCGGGCGACCACGACCAGGCCCATCATCCGGGACACGGCCACGTCCACCTGCGGCGGCGTCGCGAGCCGCTCGTTGAGGTCGTGCAACTGCTCGGCGCTGATGCCGATGCCGCGGTCCTCGACGTACAGCGAGGAGCGGTCACCGACCCGGCGGGCCTCGACCATGACCTGCGAGTCGGGCGGGGAGAACGCGGTGGCGTTGTCGAACAGCTCCGCGACGAGGTGCACCAGGTCGTTGACCGCGTGCGCGGCGACCTCGATGTCACGGTCGATGACCCCGAACTCGATCCGGGTGTAGTGCTCGACCTCGGACTGCGCGGCGCGCAGCACGTCGATGAGAGCGGCCGGCTCACGCTGCACACGGGTGGAGTCGGCGCCGGCGAGCACCAGCAGGTTCTCGTCGTTACGGCGCATCCGGGTGGCCAGGTGGTCGAGCTGGAACAGCTCGGCCAGCCGGTCCGGGTCCTCCTCGCCGCGCTCCAACCGGTCGAGGTGACCGATGAGGCGGTCGACCAGGATCTGGGAACGACGGGCCAGGTTGACGAACATGGTCGCGACGGAGGCACGCAGCGCCGCCTGCTCGGCGGCCGTGCGGACGGCTTCCAGGTGGACGGCGTTGAACGCCTCGGTCACCTGGCCGAACTCGTCCTTGCTGCGCACCGGCAGCGGTTCGGCGATCTGGTTGGCCAGCTGCACCGGCGAGAGCTGCCCGACGACCTGCGGGTCGCGCAGACGGGCCACCGCCTGTGGCAGACCGTACTGGGCAACGGAGAGCGCACCCTGCCGCAGCTCACGCAGGGAGCGGGCCATCGAGCGGGCCACCAGGTAGGCGAAGAGGATGGCCAGCAGCAGCATGCTGAGCAGCAGGCCGGTCTCCAGGAAGACCTGGCGCTGGACGTCCGAGCGGAGCGCGTCGGCCTGGTCGACCACCTCGCTGTCGAGTTTGATCTCGACGGTGCGGATCAACCTGGAGTTGGCCGTCATGGCGGCTTCCCACTGGTCCGGGCCGAACGGCGCACCGCGCATGTCGCCGGTGGTGTTGCCGTCGATCCAGCCGGTGTAGTTCTGTGCCTGCCGACGGTCGCCGCCCGCGACCGTCTGGTCGTGGAACTTGGCGTCGTCCGGGGTGGCGACGGCCTTGAAGCTCTGCAGGGCCTGCTGCTGGCCGGTGTCACTGGCGATGTAGTCCCGACGCAGTGCCGAGGTCAGGCGCTGACCGCCCTTCACACCCAGCGCGCGGTGCACCACGACCCGACGTACGGCGAGGAACTCCTTCTCCCGGGCGATCGCCGCGGCGGCGCGCATCCGGTCGCTCAGCTGGTTGTCACCGGCGAGCTGCGTGGACGAGTCGCGGATGGCCAGCAGGTCGCTGATCAGCCCCTCGTACGCCTGCACGGTCTCGGTGAGCGCGAGCTTGCCGTTGAACACCTGGCTGCGGACGCCCGCCAGATCCTGAAGGTTCTGGTCGATGCTGTCGAGCAGACCTTCCAGGCTGCTCGGCAGGTCCTCGACCTCGGCCCGCTGCTGCCGGTAGGGGGCCGCTGCCTGGTCCACCCGGGAGTTCACCCGGTTGTAGGCCTCCTGGTACTGCGCCGTCGGCTGCGTCCCGTCGGCGGCCAGCAGCAGTACGGCGGCGGTCCGCTCGTCCTGGAGTGTGTCGACCAGGTCACCGGAATAGCTCGACAGATTCGCCAGGTCGCCAGCTCGGTTGGCATTGTTGAGCGTCTCCACGTGGTCGATGAGACCACTGGTGCCCACCACGACCGTGGCGATGGTCGGCACGATCATGATGAGACCGAGCTTGGACCAGATCGGCATGTCCCGGAGCCGGCTGGCCGGCCGGCGCAGCCGCGACAGGAAGGAGCCCGCCGTCTTTGGCCGTTTGCTCACGTCACCGCCCTCGCGATTACAGCTTGAACGCGTTGCCCCGGGCAACGCCCAGCGACCGACCCGGCGGGTCGGACCCCCGAGATTCCATCACGCCGGTCGACAAGAAGAAAGCCCAGGTTGTCCCAGACCGAAGGTGTGATGAGATGTTGATGCGATTTGATAGCAGTCTGTCTGGCCGGAGTAACTGAAGGTAATGGAACATCCGCACCGAGTTGTCCTACTGGCCGGCCCATCGGGGTCCGGAAAGTCGTACATAGCGCAGCAAACCGGCTTGCCGGTGCTGTGCTTGGACGACTTCTACAAAGACGGCGATGACCCTACGTTGCCGAGACGAAACGGCCAGGTGGATTGGGAATCGCCGCACTCCTGGGACGCCCTCAGTGCGGTGGAAATCATTGCCCAACTTGCCCGTGAGGGCCGAGCCGATGTGCCGGTTTATGCGATCGGCGCAGATCGACGGGTGGCCACCCGGCCATTTGATGTCGCCGGATCGCCACTTTTCGTGGCCGAAGGGATCTTCGCCGCCGAGATCGTCGAGGAGTGCCGTCGCCGCGGCCTGCTCGCCGGGGCGTACGCGCTGCGACGCCCGCGCGGGGCCACCTTCCTACGCCGACTCGCCCGCGACCTGTCCGAGCAGCGCAAGGCGCCCCGGGTGCTTATTCGGCGCGGGGTGACGCTGCTACGGGCCGAGCCCGCCGTGCTGCGCCGGCAGATCGGCCTCGGCGCGGAGGCGGCCCGGGCCCGGGAGGTGCTGCGCCGGGTGGCCGGGCTGCTCGCCGGCCACCCGCATGGCTGAGCTCAGGCCAGCAACTTCGCGTACGCCGGCTTGATCACGTCATCGATGATCCGCAGCCGCTCGTCGAACGGGATGAAGGCGCTCTTCATCGCGTTGATGGTGAACCACTGCAACTCCTTCCAGCCGTAGCCGAACGTCTCCACCAGCAGCGACATCTCCCGCGACATCGAGGTGCCGCTCATCAACCGGTTGTCGGTGTTGACGGTGGCCCGGAAGCGCAGGTCCCGCAGCAGGCCGATCGGGTGGTCCGCGATCGAGGCCACCGCGCCGGTCTGCACGTTCGACGAGGGGCACAGCTCCAGGGGGATCCGCTTGTCCCGGACGTACGCGGCGAGCCGGCCGAGTGAGCCGTCGGGGGCGATGTCGTCGACGATCCGCACCCCGTGGCCGAGCCGGTCCGCCCCGCACCACTGGATCGCCTGCCAGATCGACGGCAGGCCGAACGCCTCGCCGGCGTGGATGGTGAAGTGGAAGTTCTCCCGTTGCAGGTACTCGAAGGCGTCCAGGTGCCGGGTGGGCGGAAAGCCCGCCTCGGCGCCGGCGATGTCGAAGCCGACCACCCCGGCATCCCGGTGCCGCACGGCCAACTCGGCGATCTCCTGGGAACGGGCGGCGTGGCGCATCGCGGTGAGCAGGGTGCCCACCCGGATGGTGAGGCCCGCCTCCACCGCCTGGGCGGTGCCCTCGGCGAAGCCGGCCAGCACCGCCTCGACGACCTCGTCCAGGCTGAGGTCCCGTTCCAGGTGCTGCTCCGGGGCGAAACGCACCTCGGCGTAGACCACGCCGTCGGCGGCCAGGTCCAGGGCGCACTCGCGGGCCACCCGACGCAACGCGGGCGCGGTCTGCATGACGGCCACGGTGTGCGCGAACGTCTCGAGGTAGCGCTCCAGGGAGCCGGAGTCCGCGGCGTCGGCGAACCAGCGTCCGAGCCCCTCCGGGTCGGTGGTGGGCAGCTCGTGGCCCACCTCGGCGGCCAGGTCGACGATCGTCGCCGGCCTCAGCCCACCGTCGAGGTGGTCGTGCAGCAGCGCCTTCGGGACCTTGACGATGTCCTCGTACCGGATAGTTGCGACCATGCTCAGACCCTAGTCAGCGGCCTGGGCGGACCGGTACGGGACCGGCCGGGCGTCACGGCCGCCAGCCGTACACCCGGTGCACGTCGAGTCGGATCACCAGCCGGCCGTCGGCGACCATCGCGGCCCGGTAGTCCGCCCAGTCCGGGTGGTCACCGCGAATCCGGCGGTAGACCTCGACGAGTTCGTCGACTGTCTCGTCGGTGGTGGCCAGGGCCGGCTCGCTGAGCGTCACGGCCCCCTCCGCGACCGCGTACGCGCCGCCGTCCGGCGTGGTGACGTGGAAGCTGGCCCGGGGATCGCGGCGCAGGTTGCGGACCTTCGCCCGGTCGCCGGTGGTGGAGCAGCGCAGCAACCCCGGCTCGGCCAGGTAGTCGAGGTTGGACAACTGGGGCCGCCCGTCCCGGCGCACCGTGGCGAGCACTCCGCGCCCCCGCTGGCCGAACAGCTCCCACAGCCGGTCAGCGGCGGCCGCCGCCGGCACCCCAGGCCCCTGGCGAGAATTGGTTGACATGTCATCGAAACTAGAGGCAGATCGATGACATGTCAACGAAAGCGTTAGACTCGACGGATGGACACACCCCGGTGGTTGGACGCTCGGGAGGACCGCGCCTGGCGTGGCTACCGCCGGATGCGTCGACTGCTCGACCTGGAACTGGCCCGGGAGCTGACCCAGGACGCCGGCCTCTCCGAGGCCGACTACGACGTGCTGTCCGACCTCTCCGAGACACCGCAGGGGCGGCTGCGCCTGCGGGAGCTCGCGGACCGGATGCTCTGGTCGCGCAGCCGGCTCTCCCACCACCTGACCCGGATGCAACAGCGCGGCCTGGTCACCCGCGAGGAGTGCGCCGATGACGCCCGGGGCTCGGTCGTCGCCCTCACCCCCGCCGGGCGGCAGGCCATCGAGTCCGCCGCCCCCGGTCACGTGGCGGCCGTCCGCCGGCACCTGATCGACCTGCTCACCCCCGCCGAGGTCGACGCCCTCGGCGCGCTCACCCACCGGGTGGTCGACCACCTCGGCGGGCGGGCGCCCCGGCCACGGCACGATGCGGAGGTCTGACGTGGACCCCCGCATCCTCGACCGGCTGCGCTGCCCGGTCTGTGGCGAACCGCTCGCGCCGGCCACCGACACGAGGGCGCTGCGCTGCCCACGCCGGCACAGCTTCGACATCGCGCGCCAGGGCTACGTCAACCTGCTCACCGGTCGGGCCCCGCACGTCGGTGACACCCCCGACATGGTCGCGGCCCGCGCGGACTTCCAGGCCGCCGGGCACTACGACGTCATCTCGAGCGCCCTCGCCGCCGCCGCGACGGACGCTGTCGGCCGTCTCGCCGGAGCGCCGCTGGAATCCACGCCAGCAGCGGCACAACAGCCTGGCTTCGGGGCGTACCCCCTGGTGGTGGACGCCGGCGCCGGCACCGGCCGCTACCTCGGCGCGGTGCTGGCGGCGCTGCCGGACGCCGTGGGGCTGGCCCTGGACGTCTCCAAGCCGGCGCTGCGCCGCGCGGCCCGCGCGCACCCCCGGGCCGCCGCCGCGCTCGCCGACACCTGGCAGCGACTGCCGCTCGCGGACGCCTCGACCGCCGTGCTGCTGAACGTCTTCGCCCCGCGCAACGGCCCGGAGTTCCACCGGGTGCTACACCCGGCCGGCACGTTGCTGGTGGTCACGCCCGACACCGACCACCTCGCCGAGTTGGTGGACACCCTCGACCTGCTGCGGGTGGACCCGGACAAGGCCGACCGGGTGGCGGCCAGCCTGGGCGGGCACTTCACGCCGGTCAGCTCGGCGGTGCACCGGGCCGGGTTGGCACTGACCCGGCCCGAGGTCGCCACAGTGGTCGGCATGGGCCCCAGCGCCTGGCACACCGACGCGGCCGCGCTCACCACCCGACTGGCCGCGCTGCCCGAACCGGTCCGGGTCACGGTGGCGGTCCGGCTCGACGTCCTGCGACCTCGCTGACCTCAGGTGGAGAGGTCGACCTCTTCCCAGCCGGGCGGCTCGTCGTGGTACGGCCCGCGCAGGATCACCGCCCACTCCAACGCCCAACGCCGCTGCCCGATCGCGTTCGCGTCGACCAGGCCCGGTGCCCGCCGGCCGCCGCGCTCGGTCTCCAGGTACGCCCAGTCCAGGCAGTAGTGCAGGTCGAGCAGGGCTGCCGCGTCGGCCGGGTGCTGCGGCGCCGTGAGGATCCGGGAGCGCCAGTGCGCGAAGGTCTCCCCGTCGACGATGTGCGGCATCCGCTCGACCAGCCGCTCGTCGACGGCCAGCGTCGGGTCGAGCTGCTTGCTCAGCCCGAGCACCCAGGCCAGCGCGAAGAGCGCGTCGTGGTGCAGCACGAACGACCGGTGGTCACCCTTACCGCCCATCACGAACTGCCACTCCGGCGGGGTGACCATGTCGACCAGATGCGAGCCGAGCAACCAGCTCATCGCGGCCTGCGGGGGCATCCCGAAACAGCGCGCCAGGATGAGGTGCAGCACCGCGATCCGCGCCTCGATCTCCACGGTCGGGCGCAGGTCGATCTGGTCACCCGGCTCCCAGACGAGGGGAAACTGGGCCGGCGGCAACGGCAGGCCGAGCCGGGACAGCTCGTCCAGGCTCGCCTCGCGCACCTCACGTGGGTCGGGGGCAGCAACGGTCACGGCGGATCTTCCTGTCTGCTCGCGCCGGCGCAAGGCCGGTTGTCCCCCCTTGGCCTGCGACAATAGCGCTCCCACGGGACCGGCACCATGCCAGGGCGAGGGCCGGGTCGATCAGCCGACGCGTTCGATGACCAACGACGTCGCCGCCGGGGCCGTCGACCCGATCCGCACCGCGTTCGCGGCCTCGGTCAGCGCGGCCGGAATCCGCGTCGCGTCGTCGGCACGCAGCTCGTAGAGCGGGTCACCGGCCCGCACCTCGTCACCCGGCCGCTTGTGCAACACCACACCGGCCGGCACGCTGACCGGGTCCTCCTTGCGCGCCCGGCCCGCGCCGAGCCGCCACGCCGCAACCCCCATGGCGTACGCGTCGACGGCCGCGACGTACCCGTCGCGCTCCGCGCGCACCACCTCCACCTCGGCCGCCGCTGGCATCGGCGCGTCCGGATCGCCGCCCTGCGCCCGGATCATCGCCCGCCAGGAGTCCATGGCCCGGCCGTCGCGCAGCGCCGCGGCCGGATCGGCGTCCGGCAGACCGGCGGCGTCGAGCATCTCCCGGGCCAGCGCGAGGGTCAGCTCCACCACGTCGGCCGGCCCCCCACCGGCCAGCACCTCGACCGACTCGGTCACCTCGACCGCGTTGCCGATCGCCAGACCGAGCGGGGTGGACATGTCGGTGAGCAGGGCGACCGTCCGCACCCCGTGCGCACCGCCCAGCTCGACCATGGTGCGCGCCAACTCGCGGGCCTGGTCGACGGACTTCATGAAGGCGCCCGAGCCGACCTTGACGTCGAGGATCAGCGCCCCGGTGCCCTCGGCGATCTTCTTGCTCATGATCGAGCTGGCGATCAGCGGGATCGCCTCCACGGTGCCGGTCACGTCGCGCAACGCGTACAGCTTGCGGTCGGCGGGGGCGAGCCCGGCACCGGCCGCGCAGATCACCGCACCGACCTCGTCCAGCTGGGCGATGAACTCGTCGTTGCTCACCGTGGCCCGCCAGCCCGGAATGGACTCCAACTTGTCCAGCGTGCCGCCGGTGTGCCCGAGACCCCGGCCGCTCAGCTGCGGCACGGCCGCGCCGCACGCCGCCACCAGCGGGGTGAGCGGCAGAGTGATCTTGTCGCCCACGCCGCCGGTGGAGTGCTTGTCGACCGTCGGCCGACGTACCGCCGACAGGTCCAACCGCTCGCCACTCGCGATCATCGCGGCGGTCCACCGAGCGATCTCCGGCCCGGTCATGCCGTTGAGCAGGATCGCCATCGCCAGCGCGGACATCTGCTCGTCGGCGACAACCCCCCGGGTGTACGCGTCGACCACCCAGTCGATCTGCGCGTCCGACAGCACACCGCCGTCCCGCTTCACCCGAATAACGTCAACAGCAGCAAAACTCATCAGAAGATCTTCCTAGTCCTTTGGCGGAACCGACGCACGGCATTGCCGACGCGGGGCGGGGGCCGACCGTGCCCGGCGGAGGGATCAAGCCTGACCGCCCGGAGCCGGGCACGGTCGGCCCCGCCCCCAAGCTCAGCCACCAGACCACCGAGTCGGGATCTCCAAAGGCGGCTCACCCTCGCCGGCCCAGAAGATCGTGCCGGTCGCGTCGACCACCACCACCCGCGGTGTCCGGGCCAGACCCCAGGTGATCGCCTCGGCCGGGTCGTCCCAGCTCGGCGCCTCCTCCAGCACCCCGGTCTCGGCACCCGCGTCGTCGCCGGCCGACCGCTCCCAGTACGCCGTCCAGACCTGCTGGCCGGCGGACATGTCCGGGTGTACGAAGACCGTGCCGCGCCCGCGCCAGGCGGCCAGTCGCTCCGGAACCACCGGCACCGGTGTCTCACCGACGACGGCTTCCAGGTCCTCCACGCCGAAGGCGTGCGGCAGCAACTCGGCCATCCGCAGCGGGTTGCCCTTGGTCTCGATCAGGCACTCCGGGCCGCCGTGTTCCCAGAGCAGCTGCCGACACCGACCGCAGGGCATCAGCGGCTCACCGGTCGCGTCGACGCAGGAGAGCGCGACGAGTCGACCGCCACCGGTGGCGTGCAGGCTGGACACCACCCCGCACTCGGCGCAGAGGGTCACCCCGTACGCGGCGTTCTCCACGTTGCAACCCACCACCACGCGGCCGTCGTCGACAAGCGCGGCCGCGCCGACCGGGAACGTCGAGTACGGCGCGTACGCGTGCCGCATCGCGTCGGTGGCGGCGGCGCGCAACCGCGCCCAGTCAATGTCGCTCATGCCGCCATTCTGCCCAGGTAGCCCAGGTCAGAAGCGGGCAGGGGTCCAGGGCGCGGTCCAGCCGACACGCCGACCAACGCACCGCAGAGCGTTGATCAGGTGATGAGAAGTAGGCCATGGACGGCCGTGGCACCTACTTCTCATCACCTGATCATGGTGGCGCAACGCCAGGGGGTCAGCCCTTGATGTACGGCTTGCCGTCGGCGGCTGGCGCCCGGACCCGACCGACCAGCCCGGCGACCGCCAGGATGGTCGCCAGGTAGGGCAGCATGGCCAGGAACTGGCTGGGGATCGAGCTGCTGATCGCGCCCAGGTACGTGGCGAGCTGGTCGGCGAACCCGAAGAAGAGCGCGGCGAGCAGCGCGCCGGTCGGGTTCCACCGGCCGAAGATCAGCGCGGCCAGGGCGATGAAGCCCTTACCGCCGATCATGTTCTTGGTGAACGAGTAGAGCGCCAGCGTGTAGGACGCGCCACCGATGCCGGCGACGACGCCGGCCAGCAGCACGTTGCGGTAACGCACCCGCAGCACCTTGACGCCGAGCGTGTCGGCGGCGATCGGGTGCTCGCCGACCGAGCGGGTCCGCAGCCCCCACCGGGTGCGGAACAACCCGATGTGGATCACCAGCACCAGGAGCAGCCCGAGGTAGAGGAAAATGTTGCCGCGGAACAACGCCGGACCGAGCACCGGGATGTCCTTCAGCAGCGGGATCTCCCAGTTGCTGAACCGGGGCGCGCTGTTGTACTTCGCGGCGTCGGTCTGCATCAGCCGCTCGTACAGGAAGCCGGTGACGCCGACGGCCAGCAGGTTCAGCACGATGCCCATGACGACCTGGTCGACCAGGTAGCGGATGGCGAAGACGGCCAGCAGCAGCGAGATGAACGCGCCCCCGATGGCTGCGGCGACCAGGCCCACCCACACGCTGCCGGAGATGCTGCCGAACAGGGCCCCGCTGAACGCGCCCATCAGCAGTTGACCCTCGATGGCCACGTTGACCACGCCGGACCGCTCACAGAGCACCCCAGCGAGCGCGCCGAAGATCAGCGGCAGGGCCAGAATGAACGTACCCCGGATGATGTTGACCAGCGGCATGAAGTTCTGCCCGGTCGGCGCGGCGCTGACCTGCCAGCAGAGGAACGACAGCACGAAGGCGACCAACCCGACGCCGAGCACGGGTAGGAACCAGCGCTTCGGCACCCCGGCCAGCAGCGCCGCGCCAGCGGCGATCGTGATGATCCCGAAGAGGATCGCCCCGATCGTGCCGTTGATCTCCAGTGCGGCACCGGCCGCGTCGTCGCTGAGGGTGAACCGGGCCTGTTGGTCGGTGGCGAGCGCGCCGAAGAGCACCGCGGCCAGCAGGCCGAGCGCCAGCAGCGTGAGACCGACCTTCCGGCTGCGGGTCCAGAAGCCCTCGTCGACCGGGGCGACCGCGATGTCGGGGACAGCCATGGTGGACATGAGTTACCAGCCCTTCGCCAGGCTCGTCTGCAACCGGGCGGCGCGCGCGGCCCGGAGCTGGAAGATCGCCTTCACCAGGGCCGGTGCGGCGATGAAGATGACAATCAGCGCCTGAAGCACGGTCACCAGCTCCAGCGAGATCCCGGAGTACGACTGCATCCGGTTACCACCGGCCTGGAGCGCGCCGAACAGCAGCGCGGCGAGCAGCACCCCCCAGGGCTTCACCCGGCCGAGCAGCGCCACCAGGATGCCGTCGAAGCCGATCTGCGCGACCACCAGCGGGGTCAACGCGCTGGCGGTCGAGCCGAGCACCATGTTCGAGCCGCCGAGGCCGGCCAGGATTCCGGCGAAAACCATGATCAGGATGTACGTCCGGGTGACGCTGATGCCCGCGGTCCGGGCGGCGTCCGGGTTGGCGCCGACCGCGCGCAGCTCGAAACCGAGCGTCGAGCGGTTGAGCAGCCAGGCGACCGCCCAGGTGGCCAGCACGGCGAGCAGGATGCCGGCGTGCACCCGCAGGTTGTCGCCGAGCAGTCGGGGCAGCTGGGCGGAGGTGTCCACCGCCTTGCTGATCGCGTCGGCACGGCTCGGGTCCTGCACGCCGTTCTGCACGATCAACCAGGTGAGGAAGTACGTGGCGACGTAGTTGAGCATGATCGTGTTGATCACCTCGTGCGCGCCGGCACGGGCCTTGAGGATGCCGGGGATGAAGCCCCAGATCGCTCCACCCAGCGCGCCGGCCAGCACCGCCACCAGCAGGTGCAGGCCGGGCGGCAGCGGCAGCAGGAAGCCGGCCAGCGCCGCCATGATCACACCGATGATGGCCTGGCCCTGGGCGCCGATGTTGAACAGACCGCCCCGGAAGGCCAGCGCCACCGACAGGCCGGTGAAGACCAGCGGCGCCGCGTAGGTCAGCGTCTCCGAGATCGGCGCGAGCACCGCCTGCCACCCGTTGGCGCCGTCCAACCAGCCGGAGAACGCCTCGGGATCGAAGATCGAGCCCTTGAACAGGTTCGCGTACGCCTCGCTGACGAGCGTCCAGCTGGAGTTGATCGCGTCGGACGGGCGGGAGGTGATGTACGAGTAGGTGGAGAGCACGTCGGGATCAGAGATGATCATCAGCACCGCACCGACCACGATCGCCAGCACCAACGACAACAGGGTCACCGTGAAGGTGTTCGCCGCCCAGAGGTTGTCCAGGAACAACCGGCCCAGGCTCGGCTTCGGCTCCGGGCCCGACTCCGCCACCGAGCGGTCCGGCTCGGTGGCCACCTCGGCGCGTTCGGTGTTGCCGAGCGCGTTCTGCGCGGCCTGCGCCTCGCTCGCCGGTTCCTTGTCCGGCGAGCCGGACTGCGGGTTGGAAGGGTTGGTCATGCCGTCACTCCGCTTCGCTGCCTGACGTCATGACGCACCAACCCCCGACAACCATGATTCACTCGCTGGCGCTCGCTCATGCCTTGTCCTCGCTCGCGGAGCCCGCGTCGCTCGCCGGGCTCCCGTCTGCCGCTTCGGGCTCGCCGTCGGCGGGTGCCGCGACGGCTTCGTGGGCCGCGTCCGGGCTGATGCCGGCCATCAGCAGGCCGATCTCCTCACGAGGGGTGTCCGGGCCGACGATGCCGATGATCCGACCGCGGTACATCACCGCGATCCGGTCGGCCAACCCGATCACCTCGTCGAGTTCGCTGGAGACCACCATGACGGCCGTGCCGACGTCGCGTTCGTGGATGATCTGGCTGTGGATGAACTCGATCGACCCCACGTCGACACCACGGGTCGGCTGGGCGGCGATGAAGAGCTTCAGCGGCCGGGACAACTCCCGGGCCACGATCACCTTCTGCTGGTTGCCGCCGGACAGGGTGCCGACCGCCGCGTCGGCCGATGAGGTACGGACGTCGAACTGCTCGATCCGTTCCTTCGCCGAGGCCGCGATCGCGTCCGGCTTCAGCGCGAGCCCGGAACCGAAAGGTGGCCGGTCGTAGATGTCCAGCACCAGGTTCTCCGCGACGCTGAACTCCTTGACCAGGCCGTCCACGCTGCGGTCCTCGGGCACGTAGCCGACGCCCGCCCGGAGCACCTTCTTGGGCTTCCAACCGTCGATCCGGTCACCGGCCAGGCTGACCGTGCCGGCCAGCACCGGGCGCAGCCCCATGATCGCCTCGATCAGCTCGGTCTGACCGTTGCCCTGCACACCCGCCACGCCGAGCACCTCGCCCGCGTGGACGGTCAGGTCGATGCCGTCGACCGCGCGGATCTGCCGGTCATCGTCGACGACGAGCCCGGCCACCTCCAGCACCGGCTCGCCCGGCGTGGCCGGGGACTTGTCCACGGTGAGCCGGACGTTGCGCCCGACCATCAACGCCGCCAACTCGTCCCGGCTGGCCTCCGGCGAGGCGGTGCCCACGGTCTTTCCGCGTCGGATCACGGTGATCCGGTCGGCGATGGCCTTGACCTCGCCGAGCTTGTGGGTGATGAAGACGATCGACTTGCCGGCCGCCTTGAGCGACCGCATGACCGTCAGCAGCTCCTCGGTCTCCTGCGGGGTGAGCACCGCGGTCGGCTCGTCCAGGATGAGCAGGTCGACGTCGCGGGTGAGCGCCTTGACGATCTCGACCCGCTGCTGGATGCCGACCGGCAGGTCCTCGATCACCGCGTCCGGGTCGACCCGCAGGTTGTAGCGCTCGGACACCTCGGTGACCTCGCGCCGGGCCCGACGCCGGTCCAGGAAGCCGGCGATTCCGCCCCGGACCTGCTCGGCGCCGAGCATGATGTTCTCGGCGACGGTGAAGACCGGCACCAACATGAAGTGCTGGTGCACCATGCCGATCCCGGCGCCGATCGCGTCGGACGAGCCCTTCAGCTTCAGCGGCTTACCGTCGACCAGGATCTCGCCCTCGTCGGGCTGGTAGAGCCCGTAGAGCACGTTCATCAGGGTCGACTTGCCCGCGCCGTTCTCGCCGAGGAGGGCGTGAATCTCTCCAGGCTCCACCGTCAAGTCGATGTGATCGTTGGCGACCAGATCACCGAACCGCTTGGTGATGCCGCGCAGTTCGAGTCTCAGCGC
The DNA here is from genome assembly GCF_040704315.1 of Micromonospora sp. NPDC047644. Lineage (NCBI taxonomy): Bacteria > Bacillati > Actinomycetota > Actinomycetes > Micromonosporales > Micromonosporaceae > Micromonospora > Micromonospora sp. NPDC047644. Next base: position 16,557 of record NZ_JBEYSY010000001.1, read on the forward strand.
AACCTCCTGGAGTGCGAGCGATGGTGCAGCCTAGCTGCCGTCGAACCGGCCGGACCGGCCCGGCCGCCGTGGTGCGCGATCGGCCGCTCCGACCCTGCGGGGCATCCGCGGAGCCAGAGCGGCCGATCGGTCGTAGCTGTCCCCGCCGACCTCCCCGATGATCTCACCGGAGGGGCCGGCCGGTTGTCACTTGGTCGGCTGGGCCTTCGAGGTGACGGTGATGGTGCCGGCGGCGATGTCCGCCTTGATCTTGTCGACCTCGGCCTTCAGCTCGGCCGGAACCTTGCTGTCGAAGTCGTGGTACGGGGCGATCGAGACACCGTTGTTGGCCAGGGTGCCGACGAAGCCCGGCGTGGCCGGCAGCTTGTCACCGGCGGCGGCCTTGACCACGGCCTCCTTGACGGCGTCCGGGATGTTCTTGACCACGGTGGTGATGATCGCCGCGCAGTCCGGGGTGCTCTCGCAGCCGTCGACGTCCACCCAGATGGTGCTGTACTTGCCGCCCGACGCCTTGGCCGCGGCCGTGGTGCCCAGGCCGGAGCCGCCGGCGACCGGCATGATGATGTCCGCGCCCTGGGCGACCAGCGCGTCGGAGACCTTCTTGCCCTCGTCCTGCTTGTCGAAGGCGTTGGAGAAGGAACCCTTCTGGGTCTCCTTGTTCCAACCCAGGGCCTGGACGTTCTTGCCCTTGGCGGTGTTGAAGTACTTCACACCGTCGACGAAACCGTCCATGAAGATGGTCACCGGCGGGATCGGAACCGCACCGTAGGTGCCGACCTTGCCGCTCTTGCTCATCCCGGCGGCCAGGTAGCCGGCCTGGAACGCGGCCTGAGCGGTGTCGAACTGCATCGGGTAGACGTTGGCGTCACCCGGGTTCGCGTCGACGATGCCGAACTGCTGGTTCGGGTTCGCCTTGGCGATCTTCGAGGTGGCGTCGCCCATCAGGCCACCGACCGCCAGGATGAAGTCGCACTTCTGGTTGACGAACTGCGTCAGGTTCGGCTCGTAGTCGGCCTCGGCCTTCGACGCGACGTACTTGATGTCGATGTTGTCGTTGGCGGCCTTGGCCTCCTGCAGGCCCTTCCAGGCCGAGGCGTTGAACGACTTGTCGTCGATGCCGCCAACGTCGGTCACCATGCAGGCGCTGAACTTCTTGGCGCCACTGCCGGCGTTGTTGTCATCCTTGGGCGCCTCGCCACAAGCGGCGGCGGAGAGCGCGAGCCCACCCACCGCGAAGATCGAGGCGATCCGCATCCCACGCACCGAGCGCAAGACGTCTCCTTCCCATTGCTCACCGCGCCTTGTGCGGTGGCAGCCCATCAGCCGGCCTGCGGGTGTGCCGCCGGCTGTCCCACGTTACGGACGGGAGCGTACGCCCGCGCCCACCCACCGGCCGACAATCGTGCACGACTGTTGAGCGCCTGTTACCCGGGTGTAACCCTTGCGTGGGGCACGTCACTCTTCGTGCTGGTAACCGTGCGCCGCAGCGTCCGCAACGTCCGTTTTCAGGAGGCCCCTTCCTCCCCGGACGTTACCGCCAAAAGACCGCGACCGCCGCGTTGACCAGGGTCAGACCGACGATCGCGAGGAAGTGACCGCGGTTGACCACGTCCCGCTTCCGCGAGAAGAAGACCATGACGAAGATCAGCAACGCGATCACCAACTTCGTCACAAGTTTCGCCGGGCTCGGCTCGTCGTCGCCGCCACCGCGCAGCGGCGCGGAGAGGCCCAGCCCGGTCAACAACTGGATCACCGCGCCCCACAGCATGGCCGGGTTGATCCGCAGCCGACCGCTGGCGTACTGGGCGATCGAGCCACCGAGCAGCAGGGCGAACCCGATCAGATGGACGTAGAGAAGGATGAGTCTGAGAGCTTCCACGCTCGCCATACTCCCCTATGAACGACGGATCGTAGTAGAGGGAATCGCCCGCGAACGCGGATCAGTCGATCAACCGGCCACCGCAACGCCGCCCACTCTCGTTGCGGGGACGCAAGCAAGGCGTTGCAAGTAATGGAAGAGCTTGCAGGCGTACCCCGCAAGAACTTGCCGGTGGGCTACAGTGCCGCCATGCGCGCTCGACTGTCCGACATCGCCCAGCAGGCCGAAGTCAGCGAGGCCACGGTGTCGCGGGTGCTCAACGACCGCCCCGGCGTGGCCCCGGAGACCCGGCAGGCCGTGCTCACCGCCCTCGACGTGCTCGGGTACGAGCGGCCGGCCCGGCTGCGCAAGCGCAGCGCCGGTCTCGTCGGGCTGGTGGTGCCGGAGCTGGACAACCCGATCTTCCCCGCCTTCGCCCAGGTCATCGAGTCCACACTGGCGCAGAGTGGATTCACGCCGGTGCTCTGCACCCAGACCGCCGGCGGCGTGACGGAGGACGAGTACGTGGAGATGCTGCTGGACAGGCAGGTCTCCGGCATCGTCTTCGTCTCCGGGCTGCACGCCGACACGGCCGCCAACCACGACCGCTACCGGGCGCTGCTCACCCGGCCGATGCCGGTCGTGATGATCAACGGGTACGTGCCCGGCATCGGCGCGCCCTTCGTCTCCTGCGACGACCGGGAGGCGGCCGAACTGGCAGTTGCCCACCTGGTCGCGCTCGGGCACCGACGGATCGGCCTGATCACCGGCCCGGACCGGTTCGTCCCGGTGCAGCGCAAGGTGGCCGCCTGGCGTTCCGCGATGACCCGGCTGGCCGGCGTCGCCGAAGCCGACCTGGGCCCGCTGGCCGAGCTGTCACTGTTCGGGGTGGAGGGTGGCGAGGCGGCGGCCGGCCGCCTGTTGGACCGCGGCGTCACCGGCGTGGTCTGCGGCTCCGATCTGATGGCGCTCGGCGCGATCCGGGCCGCCCGTCAACGCGGCCTCGACGTGCCCGGCGGCCTCTCCGTGGTCGGCTACGACGACTCCCCGCTGATGGCCTTCACCGACCCGCCGCTGACCACCATGCGGCAACCGGTCACCGCGATGGCGGTGGCCGCCGTCCGCGCCCTGGTCGACGAGATCAACGGGCACGGCGCCCCGCACTCGGAGTACCTGTTCCGCCCGGAGCTGGTGGTGCGCGGCTCCACCGCTGTCGCACCGAGTTCCGCCCGCTTGTCTTACGCAAGATCTGCTTGACTCTTGCAACGGCGGGCCGGCATATTGCTCGAATGATCAGCACCGCCAGCCCGCCGCAGACCACCGACGCCGACTGGTGGCGCTCCGCGGTCGTCTACCAGGTGTACGTCCGCAGCTTCGCCGACAGCGACGGTGACGGCATCGGCGACCTCCAGGGCATCCGGCAGCGCCTGCCGTACCTGCGCGACCTCGGGGTGGACGCGCTGTGGCTGACCCCCTTCTACACCTCGCCGATGATCGACGGCGGGTACGACGTGGCCGACTACCGGGACGTCGACCCGATGTTCGGCACACTCGCCGACTTCGACGAGATGATCGATGACGCGCACGCCCACGGCCTTCGGATCATCGTCGACCTGGTACCCAACCACACCTCCAGCGCGCACCACTGGTTCAGCGCGGCGCTCGCCGCCGGCGCCGGCTCATCGGAGCGGGCCCGCTACCTCTTCGCCGACGGTCAGGGCACGCACGGCGAGTTGCCCCCGAACGACTGGGAGAGCATCTTCGGCGGCCCTGCCTGGACCCGGATCGCCGACGGCCAGTGGTATCTGCACCTGTTCGACAGCTCGCAGCCGGATTTGAACTGGCGTCACCCGGAGGTTCGCGCCGAGTTCGAGGACGTGCTGCGGTTCTGGCTGGACCGGGGCGTCGACGGATTCCGCGTCGACGTGGCGCACGGCATGATCAAGGCCGAGGGGCTGCCGGACGTCGGCTTCAGCACGGCGACCACCGGCCAGCGGCAGGTCGAACTGCTCGGTAAGGGCCGGCTGCCGTACTTCGACCAGGACGAGGTGCACGAGATCTACCGGGCCTGGCGGCCCATCCTGGACAGCTACCCGGGCGGTCGAATGGCGGTCGCCGAGGCGTGGGCCGAGACGCCACAGCGCCTGGCCCGCTACATCGGCCCGGACGAGTTGCACCAGGCGTTCAGCTTCGACTTCCTCGACGCCACCTGGTCGGCCGAGTCGTTCCGCAAGGTGATCGACACCGCGTTGGCCGAGGCGACCGTCGTCGGAGCGCCCACCACGTGGGTGCTGTCCAACCATGACAAGCAGCGCCACGTCACCCGGTACGGCGACGGCGTCGAAGGGCTGCGCCGAGCCCGGGCCGCCAGCCTGCTGATGCTCGCCCTGCCTGGCTGCGCCTACCTCTACCAGGGCGAGGAACTGGGCCTGCCGGAGGTCCTCGACCTCCCCGACGAGCTGCGCCAGGATCCGGCGTTCCTGCGCACCGGCGAGAGCCGTGACGGCTGCCGGGTGCCCATCCCGTGGAACGGCGAGCTGGCTCCGTACGGCTTCGGGCCGGCCGGTAGTGCGCTGAGCTGGCTACCCGCGCCGGCGCTCTGGCGGGCGCTGTCCGTCACGGCGCAGACCGACCTGCCCGGCTCGACCCTGGAGCTGTACCGGACCGCGCTGCGGATCCGCCACGTTCATCCCGCGCTCGCCCTCGACGCCGACGGGGTCACCTGGCGGGAGAGCGAGCCGGGCGTGCTGGCCTTCTCCCGCTCCGCCGGCGCGACCGAGCTGACCTGCGTCGTCAACATGAGCGGCGCGCCGGTCCTGATCGACGGGTACGGTCAGCCGCTCGTCGCCAGCGACGAACTCACCGAACAGGGCTCCGGCCGGCTGCTGCCAATTGACGCGGCAGTCTGGTTGGAACGGCGCTGAACGGGTAACTCGTTCTCGACCTGGTCGTTCGTCGTGCCCCGCGCCGGCGGGCGACTGGGCTACCGGCCCCTTGTGGTGGGGGGTGAGGTGCCACCGGTGCCACGCGGAGTCCACTCCGCGTGGCGCCGGTGTCCGTGCACACCGACCCAGGTCGTCACTTCGCGGTGAGCAGCGCCGCGATCCGGGTGAAGCCGGCACGCACCTCGGCCTCGTCCGGCGCTTCGACGGGCTCACCGTGGCCGGCCTCGTCGGCTGCCGCGTCCAACTCCTCGTCGATCACGTCCTCGAAGTCGCCGTACAGGTCGGCCCCCTCCACCTGCCGGGCCTCGTCCTCGGCGGCGACCTGCGCGGCGGCGATCTCGCTGCGGATCTCGTCGGGGGACAGCGCCGGCAGCAGCGGCTCCACCACGGCCATCAACTGCTCCTCGGCCACCACCGCCTCGGCCAGGGCCAACGCGTGCGGTCGCTCGTACGGCCCGCAGACCACCGGCTCCCACTCGTCGAGATCACCGAGCGGACCGAAGGTGATGATCCACGGCAGGCCGAGGAGCGGCGAGTCCGCTGGCAGGTCCAGTGTCATGAGTGCGCCCACCGGCTCATCATGGTCCGCGAACGCGAGCGGTGGCGCGGTTCTGCTCAGTTATCGCCCGTCCGACGGTCCATCGGCAGCCGGTCAGCCGGGGCGGACCGCGTCCAGGGCGGCGCGGACCAGGGCGAGCGCGGTGGCCGGTGGCACGCCGAGCCGGCCCGCCTCGGCCGCGTAGCCGGCCGCCGCCCGCTGCAACCGGTCGACGGCGTCGTCCCGCCCGGGAGCGACGAAGGTGCCGTTGCGCCCCCGGGTCTCCAACAGCCCGGCCGCCTCCAACTCCCGGTAGGCGCGGGCCACCGTGTTCGCGGCCAACCGCAGGTCGGCCGCGAGCTGCCGGACGGTGGGCAGCCGGCTGCCCACCGGCAACCGGCCGTCGCCGATCAGCTCGGCGAGCTGCACGCGCACCTGCTCGTACGGGGGCACCGACGAGTCCGGGTCGACCGAGATCAGCACCTGCACGCCTTCCGTCATCAGCCCGCACCGCCCGGCGTACCGGGGTCGATGCCCTCGTCGACATCCTTCGGCGGGGCGGGGGTCTCCGCCAGGTCCACCACCCGGCCGGTGGTGCTGGTCGCCAGGAGGGCCGCGCCGAACAGAACCAACTGGTTGAGCAGGTAGAGGTACAGCAGCAGACCGACGGCGCCGGCCACCACGGTGTACGCCGGGTTCCGCTCGGTCCGCACCACGTAGTACCGGCCGACGGTGTTCAGCAGCGTGATGCCGACAGCGACGAGCAACACCACCGGGCGCAGCCGGGACCGGCTCATCCGCAGCCGGGGCACGGCGAGCAGCAACGCGGTGGCGAGCACGGTGTTGACCAGCACGCTGAGCACCGCGCTGATGGTGGTCAGACCCACCGAGCCGGTGCTGCGCAGCAGGAAACGCAGCAGCGACTCCAACGCGTCCACTGCCGCGACCGAGACGCCGAGCAGCACGAAGACGCCGATCATCACGCCCAGGTCGACGAGCCGCCGCACCACCAGATTGCCCGGCTGCTGGTTGAGCTGGTACATCAGCCGCTGCGAGGATCGGATGGCCTCGACCCAACCGATCCCGGTGAAGACCAGGATGACCAGGCCGACCACACCGACGGTGCCGCTGGAGTTGGCGATCTGCTCGGCGTCCAGGAACGGCAGATTCTCCTTGAGGAAGTCGGCCGCAGCCGCGCTGACCTCGTCGTTGTCCTCCAGGATCGCACCGAAGACGGAGAACGCGACCAGGGCCAGGGCGAACACGGCGAAGAAGCCGTAGTAGGCGATCGCGGCGGCCAACCGGCCGGCCAGCACCTCGCCGTACAGCACCCCGGCCCGCCACACATGATCGAAGAGTCCCGACCGGTGGCGCGCGGCGCTCACCCAGCGGTCGATGCCCGTCTCGATCCGGCCGATCACGTTCACGCGGTCATCCTCGCCGATCTCCCACCGCTGTAGTGGCAACCGGCTCCCGATGCTCGCCGGCCGGCGCGTCGCTGCTTCAGGTGCTGACGGCTCGGTTGCCGGCGTTTCAGGTGCCGAGGCAGAAGTCGCGACGCGGCTGCCACCTGGCCTGCCCGCTGTGCGAGAAGAGGGTGAACCCGTCGACCTCGAACATGGCGGAGAAGTCGGCCAGATCCTCGTACACCCGGTCCAGGGCCTCCGGCGCCACGTCCTGAGCCACCGTGACGTGCGGATGGTAGGGGAAGCGGAGTTCGCGGTGCAGGCCCGGCGCCGCGGCGATGGCCGCGGCCAGCAGCTCGCACTCGCTGATCCCGGCGGCCACCGCGACGAACACCACCTGGGTGACCGGACGGAACGTGCCGGTGCCCCGCAGGTGCAGGGTGAACGGCAGGTGCGCGGCGGCGACGGCGGCCAGGTGCCGCTCGACCGCCGGCAGGTTGGCCGTCCGGATCTCGGTGGGCCCGAGCAACGTCACGTGCGCGGGCACCGCCAGCGGATCACCGGCCTCGACCCGCCGCCGGGTGAGCAGGGCACCCCACGGCTCGGGGATGTCCACGGCGATGCCGATCTGGATGGTGTCGCCGGTCGGCGGCACCCCGCCACTGCGATCCACGCTTCGCGCCGCCCCTCCGAGCACCGAGCCGTCCACCTGTACCGCGGAGCTACTCGCCGCGCACGGGCGGGAAGAACCCGACCCGCTCGTACGCGGACCGCAGGGTCGCCGCGGCCACGGTGCGGGCCTTCTCCGCGCCGGAGGCCAGCAGCTTGTCCAACTGCGCCGGGTCGTCGAGGTAGGCGCGGGTGCGCTCCTGGATCGGCCGGACGAAGTCCGTCACCACCTCGGCCAGCTCCTTCTTCAGATCGCCGTAGCCACGGCCCGCGTAGGCGGCCACCAGCTCGTCGATGCCGCGGCCGCTCAGCGCCGAGTAGATGGTCAGCAGGTTGGACACACCCGGCTTGGTCTCGGTGTCGAAGACGATCTCCCGACCGGTGTCGGTCACCGCGGACCGGATCTTCTTCGCGGACCGCGCCGGGTCGTCGAGCAGGTCGATGATGCCGGCTGGCGAGGACGACGACTTCGACATCTTCGCGGTCGGGTCCTGCAGGTCGGTGATCTTGGCAGTGTCCTTGACGATGTGCGGCGCGGGCACCGTGAAGGTCGCGCCGAACAGCGAGTTGAAGCGCTGGGCCAGATCCCGGGAGAGTTCCAGGTGCTGGCGCTGGTCCTCGCCGACCGGGACCGCGTTGGCCTGGTAGAGCAGGATGTCGGCGGCCTGGAGCACCGGATAGGTGAACAGCCCGACGCTGGCCCGCTCGTTGCCCTGCTTCTGCGACTTGTCCTTGAACTGGGTCATCCGGCTGGCCTCGCCGAAGCCGGTGATGCAGCCGAGCACCCAGGCCAGCTGCGGGTGCTCGGGCACCTGCGACTGGACGAACAGCGTGCTGCGTTCCGGGTCGAGCCCGACCGCGAAGAGCTGGGCCGCGGCCACCCGGGTCCGCTGGCGCAGCAGCGCCGGATCGTGACCCGCGGTGATGGCGTGCAGGTCCACGACGCAGTAGAACGCGTCGTGGGTGTCCTGTAGCGCCACCCAGTGCCGCACCGCGCCGAGATAGTTGCCGAGGTGGAACGAGTCGGCTGTCGGCTGGATGCCGGAGAAGACGCGGGGCCGGGCGGGAACGTCGGACATGGCGATAATTCTGTCAGCAAGCAACCCGGTCCGTCATGACGGGCCGGCGGGTCGGCTCCGGCCCGCCGGTGCCGGGGCGCTGACCTCGCGTGGTTCGCCAGCGCCGACCCGGCGCGTCGGCCCGACCGATACCCGGCGGTGCTGCCCCGTCACCGCCTCCCGGGTCGGCTCGGGGCCGCCCGCCGAGGGCGACGTGACGTCGTACTCGCGGCGCTTGCCGGGGCTCTGCTCTCGGCGCTGATCGGTGGTGCGGGCGGCGGAGACGGCGAGTCGGGCCACCCGGCGGCCGTCCAACGTGAGCACCCGCAGCAGCCAGCCGGCCGGCAGCTCGGCCGGATCGGGTGCGCCGACCTCGGCGGGCGCAGCCGGCACCGGCACCTCGTCGCCGGTCACCGGGAGCCGGCCCAGCGCGGCCATGACGAACCCGCCCACCGTCTCGTACGGTCCGGCGGGCAGGGCCACCCCGGTCCGCTCGGCGAAGTCAGCGAGGTTGAGGCGACCGTCCACCACGGCCGGCAGGCCGGCACGCTCCGGGTCCGGGGTGGCGTCGTACTCGTCGTGGATCTCGCCGATCAACTCCTCGATGAGGTCCTCCAGGGTGACGATCCCGGCCGTGCCGCCGTACTCGTCGACCACCACCGCGAGGTGCTTGCCCTCCCGGCGCATCTCGGTCAGCGCGGCGAGCACCCGTTTGCTGCTCGGCAGCCGCTTCACCTCCCGGGCCAACTCGCCGACGGTGACGCACGGGTCGGCGTCCGGGCGCAGCAGTACGTCACGAAGGTGCACGAAGCCGACCACGTCGTCGTGCGTGCCGTCGGTGACCGGGTAACGGGTGTGCGTCTCGGCGCGGACCAGTCGGGCGGCTTCGACGATGGTCATCCGTGCCGGGAGGAAGACCACCTCGGTGCGCGGCATCATCACCTCGCGGATCAGACTGGCACCGGCCACCAGGACCTCGTCGATGATCCGCCGCTCGTCCGGGTCGAGCACGGTGTTCGCCGCGACAAGGTCCCGCAGGTCGGCCTCGGAGATGTGCTCCCGGCCGGCCGTCGGACCGGTCCCGAGTAGATCGGTGACGAGCCGGGTGGCACCGTCCGCAGCGCGAACCAGCACCCGGGCGACGGCCCGGGCGAGCGGGCCAGGGTCGCGGCGGGGGTGTGCCCGCGCGTGTCGCCGGAGCCCGGTACGGGCCGCTTCCCGCATGACAGAGATGGTAGACACCGTGGGCCCACCGCACCGGCGATCACGCGGAGCGGCGGAGAGATGTTCGGCTCTGTTTAATCATGAAAGGTTATGATGGAATGGGGTTGGCGGTGGCGACGGCGAGAGTGCCGGCCACCGCCCTAGTGTGATCACCGGAAGGCCACGTCCCGGGCGGGCCAGGCAGGAGGCAACGACGTGAAACTGCTCGTCACCGGGGGCGCCGGCTTCATCGGGAGCGTGGTGACCCGGATGCTGCTCGACGCGGGTCACCAGGTGGTCATCCTGGACGACCTGCGCACCGGCCACCGCGAGGCCCTCGCCCCGGACGCCACCCACGTGGAGGCGTCCATCCACGACGCCGCCCAGGTCATCACCGCGGACGCCGGTTTCGACGGGGTGCTGCACTTCGCCGCCCTGATCGCCGCCGGCGAGTCGATGGTCAAGCCGGAGCTGTACTGGCAGAACAACACCATCGGCACACTCGCCCTGATCGACGCGGTCCGGGCCGCCGGGGTGCCTCGGATGGTCTTCTCCTCCACCGCCGCCGTCTACGGCAACCCCACCGAACTGCCCATCACCGAGAACGCGGTCAAGGCACCCACCAACACGTACGGCGCCACCAAACTCGCCGTCGACATGGCACTCACCTCCGAGGCGGTCGCGCACGGGCTGGCCGCCGTGTCGCTGCGCTACTTCAACGTGGCCGGCGCCCACCTCGACGGCGACATCACCCTCGGCGAGCGGCACGACCCGGAGACGCACCTGATCCCGATCGCACTGGACGTCGCCGCCGGCCGGCGGGAGAAGCTCCAGCTCTTCGGGGACGACTACCCCACAGTGGACGGCACCTGCGTCCGCGACTACATCCACGTCGCCGACCTGGCCCGCGCGCATCTGCTGGCGCTGGACGCGGCCACCGGCGGTCAGCACCGGATCTACAACCTGGGCAACGGCAACGGCTTCACCAACCGCCAGGTCGTCGACGTGGTCCGCGAGGTCACCGGGCACCAACTGCCCGTCGAGGTCGCGCCGCGCCGCGAGGGCGACCCGGCCGAGTTGGTCGCATCCTCCGCACTGGCCCGCGACGAGCTGGGCTGGGTGCCGCAGAAGCCGACCCTGCACGACATGGTCGGGGATGCCTGGGCGTTCTACCGCACGCACATCCTGGGCCAGTCATGACCCGCCCGAGCAGTGATGTCGCCGAGCGGGCCGCGGCCGGCTTCTCCGCGCAGTTCGGTGCCGAGGCCACCGGACGCTGGGCCGCCCCGGGGCGGGTCAACCTGATCGGTGAGCACACCGACTACAACGAAGGCTTCGTGCTGCCCTTCGCCCTGCCGATGCGCACCGTCGTCGCCGCCGACCGGCAGGACGGCGAGCACTGGACGGTCTGGTCCGAACTCTCCGGCGAGTCGATCACCTTCGGCGCGGACGACGTCGCCGAGCCGGGTCGCGTCGCCGGCTGGGGCGCGTACGTCGCGGGTGTGGTCTGGGCGCTTCGCGAGGCCGGTCACCCGGTGCCCGGCGCCCGGCTGGCGATCGCCTCCGACGTGCCGCTGGGCGCCGGGCTCTCCTCCTCGGCCGCGCTGGAGTCGGCAGTGCTGGCCGCCCTGCTCGACCTCGGCGAGCTGGAGCTCGCCCCGGAACTGCAACCCCGGCTGGCGCAGCGGGCGGAGAACGTCTACGTGGGTGCGCCGACCGGCATCATGGACCAGTCCGCGGCGATCCGTTGCCGCGCCGGGCACGCCCTCTTCCTCGACTGTCGGGACGAGTCGGTCGAGCACATCCCGTTCGACCTCGACGCCGACGGGCTGGCTGTGCTGGTCATCGACAGCCGCGCCCCGCACCGCCACGCCGACGGGGAGTACGCGGCCCGCCGTCGCTCCTGCGAGGCCGGGGCCAACGCGCTCGGCGTCACCGCGCTGCGGGACGTGAGCATCGACCAGCTCGACGCCGCGCTGGCCCGGCTGGACGACGAGGAGACCCGGCGACGGGTCCGGCACGTGGTGACCGAGGACCAGCGCGTACTGGACACGGTGGCGTTGCTCCGCGCCGCCCGGGTCCGCGACATCGGCCCGCTGCTGACCGCCTCCCACGTCTCGATGCGCGACGACTTCGAGATCACCGTGCCGGAGATCGACACCGCGGTCGAGGCAGCGTTGGCCGCCGGCGCGCTGGGTGCCCGGATGACCGGCGGCGGCTTCGGCGGCTGCGTGCTGGCCCTCATCGAGGTCGACAGTGCCGACGCGGTGACCGCTGCCGTGTCCGACGCGTACGCCCAACGGGGCTTCACCGCCCCCGACACCGTGACGGTCCTCCCCTCCCCCGGCGCCACCCGCCTGCCCTAACCCCCCACACCCACTCCAGGCCGGCGGTGATCAAGAGCTTTGCGTCAGTTCGAGGCCGAATCCTGACGCAAAGCTCTTGATCACCCGCCGCAGGCGGGGGTGGGGGTGGGGGGTGCGGGGTGGGGTTAGCTGGCTTCGACGATCATGGCGGCGCCCACCGTGCGGTTGGTCGCCTCGTCGATGATGACGAAGCCGCCGGTGGTGCGGTTACGGCGGTACTCGTCGGCCAGCAGCGGCACCGTCGTACGCAGTCGCACCCGGCCGATCTCGTTGAGCCGCAGCTCGTCGGCGGACTCGTCGCGGTGCAGGGAGTTGATGTCCAGCCGGTAGTGCAGCCCGCGCACGATCGCCCGTGCCGACCGGGTGGTGTGCTTGATCGCGTACCGGCCGCCGACCCGTAGCGGGGCCGTCTCGTCCATCCAGCAGACCATCGCCTCGATGTCCTGGGCCACCGCCGGCGCGTTGTTCGGCCGGCAGATCAGGTCACCCCGCGAAATGTCGATCTCGTCGGCCAGTCGTACCGTCACCGACATCGGCGGGAACGCCTCCGCGACCGGCCCGTCGGCGGTCTCCACGGCGGCGATCCGGCTGGTGAAGCCGGAGGGCAGCACCATCACCTCGTCGCCCGGCTTCAGCACGCCGGAGGCGACCTGGCCGGCGTAGCCGCGGTAGTCGGTGACAGTGGTCGACTGCGGGCGGATCACGTACTGCACCGGGAACCGGACGTCGACCAGGTTGCGGTCGCTGGCGATGTGCACCCGCTCCAGGTGGTGCAGCAGCGACGGGCCCTCGTACCAGGGCATGTTGTCCGACCGGCTGACGATGTTGTCGCCGCGCAACGCGGAGACCGGCACCACTGTCAGGTCCGGTACGTCGAGCTTCGCCGCGAATGCGGTGAACTCGTCGGCGATCCGCTCGTAGACCTCCTGCGACCAGTCGACGAGGTCCATCTTGTTGACACAGAGGACCAGGTGCGGCACCCGCAGCAGGGAGCAGAGGAACGCGTGCCGGCGGGACTGCTCGACGAGGCCCTTACGCGCGTCCACCAGGATCAACGCCAGGTCCGCCGTCGACGCGCCGGTGACCATGTTCCGGGTGTACTGGATGTGGCCCGGGGTGTCGGCGATGATGAACTTGCGCCGGGGGGTGGCGAAGTACCGGTACGCCACGTCGATGGTGATGCCCTGCTCCCGCTCGGCACGCAGACCGTCGGTGAGCAACGCCAGGTTGGTGTATTCGTCGCCGCGGGCCGCGCTGACCGCCTCCACGGCCGCCAGCTGGTCGGTGAAGAGCGACTTGGTGTCGTAGAGCAGCCGCCCGATCAGGGTCGACTTCCCGTCGTCCACGCTGCCGGCGGTGGCGAACCGCAGCAGGTCCATCGGCCGGGCCTCCGACCCGGCGCCGGCGACAGCCCGCGCGTCCGCGCTCGCGGCGGCCACGATCTCGGTACTCATCAGAAGTAGCCCTCCCGCTTGCGGTCCTCCATGGCGGCCTCGCTGACCCGGTCGTCACCACGGGTGGCGCCGCGCTCGGTGATCCGGGTGGCCGCCACCTCCTCGATGACCTTCTCCACGGTGTCCGCGTCGGAGCGGACCGCGGCGGTGCAGGAGGCGTCGCCGACGGTGCGGTAGCGCACCTGCGCCTTGAACCGCTCCTCACCCGCGCGGGGGCGGAAGAACTCGTTGACGGCGTAGAACATGCCGTCCCGCTCGATCACCTCGCGCTCGTGCGCGTAGTAGATCGACGGCAGCGGGATGCGTTCCCGGGCGATGTAGTGCCACACGTCCAGCTCGGTCCAGTTGGACAGCGGGAAGACCCGGATCGACTCGCCCGGATGGTGCCGGCCGTTGTACAGCGACCACAGCTCCGGCCGCTGGTTCTTCGGATCCCACTGACCGAACTCGTCGCGGAAGCTGAACACCCGCTCCTTGGCCCGGGCCTTCTCCTCGTCGCGGCGGGCGCCACCGAACAGCGCGTCGAAGCGGTGCTTCTCGACGGCGTCCAGCAGCACCGGTGTCTGGATCCGGTTGCGCATGCCGTCACCGGACTCCCGGACCATGCCGCTGGCCAGGGCCTCCGGCACGCTCGCCACCACGAGTTGCAACCCCAGCTCGGCGACCCGTTGGTCGCGGTATTCCAGGACCTCGGGGAAGTTGTGCCCGGTGTCGACGTGCATCACCGGGAAGGGGATGTTGGCGGGGGCGAACGCCTTCTGCGCGAGCCGCAGCATGACGATCGAGTCCTTGCCACCGGAGAAGAGCATCACCGGGCGTTCCATCTCGGCGACCACCTCGCGCATCACGAAGATGCTCTCCGCTTCCAGGGCGTCCAGGTGGGAGACCTGGTACGCCGCGGGGGTGGTCATGACAGCGGCTCGATTCGCTCGCTCATCCGATTTCCAGACCTTTCCGGTCGGACATGTCAAGAAAGTGCGCTCAGGCTACCCGGAATGTTTCTGCAGCGCTGCAAGCAACCGGGTGGCGAGATCCTTGCGGCAGACCAGGAGGTCGGGCAGCCGCGGATCCGCCTCGTTGTATTTCAGCGCAGAACCGTCGATCCGGGAAGCGTGCAGTCCGGTGGCCGTCGCCACAGCGATCGGGGCCGCCGAGTCCCACTCGTACTGCCCACCTGCATGGATGTACGCGTCCACCTCCCCGGTGACCACTGCGGCGATTTTCGCGCCGGCCGAACCCATCGGCACCAGGTGCGCCCCGACGTCCTCGGCCAGATCGGTCAGGAAGACCGGCGGCCGGCTCCGGCTCGCGGCCAGGCGGATCTTCCGCTCGCCGGCCGTCGCCGCCTCCACGGTCATCGGCGGGTACGCCGGTGGGTAGTCGGTGCCCAGCACCCGGTGCTGCGCCGGCAACCCCACCGCCCCGGCGACGAGCCCGTGCGGGCTCGGCGCGTTGCGCGCCCAGAGCGCCACGTGCACCGCCCAGTCCGAGCGGCCCTCCTCGGAGAACTCCCGGGTGCCGTCCAACGGGTCGACGATCCACACCCGGTCCGCGTTCAGCCGGGACACCGCTCCGGTGTTGACCTCCGCGGCCCAGGCCAACCGCGACCCCTCGTCCTCCTCGGAGAGCACCGCGTCACCCGGACGCCACTTCGCCAACTCCGTGCGGATCAGGTCGTGCGACACCTTGTCCCCGGCCGACTTGAGCGCACCGGCGTCGGAGAACCCCATCTCCGTACGCAGGTCGAGCAGCGCCTGCCCGGCCCGGGAGGCCAACCATCGGGCGAACGCGCCATCGATCATCGGAGGACTGCTCATCTGTCCGCTCCCGTCGCCTCGCCGCGCTGCCCGCACGGGCCGATCCGCCGCGACTCGCGTCGCCGGTCGCGGCACGCTGAAAGGCGCAGACTACCGGCCCGCCGTTTCCGATTCGGGTACGCCCCGCCCGGCTCAGCCGCCGTGGTAGAGGTTCTGGGTCGGCTCCACGCCCTTGGTGATCACCGACTCCACCATGTCGGCGGCCCGGTCCACCAGGAAATCCAACTCCTTGCGCTCGGCCGCGCCAAAATCCGACAGCACGTAATCCGCCGGATCCTGCCGCCCCGGCGGTCGGCCGACGCCGAACCGCACCCGGGCGTAGTCCTTGGTCCCCAACGACTTCGACATCGAGCGCAGGCCGTTGTGCCCGCCCTCGCCGCCGCCGAACTTGACCCGCACCTGACCGAAGCCGATGTCCAGCTCGTCATGCACCGCGATCACCTGCGCGGCCGGCACCTTGTAGAACTGTGCCAGGGCAGCGACCGGCCCGCCGGACAGGTTCATGTACGTCAGTGGTTTGACCAGCACCAGCTTCGGCCCACCGAACCCCAGCCGCGCCTCGGCGACCTCGGCCACCGCCCGCTTGTGCCGGCCGAAGCGCGCACCCAACCGCCCGGCCAGAAGCTCAGCCACCATGAACCCGACGTTGTGCCGGTTGCCGGCGTACTCCCGGCCCGGGTTGCCCAGGCCGACCACCAGCCACGGCCCCGCCTCGTCTGTCACGACCCGTCCCTTCCGACGCCCACCGCAGCGACTCCCGATATGCCGACAGGCGCCCCCGAACATCCGGGGACGCCTGTCGCACAGTACGAACCGATCAGGCCTCGGTACGCGCCTCGGTCGTCTCGCCACCCTCGGCCGGGGCCTCGTCCGCGCCCTCGGAGCCCTCGGTGGTCTCGCCGACCTCGGCCTCGGCCTCGTCGGTGGCGACCTCGACGTCGGGCAGCGTCGCCTCGAGCTGCTCGGCGGTCGGGGCGGCGGTCACCGACGCGACGGTCAGCTCCGAGTCGGCGGCCAGCTCCACGCCGGCCGGCAGCGTGACATCGCCGGCGGTCACCTGGGTGCCCGCCTCCATGCCCTCGATCGACGCCTCGAGGTGGTCCGGAACCTTGGTGGCGTCCGCGGTCACCGACAGGGTGTCGTGGTCGTGCACGATCAGGGTGTCCCGGGCGGCCTCGCCGGTCAGCTGGACGGGAACCTCGACGGTGACCTTCTCGCCCCGGCGGACCAGGATCAGGTCGACGTGGTCGAAGGTGTCGCGGATCGGGTCACGCTGGATCGCCTTCGGCAGCGCCAGCACCTGGGTGCCGTCGGTGATGTCGATCGCGAAGAGCTGGTTGGCACCGCCCTTGCGGATCGCGGCGGCGAACTCTCGCGACGGCAGCGCGATGTGCTTGGGCTTCTCGCCGTGGCCGTACAGCACGGCGGGCACCTTGCCGGCCCGGCGGGTACGGCGGGCACCACCCTTGCCGAACTCGGTACGGGGCTCGGCGCTGATCTTTACCTCGGACACGGGGAAACTCCTGATGCTTTTCGCTGCGGCGGCTTGTCGTCTAACGGTGCTGGGCGAGGGGCTCGCTGGGGCTCATGCGTCATGAACGACTGCCCGGAGCACCGCGTCGATGACGGTGCCTCCGTGCGGCGCTTTTCAGCGGCCCGCCGGGCACCCTCGCCGTGGCAACCGCACCAGTCTACCCGAGCTGTTTCCAGGGTTTCCGGCAGTCCCCGATCACGGCTCGGGGCCGGCGCGTCGGTGGCGCTCCCACCAGCGTGCCGGCCCCGTTTCCACCAGTTTGCCGGCCCCGCCCCCACCGGCGCGCCGAGTGGGGAAACGGGGCTCAGGCTCAGCTCAGGCCACCGAAGAGGGTGGTCACCGAGCCGTCGTCGAAGACCTCGCGGATCGCCCGCGCCAGCAGCGGCGCGATCGACAGCACGGTGAGCTTGTCCAGTTGCTTCTCCGGCGGGAGCGGCAGGGTGTTCGTCACCACGATCTCGCTGATCGAGCCGTTCTTCAGCCGCTCGGTGGCCGGGTCGGACAGCAGCGCGTGGGTGGACGCGACAACGATCTCCGCCGCGCCCGACTCCTTGAGGATGTCAGCGGCCTTGGCGATGGTGCCACCGGTGTCGATCATGTCGTCGACGATCAGGCAGACCCGGCCCTCCACCTCGCCGACGACCCGGTTCGCCACGACCTGGTTCGGCTTCATCGGGTCACGGGTCTTGTGGATGAACGCCAGCGGGCACCCGCCCAACCGGTCGGTCCACCGCTCGGCCACCCGCACCCGGCCCGAATCCGGTGCCACCACTGTCATCGGCCGGCCGGCGTACTTGTGCTCCACGTACTCGGCGAGGATGTCCATCGCGAAGAGGTGGTCCACCGGGCCGTCGAAGAAGCCCTGGATCTGCGCGGTGTGCAGGTCGACGGTGAGGATGCGGTTCGCGCCCGCGGTCTTCAGCAGGTCCGCCACCAGGCGGGCCGAGATCGGCTCCCGACCGCGGTGCTTCTTGTCCTGGCGGGCGTACGGGTAGAACGGCAGCACCACGGTGATCCGCTTGGCCGACCCCCGCTTCAGCGCGTCCACCATGATCAGGGTCTCCATGACCCAGGTGTTCACCCCGTGCGTGACGGACTGCACCACGAAGGCGTCCGAACCACGTACCGAGTCCTTGAACCGTACGAAGATCTCGCCGTTGGCGAACTCGTACGCGTCGGCCGGCGTCGGCGCGACGCCGAGCACCTCGCCGATCTCCTTGGCCAACTCCGGAAAGCCACGTCCGGAAAAGAGCATCAGGCTTTTGCGGTTTTCGGCGACGATGCTGCCCATGGGCCCGTCTGCTCCCGTTATGTCGGCGGTACCCGACCCGGTGGTGGTGGGTCGGGGACTATTCGGTTGCAGTATCTCCCGTGCCGGATGCGCCGCCCACCGTCTCGGTCGCCCCGTGGATTGCCTCACTGTGGCTTGCGGCACCAGACGTACCGGCCACACCCTTCGCGTCGCGGGCCCGCTGCGCCGCCTCCGCCGCGGCAGTGCCGGCGCGTCGCTTGACGACCCAGCCCTCGATGTTGCGCTGGCGCGCCCGGGCGACACCCATCGCCCCGGCCGGCACGTCGTCGACGATCACCGAACCAGCCGCCGTGTACGCCCCGTCGCCCACCTCGACCGGTGCCACGAACATGTTGTCCGCACCGGTCCGCGCGTGGCTGCCGATCACCGTGCGGTGCTTGTTGACGCCGTCGTAGTTCACGAAGACGGACGCGGCCCCGATGTTGGTCTGCTCGCCGATCGTCGCGTCGCCGACGTACGTCAGGTGCGGGACCTTCGCGCCGGCGCCGATCTGCGAGTTCTTCACCTCGACGAACGTGCCGATCTTCGCCTTCTCGGCCAACTGGGCGGCCGGCCGCAGGTACGCGTACGGCCCGACGGTCGCGCCCGCGCCCACCTCGGCGCCGACGGCGTGGCTGCGGATCACCGACGCGGCGGGGCCGACGATCGTGTCGATCAGGGTGACGTCCGGCCCGATCAGCGCGCCCGCGCCGATGACCGTCCCGCCGCGCAACTGGGTGTTCTGGTCGACGACCGCGTCCCGGTCCAGCGCGACCGTCACGTCGATCCAGGTGGTGGCGGGGTCGAGCAGGCTCACGCCGGTGCGCATCCACGCCTCGTTGATCCGGTCGCGCAGCAGCCGACGCAGCGTGGCCAGTTCCACCCGGTCGTTGCAGCCCAACGTCTCGACGTGGTCCACGGCGACGTGCACCGCCACCGGCTCGCCGGCGGAACGAAGCAGACCGAAGACGTCGGTCAGGTACTCCTCGCCCTGGTCGTTGTCGGTGGAGAGCTTGCCCAGCGCCTCGCGCAGCCGCACCGCGTCGAACGCGTAGATGCCGGCGTTGATCTCCCGGATCGCGCGCTGCGTCGGGTCGGCGTCGCGCTCCTCGACGATCTGCTCCAGGCGCCCGTCGGCGTCCCGGACGATCCGCCCGAGGCCGGTCGGGTCGGGCACCTCGGCGGCCAGCACCGTGGCCGCCGCGGCGGCCTCCTCGTGCGCGGTCACCAGCGCGCCCACCGTCTCCGGGCGCAGCAGGGGCACGTCACCGTTGATCACCACCACGGTGCCGGGCCCTTCCGGTACGGCCTCCAGCGCGATCCGTACGGCATGTCCGGTGCCGAGCTGCTCGGCCTGGAGCACCGGGGTGGCGTCCGGGGCGATCTCGGACAGGTGCGCCCGCACCTGGTCGGCGCCGTGCCCCACCACGACGACGGTGCGGTCCGCGCCCAACGGGGTGGCGGCGCTCAGCACGTGACCGACAAGCGTCCGGCCGAGCAGCGGGTGCAGCACCTTGGGCAGTGTCGACTTCATCCGCTTGCCCTCACCGGCGGCAAGCACGACGACGGTACGGAGGTGGGGCTGGGGCACGACGTGGCTCCCGTCGGGACGGCGGACACTCTCGCGGCCATGCTAGCCGCGAGGCCCGGCACGTTCCCCTCTTACCCCCACCGGGCCCTAAAACGGACGCAGGTGGGCAGCTCGGCCGCCAGGGTTCGAACCTGAAATACGGGTACCAAAGACCCGGGTGTTGCCAATTACACCACGGCCGATCTGCGACGCGAGCACGTCGCACGAGGGATGGACACCCCGCCGCTACACCTTAGCGCCCCGGCCGTCGGACGCCAGCGCTCATCCCACCGCACGGCGAGCGGTCGATGCCGTGAACCGTCCCAGGGGTGCTCGGTCCGCACCTTGGCCACCCCCCTCGCCGGATCGACCGGGTTGCCGCCACAGAACCGTTTGACCTGCGGCTACGAGCGGCTACGCGAAGGCGATTCCAAACTTCCCCGTGCGATCTACTGTCCCGTAAGTTACGGTGACGTAGGCGTAACTTAGTGATCGTCTCCATCCCCCTGCGAGGTCCCGTGTCCACTGCTGTTCTCGATCCCAACACCGCCGCCCCCGGCCCGAAACCGCTCACCGACGGCAGCCAGTCCCCCGGCATCCTGGCCGCCCTCTGGGCGTTCGTGGTGATCCCCTTCGTCGCTCTGCTGGTCGCCGTTCCGGTGGCGTGGGGCGGCTGGCTCGGCTGGACCGACGTGATCATCGGACTCGTCTGGTACGTCGTCTCCGGGCTCGGCATCACCGTCGGCTTCCACCGCTACTTCACGCACGGCTCGTTCAAGGCCAAGCGGTGGCTGCGGGTGACTCTGGCGGTCGCGGGTTCACTGGCGGTACAGGGCGAGATCATTCAGTGGGTCGCCGACCACCGTCGCCACCACGCGTTCTCCGACCTGGAGGGTGACCCGCACTCGCCGTGGCGCTTCGGCACCAGCTTCTGGGCGTTGACCCGGGGCCTGTTCCACGCACACGTGGGCTGGCTCTTCCGCCGGGAGCTGTCCAACCGGGGGCGTTTCGCACCGGACCTCGTCGCCGACCGGGACATCAGCCGGGTCGACCGGCTCTTCCCCGCGCTGGTGGCCATCTCGCTGCTCGGCCCGGCGCTGATCGGCGGTCTGGTGACCTGGTCCTGGCAGGGCGCGCTGACCGCGTTCTTCTGGGCCGGGCTGGTCCGGATCGGCCTCCTGCACCACGTCACGTGGGCGATCAACTCGGTGTGCCACGTCTACGGCGAGCGTCCGTTCGCGATGCGCCAGGGTGACCGCGCGTCGAACTTCTGGCCGCTGGCGATCCTGTCGTTCGGCGAGAGCTGGCACAACCTGCACCACGCCGACCCGACCAGCGCCCGGCACGGTGTGTTGCGCGGTCAGGTGGACATCTCCGCCCGGGTGATCTGGTTGTTCGAGAAGACCGGCGCGGCGACGCAGGTGCGCTGGCCAAAGCCCGAGCGCCTGGCCGCCAAGCTGGTGAAGCCGGTCGCACCCCGCTGAAACCGGGCGGTGCACGAGGAGGCCGCCTGGCAGGATGGCCGGGTGACCGAGCCATGCGGGGGGACCAGGCGGCTCGGCGGACGGGGAGCCGAGCCCGATCCGGGTACGGTCGAACGGCGCGTCAGGGCGGTCGAACCGCCCGACAGTTAGGCGACGACGTGAACGGGCACAGCGGAGGAACCATTCCACGGCAGGGCGTCACCGAGCGCCAGCGAGGCGGCGACATGCCTGAGGTCAGCGACGACACGGCGGCAGCTGTCGGCGGCCGACGGGCGACGCCGACGGCGGCACCGAAAGCCAAAGCTCCCTCCCGGGTCCGCATGTCGGCGGCCCAACGCCGGGAGCAGTTGATCGCGACCGGCCGGCAACTCTTCGCGGAACGCGGTTTCGACGCCACCTCCATCGAGGAGGTGGCGGCCCGCGCCAAGGTCTCCAAGCCGGTGGTGTACGAGCACTTCGGTGGCAAGGAAGGGCTCTACGCGGTGGTGGTGGACCGGGAGGTCCGGGCCCTGCTGGACCGGATCACCACGGCGTTGACCGCCGGGCATCCGCGGGAGCTTCTGGAACAGGCGGCACTCGCCCTGCTGACCTACATCGAGGAGGAGACCAGCGGTTTCCGGGTGCTGGTCCGCGAGTCGCCGCTGATGTCCGGCACGGCCAACTTCAGCAGCGTCATGAACGACGTGGCGCACCAGGTCGAGCACATCCTGGGCGCCGAGTACAAGAGCCGAGGGTACGACCCGAAGCTCGCCGAACTGTACTCACAGGCGCTGGTCGGCATGGTGGCGTTGACCGGTCGCTGGTGGTTGGAGGTGCGTAAGCCGCGCAAGGAGACGGTGGCGGCTCACCTCGTCAACCTGGCCTGGAACGGGTTGTCGCACCTGGAGGCCAAGCCGACGCTGATCACCGCGCGGCGTAACTGACCCCGATCAGCGGCGGTGCACGTCGGCCACCGGGTGCTTGCGGTGCTCCAACTCCGCCTCGGCGGATTCCGGTGGGCCGACCTTGTCGTAGAGGCCGGTGCCGAGCAGGATCAGGCCGAACAGCATCGACACGATCACTGTCGACATCGAGAAGTTGAGAATGTTCGCCTCGGTCTGCAGCACCGACATCGTCAGGATGCTGGTCACCAGGAACACCACGCCCGCTGTGAGGTTCATGTAGTGGCCGAGGTTGGTACGCCGCGACGCCCCGATGATCAGGACGACCCCGAAGATCACCGAGGCGAGCGAGAAGGCCAGGTTGGTCCGGAGCCCGAGCGCCCAGGTGCTGTTGCGGGCGAAGAGCGGATCCCCGATCGTCTCGGCGACACCCCACACGCCGAAGACCAGGATGTAGACGCCGATCAGCCCGGAGAGGACCCGGTAGAGCGGCCGTGCCGGATGGTTGACCGGAAAATGCGGCATACCGAGACCCCCTGATGTGACCGTTTCAGGAGGATTGTCGCCCAGGCCAAACCCAACTGTCCGAAGAACCACAAAGCCGAAAGGGTCCGCCGAAGGCTGGACCAAGGTCAGGTTTTCGCCGGAGCCCGAGCGGCGCAGGGATCAAGCCTGACCGCCCGGAGCAGCTCGGGCTCCGGCGAAAACCCACGGCCGCAACCAGGATCAGAGCACCAGACGAGCCTTCTGAAACGCCTCTGCCTCATCGTCCGTGCCGACCTTGCCGTACATGCCGACCATGAGCAGCACCAGAGCGGCCGTCATCACCACGATCACGGTGGTGATGCTGAAGTTGAAGATGTTGGCGTCGGTCCGGATGAACGCGAGACCGGCCAGGCTGACCACCATGAGGCCGTACGCCAGCCACTGGTTGATCGCCACGTCGATGTTGCGGCCGAGCGCGGTGCCGACCAGCACGACGACCCCGACCAGCACGCTGAACAGCGAGAAGCCGAGGTTGGTGCCCTGACCGAGAACCCGGGTGTCGTCCTGAGCGAGGATCTCGTTGCCGGTGCTGGCGATGAAGCCGAGCACACCGAAGACGACCAGGTACAGACCGGTCAGCCCGCCGATCGCCCGGTAGATCGGCCGCGCGGGGTGGTTGACGGGGGTGTGTGCCATGTCTGTGTCTCCAACGCCGTGGGGTAGGTGTCGCCGACGATTGTCTCGCACGTGGTGGTGTGACGCCGCACACGGGGGCCGGGCCGGCGCGCCCGGCCGGTCAGCTCTCGGGCAGGTCCTCAGCGAGGGTCATCCAGCTCTCCTCGATCCGCTCCCGTTCGGCGCGCAGATCCTTGAGCTGGGTGTCCAACTCGGCGACCCGGGCGTAGTCGGTGGCGTCCGCCGCGAGCTGATCGAGCAGCGTGGTCTCGCGCTGGTCGAGCTTGCTGAGCTGCCGCTCCAGCCGGGTCAGTTCCTTGCGGGCCTGCCGGACCTCGGCGGCGGTCATGCCGCCTGGAGAGGGAGCGCCGGGCGCGGAGGCCGAGGTCGCGCCCGCCCGGGGAGAGCCGGCCCGCTCGGCGGTCCGCGCGAGGTATTCGTCGACACCGCCCGGCAGGTGCACCAGTCGACCGTCGCCGAACATCCCGTACGCCGTGTCGGTGACCCGCTCGATCAGGTAACGGTCGTGGCTGGCCACGATGATCGTGCCGGGCCACGAGTCGAGCAGGTCCTCCAGCGAGGCGAGGGTGTCCGTGTCCAGGTCGTTGGTGGGCTCGTCGAAGAGCAGCACGTTGGGCTCGCCGGCCAGCAGCCGCAGCATCTGCAACCGGCGGCGCTCCCCACCGGAGAGATCACTGACCGGGGTCCAGAGCCGGCGGTCGTCGAAGCCGAACACCTCGGCCAGCTGCGAGGCGGAGACCTCCCGGTCGCCGAGCTGAACCCGGCGGGCGACCTCCTCCACCGCCTCCAGCACCCGCAGGTGTCCGGGCAGCTCGGTGAGTTCCTGGGAGAGGAAGGCCGGCCGCACCGTGGAGCCGGTGCCGAGACGACCGCCATCGGGGCGGGTGACGCCGGCGAGCATCCGCAGCAGCGTGGTCTTGCCGGCGCCGTTGGCACCGAGGATGGCGATCCGGTCGCCGGGGCCGACGAGCCAGGAGGTGTCGCGCAGGATCTCCTTCGGGCCGGCGTGCAGCTCGACGTTCTCCAGCTCGTACACCTGCTTGCCCAGGCGGGAAACCGCCATCCGCTGCAACGACATGGTGTCGCGCGCCGGCGGCACGTCGGCGATCAACGCGTTCGCGGCGTCGATGCGGAACTGCGGCTTGGAGGTCCGGGCGGGCGGGCCGCGGCGCAGCCAGGCGATCTCCTTGCGGAGCAGGTTCTGCCGGCGGGCCTCGGTGGCGGCGGCCACCCGCTCGCGCTCCGCGCGGGCGAGGGTCCAGGCGGCGAAGCCACCCTCGTAGGCGCGGACGGTCTGGTCGGCGACCTCCCAGGTCGTGGTGCAGACCGCGTCCAGGAACCACCGGTCGTGGGTGACCACGACGAGGGCGCCCTTGCGGCCGACCAGGTGCCGGGCCAGCCAGTCGACCCCGCCGACGTCCAGGTGGTTGGTGGGCTCGTCGAGGATGAGCAGGTCGGAGTCGCGCACGAGCAGCGCGGCGAGCGCCACCCGGCGGCGTTCGCCACCGGACATCGGGCCGACCGGCTGGTCGAGGCCGAGGTGTGCCATGCCGAGGCCGTCGAGAATGGCCCGCACCCCGGAGTCGCCGGCCCACTCGTGCTCGGCGCCCATGCCCTCGGCGAGCCAGGCGGTGCCGAGCACCACGTCCCGGACGGTCGCCTCGGGAGCGAGGGTGAGCTGCTGCGGCAGCCAGAGCACCCGCACGTCACGGCGGTGGGTCACCCGACCGTCGTCGGGCTCCTCCTGCTTGGTGAGCAGCCGCAGCAGGGTGGACTTGCCGGCGCCGTTGAGGCCGACCACGCCGATCCGGTCGGCGTCGTCCAGGCCGAGCGAGACGTCCGTGAGCAGCCGCCCGGCGGCGCCGTACCCCTTGGACACCCGGTCCAGATTGACGATGTTCGCCACGTTCCACCCTTCATGATCAAAGCGCCCCGGTGCCGGCGGGCACCTGGACGCCTCTCCCAAGGGTACGCGGAAGCCCCGGACGCCCGCGCCGCGCGCCGGCAGCTCCGGTGGGACGGGTGGTCAGCCGACGCGGGCGCCGGCTACCGGACCGTGGGCCACCCGCGCCTCCCGGCACACACCTGCGGCGGTCAGCTCGGCGGCGATCCGCTCCGCGTCGGCCGCGGTGGCGGCGAGAAACACGCAGGTCGGGCCGGAGCCGGAGACGATGCCGGTGAGCGCGCCGGCCGCCTCGCCGGCCTTCAGGGTGTCGGCCAGCGCCGGGCGCATGGCCAACGCGGCGTCCTGGAGGTCGTTGCCGAGCGTACGGGCGAGCACCCGGGGGTCACGCTGGCGCAGCGCGCCCAGCAGCGCGTCGGTGCTGCCCAGCGGGGCCCCGGCGGCACCGGAGTCGCGGAGCCGATCCAGCTCCCGGTAGGCGGCCGGGGTGGAGAGGCCGGCGTCGGCGATCGCCACCACCCAGTGCCAGGAGGTGGCGCGGGCCAGCACGGGGCTGACCGCCTCGCCCCGGCCGGTGCCCAGCGCGGTGCCACCGTAGATCAGGAACGGCACGTCGGAGCCGAGGTCGGCGGCGATGCCCGCCAGCTCGTCGCGGGACAGCCCGGTGCCCCAGAGCGCGTCGCAGGCCACCAGCGTGGCGGCCGCGTCGGCGCTGCCGCCGGCCAACCCACCGGCGAGCGGGATCTGCTTGCGCAGGTGCAGCCGGGCGTGCGGCAGCACCCCCGCGTACCCGGCGAGAGCGTGCGCGGCGCGGATCACCAGGTTCGTGTCGTCCAGGGCCAGCTCGCCGGTCCCCTCACCCTCCATGGTCAGGGCGAGGGTGTCACCCCGGCGGGCCGTCAGCTCGTCGTAGATCGAGATCGCGTGGTAGACGGTGTTCAGCTCGTGGTAGCCGTCCCGGCGCAGCGGGCCCACCCCCAGGTGCAGGTTGACCTTCGCGGGCACCCGCACCCGCACCGGGCCGATGGCTCCGCGTCGCTCGTCGTCGTCCGGTCGCCAGGCCTCGGTCACGGGGTGATGTCCCGCACGCGCAGGCGGATGTCGAACGGCTTGGCCACGATCAGCTCCTCAGCGTCCTGGGCGGGCACGGCGTCAGCCTACTTCCCGGCCGGCGTACCGGCCGGAGCCGACGCGGCGATGGCGGCGAACTGCTCGACGGTCAGTGACTCCCCACGGGCACCGGGGTCGACGCCGGCGGCGGTGAGCGCCGCGGCGGCCCGGTCCGCACCACCGGCCCAGCCGGCCAACGCGGCGCGCAGTGTCTTACGCCGCTGCGCGAACGCCGCGTCCACCACGGCGAAGACCCGCTCCCGCGGTACGTCGACGCGGGGCGGCTCGTGGCAGGTGAAGGCGACCAGGCCGGAGTCGACGTTGGGCACCGGCCAGAACACGTTCGGCGGCACCTTGCCGGCGCTCCGGGCCTGGGCGTACCAGGCGAGCTTCACCGACGGGATGCCGTACACCTTGGAACCGGGACCGGCGACGAGCCGGTCGGCGACCTCTTTCTGCACCATCACCAGGCCGTGGCGCAGGGTGGGCAGCACGGCGAGCAGGTGCAGCACGACGGGCACGGCGACGTTGTAGGGCAGGTTCGCCACCAGCGCCGTCGGCGCCGGGTCGGCCAGCTCGGTGGCGGCGACACGCAACGCGTCCGCGCGGTGCACGGTGAGCCGGGCGGCATCGTCCCCGGCGTGCCGGGCGACGGTCTCCGGCAGCGCCCCGGCGAGCACCGGGTCGATCTCCACGGCGTGCACGTGCCCGGCGACCGGCAGCAGCCCCAGGGTCAACGAGCCGAGCCCGGGGCCCACCTCCAGGGCCACGTCGTCGGGGGTGAGGCCGGCGGCGGTCACGATCCGGCGCACCGTGTTCGGGTCGTGCACGAAGTTCTGGCCCAGCTTCTTGGTGGGCGCGACGCCCAACCGGGCGGCGAGTTCCCGGATCTCCGCCGGGCCGAGCAGGCTCACCACGGGCCGAAGGCCCGCTCGCCGGTGGCGGAGATGGCCGCGCACAGCTCGTCCAGGTCGCTGCCGGTGGTCGCGGCGAGCGCGCGGACGGTGAGCGGAATGAGGTACGACGCGTTCGGCCGGCCCCGGTACGGCATCGGGGTGAGGTACGGGGCGTCGGTCTCCACCAGCATCTGATCCACCGGGGTGAGCGCGGCGGCCTCGCGTAGCGCCGTCGCGCTGCCGAAGGTGACGGTGCCGGCGAAGCTCAGCAGGTAGCCGCGGCGGACGCACTCGCTGGCGAAGTCGGCGTCGCCGGAGAAGCAGTGCAGCACCACCCGGTCGGGGGCGCCCTCGTCGTCGAGGATGCGCAGCACGTCGGTGTGCGCGTCACGGTCGTGGATGACAAGCGTCTTGTCGTACCGCTTGGCGATGGCGATGTGCGCCCGGAAACTGTGCTCCTGCGCGGCACGCCCCTCGTCGCCGGTCCGGAAGAAGTCCATTCCGGTCTCGCCGATCCCCCGGACCCGGTCGCGGGCGGCGAGTGACTCGATCTCCCGCAACGCCTCGTCGAGGTCGCCGAGCCGGGGTGCCTCGTTGGGGTGCAGCGCCACGGTGGCCAGCACCGCCGGGTACTCGTCGGCGGTGTCCGCGCCCCACCGGGACGAGGCGACGTCCACGCCCACCTGGACCAGCCGGTCCACGCCGACCGTGGTGGCCAACGCGATGGCCACGGCGACCGGGTCGTCGGCCGGCCCGCCGCCGGGCACACCGGCCTCGCTGACCGTGATGTCCAGGTGGGTGTGGCTGTCCAGCACCGCCCGGGGCAACGGCTCGGGGGCGGGCGGAAACTCTCCGGCCCGCCGGGCGGCACGCTCACGGCGGGATTCAGTGGGCTCGCTCATCAGCGACAGCATCACACACCGGGCCTGTCCATCTGCCCGCCACCCGACGTTCACCCCGACTACGCCGCGCGACTCTACGGTCGCTCACGAGCGGACGCGACAGCGTGCGGACCTCATCCCACCGAGCAGCGAGGCGACGGCATGAGCGTCACTCCCCAGGCCGGTGGCAGCGCCGGCGAACGGACCGGACTGAACGTGGCGTTCGGCGGCGGCGTGTACCCGGCGGAGGAGATCGCCCGAGGCGCCGCGTACGAGTTGTTCAGCGCCGACGAGGTGGCCGGCTTCGAGTGGGCGCCCCGCCCGGGAAGCGCCCTGCCGTGGCGCCGGTTCGTGCACGTCACCGAGGTGACCGGTGTGCACGGGGCGACGGAGCCGACCGACGAGCCGGAGACGCCGCTGCTGATGCCCGCTCACCGCGAGCGGGGTTGGGCGTACCTGCACCAGCTCAGCCAACAGCCGGCGGCGGCGGGCGACCCGATGTTGACGGCCGCGCGCGCGTCGGCGGTGGTCCGGCGGGGCACCCGGATGATGAAGGTGCTCTCGGCCCAGCAGGTCGCCGGCTACGTACGGGGCTGGCTGCCGCACGGCTTCTGCTACCGGGAGCACGACGTGGCGCACCTGCGTACGCCGGCGACGACGACGGTGCTGCGGACCGACGGTGACGCCGGCCGGGACGGCTCGGACGTGGCGTACGCCCTGCGCTGGCGCGCGTCCGACCCGGGCGACTACGACGTGCCGGTGGGCCCGGCACACCGCGGCCTGACCGCGCTGGCCGCCCGGGACCGGCTCGGCGCCCCGGTGCTCGGCACCGGCTTCGTGCCCAGCAACGGTCAGCTCATCCCGGAGTTCGTCACCCGGGACTTCGCCGACCTGCCGATGCCGGCGAACGCCGCCCTGATCGCGTACCCGGCGGAGGGGGTGGAGGTGGTGCTCTACACCTACCAGGCCGAGCAGCGCGGGTGGCTGCGGATGGTGGGCCCGCAGTGGCGGCACCTGCTGGCCGCGGCGCCGGGGCTCTCCCCGGACCAGGAGTACGTGCCGAACGCCGACGCCCCCCGCTCCACCCAACTGGTCGGCACGTACGGCGACAGCGAGTACGAGGCGGTCGCCGACCTGCCCGGTGGGTTCCGGGTGCTGGCGATGACCCGGGCGGCCCGCTACCCGGTCGACGCGGTGGCCCGCCGGCTCCGGTTCGCCCAGTGGCGGGGGGTGCCGTGCCTGGTGCTGCGAGAGGAGGCCGGCTGGCTGCGGCTGCGCCTGCGCTACCCGAACCCGGACAGCGTGGTCACGACCGGCGCGCAGTGCCAGGAACGCGGCATCTACGAGGCCTGGGCGCCGGGCGCCGAGGTGACCGACGACCAGGTGATGGACACCCGGTACATCATGTGACGACTCCCCTCCCGGGTTGGGAGAGCGAGCCGTTCGGTCTGGAAACGGGACACCACGACACTTAGATGATCATTAGGGTCGGAGCTTCCGGCGTGCTGCGCGCCGGCGTCTCTCCGGAGGTTTCCCATAGTGTTTCGTCGAAGGCTGTCAGCCGCCGCCGTGGTGGTGGCCGTCGCTGCCGGCGCGCTCGTCGCGCCCAGCCCAGCGCTCGCCTACACCAACACCCAGATCCCGGCGTCGAGCTGGGCCTACACCGATTCCGCCACACCCAGTCGCGCCACCGTCAACGCCCAGACCGACGCGCCCATCGGGCGCTGGCTCGACGCCGAGGGGAAAGCCCACACCTCCCGCTTCTACTTCTCCATCAGCCTGGCCGAGCTGGCCGGTAGGCAGCTGTCCGACGCGGACCTCATCGTGCGGGAGAGGAAGGTCACCGACTGCGGCAAGACGACCTCGGTCGAGTTGTGGCGTACCGCCGGGTTCGCCAACACCAACTCCTGGAAGAAGCCTCCGGCCGAGCAGGAGAAGCTCGGGACGATGAGCGCCGGCGGCGCCGGAGCCGAGTGTCCCGGTCCGCTCGTCCAGGACCTCACCGGCACCGTCCAGGCCGCCCTCGCGCGGGGGGAGACGCGGCTGCACCTGGAGCTTCGGCTGAACGCGGAGGCCGAGCGGGACGAGCGTCAGGGCCGCTGGCTGTACTACCGGCCCACACTCAGCGTGCAGCACAACGGGCTGCCGACCATCGGCGACCTCTCCCTCTACCCGAACAAGGGCTGCGGTGACGCCACCCACCCGGTCACCGTCGGAGGCGGCTGGATCACGTTCTCGGCGAAGGCCACCGACCCGGACCCCAACGACTGGGCCGACGTCTACTTCGCGGCCTGGCCGGTGGACCACCCGGACCAGCGCCGCGAGCGGGGCGGCAGCAGCTACGGCAGCGGCCAGGAGCACCGGACCGAGTGGGAGATGTCGAGCTATCCGCACGGCACCGTCCTGGCCTGGACGGCGCGGGCGACGGACGGGGACGGCGACTCCGGGTGGGCTCCCCTCTGCTACGTGCGGGTGGACGGGCAGGCCCCCGCCGTGGCTCCGCAGGTGAGCTCCGCCGAATACCCCGCCAACGGGGCTCCGGGTTCGGGAGGCGTCGGCGTGCCGGGCACGTTCCGCTTCGACGCGGGCGGCGACACCGACGTGACCCGCTACCGCTACGACGACCCCAACCAGGGGACGACCGTCGTGGTCAACGCACCGGCACCGGGCGCCGCCGCAACCTTCAGCTGGACGCCGCAGCGCAGCGGACCGATGACCATGCGCGTGCGGTCGCTGGACGCCGTGGGCAACGCCTCCCCGCCCCGCGAGTACGAGTTCTGGGTACGGCACACCGAGCCCAGCGTGCAGGTCGATGTGGCCGGCACCCATCTGCCCAGCACGCTCACCATGCGCTCCCCCGTCGCCGAGGTGACCTCCTTCGGCTACCGGATCGACAGCGGCGAGGAGGTGCGGGTGCCGGCGGCGGAGGCTGCGGCGACGGCCACTGTCACCTTCACCGAATCCCGCCTGTACCAGCTCGTGGTCTCGGCCTACATCGGTGACACGCTCTCCGGCTCACGGCACCAGTCGGTGTCCGTCAACGACGCGCCGAAGGTCGAGTCCGCGGACTTCGCCTGGAATCACAACGGCGTCGTCGGCGTGGAGGGAACGTTCACCTTCCGACCCCGCACCACCGACGTGGTGGCATACCGCTACGCGTTCGAATACGACGAGGAAACGCGAATTGCCGCGGCGGCGGACGGGACGGCGTCGTTGGCGTGGATCCCGCAGGCGCCCGACTACTACCAGCTCCACGTCCGTTCCGAGCGCGCCGACGGAACGATCTCGCAGGACACGAGGTACGAGTTCTCGGTGGTCGACAACAAGCCCACCGTCTACTCCTCGGATGTCGACGGGTCGCCGCGTCGGGACGGCCTCGGACTTCCGATGTCGTTCCATCTCAGCACGTCGATGCCCGACGTGGCGGAGTTCGTCTACCAGTTCGACGGCGAGGCCGAGCGGACGGCACCGGCGGAGTACGGGTCGGCCCGCGTGACCTGGACCCCGGATCGGGCCGGTGACCGCGAGGTGACGGTCCGGTCCCGGTACACCTCCGGCGAGCTGTCTCCCCCGGCGGTGTGGCCGTTCGCGGTCTGGACCGGGCCGGTCGTCCGTTCGGCCGCCTATGACTCGGGCAGCTCCGACGGGCGGGTGGGCAAGGAGGCCACGTTCACCTTCCAGCCGGCCCTGCCCGGTGTGGTGCGGTACACCTACCAGCTGAACTGGGGTCAGGAGCGAACCGTCGACGCTGGCGCTGACGGCACGGCCAGCGTGACGTACACCCCGAGCGAATCCGGCTACCAGACGATCGAGGTCACCAGCCACGGCGCGGACGGCACCAGGTCGCAGACCCGGACGTACGAGTTCTCGGTGAAGAGCGACCGGGTGGGCGTGGCCGGTTACTACAGCGACTGGGGCGTCACCGGTGGCATCGGTGTGCCGGGTTCGATGACGTTCTGGACCGACCTGTTCCCGGACGTAGCCGAGTACCGGTACCGACTCAACGACGGCCCCGAGCAGACGGTGGCCGCGGACCCGGACGGCACCGGCACCAGCTTCCTCCTCACCCCGGACCGCAACGGCGCGAGCACCCTGTCGGTCCGTCAGCTGCTGCGTGGCGGGGAGCTGTCCCCGGCGACCGAATACCGCTTCAGGGTTGGCACCGCGCCACTGGTCACCTCGGCGGAGTACCCGGCCGGGCAGTGGAGCGGTGGCGCCGGTCAGGCCGGCAACTTCACCTTCAGCGGAGGCACCACCGGCATCGTCGAGTTCGAGTACCAGGTCGGTGAGGACGACGCCCGGGTCGTCCCGGCCGTCGACGGCGCGGCCACGGTCAGCTGGACTCCGCCCTACTGGACCAGCTACACCATGACGGTGCGGGGCCGACTGGCCAACGGCACGTGGACCGACAGTTCGTCCTACAACATCCTCGTGCAGCCGTAACACGGCCCACCCGTACGAAACCGCGGCCCCGGGGTTGACCCGGGGCCGCGGTCCGTTCGGGGCAGGGTGTTCAGTCGGCGAGCCGGGCCAGTTCCTCGTCGACGATCGACGGGTCGAGCTTGCGGAACACCGGCTTCGGCGCGGCCAGCGGTCGGCCCGCCTCGATCGACACCGACTCCCAGCGCGCGCCGACGGTGTAGTCCCCGGTGAGCACCGGGTACGCCGGGCCGCCGTCCAGGTCGTCGACCTGCTCGATCACCGGCATCGGCGCGTGCACGCCGGTGCCCCCGAGCAGCTCGTGCACCTGCTGGGCGGAGTGCGGCAGGAACGGGGTGAGCAGCGTGTTGGCATCGCTGATCACCTGAAGCGCGACGTGCAGGATGGTGCCCATCCGGGGCTTGTCCGCCTCGTCCTTGAGCTTCCAGGGCGCCTGCTCGGAGAGGTACCTGTTCGCCTCGGCGACCACCTTCATGGCCTCACCGATCGCCTGCTTCTGCCGGTGCCGGCCGATCAGGTCGCCGACCGTGTCGAACCCGGCCCGCGCGACGGCGAGCAGCGCCTCGTCGGCCTCGGTGAGCCCGGCCGGGTCGACCGGCGGGATCGTCCCGAAGTTCTTCGCGGCCATCGAGACGCACCGGTTGACCAGGTTGCCCCAACCGGCGACCAACTCGTCGTTGTTGCGGCGCAGGAACTCGGCCCAGGTGAAGTCGGTGTCGTTGCTCTCCGGGCCGGCGGCGGCGATGAAGTAGCGCAGCGCGTCGGCGTCGTAGCGCTCCAGGAAGTCGCGAACGTAGATGACCACCTTGCGGGACGAGGAGAACTTGCGCCCCTCCATGGTCAGGTACTCGCTGGAGACCACCTCGGTGGGCAGGTTGAGCCGACCCAGCTCGCCCGGCTCACCGTCGCGGGAGCCCTCGCCGGAGTAGCCGGAGAGCAGCGCCGGCCAGATCACCGAGTGGAAGACGATGTTGTCCTTGCCCATGAAGTAGTAGGACCGGGCGTCCTTGCCCGCGCCGTCGGCGGACCAGTACTTCCGCCACGCGTCCGGGTCGCCGGAGCGACGGGCCCACTCGATCGAGGCGGACAGGTAGCCGATCACCGCGTCGAACCACACGTAGATCCGCTTGTCCGACCGGTCGCGCCAGCCGTCGAGCGGGATCGGTACGCCCCACTCCAGGTCACGGGTGATCGCCCGGGGCTGGAGGTCGTCGAGCAGGTTGCGGGAGAACCGCAGCACGTTGGGCCGCCACCCCTCGCGGGTGTCCAGCCACTGCCGCAGCACCTCGGCCAAGGCCGGCAGGTCCAGGAAGAAGTGCTCGGTCTCGACGAACTTCGGAGTCTCCCCGTTGATCCGCGACTTCGGGTTGATCAGGTCGATCGGGTCGAGTTGGTTGCCGCAGTTGTCGCACTGGTCACCGCGGGCGCTGTCGTACCCGCAGATCGGGCAGGTGCCCTCGATGTAGCGGTCGGGCAGGGTGCGTCCGGTGGACGGGGAGATCGCGCCCATGGTGGTCTTCGGCACGATGTAGCCGTTGCGGTACATCCCCTCGAACAACTCCTGCACCACCGCGTAGTGGTTGCGGGTGGTGGTGCGGGTGAACAGGTCGTACGAGAGACCGAGGCCGTGCAGGTCCTCGACGATCACCCTGTTGTACCGGTCGGCCAGTTCGCGCGGGGTGACTCCGTCGGCGTCGGCCTGCACCTGGATCGGGGTGCCGTGCTCGTCGGTGCCGGAGACCATGAGCACGTCGTGGCCGGCCATCCGCATGTACCGGGCGAAGACGTCGGAGGGAACGCCGAAACCGGAGACGTGGCCGATGTGGCGGGGGCCGTTGGCGTACGGCCAGGCCACTGCCGCGAGAACGTGACTCATGAGCAGTGAGCCTAGTGACCTGTCCGGGGCGTTCGCGAACCAATAGGGGGTGCCCGACCGGCGGACCGGGCCGGCAACCTCGCCCGTTGGTCCGATTTGTCGTCGACACGCGGCTCACCTGCCCGTTTCACCTCCTGGCGCGGTGTGCAATGAACGTCGTGACGGGCAGAGGAGCGGCGCGGGACCACGAGGACCGTCCCACCGGGTCGGCGGTCGGCGACGACCCGGGGCCCGGACCCGCCGCGTCCCGGGTCGCCGGGGTCGCGCCGCAGCCCCGGTTCGAGTCCACCGCCGAGCCGGGTGCGCAGCGGCCCACCCCGGCGGGGAGGTCCGCGGCCCCGGCCCGCCCCGCACCGGCGGCGCCGTCACCCACACCGACTCGTCCGACCCCGGGGGCACCCGTACCCAGCCCGGCCCGGCCCGGCTCGTCGGGCCCGCCGGCCGACTCGGCACCGGCCGGCGCGGAGCCGATCGAGGTGGAGCCGACGACCGGGGCGCCGGTGGACGCGGTGCCGCGTCGGGTGCCGGTCCGGCAGCAGGGCCGCCGGCAGCGCGACCATGGGCCCGACGGCGACCCGCCGGAGGACGACGCTGGCGCCTTCTGGGCGCCGATCGAGCAGGTGCACTGGGACGGCACCCCGGTTCGCACGGACGCGGCACCGGCGCGGTTCCGGGGCTTCCGACTGGCGCGGCGTCGGGCGCCGCACCGCACGCCCCTGCCGCCGGACCCGCTGCCCGGGCTCGCCGCGCTGGTGGTGCTGAGCCTGGTCGCGGCCTTCTTCGCCTGGGTCAGCGCCGGCCCGTTCTGGCTCGCGGTCGGGCACGCCCGGACCGGCACCGTGGTGATCGACAACTGCTCCGGCAACGGGCTCACCCTGCGCTGCCGGGGGACGTTCACGGCCGAGGACGACCGGTTCATCAGCCATGGTGTCCGGGTCACCGGCGTGCCCGTCGGGCGGAGCACGGCCGGCACCGCGCTGTCGGCACGGATGACCGGCCCGGACAGCGGTACCGCGTACGCGGACGTCGGCGTGGGCCGGCACCTGCGGTGGCTGCCCGGTCTGCTGGTGGTGCTGGCCTGCGCCGCCGGGATCGTCCGGTGGACCGGGTCGGCCCGGCTGCCCGGTCGCCGGCACCGCCGCTGGGCCGTGGCCGCCGCCGTAGCCGGCCCCACACTGATCACCGTCGGGTTCCTGGTCGCCGCGTGGTGACCCGGCGGTCCGGCGAGCCGGACCACCTCGATCAGCTGTGCACGATCGTGTAGACGTCGCGGCGGCGCAGCGCGTACTCGGTGGCGACGTCGGTGATGGCGTCCCGGCGGGACCGGCCGGCGGCCTCCCGCTCGGCGACGGCGGCGCGAAGGGTTTCGTCGTCCGGGCGTTCGGCCACGATCACCGGGGCTCCGGCCACCACCAGGGTGATCTCTCCACGCGGGTCCCCCTCGGTGGCCCACGTGGCCAGCTCGCCGAGGGGGCGGCGGAGCACCTCCTCGTAGGTCTTGGTGAGTTCGCGGCAGAGCGCGGCCGGCCGGTCCGCCCCGAACGTGTCGGCCAGGTCGGTGAGCGTCGCCGCGATCCGGTGCGGGGCCTCGAAGAAGACCAGGGTGCGCTCCTCGGCGGCGAGGGCCCGCAACCGGGACCGACGGCCACCGGGGGTACGCGGCAGGAAGCCCTCGAAGCAGAACCTGTCGCAGGGCAGCCCGGAGACGGCCAGCGCGGTGGTGACCGCGCTGGGCCCGGGGGCGACGGTGACCGGCGCGCCGACGTCCAACGTGGCACGGACGAGCCGGTAGCCGGGGTCGGAGACGCTGGGCATCCCGCCGTCGGTGACCAGCGCCACCACGTACCCGGCGAGGATGGCCTCGACCAGCTCGGGGGTGCGCCGCTCCTCGTTGCCCTCGAAGTAGGAGACGATCCGACCGCCGACGGTGAGGTCGAGATCGCGGGCCAGCCGGGTGAGTCGTCGGGTGTCCTCGGCGGCGACCACGTCGGCGCTGATCAGCACCTCCCGGAGTCGGGCCGAGGCGTCGGCGGGGTTGCCGAGCGGGGCACCGAGCAGAATCAGGCGCCCAACTTCGGACATTTCACCCACGAATTCGTCTCCTTCACTGCTGGGAATACCGGTATCAGGGACGACGGACGCCACCGGACACCTTGGCAGCCTACGATCGCCGGGTGACGAGTGCGTCGACAGCGCAGACCCCGAGCGCCGATCCGGACAAGATGATCCCGGCGACGGGCGAGCCCAGTGCCACCCAGGAGCCGACGGCACCGAGCGCCGAGGGCGGCGGGGTGGTCGCCGTGGTCCGGCGACGGTTCGCCACCGTCGACACCCAGGTGGACAGGTTCTCCTGGCTGGCCACGGCAGTGGTGGTGGCCATCGCGGCGATCGTGCGCTTCGTCGGGCTGTCCAGCCCGAAGGGCAAGATCTTCGACGAGACGTACTACGCCAAGGACGCCTACGGCCTGATCTCCCGTGGCGTGGAGTGGAACTACCGGGACAACGTCCCGTCGTACGTGGTGCACCCCCCGCTGGGCAAGTGGTTGATCGGCGTCGGCGAGTGGGCCTTCGGCTACCAGGACGCGGATTCGAAGGTCTCCGTTCCCGGTCACCTGATGACCACCGCACCGGAGTTCGGCTGGCGATTCTCGGCCGCGGTGATCGGCACCCTGTCGGTGCTGCTGCTGGTCCGCATCGGTCGGCGGATGTTCCGCTCGACGGTGCTCGGTTGCGCGGCCGGCCTGCTGCTCGCCCTGGACGGCTTCCACCTGGTGCTGTCCCGGGCGGCCCTGCTCGACATCTTCCTGCTTTTCTTCGTGCTGGCGGCGTTCGGCGCGCTGGTCCTCGATCGGGACGCCCGCCGTCGCCGCTGGGCTCGGGCCCTGGACGACGGGCTCGATCCGAGCCAGCCGGGCCGGGCCGGGCGTCCGCCGACCGGTTGGCGCACCTGGCCGTGGTGGCGGCTGGCGGCCGGGGTGCTGATCGGCTGCGCCTGCGCGGTGAAGTGGAGCGCCCTGTACTTCGTGCCGGCCTTCGCTCTGCTGGTGCTCTTCTGGGAGGTCGGCGTCCGCCGCTCGGCGGGGGTCCGTCGGCCCTGGCGGGACACGCTCGTCGACGAGCTGCCCTGGCTGGCGCTCGCCGGCGTGCTGATGGTGGGCACCTACCTCGCCACCTGGTCGGGCTGGCTGCTCACCGACGACGGCTACTACCGGCTCGCGTCGTCGAACCAGTACGCGTCCGACAAGCTGAGCGACCGCCCCGTGATCGGCCCGCTGATCAACCTCTACGAATACCACCGCGCGGCGTACGGCTTCCACGCCCAGCTTGACGACGCGCACAAGTACCAGTCCTGGCCGTGGCAGTGGCTGCTGTTGGGCCGGCCGGTGGCGTTCCACTACGCCGGCGACGGCGTCTGCGGCGCGGCGAGCTGCGCCTCGGAGATTCTGCTGCTCGGCACCCCGCTGCTCTGGTGGTCGTTCCTGCCGGCTCTGGTGGCGCTGGCCTGGCTGGGTGTGGCCCGTCGGGACTGGCGGGCCGGCGCGATCCTGCTCACCGTGGCCGCCGGGCTGCTGCCGTGGTTCTGGTTCGCTCTCGAAGGCCGGACGATGTTCTCGTTCTACGCCGCGCCGGCGGTGCCGTTCCTGGTGCTGGCCGTGGTGTATGTGCTGGGCGCGCTGATCGCGCCGGCCGGGGGTGACGTGGGTACGGTGACGCCGCTGGTGCCCGGTGACCCGAGTTACGAGCGCCGACTGGTGGGCAGCATCGCGGCGGGGGCGTACGTCCTGCTGGTGGCGCTCTGCTTCGCATACTTCTATCCGATCTTCGTCGGTCGGGTGATTCCGTACTCGGACTGGTTGTCCCGGATGTGGCTCGACGGTCGGTGGATATAAGCATCGACAGGCGGCGCGCCGCACAGCGCGACGGAAGAAGGGCCCGCACGCCGGAGCGTGCGGGCCCTTCTTGACAAAGACGCGCGCCCCGATCGCCTGCCACGGGGGAAGCGGGCGATTGGGGCGCGCATGAAGAGCTTAACCACCGCGCACCACCGGCACAACGGGTCGACTTGGGTCAGATTTCCGACGGAGGCTGGCCGAGCCGACACCTTGCCTCTCACAGTTGACCGAGGGTGACCCGCCATGGACCCTGAGCGCGGGTGCTGCCGATCCGAGCCGAACCCGACGTGGGCGGCGTCGCCGATTCCGCGCGCCCGCACCCAAACGATCATCCAAAGTGGATCTCATTACACTGCGGGTCGTGATCAACTTCAGACGATCGACGGCGGTCCTTCTCGGACTGTTGGCGACCACCGCGCTGGCCGGCCCGGCGCAGGCCGACGAGGAGCCGGTGCCCGAGCCGCCCCGGGTCGAGCTGGTACTCGACGTCAGCGGGTCGATGCGCGCCGCCGACATCGACGGACGCACCCGGATCTCGGTCGCCCAGCAGGCGTTCAACGAGGTGGTCGACGCGCTGCCCGAGGAGACACAGCTCGGCATCCGGGTGCTCGGCGCGACCTACCGCGGCAAGGACAAGAAGGTCGGTTGCCAGGACACCCAGCAGATCGTGCCGGTCGCGCCGGTTGACCGGTCCGCCGCCAAGGCCGCGGTGGCGACACTGCGGCCGACCGGGTTCACTCCGGTCGGCCTGGCGCTGCGCTCGGCCGCGCAGGACCTGGGCGCCGGGGCCACCACCCGGCGGATCGTGCTGATCACCGACGGCGAGGACAC
Organism: Micromonospora sp. NPDC047644; assembly: GCF_040704315.1. Classification (NCBI taxonomy): domain Bacteria; kingdom Bacillati; phylum Actinomycetota; class Actinomycetes; order Micromonosporales; family Micromonosporaceae; genus Micromonospora; species Micromonospora sp. NPDC047644. Next base: position 55,643 of record NZ_JBEYSY010000001.1, read on the forward strand.
CTGTGCGCCGCCGGACCCGTGCGAGGTGGCCCGGGAACTGGCCGCCCAGGGCACCAGCCTGGTCGTCGACACCCTCGGCCTGGCCCCCGACGACAAGGTTCGCCGGCAACTGCTCTGCATCGCCAACGCCACCGGCGGGACCTACACCGCCGCGCAGAGCGCCGAGGAGCTGACCGACCGGATCAAGCAGCTCGTCGAGCGGGCCGGGGACACCCACACCCGGGCCCCGACAGTTGTCGGCGGCACGAGCGCGTGCGACTCGGCGCCACTGCTCGCCCCCGGCGTCTACGCCGACCGGGAGGCGTTCTCCGAGCATCGCTACTACCGGGTGCCGATCCGCCCCGGGCAGGAGCTGCGGGCCTCGGTGAGCATGGCGTTGGACCGGGCCGTCAACCGGGACTACGGGGTGCTGCTGCGGGCCACCGCTGCCGACGGCCGGGAACTCGTCCGCGGCGCGGACGCCGGCAGCGGGCGGACCGACGTGCTCTCCGCCGGGCTGCGCTGGTCGGCCAGCGCCGACGACGAGGACGCCGCCGAGACCGGGCAGAGCGCCGCACCGATCATCGAACCCACCACCGTCTGCCTGGTGGTCAGCAATTCTTTCGCCCCGCGTCCCGGAACCGCGGCCACCCCGGGAATGCCGGTGGAGTTGACCATCGACGTGGTCGCCGCCGCACCCGCACCGGACGGACCGCACCTCGGCCGGGGCTGGGTGCTGCTGGCACTGCTCACCATCGCCGGTCTGCTCACCGGTCTGCTGGCCGGCCTGCTCACCCGCTGGTGGGTCGCCACCTGGAGGGAGAACTGATGCGTACCGCACCGATGCGGCCGATGGCGGCGCTGCTCGCTGCCGGCGTGGCCGCCCTGCTCCCCACTGCTGCCGCCGCCGCACCAACCCCCTCCCCGGGCGCCACGCCGGTGAACCGCGCCGGCACGTCGTTCCTCACCGCCACCCCGATCACCGCCGGACAACCGGTACGGGTGGATGCCTCGATCGGCGATCACCTCTACTGGTCGTTCCCGGCGACAGCCGGCCAGGTGCACGAGATCAACGCCACCGTCACCTTCCCCAAGGGACGCAGCGGCGCCTCCACCTGGACGGTGGACGTCTTCGACGGGCTGCGCCGACGCCAGGCGTGCACGGCGGGGGCCCAGACCCCGACAGCGGACGCGAAGGCGTCGAACCTGGTGTTGGGTTGCACGCTGCGCGAGGTGCGGCCGTGGGCGGAGCCCTGGTCGGCCGACCCGCTGCCCGGCACGTACGTCGTCCGACTCTCGGTGATCGATCTGCCGGAGCCGGATCTGGGTGCGCCGATCGACGTCGACCTGCTGGTGGGCACCATCGCCGACCGGGGCGCCTCGGCCGACGACGGCGAGTTGGCCGCCCCGCTGGTGCCGAACACCAAGGCCGGCACGGTGCTCAACGCCGTACCCCCGGTGGACGCGGAGGCCGACGACGAGAGCGGCTCGCTGACGGACTGGTTGCCGGATCTCGGCTCGCGCTGGGTCTGGACCGGCATCGGCGGCGCGCTCGCCGCGGTGGCCGGCGTGTTCGGCTTCGCGCTGACCCGACGCCCTCGACGTCGCTGACACGCTCCTCTGGTGGCCCCGCCCAGCGGCGGGGCCACCAGAGGCTCAGCTACGCCGGGAGCCGCGCGGTAACCAGCCGATGAACCTGTCCTGGAGCGACATCACCGGGGCCGCGCGCAGATCCTCGGTGGCGGCGGCGAGGCAGGAGCCCAGATAGACGCTGAGCATGGCGCGGTCACCCCCGTATTCCGCCAGCAGCCGGGTGCGCTTCGTCGCGCACGGCCACTCGTCACCGCAGGAGCCGCAGCTCCAGCAGGGGGTCTTCGGGGCGTGTTCGTCGGCCCGCACCCCCGGCCGTTCCAGACCATCGGTCATCGCACGTCCTTCCAGATGTCCACGGGACTGGCGGCTGCCGTGCCGGCCAGCATTGATGGTGGTCCCCCCGGAGCCATCAGGGAGAGCGCTGCGCGTCCCTCCGGTGTTACATCTTTGCGGTACCTTCGTCGGTCGTGGGAGTCGGAAATTTGACGGTTAACTCGATGCGTCATTCCTACCGACCAGTAGGTCACCAAAATGCGTGACCTGCTGCCATCGACGGTCGCCGTCGCCGTCGCCGGGCCGGAGGACTGGACGGGCGAATTGCTCCCCGCCGAGCAGGCATGCCTCGGCGAGCGGGCGGTACAGACCCGTCGGCGGGACTTTGTCGCGGGCAGGATTTGCGCCCGCAGAGCAATGCGCGACCTCGGCCTGCCGTCGACCGCCGTGCCGGCCGCCGCCGACCGCGCGCCGGTCTGGCCGGCCGGGATCGTCGGCAGCATCACCCACACCGCCGGCTACTGCGCCGCGGCGGCGGCGCACACCACCGACATCCGGTCCGTCGGCATGGATGCCGAGCAGCACCGCGAGGTCAATCCGGGAGTACGCCGACTCGTGCTGCTGCCCGAGGAGGAGGCCGTCTGCGCCCGGCTGCCCAGCGGCACCTACTGGCCGATCGTGCTGTTCAGCGCGAAGGAGACCGTCTACAAGGTGTGGCATCCGGTCGTCCGCGGCTGGTTGGACTTCCACGACGCCCACCTCGACATCGATCCGGACGCTGGCACGTTCACCGCCCGGATCGCACCGGCCCGGGTGGACGCGGCGGGGGTCGACGACCCACCGGCATCGATCAGCGGCCGATTCGTGATCGCCGACGGGCTGGTCCGTACCGCCGCCGCACTTCCGGCACGTTGACCTCGCCCGGTTACTCACAGCAATGAATGGATCACCGATCCACATTGGCGTTTGGTGACCGCTTGAACACCGTCCACGCTGGCCAGACACGTTCTGCGTCCTCGCCGTGGGAAGCCCTCCGGCGGGGCGATCGGTTGCTCCGCCACCCACGGTAACGTCGAAGAGTTCCCGCACCGCACGTACCGAAGCGCCAAGGAGTACGGTGACCCACCCCCAGCCTCGCGTCACGCCGCACGAGCCCCGACAGCCGAACCCGCAGCCGCCGACCCGCTCGTTCGCGGCGACACCGCAGCCGCCGTTCTCGGGGGCTGCATACCCGGCGGCCGGCGGGAACACGGGCGATGGCGGCGGATACCGGGCACCCGGCGGCTCCGGCTACCCGATCATCGCACCACCACCGGCGCAGACGGACCGCGCCAAGAAGTCCGTCGTTGTCGTCGCGGTCACCGCGGCCGTCCTCACCCTGCTCACCTGCGCCGGCGGCATCGTGGCGGTCGTCATCGGCACCAAGGGCACCTCGACCACGGTGAGCGAGGCACGGGCCACCCCGCCGGCACCGTCGGCGAACGGCGACACCCGCGGGATGTCGCCGGGCGATACCCTGGTCGTCAACCGCGAGACCGGCACCGTCGAGATCACCGTGACGAAGTTCAGCAGCGCCACCAAACCCTGCAAGTCCCACGGACTGAAGCCCGGCGAAGGCATGTACGTGATAGCCGACGTGACGGTGGCCGTCACCAAGGGCACCGCGTCGACGAACCCGCTCTACTTTCAGTGGGTCGCCGCCGACGGCACCAAGACCACCGCGATCGGTGGAGCCTTCTCCGGCTGTGGCAAACCGATGCCGGCCGTCGACGACCTGACCGCCGGCGCCAGAAGCACCGGCAGCGTGGTGTTCGACGTGCACGACACCTCGGGCGCGCTGGAATACCACGACCAGTTCCAGACCGCCGGTTCCTGGAAGCCGTGACGCGTCGACGCGACGTGGGGCCGACCCGTCCGGGCCGGCCCCACGCGGTGGGCGAGTCAGCGGGTCAGCAGCCCGTCCAGCGCACCGGGGTCAGCCGGTCGGCGAGAACGTTGCGGAACCCGACGATGGTGCCCGAGTCGGAGATGGACCGCGCACCGACGACCACCCCGGTGCCGCCGCCCGGCAGGACCCGGGAGGTGGCGCCCCGGGCAACGCGGTCACCACCCACCACGACGCCCTTGGCGTTGACACCGGTCAGGGCCGGCATGTCCTGGTCGAGCACCGTGTGCGAGCCGTTGCGCAGGTCCCACCGCACCCTGGCCGAGGTGGTGCCGCCCAGCCACGCCTGGCCGATCGCCCAGCGGCCCGCCGCCTCGCCGGCCGTGCTCCACTCGGCACCCGGGAACGTGAGCGCGTCGATCCTCCCGTTCGGCCGGCGGACCCAGCTGTTCCAGTCCCCGAAGGGTCCGGCGCTACCGACGATGGTCCCGTTGTCGGTGATCCCACCCGCCTGCGCGTCCAGCGGGGCGTCGAGCACCTCCACAGTGCCCGGACGGGCGGCCGGCCAGCGCAGCGCCACCAGTTGCCCGGGGACGATGTCCGAGCCGTAACCGACGATGTCGCCGACGTCGTTGATGGCGCTGACGAAGATGCCGGTGGACGGCAGCACCGGCAACTGCTCGAGCTTGCCGTCGCGGTACCTCCACGGCTGCCCGTAACCGCTCTCCGCCGATCCGTTGCCGACCACGACGCCGTCGGCGTTGATGTCGACGGGGGTGTCCGTGCTCTTCGACTCCAGTTCGGTGACCCGCTGCCCGTCCCAGAACAGCAGCAGGTACTGGTTGTCGGTCGCGCCGACCCGCAGCGCGGTGCCCGCGACGTAACGCCCCGTCGGGTCGACCGCGTTCGCGTCGGCCCGATAGGTGTCGGCCGGGTACGGCAACGTGCTGATCTTGCAGGTGCGGGGGGCCGCCCCGCTGGGCGCGGCGGTCGCCGTAGCGGAGACGGCGACCCCGAGAGAGGTGGCCAGCAGACCGGTCGCGGTGGCTGCCAGCATCCGGCGTCGAGTGCTTCGGTTCATCGTTGCTCCCCCGTGTGGGGCCCGGGTGCTCCCAGGCATCTGGTTGATACCTGGCTCCACAGGCGAGCCGGCCGCACGGTTGCGCACTGTCAGCCAAGAGACAGCAGCCGAACAGCCGGAGCTACCGCCCCCATGCCTCGGTGGCGGTGACGACCGGGCGGCCGGTGCGTACCGACTCGTCGACGGCGAGGCTGATCAGGTGGTCCTGGCAGGCTTCGGCCAGCGGGTACGGAGCCGGGCCCTCCTCCCGCGCCCACGCCCCGGCGCGGGCGACGATGTCGGCCACCGCGATGTCGTCGTCGGACATCCCGCTGCCGACGAACGGGTTGCGGTAGACCACGTCGCCGTCGAAGCTGATGTGCTTGAGGTCGAGCCCTTCGAGGTTGAGGTCGAGACCGGTCTGCCGTCGGGTCAGGAACGACTCCACCGGTGTGCTCGGGTCGATCAGCCGGACCACCCGGTCGTCCACCAACTCACCGCGCGAGCCCCGGATCACCAACCGGCGGGTGCGCAGCGGGTTCCACCACTGGTTGTCGGTGAAGTCGTACAACCCCATCCGCCCACCGAAGTCGATGGTCGCGAGGGTGGTGGACAGCTGCTGCGGGGTGTCGTCGCCGCTCCAGCCGGCCGGCGAGAGCGGGTTGGCCAGCGGCGCGACGAAGGCCCGCGCGCTCACCTCGGCGCTCTCGTGACCCACGCCGAGCAGACCCCGGATCAGTGAGACCGCGTGGTACAGGTGGGTCGACGAGATCTGGACCGAGGTCGGCTCACCGAGCACCCCGGCGCGGACCAACGCCAGCCGCGCCGCGTGCCCGGGCATCAGCAGGTACTGCTCGGCGACCTGCACCAGGCCGCTGTCTCCGACGTCGGCCCAGAGCGAGCGCAGACCCGCCAGGTCGGGGGCGGGCGGCGTCTCGGCGAGCACCGGTACGCCGGCCGCGACCAGTTCCCGGGTCGCCTCGGGCGTCACCGACCAGGGCACCGACACGAGGACGAAGTCCGGCCGCTCGTGGGCGAGCATCTCCGCGCCGGTACGGAAGGTCGGCACACCCCAGTCGGCCGTCACGGCGGCTCCCCGTGATCCGGTACGTGTCACCACCCCGGTCACCCGGAAACTCTCGGGGAGCAGCCGGGCCAGGCGTAGGAAGAACTCACCTCGCCAGCCGCTGCCGATGATGCCGAACCGGGTCTGGGCCACCGAAGTCATCTGGGCTCCTCACGTAGAGATCCGGATGCTAGCCGCTCTCCTTGGCTACGGTTGCGCTCCGCTCTCCTTGGCTACGGTTGCGCTGATGAACATCGAGCCGTTGCGGGCCGTACCCGTGCTGGTGCCCGACGTGGGACCGCCGCCCCTGGACTACTACCTGGTCCTACCTCGGCACGACGACAGCGGCGCGATCACCACTGTGGACGGGATCGTCGTCGAGGAGTTCACCCGCCACCACGACTTCACCACGACGGGGCTGGACAGCGCCGCCTGGACCCCGGAGGCCGGCTGGTGCAGTTCCGCCGCGCTGAGCCGCGCCATGCGCACCGCCCCCGAGGTGCTGACGCGGGTGCTTCCCACCTCCCGCCGGGAGGCCGAGGACGTCCACCGCGCGCTCGGTGGCGGGCAACTGCCGGCCGAGGCGGTGCTCCGTACGCACTTCCTCGACCACCAACCGATCGCCAGCGCGCCTCCGCTTCGGCTCGGGCCCGCGCAGGCACCGGCCGGGTTTCACGAGCGGCGGGTGTACCGCGTCCTCTTCGCCGGGGATCTCCGCGCCGAGCAGGTGGCGAGCCTGGCGGACGCCGGCGGGCGGCACGAGTACGGCCTGGGACCTGCGACGGTTCGGCGGCAGCCTGGGCTGGGGTCTCGACGTGACAGTCCTGCTGAGCACCGATGTGGCCGAGGCGGTGGGCTCGACCCTGACCGACCTGACGAACGTCTGCACGAGCACGGTCTGATACCGGTGACGTCCGAACGCTTCTCCTAGCTGCGCTCCTGGCCGGAATTGCGGATGTCGCTCCGCTGCGGACCGCAGGGAGGGGGCGATGGACGTCCATCGCCCCCTCCGCGTTCAGGTCAGACTCTGCCTGCTTGGCAGGTCCGGACAATCTCGTGCTCTCAGTCCTTGTCGGCCTCGTCCATCAGGGCCTTGGTGAGGATGCCGCCAGCGCACCCACCCACCGCACCGAGAACCCCACCGAGCGCCGCGGTGGCGGGTCCGCCGGGAGCCCCACTGACGGCTCCGGTGAGGGCGCCGCCTGCAGCGCCGCCGGCACAAGCCTCCCCGTAGTCGATCGCGAGGCCGGTCGGGTCGACGTAGTTCACCGGGTTGCCGGCGGCGTACGCGTACCGGTTGCCGTTGGCCGGGTCCGCGAGGAAGCTCAGGCTGTCCTGTTGGGTGAAGCGGCCGGTGTTCGGGTCGTACCAGCGCCGACCGAACTTGGTCAGGTCGTCGTGACGGGTGCCGCTGGCAAAACCGATCGCGTTGTCGATGATCTCGTTGTTGCTGCCGACCGTCTTGACCACCTTGCCGTACGGGTCGTAGGTGTAGGAGCCGGACAGCGACCCGTCGTACTTGATGAGGGCGACCACCGAGCCCAGCCCGTCGAACACGTAGAAGTAGTGGTCGAAGGTGCTCCCGGTCTTGCCCCGGAAGCCGAGCGGCGTGCCGAGCTGGTCGCGCTCGACGTAGTGCCGGCCGTAGGTGCCCGGCACTGTGTAGCTCTGCACCACGCTCTGACCGTTCTGGTCGTTGCGGCCGAAGAAGTACTCGTACTCGAACCGGGGCGTGCCCTTCCAGCCCAGCTCGATCTGGTCGGCCCCGCTGTACGCCCAACCGAGCTCGGCGCCACCGGCGGTGAAGCCGCGCATCAGCTGCCCGGCGGTGTTGTACTCGAAGTCGCGCAGCGCCGAACCGCCGAGCTGGTTGCCTGCTCCGTCGTGGGAGTAACCGGAGCTGGTGATCTGGTTGCCGGCGTTGTACGTCAGCGTTTGCGTGGTGACGCCGTCCACCTTCTCCGAGGTGCGGTTGCCGTTGCTGTCGTACGCGTAGTCGTAGGTCTTGCCGTCGATGTTGGTGGCCTTGGTGAGCCGGTTGCCCTTGTCGTAGGTGTAGAGGCTGACCGCGCCGGCGCGGTGGTGGTCGGTCTGCCACTGCCGTAGGCCGGTGTCGTCGGCCTTGACGGTCGAGCAGGGCGAGGTGCCGACCCGCTTGGCGTAGCAGTAGGAGACGTCGAAGACGGTGCTGGCCGTGCCGCCCTGCCAGCGCTTGCTGGTGGTCCGGCTGATCCGACCGGACTGGTCGAGGGTGTTGACGGTCTCGGCCACCTTCACCGAGGAGACGGTCAACGTGGTGGAGGTGCGGCGTCCCTCGTCGTCGTAGGTGAAGGTGTAGGTGCCGTTGGCGGCCACCAGCTTGGTGAGCAGGTTGCGGGCGTTGTAGGTGTGGAACGAGCTGCCGCGCTCGTCCTGCTGCTCGATGAGGTTGCCGACCGGGTCGTAGACGTACCAGAGTCCGCCGACGCTGCCGGTCCGCCGGCCGGTGAGCCGGTTCAGCCGGTCGTAGAAGAAGTTCTGGTACGCGTTGCCGTCGATGCGGGCGTAGACGTTGCCGCCGCCGTCGTACTCGTAGGCGACGTCGGGGATGTCCGGGTACGTGATCCGGGTGACCCGGTCGTCCAGGTCGTACTCGTACTCCTGGGTCCGCCCGGTGCCGTCCGTCGCCGTGCGCACCCGGCCGAACTCGTCGTAGCTGAACTGACGACCCCCGAGCGTCGTCCCCGCCGGTGGGGTGATCGAGGCCAACTGCTTGTTGGCGTCGTACTGGTAGGTGGTCCTGTTCGTGCCGTTGCCGGGGTCGGTCGACGAGGCGATCGTGCCGTCGGTGTTGTACTCGACCTTGGCCTCGGCGGCCAGGGCGTCCGTCGTGGCCAACTGGTTGCCCGCGCCGTTGTACGTGTACGACGTGCTGTTGCCCTGGCTGTCCGAGCCGGACGACGGCTGGAAGTTCGCCGTCGGGTTGGTGGGCGTCGCCACGTTCACGTAGGCGAGGGAGGCCTTCGCCCCGGTCGGCGTGACGACCTGGGTCGGCGACAGACCACCGTTCGCCTCGTACGAGGTCGTGGTGGTCGCACCGGTGCCGCTCTGCGTCGACGCCAGGTCCAGGTTCGGGGTGTAGGAGAAGTTGCGGACCTTGCCGTCGGGGTCGACCAGGCTGGTCACCCGCTTGTCGGCGTTGACCGTGTACGTGCTGCGCGGCACCGAGGTGACCGGCTGCGACTGGTTGGTGTTGGCGTCGGCGACGAGCGTCTGGGTGGCCGACGGATACGCCCAACGGGTGGTGGCGCCCACCGTCGGGTTCTGCGGCTGGAAGGCCCGGGTCAACGAGGTCACCCGGTGTGCCGAGTCATAGGTGATCGAGGTGGCGTTCCCGAGATTGGAACCCTGGATGCCGCCCGAGATCCTGGTGACCCGCCGCGACGAGTCGTACTCGAAACGGGTGTCCCTTCCGCTGGCGGAGCGGATCTGGGTCAGGTTGCCGTTGCTGGCGTAGCTGTACCTGACGCTGCGGTACTGCCCACCGGCGACGGTCTGCTCGATCGCCGAGAGGTAGCCGTTCGAGCCGTAGAGCACCTTCGCGGTGCGGACGCCCGCAGCGCCTCGGTTGGTGGTCACCGTGGTCAACCGGCCGCTGCCGTCGTAGCTGTAGTCGGTGACGCCTTCGTTGCGGTCCTGGCTGCGGTCCAGCTGCCCGGCGGAGGTGAAGAAGAGTTGCCGCCCGCTGTCGTGCTCGACCAGCTTCCAGCCGGTGCCGTCGGCGGTGAGCGTCGCCTTGAACTCCTTGGCGGCGGTGTAACCGGACCCGCTTGGGGTGAACCGCCCGATGACGCCGTCGGCCGCGACGTACGTGACCGAGTTGTCGTCCGCCTTGATCAGCCTGACGTCCACCCCGGCCCTCGTACGCCAGCTGTAGCCGAGCGAGCCGGTCGGCACCTCGCTGCCAGTGAGCAGGCTGTTGTACGCCGCACCCAGCACGAGGCTGTCCGCGATGCCCGGAAGGGCCAGGTCGGTGCTGCGGATGAGCAGGTTTCCCGAGCCGGTGTTGACCTGGGCGGTCAACCGGTCAGTGAGTTGGAACGTGCTGAACGTTCCGTTGCGGACCGGCCCGGTGCCGATCGGGACCGAGATCGGCCCGGCGAGCTGGCTGACCGGAGCGTTCGACGGTCCGAGCGCTCGCTGTTCTGGCGAGCCGGGCGACGCGGGCTGGGACGGTGGGGCCGAGGCGGGCTTCGCTGCCGCCTGCTGCGGCGCGGCGTGCGCTGGCACGACCACCACACCGGACGTGGACACCAGTAGGACACCCAGCGCGACTCCGGTGGCACGTCGTCGGCCACCCGCCCTTGGTAGGAACCTGAGCATGCAACTCCCCCTTGACGATCCTCGAGATAGGAAGGGCTCCGCGGACACCCTGGTACGCGGCCCATCCGTATGAGCTGCGGTGGTCGCCACAGGTCAAAGACCCAGGCGCATGGCGTCGGCCGTACTCCCCGACCGTCCGATCAGGACCGGGACGACCCGCCGCGAGATCGAGTAGAGCATCGATGATCGCCGTTTGGGACAGATGGGCTGTTCGGGACCGTTCGGGCCAGTTCGGGTCCGTTCGGGACGCGCGGCGCCTGCCGCTACACAAGATCGAAAAAGGCCGCCTCCCACACGGGAGACGGCCTTTTTACCTAGGGTGGAGCTGAGGGGATTTGAACCCCTGACCCCCTCGATGCGAACGAGGTGCGCTACCAGTCTGCGCCACAGCCCCCCGCCGGCGAACCGGCTTCGGTCCCACCCGGCTTACACCGGGCGGGCCGGCAGCAAGGCTAACAGGTCGTCGGCCTCCACCGCGAATCCGCCCCCGGCCCGGCGCTCCGGCCCGCCCAAAGATCGACTCGGGTTCCTGGAAATCGGGGCATCCCGGACGCCGCAACCCCCCGACTTCCAGGAAACCGAGTCGATCAAGCCGCCGGCCGCAGCCGGGGCCACGAACGGCACGGCCGGGCCACGGCCAGGGCTGGGGCCGGGGCCGGGTCAGGCGCCTCGGCCGGCCTCGTAGGGGCGGCCACGCAGGCCGCCGGACCGCCGGTACGAGACCGATCCACCATTGACCGCCGCCGGCAGGTCGCCCGGCCGGTCCAGGCCCATGGCGGCTCGGCGTACCCCTTCGCGCTGGGCGGCGAGGCGGCGCTGCGCCTCCCGGCGGGCCGCAGCCCGGCGGGCCTGCTCCCGGCGCACCTCGGCCTGCCGGGCGGCCAACCAGGCGGCCTCCCGGGCTCGGGCGCGGCGGCGGCGACGCCCGGCCAGGGCCTGACCCCGCAGGTGCACGACGTAGAGGGCCAGGAGCAGGAAGGTGACCCCGAAGCCGACCCAGAAGCCGGGGCTGACGAACAGCACACCGATCAACTCGACGACGTTGAGGAGCAGCAGGGCGGCGAGCACCCGGCGACGCCGGTACACGGCGGGGGTGTGCTGTCGGCGCGGCGGCGGGCGGCGACGGGACCGTTTCGGCGCGGCGGGCACGGCGCGCAGTCGGCCGGAGCGGCGGACGGCCGGCGGCGCGGAGACCGGCGCGCTCAACGCGCCGGTAGTCGCATCCTCACTGAGCGTCACGACCAGTGAGCGCGGAGGATGGACGGGTCGCCGTCCCGGCACAGTGCGGCGCCGTCGGCGGCGCTGGAGCACCCGCGCCGTCGACTGCGCCCGCTCCGCCACCAGCCGCTCGGTGGCGTCGTACCGGCGAACCAACGCCGGGGCCAGGGCGAGCAGGCCGGCGGCGGCGAGGACGGCGAGGAGCACCGAGGTCGGCACCCTCACCCCTCCCGTCACCGAATTCGAAGCAACCGCCACCCGACCGCAGGATCTTCCATCGATCACGCCTGGGCGCGTGGATCGTCCGGCCGGGGAGCGCTTGCCGCAGCTTGCAGTTACTTGAGGTTACGGCGCACCGACCGGGTTGCCACCGCGCCGCGCCGATCCCGTCCGTGGGACGAGTGGGCGAATGTCCGGAAATCCTCCTACCGCGCGTTGGCGCGAACCCGGTGCCAGCGGGCCAGCAGGCCACCCTCGGCGGCGATCTCCTCACTCGTCATCGCGTACCCGATGTGGTCCCGCCACGCGCCGTCGATGTGCATGTAGCGCACGTGGTACGACTCCTCGCGGAAGCCCAACTTCTCCACCACCCGCCGGGAAGGCTGGTTCTCCGGACGGATGTTCACCTCCACCCGGTGCAGCCCGCCCGGGCCGAACGCGTGGTCCACGGCGAGCGCCAGCGCGGTCGGGATCACACCCTGGCCGGCGACCCGGGCGTCCACCCAGTAGCCGACGTAGCCGGAACAGAGCGCCCGCCGCACGATGCTGCCCACGTTGATGTGCCCGACCAGCCGGTCACGATCGGCCTCACGCAGGCAGACCGCGAACGGCATGCCCTCACCCTCGCGGGCCGAGCGCCGCTGGTCACGGTGCACCCAGCGGAACGCGGCCGGCGAGTTCATCTCGTCCCAGCCGCCGGGCAGTGACGACTCCCAGGGTGCCAGCCAGGCCCGGTTGGCCCGCCGCACCTCCGACCATGCCGCCGCGTCGGAGCGCCGGTAGGGCCGCAGCAGCACTGGGCCGTCGGCCAGCTCCACCGGCCAGCCCGGTGCCCGCGCGGGTCCGAAGAGACTCACCTGGACAGTCTCCCGCGCGGGACCGTGTCGCGCGCAAGTGGCCTCACCGCGTTAACCGCACAGATCCGACGATCACCCGACGCGGGCCGCGAGCGGGCCGGCCGGGACGTGTCACCGGCGGCGGTCCAGCAGCAGGACATCCACTGTGGAACCGGCCGCGGCCGTGGTGACCCGCTCGCCGAGCACCAGCAGCCCATTGGCCTCGGCCAACCCGGAGAGGGTGAACGGTCCGCCGCTGAGCGGCTGGACCGTGTACCCGCCGCCGCGTCGCTCGGCGACGTGCGCCGGCCGGAACTCGCGCAGCCCGGTCGGCGACGACACGGTCTCCAGCAGGTGCGCCCGCACACTGGGTCGGAACACCGGTTCGGCGCCGGCGAGCAGTTGGATGGCGGGGCGGGCCAGCACCTCGAAGCCGATCAACGCGGCACCCGGGTCGCCGGGCAGGCAGACGACCGGCACCTCCTCGGCGCCGACAGTGCCGAACCCGAGCGCGGTGCCGGGGTAGAGCGCCACGTCGGTGAAGGTGACCGGCCCGGCGCGACCGCCCTCACGGCGGGAGAGGATCCGACGCACCATGTCTCCGGGGCCGGTGCCGGTGCCCCCGGTCGTGATGATCAGGTCGGCGCGCAGCGTCTGGTCCTCCAGCAGCCCGCGCAGCCCCTCCGGGTCGTCGTCGCAGATTCCCACCCGGTACGCCAACGCGCCCACCTCGGCCGCCGCGGCGGTCAGCGCGTGCGAGTTCGCGTCCACCACCTGACCGGGCTGACTGCCCCGGCCCACGTCGACCAGTTCGTCACCGGTGGCCACGATGACCACCCGTGGACTGGGCCGCACCACCACGTGCCCGATGCCGGTCGCCGCGAAGACGGCGACCAGGGCCGGGGACACGTAGGTGCCGGCCCGAGCGAGCAACGTGCCGGCGGGCAGCTCCTCACCCGCCCGGCGTACCCCGTACCCCCGTTTGGGGGTGCGGAAGATCTCCACGGCAGCCATGCCCTGGTCGGTCCACTCCACCGGGACCACGACGTCAGCGGCGACCGGCAGCGGAGCCCCGGCGGCCACCGAGAAGCACGAGCCGGGGGTGAGCCGGACCGGCCGCCAGCTCGCGGCACCGAGATCGCCGACCACGTTGAGCCGGATGGTGCGACCGCCGCGCGTGCCGGAAGGGGCCGGGACGTAACTCGGCCCCCGACCCCCTCCGGAAATGTCCTCCCAGCGCGCGGCGTAGCCGTCCACGGCCGCCTGGTCGAAGGCCGGGAAGGCGTGCGGCGCGACGACGTCCTCGGCGAGGACGTTGCCGTGCGCCTGGGTGAGGTCGAGGTCGAGTGGCGGCAGCGCGCGCAACCTGCGCAGCACGCTGCCCAGGTAGTCGGCGAGCGGCGTCAACTCGTTCGCGGCCGCCTCGGCGTCGGCCGTCGCTGTCATGTACCAGATCCGCCTGCCGCGTCGGCCTTGACGAAGTCGGCCAGCCAGGACCGGAACTCGGTGCCCAGGTCCTCGCGCTCGGCGGCGATCTGCACCACCGTCTGGAGGTATCCCAGCGGCATGCCGGTGTCGTAGCGGGTGCCCCGGTAGACGATCGCGTGCACCGGGGTGCCCTCGCTGCGCAGCAGCTCCATCGCGTCGGTCAGCTGGATCTCGCCGCCGCTGCCCGGCTTGGTCCGCCGGATCGCGTCGAAGATCTTGCCCGGCAGCACGTAGCGGCCGAGCACCGCGAGGTTGCTCGGAGCGTCCTCCGGCTGCGGCTTCTCCACCATGCCGGTCACCTTGACGACCTCGCCGATGTCGGTCAGCTCCGACTCGGCCGGCTCGACGGAGGCGATCCCGTACCGCTTGGTCTCGGACGGGTCGACCTCGAAGAAGGCGAGCACCACACCGCCGGTGCGGGCCTGCAACTCCAGCATCGCCGGCAGCAACGGCTCCGACGGCTTGACGAACTCGTCGCCGAGCAGCACCGCGAAGGCGTCGTCGCCGACGTGCGACTCGGCGTACCCGATGGCGTGGCCGAGCCCGAGCTGCTCGGGCTGCCGCACGGTGTAGATTTCGGCCAGCTCGCTGGGCCGACGCACGGCGGCGAGCCGCTCGGCGTCGCCCTTCTCCTCCAACCTGGTCTCCAGGTCCGGGCGACGGTCGAAGTGGTCCACCATCGACGTCTTACCCCGACCGGTGATCAGCAACACGTCACCGATGCCGGCCTGCGTGGCCTCCTCGACGATGTACTGCAACACCGGCCGATCCACCACCGGCAGCAGTTCCTTGGGCACCGCCTTGGTGGCCGGCAGGAACCGGGTGGCCAGTCCGGCGGCCGGGATGACGGCCTTGACCGCCAGGGGACGGCCGTTTGCGGCGACCGTCGATGAGGGGTTCGCTGAGTGCTCCGACATGCCGCGAGACTATCGGCCACGGCTCTGCCGCGGCGGGTGTGGCCCAGAAGACGCGCCGCCACCCGACCCCGGCCGGGCCGCGTCCGGGCCGGCCCGCGTGCCGCCCGTCGCGCTTTCCGGCGTGTCGTCGGCCGCATCCGGCCGGGCGTGCGCCGGGCCCGCCACCGATGATTCAGGTACGCCCGCCGCCGGGTCGGACCGGGCGGGCCCGCCCGGCTCCCGGGTGGCCTGCACGGGCTGGCCGGCGCGCGGCAGCCCGTCGGGTGGGCTCGCCGCACACGCGAGCACCGGGATCTCCCGGGTCGGCAGATCCGAGCGAACCTCGCCGACCCGGTACGTGTCGCGGCCCGCCGCCTTGGCCGCGTAGAGGGCGTCGTCGGCGGCCTCCAGCACCTCCCGCCCGGTGCTGCCGTGGTCCGGGAAGACGGCGATGCCCACCGACACGGTCACCAGGACCGGCCCGGCGTACCCCTCGACGGCGATGGGCGTGTCGCGCACCGCCGCGCCGAGCCGCTCGGCCACGATCGCCGCGCCCCGCGCGTCGGTCTCCGGCAGCAGCAGCACGAACTCCTCGCCACCCTGGCGGAAGGCGAGGTCGACCTCCCGGATCTCCCCGCGCACCCGCCTGGCGAACTCGGCCAGCACGGTGTCCCCCGCGGCGTGCCCGTAGGTGTCGTTGACGTCCTTGAACCGGTCCAGGTCCAACGCGAGGACGCTGAGCATCCGCCCGAAGCGGCTGGCCCGTTCCACCTCCCGCCGGATCGACTCGCGCAGGTAGCGGTAGTTCCACAGCCCGGTGAGCGGGTCGGTGAGGGAGAGCCGCTGCGCCTCCTCGTGCACCCGGACGTTGTCCACCGCCACCGCCGCGTGGCCGGCGAAGGTGCGCAGGGTGGCCAGGTCGTCGTCGTCGAACTCGTCGACGCCCAGCCGGTCGTAGAGGGCCAGCACGCCGAGGGCGGCCGCCGCGCCCGCCTCGTCGACCGGCCCCGAGGATCCGCCGAGGGTGGCCGTGGCACCGCCGGGCGGGGCGGCGAACGGAACCGCGACGTAGGTGCGACAGCGCGGCTCACCCGTCGGCGCCCCGGTCGGCTCCGCCCTCCCCCGCTGTGGTTCCCCGGTCGCGGCGACCTCACCGACCACGCCGACGCCGACCGGCACCCGGAGCGTCGGCGACCCGTCCGCCTCCTCCGCCGGCCAGCGCCCGTCCAACCCCTCGGTGCACTGCGCGACGAGCACCCCGCCGGTCTCCACCAGCAGGACGGCACCGGCACGCGCGCCGGTGGCGCCGATGGCACTGCGCAGGATCACCCGCAGGATGCGTTGCAGGTCGTGTGTGCTGGCCAGGGTATCGCCGAGCACCGCGAGGTGCCCGCGCAGCTGGTCGCGGTTGCTGGTCAACGCCGCGACGTAGGAGCCGGTCTCCCGGGTCATCCGGTTGAACGCGGCGGCCAGCCGACCCAACTCGTCACGACTGCGCACCGGCACCCGGGCGGTCAGGTCGCCCTGGGCCACCCGGTCGACGGCACCGGCCAGCTCCGCCAGCGGCCGGGTGGTCACCCGGGCCAGCCGCCAGGCGGCCAGCACCGCGAGCAGCCCGGCCAGCACGACCACCCCGAGCAGCGTGGCGTGCAACCCCGGTGGCCGTTCACTGGGCACGGAGAGCACCAGCGGCAGCGGCTGCGCGTCGGAGGGCCCGAGCCTGCGCACGTACCGACCCTCGTTGGTCTCGGTGACCTGTTCACCCCGTACCTCGACGGCGGCGGCCAGCACCGCGTCGCGGACGTCGCGGGACTCGGTCGTGTGGGTGACCCGCGCGGCGCTCGCCCCACTGTCGAGGAGGGTGACCGCCACCCCGGTCACCGCCGCCAGTCGGGCCACGAAGGCCGGGTCGACCAGTTGCGCGGCGGTCACGGTGCCCAGCCGGGCGCCGGCGCGATCGTGCAGGTCGACCTGGGCGGCCAACGCCCGGACCGGGCCGGCCGGGCCCGGGTTCGAGCCCCCGTTCGTGGCCTCGGCCGAGCCGTCGCAGTCCTGCCACGGGGTCGACGGGGCACCGGGCGAGAGGTAGGTGACCTGGCCGGTCACGTCGCTGACCAGCACCGCGGCGGCCAGACCCCGGCCGACCAGTTGCGCGGCGGCGACGGCCGGATCGGCGGTGAGCGCCACCGCGTCGGCGGTGGCGCGTAGCTGCTGGCAGAGCGCGTCGAGCGAGGTACGAACCGTGGAGGCAGCCACCGCCAGGCGCTCGGTGGAGCGGCTGCGGTCCACCGCCGCGACGGTGGAGGCGACGAAGAGCGCGCCGAGCAGGACGGGCCCGAGCACCACCACGAGGAAGGCTGCCGTCAACCGCCCGCGTAGCGTCACTCGTCCCCCCGGAAGTTCCGCCTCCGTTGCTTGCGATGCTGACACAGTGCAACCGTGGGAGAGGCGTTGCGTCAGGAGTGTTGCGTGCCGGAATTTTCTGATGAAGCGGAAGTGACCCGGGTGGCGAAGCGGAACACCCGCGTCGAGCTGCTCGCTCGCCGCCGGTCGCTGCCCGCTCAGAGCCGGGCAGCCGCCGCCAGGCGCGTGCAGGCCGAGCTGGTCGCCCTGGTACGCCGACTGCGCCCACACCGGATGACGGCGTACGTGCCGGTCGGCTCCGAACCGGGCGGTGGCGACCTGCCCGAGGTGCTGCGGGCGGCGCTCCCGCCGGACGCCGAGTTGCTGCTGCCGGTGCTCCTTGCCGACCTGGATCTGGACTGGGCGGCGTATACCGGGCCCAACGCGTTGATCGCGGCGGGGCGGGGTATCCGAGAACCGCTCGGTGTCCGTCTCGGGGTGGCCGCCGTGGCGCAGGCGGAACTCGTGGTCGTTCCGGCTCTCGCGGTCGACCACCACGGTCGGCGGCTCGGGCGTGGTGGCGGTTCGTACGACCGCGCCCTCGCCCGGGTGCCCGCGACGGCCCTGACCGTGGTGCCGCTGCACGACGGTGAGCTGGTCGAGGCGCTGCCGGCGGAGCCCCACGACCGTCGGGTGCGCGCGGTCGTCACTCCCGCCGACGGGGTGCGTACGCTTGACGGCGGCCCGGGTACGGCGCACGGTGTCGCGCCCCACACGTCTGCTGGACGAACCCGGGGCGAATGACGCACCATTGGCACTCGAATACGTCGAGTGCCAACTGGCTGAGCCCAGATCCGGAGGAGAACGTGCCCACGTACCAGTACGCCTGCACCACGTGCGGTGAGCAGCTCGAGGCGGTGCAGTCCTTCTCTGACGAGCCGCTGACCGAGTGCCCGGCGTGTCAGGGGCGGCTGCGCAAGGTCTTCAACTCGGTCGGCATCGTCTTCAAGGGTTCGGGCTTCTACCGCACCGACTCCCGGGCGTCCGGTTCCGAGACGACCGCCGGCGGCACGACCACCAAGCCGGCGAAGTCCGAGTCGTCCTCGACTGACAGCTCGTCGTCCTCTTCGGGGTCCTCGTCCTCGTCCGGGTCGTCCTCGTCCTCGGGGTCGTCGTCCTCCTCGGGGTCGTCTTCCGGCTCGTCCTCGGGCGCGTCCGGCGGCGGCAAGGCGGCGGCGACCAGCTCCACGTCCTGATCGCGCGTGGCCCGACCCCGCCACGGGTCGGGCCTCGATCCACCCGGGTTCCAGGAAGTCGGCCTGTCCCCGTCGCTCTGACCGCCCGCTTTCCCTGATCCCGAGTTGATCACGGCGGTTCTCCTAGCAGATCGCGCCGACGGATGCGCGTTTTCCACAGGCCGGGCGGTTGTCCACAGGCGGCGGCCGTGGGTCGGCCGAGGCGGCGGAAACTGCCTAGCCTCCCGTACACGGGTGCCACTGCGGCGCTCGGGGACGGGAGGCGGCAGAGGCGATGGTCGATCCGGATTCCGCGCGGGCGTTGCGCCCGCTGCGCCAGCTCACTCTGCCCGGCGGGCGCACCCTGCTCCGGGCCGGTCTGGTCGCCGCGCTGCTCGGCCTGGCCGCCGCGGTCCTGCAGACCCCGTCCGGATGCCCTCCTAGCGCGGTGCCCTCCGACGCGCCATCGGTGCCGGACGACCCGAGCCGGTAGGCCGACCAAGGCCGGTCGGGCAAGCGCAGCAGGACAGGCGCACCGGTCAACCCCGGTCGAGCACCGGCCACCGCCCAGGGCAGGCCGGCTGGCGGATCGAGACCGTCAAGGGTCTGGCCGAGCCTGCGGGGGTCATTCCCAGTGCGGGGGGCGTTCGGCGAGCAGCCAGTCGTCGTTGCCGCCCGACCGCTCACCCCAACCACGGTCGGTGTCGTCGGCGGTCTGCTCGGGCAGCACCACCAAGTCTTCGCTCAGGTCGACGGCACGGTCGTCGTCTCCCCGTGCGCCGCGCGTGCCAGGGTCCTCGGTGCTCACGAGCGGCAAGACTAGCTCAGCCGACGGCGGCGGACCGGGTCGCCGGCACTGGGCACGCCGGCCAGAGCCCGGCCGGACCGCCGGCACTGGGCACGCCGGCCGGAGCCAGCCGGACCGCCGACAGTGGGCACGCCCGCCAGAAGCGACCGGGCCGCCGGTGGCGTTGGTAGCGTCGGACGGCGTGACGACCCCCAGCGGTGGCAGCGACCCGGACGACTACTGGCGACGGCCCGACACCGGTGACGACGCGGTGGCGGACCAACCTCCCGCCGCACCCGCGGGCCCGCCGCCCGCACCAATCGCGCCGGCGCCGACGGGAGGCGCAACCAGCGGGTACTCCGGCCCGCCGCCGAGCGTGCCGCCGCCGACGGGTTGGCGTCCACCCGTACATCTGCAGCCGGCGCCACCGCGACGGCTGCCGCCGCAGGACATGGCCGACCTGGACGCGGCCGAGCAGCGGTCGCAGCGGGTCACCTACGGCTTCGGGGCGGCGGCCGGCGTGGTGCTGCTGGTACTGCTCTGCCTGCTCTGCTCACGGGTCATCTTCTGACTCCCACCCCTGGGCGGCGGCAGCAGCAGCAGCTCAGAGCGTGGTGCCCCACACCGTCTCGGCACCGGAGTGCCCGGTCAGGTAGACGTAGATCAGGGCGGCGATGGAGAGCCCCACCGTCGCTACCGCCAGCACGGGGGTGACCAGCGCGGGCAGCTGCGGCACCCGGGGGTGCCCACTGGTCGCCACGAGCAGCAGGATGGCCACGATCCCGAGCGGCACCACGACGCGCAGCAGGATGTCACCGTAGCGGGAGTGCTCGAAGATCTGATCGAGGATCGGCCCCTGGAAGCCCCGGGCAACCAGCGCGTCGGTGAGCGCCTCACCCGACTTGACCGCGACGTAGGCGGTCACCGGCGCGGCCACGGCGAGGAGACCCAGGGCCCAGTCCAGCCGGTGCCGCCACCGCGGTAGCCCCACGTACGCGATGGCCAGTACCGCCAGCAGCGGCACGAACACGACGACCGCGTGGATTACCAGGACGTGCACCGGTAGACCCAGGATCTCCTCGAACATCGAACCCTCCAGGTGGATCATGGTCAGGGTTGTTCAGCCTATGGTCCGCCGATCGTCCCCAGGCTCTCGACGGATGACACGCGCGCCGCGTCGATCGGGTTCACCCGCTCGGGCCGTACTCCCGATCTTTGCGTGGCTGTGTCGGTGGCCACCCGGAGCGGGCGATGGTTGTCGATGCGGGTCGGGCGTGCTGTCATTGGCCAATGTCCGGTGCCGAGGAGTTGCTGCGGTCGAGGGGCCTGCGTGTCACGCGCCCCCGCCTCGCGGTGCTCGACGTGCTCGCCGACGGCGGCCACCTGGAGGTCGACGAGATCACCCGGCGGGTGCGCGAACGCCTCGACTCGGTCTCCACCCAGGCTGTCTACGACGTGCTGGGCGCGCTGTCCCGGGCCGGGCTGTCCCGCCGGATCGAGCCGGCGGGCAGTCCCGCCCGCTACGAGGCGCGGGTGGGCGACAACCACCACCACGTGGTCTGCCGGGGCTGCGGCGAGATCGCCGACATCGACTGTGCGGTGGGCAGCGCACCGTGCCTGGAGCCGAACAGCGCGCACGGGTTCGAGGTCGACGAGGCCGAGGTGACCTTCTGGGGCCTCTGCCCGGGCTGCCGGGCCCGCCGCTCCGCCGACGTCTGACCACCGGCACCGGCGGCACGGGACCGGCACGGTCGGCCCGATCGTGGCACTCTTGTGCGGTGGACTCCGATGACCTCGGCCTTTTCGGTCCGGGTTCGGTCACGTGGAAGGTGCACGAGGAGCCGATCCTGATCGTCGCCGGCCTGCGCTCGCTCTACCTCCAGGCGTTGCACCCCCGGGCCATGGCCGGGGTCGCGCAGAACAGCAACTACCGCACCGACGCCTGGGGTCGACTGCTCCGCACCGCCACCTACGTGGCGACCACCGTCTACGGAACCACCGCCGAGGCGCAGGCCGCCGGGGCCCGGCTGCGCCGCCTGCACGACCGCCTGCGGGCCACCGACACGCTCACCGGTGAGCAGTTCCGGATCGACGAACCGGACCTGCTGCGCTGGGTGCACGTGACCGAGGTCGAGTCGTTCCTCAGCACGGCCCGGCGCGCCGGGCTGCCGCTGAGCGACGACGAGGTGGACGGCTACTACACCGAGCAGCGCCGTGCCGCCGCCCTGGTCGGCCTGGACCCGGCCACCGTCCCGGGGACCGCAGCCGAGGTCGCCGACTACTACGAGGGTGTACGGCCACAGTTGCGGATGACCCGGGAGGCCGCCGAGACGGCGGTGTTCCTCACCGCCCCGCCGCTGCCGTGGAAGCTCAGCCTGCCGGTCCGGTTGGGGCTCACGCTGGGCCCGCCGCGCTGGGCGTACCTGGGGATCGCGGGCACCGCGTTCGCGCTGCTGCCGGCCTGGGCACACCGGATGTACGGGGGTATCGGCCTGCCGACCACCGCGCTGTCGGCGGACCTGAGCGTGCGGGCGCTGCGGCTCGCCCTCGCCACCGTCCCCCGGCGCTATCTGGAGGGGCCGTTGATCCAGGCGGCCAAGGAGCGGGCCGCGCGCCACGCGGCCGCCACGCCGGCCGGCTGACCTGCCCCTCGGTAGGGGATCACCCGTCGGCGGGCCGGTCCATGGCCGCCCACGGCTCCTTGCCCGGAACCTGCGCGCCGGTCGGGCAGTGCCGTCGGAAGTCGCACCAGCCACAGCGCGGGCCGGGTGCCACCGGGAAAGCCTCGTCCGCGTCGGCGCCGTCGGCGACCGACCGCTCGGCGGCCATGATGTCGCGGGCCGTCTCTTCGGCGCGGGTCAGTTGTCGGGCCAGCGACTCGACCGTGTGGTCGTGGCCGGCGACCGTGCCGGTCGGCAGGTGGTGCAGCTCCACCCGGCGGCACGGCCGACGAAACACCCGCTCGGCGGCGTACGCGTAGAGCGCCAGCGCCTGCGAGCCCCGGGCGTCGTCCGTGTCCAGCCCGGTGCGACCGGTCTTGTAGTCGACGATGACCAGCTCCGGCCCCTCCGGGCCGGGCCGGGAGTCGATCCGGTCGGCACGACCGTTGAACGCCAACACCGCGGTCTTGACCGCCACCACCCGCTCGACGCCGAGCGGGTCGGAATCCGGCTCCAGCGTGTCGACGTACGACTCCAGCCACCCCAGCGCCCGCCGGTAGGCGGCCCGCTCCTGCTCGTCGTCGCGGTAGCCCTCGCGGACCCAGGTGCCCTTGAGCAGCGTGGCCAGCACCTCGGGACGCCTTCGGTCGGCGGGCAGCGCATACCAGTTCTTGAGGGCGGTGTGCACGCTGGCGCCGAGCGAGTTGTGCGCCCACGGCGGGCCCTTGGGCGGGACGGGCCGGTCGACGTAGGAGTAGCGGTAGCGACGCGGGCAGTCCGCGTACGCGCCGAGCTTGCTGGGGGTGCAGACGAACAGCCGCTCGGGCATGCCCTCGAAGCCGAGCTGCTCGGCGTCGCCGGCGCGCTGCCGCGGAGCCCGGCCGCCGGCGGCGGGCCGCCCCGCTGATGAGGATCGTCGCACGCCTGCGATCCTGCCATCCGCCCCCGACATCGCGCGCGTGCCGTCAGGTCATGTTGACGTACTGCGTGACGAAGGCGAACACCGCGTCGGCGATGAGCTGCACGGCGATCGCGGCCAGCAGCAGACCGGCGATCCTGGTCAGAACCTCGATGCCACCGGGTCGCAGGATCTTGACGATGCCGCCGGAGAAACGCAGGACGATCCAGACGGCGAGCATCACGGCGAGGATCGCCACGGCGATGGCGGTGAAGTCCGCCAGCCCGTCGGCCTGCTGGACGAAGAGCATGGTGGCCACGATGGCGCCCGGTCCGGCCAGCAGTGGGGTGCCCAGCGGCACCAGTGCGATGTTCGAGGTGGCGTCCGAGCTGGGGCCGTCGGTCTTGCCGGTGAGCAGTTCCAGTGCGACGAGCACGAGCAGCAGCCCGCCGGCCGCCTGCAACGCCGGGAGGTCGACGTGCAGGTAGTCCAGCAGGGTCTGCCCCGCCACCGCGAACACCACGATGACGCCCAACGCCAGCGTGACGGCCTGCCAGGCGGCCCGGTTGCGGTCACGGGCGGGCAGTGGGCCGGTCAGCGCCAGGAAGATCGGCATCATGCCCGGCGGGTCAGTGATCACCAGCAGGGTCACGAAAACCTCGCCGAACAGCTTCAGATCCACGTGATCAACCTAGCCGCGCGGCGATGGGCGAAATACCCGGATCAACCCGAAGCGACCTCGGTCACCCCGTCGGCGACGATCCGCTCGTACGCCTCGACGCCGGTGCTGAACGCGCCGAGTTGAACGGTCTTGTGGGTACCGTGAAAATCCGAGGAGCCGGTGACGAGCAGGCCCAACTCGGCGGCGAGCCCCCGCACGTGTTCCCGCTCGGCCGGGCTGTGGTCCTCGTGGTCGGCTTCGAGCCCGGCGAGCCCGGCGGCGGCCAGCTCGGCGATCAGATCGTCGGGCACCACCCGGCCGCGTCGGGTGGCTCGCGGGTGGGCGAAGACCGGCACGCCTCCGGCCGCGCGGACCAGCCGAACGGCCCGGAACACGTCGATGTCCTCCTTGGGCAGCCGGTACCGCTCGCCCAGCCAGTCCGGGCCGAACGCCTCCCGGACGCTGCCGACCAGACCGGCGCGGATGAGCGCCTGCGCGATGTGCGGACGCCCCACGGTGCCGCCACCCGCGCCGGCCAGGATGTCCGGCCAGCTCACGTCGATGCCGTCGTCCCGCAGGAGGGCGACGATCCGTTCACCACGCTCCTCCCGGGCGGCCCGGACCCGCGCCAGCTCGGCCACCAGCTCCGGGTGGTCCGGGTCGAACAGGTACGCGAGCAGGTGCAGCGGCACCGCCGGCTGCGGACCGGACCAGCGACACGACAGCTCCGCACCCCGGATCAGGCGCAGACCCGGCGGCAGCGCGGCCACTGCCGGCGCCCAGCCGGCCGTGGTGTCGTGGTCGGTGATCGCCAGCACGTCCAGCCCGGCGTCGGAGGCCGCGCCGACCAGCTCGGCCGGGGTCAGCGTGCCGTCGCTGGCCGTCGAGTGGGCGTGCAGGTCGATCCGGGGGGCGGGGCCGGTACGCGAGGTCACCGCCCGACGTTACCGAGGAAACGGTGAGCCTGGCTCACATGGGCCAGCGGGGGTCAGAAGCCCTGCACCAGGATCGGCCGCTCGCCGGCTGGCACACCGGGCACCGCAGCGGGGCTGGCGGGCTTTCCCGCCCGCACCTGACCGACGTCGACCCGGACGAGCTTGCCGTCGCCGTCGAGGTAGGAGGCCTGGGACTTGTCGCTCCAGACGATCGCCCCGGTCATCGGCGGCCCGGCCGGGACAGCTGTCGCACCCGGCCCCAGCCGCAACAGGTCGACCAGCAGGGACCGACCGGCCGAGCTGCTGTTCTCGTTGACCAACAGCCACCGCCCGTCCGGTGAAACCCCGCCGACGCCGTCCTGGCTCAGGTCCGGGCCGCAGCCCGTGCGTACCGGGTCCAGCTGACGTGTCGGGGTGAGGACGGCGAGGCAGGTCCGGTCCGGATCGGTCGTGCTGACCTGACCGACGAGCCGCCCGTCGGGCAGTCGCCCGTAGACGTTGAGGCTCTTGCGGTCGAGGGCGTCGGGCAGCGGCCCGGCACCGGGCCGCCAGAGCGTGTGACCGGCGTCGGCCGGGTCGAGTCGGACCAGCACGCTGTCACCGACGAACCGGACGGGCTCTGCCGCAGCCGGCACCGGGGTGCGCACCGACCCGATGAGTTGGGTGCCGACCACGCCCGCCATCAGGAGGTCGTCTCCGTCGCGCCAGGCGACCTGGCTGCTGTCCGGAGCCAGGACGATCGCTCCGGCACCGGCCAGCAGCACCTGCACCAGGCCGTCGTCCTGCACCACCCACAGGGAGCGCCCGGCGATGCTCGGTGCGCCCACCACCAGCCAACCGTGTCCGCTGGGCAGCGGCTGGACCCGTTCGGCCGGCCCGACGTCGGACAACACCAGCCGCCGCCCGTCGGCGCTGACCAGCGTCTCGCTGGCGAGGAGCAGGGTCGACGCCGTGGGCGTGGGGGCGGGGCCGGGAATGCTGGCTGTCGGGACCGGTCGGCTGGTCGGGTCGGGGTCGCCGATAACGACGATGGGTGGGCCGTCCCGCCTGGTCTCGGCACCGAGCTGGGCCATGCCGGCGCTGAGCAGGACCGTGGCGACCGCCGCGAGGGCGAGGCCGGCGGCGGTGCGTCGGCGACGGATCCGGTTCGCGCGACGGATGGCCTGGCCGGCCGGGTCGACGCTCAGCGGGCGGGCAAGGGCGACCCGGTGCGAGAGGGTCTCCCGCACCGCACCTTCCAACTCGTCAGGCCGCACCTGGTAGGAACGCTGCGGGCCGTCCGTCAGGTTGTCGGGTCGGCCGGGGAACTGACTCACTGCTGTTCCGCGGAGCCCGTGCCGACGGGCACGGCCGCCGGGGCGGTGGGCAGGACCACCTGCGGATTGATCACACGCGGCGCGGCGGGACGTGCAGCGGTGGGGCGGGGCACGGGTCGGCCAGCTTCCCGTCCGGGACGGGGTGAGGCGGCGGCGCCGGCCGCCGGGACTCGCCCGGTCCGGGAGCCCGAGCCCGTCGTCCGGCCGGCGGCGCCGATCGCGCCCGCGGCAGTGTCGGCAGCGCCAGACCGGCCGGCGGCGGCGGCCAGATCCGGTGCGTCCGCGCCCAGCCGCCGACGCAGCGTGGCGAGCGCCCGGGACGTCTGGCTCTTCACGGTGCCCGGTGAGATGTCGAGCATCGCGGCGGTCTGCGCCTCCGACATGTCCTCGTAGTAGCGCAGCACCAACACTGCCCGCTGCCGGTTGGGCAACTCCCGGAGATGCCGCCAGAGCAGGTCACGGTCAAGTTGCTGCTCGATCTCGTCGACGCCGGCCCGCTCGGGCAGCACCTCGGTCGGGCGTTCGCCGTGCCAGCGACGCCGCCACCAGCTGGTGGACGTGTTGACCATCACACGCCGGGCGTACGGCTCGACCGCCTCGATTCCGCCGAGCCGCTTCCACGCCAGGTAGGTCTTGGTCAGCGCCGTCTGGAGCAGGTCTTCGGCCGTGGCCCAGTCGCCGGTGAGCAGATAAGCGGTACGCAGGAGCGCGGCGGAGCGGGCCGCGACGAACTCGCGGAACTGCTCCTCCAACGAGTCCTTGCTCGCCACCGCCCACCTCCGAACCCCTGCCGTCCTGGCAGAGTGCCACGTCAGGGGCGGTCTGGTCCATGACGAAAGGTGCGCACTTGCTCCGATGTTCGGTCGAAAACCTTCACGCCCCGTCGTCGGCCTTGGCCTCGTCGGCTTCCTTGCCGAGCCGCGCCTCGACGGCCTGCGGCTCGTACATCTCCTCGACGACGCGCAGGTAGAGCTCGTTCGGGTTGGGCAGATTCTTGACCTCGCGAAGCGCCTGCTCCTGACCGGCGGACTCCAGCACGAAGGTGCCGTAGTTGAGCGCCCGGCCGGTCGGGGTCTGCTCGTACTTCATGTCGGTGACCCGGACCAGCGGCATCATCGCCACCTTGCGGGTGACGATGCCGTTGACCACCATGACCCGCTTGTTGGTCAGGATGAACCGGTCATACCACCAGTCGGCGACCTTCCACGCCACCCAACCCATCACCGCGAACCACAGCAGCACGGCGATGGTGGTCAACGCGCCGACGTCCTGACCGGCGAGGAAGCCGGAGAGATAGCCGAGCACGAAGGTCGCCGCGACGCCGATCAACAGCGGGTTGCTGAGGTGGATCCAGTGCCGCTTCCACTCGCCCCGGTAGCGCTCGGTGGGGAAGAGGTAGCGAGCCACCAGCGAACTGGGTTCGTCTTCCAGCGGCAGCACCCGCCGGGGGGTCGAGCCGGTCGCGTCGGCACGCAACCCGGCCAGCTCGTCCTCGGAGATCTGGGGCGGCTGGTAGCTGGCCTCCGGATCACGGATCCAACCCCGACCGGAACGACCCTGGCCGGCATAGCCGGGCCCGTCGCCATAGCCGACGTCGTCCGAAAGGGACGGACCGTCGGACAGGCCGGGACCGGCCCCGTAGCCCGGGCCGTCATCGGGCCCGATCCGCGGGATCGGCTCGGTGTCGCGCTCGCGGCGTGCCCGGTCGGGGTCGTCCGGGTCGAAGGGTGGACCGGAGGGGCTGCCCATCGGCGGCTAGGCGACGAGGCTGGTGAAGAAGTCGCCGAAACCCTGGGCGATATCCATGATCCCGCCGCCGAGCGACTTGAACACGTCCGCCGCCGAGTTTGGTCGGTAGGCGACGAAGAAGATCAAGAATGCGATTCCGGCCCAGGTGAGGACCTTCTTGACCATGGCGGGCCATCCTCTCGCGCGGCGCCGGGTCCCATTACCGCAGCGGCACCCAGAGTATCAGTGTGGTGTCGTACAGTGAATATCTGCGTCCGTTCTCCGTCAAACCGGGAGACTTGTCAAGGTCTCCCGGGTAGATACGGGGACGGTGCGCCGTACACGAGCTCGGGCGGAGTCCACTCGGTCAGGTCGTGTAGCACGACGTCTTCCGCGAGCAGGTGACCCGCACTCGCCGGCCAGGCTATCGCATGGATCCACATTCCCCGAGCTTCGCCGGCGTACGCGCTTCGATCCGTTGGAGAATTCACCAACCACAGTGGAGTGGGGTGGCCGCCGACCTTGATCTTCGCCTGTCCGACGTGGTCAGGGTGACCCGACCCCGGGTCGGTCAACGCGTCCACCAACTCCGGCCCCGGATCCGGGCCGCTCAGACCGGCGAGCCGGGTGCCCAGGCCGACACCGGGCTCCTCGGCCACGAAGACCAGATCGGCCGGACCACCACCGAGGGGCGCGGGGCCGGCGCAGGCCACCACCGTCGCCCGCACACCCGTGCGGTCGTCCCCGGCGTACGCCACGCCGGTGAGGGTCCAACCGGGCGGCAGCGGCCAGGGGCACCACAGCGGTGTCACCGGTGGATCGCCGGTCGCGGTGATCCGTTCCACCACGCTCGCCACGATGTCCGCTCCGATGTGCTCGGGCACGTGCAGCGGCGGCACCGGGCCGCAGCGCACGCATCTCGAGTCGGTGTTCATCAGATCCGGCGCCCGTACCGGGCCCCCGCATCTCGGACAACTCACCGCGACACTCACATCCCCACCGTCTCCCCCGACCGCCGGCACGTCAAGCCGGAACGTCCGATTCGGCACCGTACGTGGGTCAGTCCGGCGGCGTGCCGGCGTGCGCGCGGATCCAGGCGTGCATGGCGATTCCGCTGGCCACGCCCGCGTTGATCGACCTCGTCGAGCCGTACTGGGCGATGGAGTAGAGCTGGTCGCAGGCGGCGCGGGCGGGCGCGGAGAGGCCGGGGCCCTCCTGGCCGAACAGCAGCACGCAGTCGCGCGGCAGGGTGCCGGTCTCCAGCGGACGCGACCCGGGCAGGTTGTCGATGCCGAACACCGGCAGGCGCCGCTCGGCCGCCCAGGCGACGAACTCCTCGATCGTCTCGTGGTGCCGTACGTGCTGGTACCTGTCGGTCACCATCGCGCCGCGCCGGTTCCACCGCCGCCGTCCGACGATGTGCACCTCGGCGGCGTTGAATGCGTTGGCGTTACGCACAACGGTGCCGATGTTGAAGTCGTGCTGCCAGTTCTCGATCGCGACGTGGAAGCCGTGCCGGCGCCGGTCCAGGTCGGCGACGATCGCCTCGTGCCGCCAGTAGCGGTAGCGGTCGACGACGTTGCGCCGGTCCCCCTCCGCGAGCAGTTGCGGGTCGTAGCGGCTGTCGTCCGGCGGGTCCCCCGGCCAGGGGCCCACGCCCACCTCAAGCTGGTCGTCGGTCACGGTCATCAGAGGGTACGGACCGCGTCGGCGTCGGCCGCGCCGACCTGCCGGTCAGCCCAGGTCGAGGGCGGCACCGAGCCGGTCCAGGAAACGTCGGTCAGCCGGGCTGGCCGATGGGTCCACCCGGCGCGCGCCGGTGCCGGGCACCGCGCGACAGACCCGGGCCGCGACCGACTGCACCCACTGGCGGTACGCGGCCGAGTCGGCGGGGTCGGCCAGCCGGCGGAGGACCCGGCTCGCCGCACGGCAGGCGGCCAGCAGGTCCACCAGGTCGGTGAGCCGCTCGGCGGGTTGTGGGGTGCCGTCGTGGCGGGCGTAGATCGTGGCGACCACCGCTCGGACCAGGTCACTGTCGGAGGCTCGGCCCGCGGCCACGGCGTCCAGACCGGCCAGGCCGGCCGTCACTGGACGCTCCGTCCGCCCAGGACCGGGTGCCGCGGCGGCCACGAGAACCCGACCGGGCAGGCTGGTGAGCAGATCCCACTCGACGGCGGAGTAGACAGCGGTGGTCAAGGGCGCGGCTCGGCGGCCGGCAGAGGACGGCTCTCCCGCGACGGAGTGGCTCATCGGAACCTCCGGCGTCAGCATATGCCCAGCGACGGGCACCGGGCCCCTTCCTCGGCAGACCCACGGGGAAGAAGCCCGGTGTTCGTCGACGGTCGAGCCCGCCGCGTCCCGTCAGCGCGGTTCGGGGAAGCTCGGCCGCTCCGGGTCCACGCCGTCGGGCACCGCGGTGGCCGCGTACTCCCGCTTGGGGACCATGACCTTGCGCCGGAAGACGCAGACCATCGTGCCGTCCTGGTTGTAGCCGCGGGTCTCCACCGACACCACACCCCGGTCGGGCTTCGAGCCGGACTCCCGCTTGTCCAGCACCGTGGTCTCGCCGTAGATCGTGTCACCGTGGAAGGTCGGCGCGACGTGCCGCAGCGACTCGACCTCCAGGTTGGCGATCGCCTTGCCACTCACGTCGGGCACCGACATGCCGAGCAGCAGTGAGTAGATGTAGTTGCCGACCACGACGTTGCGCTTGAACTGGCTGGCCGTCGCGGCGTAGTGCGCGTCCATGTGCAGCGGGTGGTGGTTCATGGTGAGCAGGCAGAAGAGGTGGTCGTCGTACTCGGTGACGGTCTTGCCCGGCCAGTGCCGGTAGACCGCGCCGACCTCGAACTCCTCGTAGTAGCGACCGAACTGCATGCTGGTCCCTTCGACGGGCGGCGATGGAGTTCGGCACAGCATGCCTTACCGATGGTTAAGGCGACCGGCGGGGCGCGGCGGCGGCGGAAATGTCACACCGGTCACACGCCTGGGGGGAGACGCAATGAGCGGCGGGGCCCTCCCCGGCACCCGCCGCCCACGCTCTGATGTGAGGAATTCTGCCCTACGGGTGCGTAGCTTCAACAGAGATCGCGGTCACATTTATCTTTTTGTAACACTACTGTGCGTGACGAAGTGAAGGTTGATCAGCGATCTCCGCAGGCCGGATACCTCCTTGTCAGGGCCCAAGTTACCGATTCGTAGTGCTCAATCGCGCGGATCTCCCTGGAAACGCTCCCATTACCGCAGGTCACGCAAGTGCGTCATGCACTTGCGTTCCGCAGGTCGGGTGTGAACAGATGCCTGTCGATGACCGTCGGCACCCCCCGGCAGCCCCGGGCACGTTTCGTGCCCCACCCCCCGGGAATTCGATACGGTCAGCCCTGGTTCTACGGGACGTAGATAAACCGCGGTGATCGGAGAGTGCAATGGCAACCGTTGAGCTGACCTCGGCGAACTTCGACGAGGTGACCGGCAACGACGGCATCGTCCTGGTCGACTTCTGGGCCGACTGGTGTGGTCCGTGCAAGCGGTTCGCCCCGGTCTACGAGCGCTCCTCGGAGAAGCACCAGAACATCGTCTTCGGCAAGGTCGACACGGAGGCTCAGCAGGAGCTGGGCGCCAAGTTCGACATTCGCTCGATCCCGACGATCATGGCGATCCGCGACGGCGTCATCGTCTTCGCCCAGCCGGGCGCCCTTCCCGAGTCCGCGCTGGAGAACCTGATCGAGCAGGTCGAGGCGCTGGACATGGACGACGTCCGCAAGCAGCTGGCCGAGCACAACCACTGAGTCGACGACACGCGAGGCCGGGCCCGGTGCGGGCCCGGCCTTCGTCGTACCCCGCCGACTCCACCCATGATCACCTGCCTGGTCAGGCCGAACTGGCCGTCGGAGGGACCCGAGGCCGTCGGTACATCCCGTATCGTCACGACCCGATGGAGAACCTGACCACCCGCGGGCGCGTGACCCGGCTGGGCGCGACCGCACTGGGCCTCGTCCTGCTCGTCGTCGGCACCTTCTGGGGCAGCGACGACGACTTCCCGTTCGGCCCGTTCCGGATGTACTCCACCTCCAACCCGCCGAACGCACCCGCCCCCGACACGCGCGTCGAGGGGGTGAACAGCTCCGGGGCGGTGATCGACCTCGACCAGAACGCGACAGGCATCCGCCGGGCCGAGATCGAGGGTCAGCAGGCCCGGTACGCCGCCAACCCGACGCTGCTCACCGAGGTCGCCGACGCGTACGCCGAACGCCACCCGGACGCCCCCGCGCTGGTCGAGGTCCGCATCGTCATCCGCTGGCACGGCATCCGCGCCGGCCGACCCACCGGCCAGCACACCGACCAGACCGTCGTCCGCTGGCAGGCCACCCGATGAACCGTTGGCTGACCGAGGCCGTTCCCCGGGGCCGGGTGGCCGCCTTCCGCACCCTGATCTACCTGTTCGTCGCCGCCGACCTGGTGATCTTCACCCCCTGGGTACGCACCCGGGTCAGCGTGCCCGGCGACCTGTACCAACCACTCCTGATCGGCCGCCTGCTCCCACTGCCGACGCCGACCGAGACGCTGGTGACGGTGATCTTCTGGGCGTTGCTGCTGCTCGCCCTCCTCGCCGCCACCGGACGAGCGCCCCGGCTGCTCGGCTGGGCGGTCTGCGCGCTGTACCTGGAGTGGATGATCATCGCGATGAGCTACGGGAAGGTCGACCACGACCGCTTCGGGCTGCTCGTCGCACTGGCCGTGCTGCCCACCGCAGGCCGCGCCCGACACGGCGACACCACCGGAACCGAGGCCGGCGGCTGGGCCCTACGCGTCACCCAGATCGCGGTGATCTGCACGTACTTCCTGGCCGCCTTCGCCAAGCTGCGCTTCGGCGGCCTGGACTGGCTGACCGGCTCGGTCCTGGCCCGCGCGATCATCCGGCGCGGCACCGACCTGGCCGACCTCATCGCCCAGGTGCCGTACCTGCTGATCGTCGCCCAGTTCGGCATCGTGGCGTTCGAGCTGCTGAGCCCGGTGGTCTTCTTCCTGCCACCCCGCTGGCGACTCGCCATGGTCGGCTTCTTCTACTCGTTCCACGCGGTCACCATCGCGACCATCACGATCTCGTTCGCGCCGCACCTCGCCGCGATGACCAGCTTCCTGCCGCTGGAGCGGGTACGTCCGCTGGTCTGGGCACGCCGGCTCGTCGGCCGCGACAGTCCCGACGACGCTCCTCCAGCCGACCCGACGGACGCCGACCCGGTGCCGACCGGCCAGGGCCCGGCAGGCGCCGGCGCGGAGCCGGCGCTCGACGGTCAGGCTCCGGCGCTGGGGCGACCGCTCGGACCGTAGAGCCGCTCCCGAGCCTCCTGTGGCAGGGAGCAGGCCGCCGTGCCACCGGGAAGTCGGTGCCGGTTGCGCGCCACCCAGCGGTACAAGGGCCAGGCCGCGACGCGTACCGGAGGAATCCGCAGGCCGGTGCCGGCGGCCCGCCAGAGCGGGCCACTCGCGGCCAGCAGCTTCGCGATGGCGTCCGGACCGGCCGCGCGCGAGCCGTCGGCGCCGACCCACTGCACGGCCTCCTCGCACTCGGCCACCGTGAGACCGAGCGCGTCCAGGTCGGCGAACTGCCAGGGCACCACCCGTGCGGCGGTGGGGATGCGGCGCTCGATGAACTCCGCACAGCTCGTGCAGAACGCGCAGTCCCCGTCGTAGACGAAGGTCGACGTCTCCATAACGTCCATCCTCCCCTCTCCGACCACCAGGACGCCCACCGGTGTACGGCGGGTCACTTGCGCCCGTCTCGTACGCGTGTTCGAATAGTGGCCATGCGCTGGGACAACCTCACCGCTCCCCCGGTCGAGGGAGACCCCGAGCGGGCAGCGCCAGCGACGCCACCCCTGCCGCTGGCGCTGCCCGGCGCCGTCGCCCGCACCTTCGACACCCCGGAGTTCGCCGGGATGACCTTCTACGAGGTGCAGGCCAAGTCCATCCTCAACCGGGTGCCCGGGCAGTCCCGCGTCCCCTTCGAGTGGACGATCAACCCGTACCGAGGATGCACTCATGCATGTCGCTACTGCCTGGGCGCGGACACCCCGATTCTGATGGCGGACGGCCGCACGAAGCCGATCAGCGAACTGGAGTCGGGTGACCGCATCTACGGGACCGAGCGACGGGGCACCTACCGTCGATACGTGATCACCACTGTCCTCGACAAGTGGTCCACCGTGAAGCCGGCCTACCGGGTCACACTGGAGGACGGAACGACCCTCATCGCCAGCGGAGACCACCGGTTCCTCTCTGACCGTGGCTGGAAGTACGTCACCGGCGCCATGCAAGGCCACGCCCGACGCCCCTACCTGACCACCAACAACCGCCTGATCGGTACCGGTCGGTTCGCCCTCGGGCCCAAGGAGTCACTCGACTACCGCCGGGGCTACCTGTGCGGCATGGTGCGCGGAGACGCGCACCTGGGCACGTTCTCGTACTCGTACGGGACGGTGCACCGGTTCCGGCTGGCGTTGGCCGATGAGGAGGCATTGAACCGCAGTGAGCGGTACCTCACCCTCGAAGGGATCAAGACGCAGCGTTTCGCTTTCGCGCAGGTCAGCACCACGCGACGTGCGATAACCGCCATCCGCACCTCGAAGCAGCGGGACATCGAGACCATCGCTGACCTGATCCGCTGGCCGGTCGAGCCCAGCGACGACTGGCGGCTTGGCTTCCTGGCCGGAATCTTTGACGCCGAGGGCAGTTGCAGCAAAGGCGTCCTGCGCATCAGCAACAGCGACGACGCCATCCTCGACCAGACGACGGCAGCGCTGCGCCATTTCAGTTTCGCCTGCGTCCGAGAAGACCGCGGCCGACCCAACCGGGTGCGGGAGATCAGGCTGACCGGGGGCCTCGCCGCCCGGCTCCGGTTCTTTCACCTGACCGACCCTGCCATCACTCGGAAGCGGTCGATCGAGGGTGAAGCCCTGAAACATCAGGGCGGCCTCAAGGTTGTCGGTATCGAGGCACTCGGGCTGGAGTTGCCGCTCTGGGACATCACCACTGGCACCGGAGACTTCATTGCCAACGGAGTGGTCAGCCACAACTGCTTCGCCCGCAACACGCACACCTATCTCGATCTCGACGCCGGCGCGGACTTCGACCGGAAGGTGATCGTCAAGGTCAACGCCGGCGAGCTGGTCCGGCGGGAGCTGGCCGCGCCGCGCTGGCGGGGCGCGCACGTGGCGATGGGCACCAACGTGGACTGCTACCAACGGGCCGAGGGTCGTTACCGACTGATGCCGCAGATCATCGGCGCCCTGCGCGACTTCGCCAACCCGTTCTCGATCCTCACCAAGGGCACGCTGATCCTGCGCGACCTGCCGCTGCTGCGCCAGGCCGCCGAGGTGACCACGGTAGGCATCTCCTTCTCGGTGGGGTTCGTCGACGAGCACCTCTGGCGCACCGTCGAGCCCGGCACCCCACACCCACGCCGCCGCCTGGACGCCGTCCGGGCGCTCACCGATGCCGGCTTCTCCGTCGGGGTGCTGATGGCCCCGATCCTGCCCGGCCTCAGCGACAGCGACGAGTCGATCGACACCACCGTCTCGGCGATCGCCGCGGCCGGCGCGACGAGCGTGACCGCCCTGCCCCTGCACCTGCGCCCCGGCGCCCGGGAGTGGTACGCACGTTGGCTCGCCAGCGAGCACCCGCACCTCGTGCCCCGCTACCGCGAGCTGTACCGGGCCGGCGCGTACGCGCCGCAGGCGTACCAGCGGGAGTTGACCGCACGGGTGCGGATCGCCGCCCGGCGGCACGGGTTGCATCGCGGGGAGCGGGGCGACAACCGCAACCTGCCCGAGTTGCCGCCACCCTCAGCCGAGCAGCTGACGCTGCTCTGATCGGAGCTACAGTCGGCGGGTGCGTACCGCTCAGCAGATCCTCGCCGAATCCGCCGTGATCGCCGTCGTGGGCGCGTCCCGCGATCCGTTCAAGGCCGCGCACGGCGTGCCGTTGCAGATGCAGCAGTACGGCTGGCGCATCATCCCGGTCAACCCGACGGTCGACGAACTGTTCGGGGAACGGGCCTACAAGACCCTCGCCGACATTCCGCACCCCGTCGACCTGGTGGACGTGTTCCGGCCGGCGGCCGACGCCGTGCAGGTGGTGCGGGACGCGGCGGCGATCGGCGCCCCCGCGGTCTGGCTGCAACTGGGCATCGTCTCGGCCGAGGCCCGGCGTATCGCCGAGGAGGCCGGCATGGACTACGTCGAGGACCGCTGCCTCATCGTCGAACGCGCCGCCGCCAACCTAACCCGCCTACCCTGACCACCCCGCCCTCGCCCTGCCCTGCGCCCCGCCCTGCCCTCGCCCTGCCTCGCTCTCGCTCTCGCCCTGCCCCGCTCTCGCCCTCGCTCTCGCTCCAGCTCTCGTCGATCTTGCACTTGCTGTCCCGACAAGACCGCCATAAGGGTTAATAAGGCAACAGCAAGTGCAAGATCGGCGGAGGGGCGGGCGGCCAGCCGGCCCAGCCTTGCGTCGATCACGGGCTTGGCCCCTGCCTCGCCGTCGATCATGGAGTTGTGGTGCCAGATTCACGGCCTTTTGCCGCATCTGCCCCCACCACAACTCCATGATCGACGGGGCGGGTCGGGGCGGGGCGGGGCGGGGTGGGGTGGGGGTCGGGCGGGGCGAGGGCCGCGCGGGGTGGGGTGGGCCGTGGCGGGTGGGGTGGAGCCGTGGAGGGCGGGGTGGGCCGTGGAGGGCTGGGTGGGGGTTAGAGCTTGTATTGCTTGAGGAGGCCTCGGGAGATGATGGTCTTCTGGATCTCTGAGGTGCCCTCGCCGATGAGCAGGAACGGGGCCTCCCGCATCAGCCGCTCGATCTCGTACTCCTTGGAGTAGCCGTAGCCGCCGTGGATGCGGAACGCCTCCTGGACGACCTCGGCGCAGTATTCGGAGGCGAGCAGCTTGGCCATTCCGGCCTCCACGTCGTTGCGCTGGCCGGCGTCCTTGAGCCGGGCGGCGTTGACCATGAGGGCGTGCGCGGCCTCGATCTTCGTGCCCATCTCGGCGAGTTTGAAGGCGATCGCCTGGTGCTTGGCGAGCGGCTGGCCGAAGGTCTTGCGCTGCTGGGCGTAGCTCACCGCCAGCTCGAAGGCGCGGATGGAGATGCCGCAGGCGCGGGCGGCCACGTTGACCCGGCCCACCTCGATGCCGTCCATCATCTGGTAGAAGCCACGGCCGACCTGGTCGGTGCCGCCGAGGATCGCGGAGTCGGGCACCGTCACGCCGTCGAGCACCATTTCGGTGGTCTCGACGCCCTTGTAGCCCATCTTTTCGATCTTGCCGGGGATGGTGAGGCCGGGGGCCGTCTCGCCGAAGCCGGGCTCCTTCTCCAGCAGGAAGGTGCTCATGTTGCCGTAGACGGACTCCGCGCCGGTGTCGGTCTTGACCAGGGTGGCCACCACCGAGGAGTAGGCCCCGTTGGTGAGCCACATCTTCTGCCCGTTGAGCACATAGCGGTCGCCGTCGCGAACGGCCCGGGACTTGATCGCCGAGACGTCGGAGCCGGTCTCGGGCTCGGACATGGAGAACGCGCCCCGCACCTCGCCGGTGGCCATCTTCGGCAGCAGCCGGGCCTTCTGCTCGGCGGAGCCGTGCTGGGAGATCAGGTACGCCACGATGAAGTGGGTGTTGACGATGCCGGAGATCGACATCCAGCCCCGGGACAGCTGCTCCACCACCAGCGCGTAGGTGAGCAGTGATTCGCCGAGGCCGCCGTACTCCTCGTCGATGGTGAGGCCGAACAGCCCCATCTCGCGCATGCCGTCGAGGATGTCGGTGGGGTACTCGTCGGCGTGTTCCAGCCGCTGCGCGTGCGGGATGATCTCCTTGTCGGCGAAGTCCCGAACGGTCTCCAGGATCGACTGTTGCACATCGGTCAGGCCGGGCGTCTGGGCGAGTCTGGCCATCTCAGCCTCCGGGGATCCGCGCACTACTCATGGGTAACTGAACGCTGGGTCAGTATCGGCCCCTCGGATCGAGGAGGCCAAGGTGACCAGTCCACACAACCGCTGTGAAAAGGTTCACCGCTGCGGGTAGCGTCCGGCAAGAGGGACTTTCCCGGCACCGGCAGGAGGAGGACAGCTGTGAGCTACCCACCGCCGTCGGGGCCGCCCGAGGACGAGCCGCCGCCGTCACCCTACGAGCCACCAAAGGACCAGTCGCCGTACGCGCCACCGCCGGCCGGCCAGTCACCGTACGCGCCGCAGCCGGACCAGCCGGCGTACGAGCTGCCAGCGGAACGCTCACCGTACGGGCCGCCGCCGGGCGAACCGTCGCCGTACGGCCACCAGGGCTCCCAGCAGTCGGCGCACTGGAGCCAGCAACCGCCGTACCCCCCGCAGGGCCCCTACGGCCAGTACGGCCCACCGCCGGCCGGCCCGGGTCGGGGCACGAACGTGCTGGCGATCCTGTCGCTGGTGTTCGCCTTCGTCTTTCCGCCGGCCGGCGCCGTCCTCGGTCACGTGGCCAAGCGGCAGATCCGTACCAGTGGTGAGGAGGGCGACCAGCTCGCGACCTGGGGGCTGATCCTGGGCTACGTCTTCACCGGGCTCACCGTGCTGGCCTGCTGCGGCTGGCTGGCGCTGGTGGCCTTCGGCAACTCCGGCGACAGCAACGGCTACTGACCAACGGGCGGTCAGCGGAAGCGGGCCTCGCGGACGCTGTTGCCGCCGTCCACCACGAGCATCTGCCCGGTGATGTACGAGGCGGCCGGCGAGCAGAGGAAGCTGATCGCCGCGGCGACCTCGTCCGGGGTGCCCGGTCGACCCACCGGGGTGCCCAACCCCTGCTTGATCTCGGCCATGGTGGATGCCGCGGTGTAGATGGTGCCGGGCGCCACCGCGTTGACGGTCACCCCGTCGGCGATCATCTCCATGGCCAGCGCCCGGGTCAGCCCGACGACCCCGGCCTTCGCCGCGGCGTACGCGGCCTCGGTGGGCAGGGCGTTGACCGGGCCGGCCGTGGCCGCCAGGTTGACGATCCGACCCCAACCCCGCTCGGCCATCCCCCCGATGAACGCGCGGCTGCACAGGAACGCGGTGGAGAGGTTGCGGTCGATCTCGCCGCGCCACTCGTCGTAGGTCAGCTGCGCTACCGGCCGCAGCACCCCCTGGCTGGCGCGACTGGCCAGGCCGGCGTTGTTGACCAGCACCTCGACATCGCCCAACTGCTCGGCGACGGCATCGGCCAACGCGCCGACCTCGGACTCGTCGGTGAGGTCGGCGACGAAACCGGTGACTCCCAGCTCGGTCGCCCGCTCGTGGATGCGTCGGGTGGTGGAGACGATGGCCACCCGCGCGCCCAGGTCGGCGAGTCGACGGGCGGTGGCGTACCCGATGCCGTCCGGGCTGCCCGCCCCGGTGACCAGGGCGACCCGCCCGTCGAGGCGCATGGTGACCGGGTCGGTGAGCGCGACCGGCTCGTCGGGGCCGGGGCTGCCCGCCGGGGCGGCGGTCCGGGCACGCCGGCCCGCGCCCGGGCGGCTGACGTCCCGTCGGGGTCGACTGCCGGAGCGGTCCGCGGCGCGCGCGTCGTATGCCATGCCAGGGATCCTGCCCGTTACGACCGGCCCGAGCAACGCGGCACCCGGAAGCGGGGGCGTCGGGTTTGGGCAGCGCTGGCTACCCTGTCTCCGCACCCCAACCTGACGGAGAGTTCGTATGACCAATCCCCCGCCGCCCGGCAACTGGAGCGATCCCACGTGGTCGGCCCAGCCGTCGAGCCCCGCACCGGATCCGACCCTGGTGGCCGGTCAGCCGGTGCCCGCGCAACCTGGCCCGGTCGACCCCTACGCCCCCGCCCCGTACGCCCCGGACCCGTACGCCCCGGTCGACCCGTACGCCGGCGCGAAGCAGCAGGCGACCCAGCCGATGCCCGGCTATGCGCCGCCCGGATATGCCCAGCCCGGTTATCCGCAGCAGTACCCCGGCTACGGCTACCCGCAGCAGCCGAAGACCAACGGGCTGGCGATCGCGGCGTTCGTGCTGGCCCTGATCGGCTTCACGTCCTGCATCACCGCGCCGATCGGCGCGATCCTCGGGCACGTGGCGCAGAAGCAGATCCGGCTCAGCGGTGAGAGCGGGGCGGGGATGGCGAAGGCCGCCATCATCGTCGGCTGGATCCTCACCGGGTTCCTGGTGCTGATCATCCTCTTCTACGTTGCCGCGATCGTCTACGCGATCGCGACGAGCGACAACAGCAGCGGCAGCTACTGACCGGCGGGCGGGCCGGCCGGCGTACCGCCGATTGTCGGGCCGGATCGGCAGCCGGCGGCGGTCGGCCCGGCCCGGCCGGTCACTGCTCCGGTGGGGTGAACGACGAGGTACGGCTCATCCCGGCGGCCCGGCCCTTCGCGGCGACCACCAACGCCATCTTGCGGGACGCTTCGTCGATCATCTCGTCGCCGAGCATCACGGCGCCGAGCCGGCCGCCGGCCTCCGAGGTGTAGTGCTCGTACGCGTCGAGGATCAACTCGGCGTGGTCGTAGTCGGCCTGCGCCGGCTGGTAGACCTCGTTGGCGGCGTCGATCTGGCCCGGGTGCAGCACCCACTTGCCGTCGAAGCCCAGCGCGGCCGAGCGCTTGGCCACCTCGCGGAACGCGTCGACGTCGCGGATCTGCAGGAACGGGCCGTCGATGGCCTGCTTGTCGTGCATCCGCGCGGCCATCAGGATCCGCATGAGGATGTAGTGGTACGGGTCGCCCGGGTAGTCCGGGATCAGGCCGCCGACCACCATCGACTTCATGTTGATCGACGCCATGAAGTCGGCGGGGCCGAAGATGATGGTCTCCACGCGCGGCGAGGCGGCGGCGATCGCGTCCACGTTGACCAGACCGGCGGCGTTCTCGATCTGCGCCTCGATGCCGATCCGACCGACCTCCAGGCCGATCGTCTTCTCGATCTGGGCGAGCGTCAGGTCCAGCCACCGCACCTGGTCGGCGGTCTGCACCTTCGGCAGCATGATGCAGTCCAGGTTGGCGCCGGCGCCCTCGACGACCTCGATGACGTCCCGGTAGGTCCACGGGGTGGTCAGGTCGTTGACCCGGACCACCCGGGTCTTGCCGGCCCAGTCGCCCTCGTTGAGGGCGGCCACGATGTTCTTGCGGGCGTCCGGCTTGGCCAGTGGTGCGACGGCGTCCTCCAGGTCGAGGAAGACCTGGTCGGCCGGGAGGCCCTGGGCCTTGCCGAGCATCTTCACGCTGGAACCCGGCACGGCGAGGCAGGACCTGCGGGGGCGACCGACTGCGGCCATGGATGCGCTCCTTCCAGCGTCCGGCGGGCATGCCGACGCCACCTGACGACAGATCCGGGACCTTAACGATCCCAAAGGGCGTTGTGACGCCACGGTAACCTCGCGCCATGACCGGGGTGAATGGACCTGTGGAAGATCTCACTGGGCGCCGACTGGTGGTGGTGACCGGGGCCAGCTCCGGCATCGGGCTGGCCGCCGCCGTGCACCTGGCCTGCCGGGGCGACCAGGTGGTGCTGGTCGGGCGGGACCCGGCGCGCCTGCAGGCCGCAGCCGAACGGGTACGGGAGAACTCCGGCGAACGTCCGGAGCTGTTCCGGGCCGACTTCGCGATCCTCGACGACGTACGCCGACTGGCCGAGCGGCTGCGGGCGGCGTACGACCGGATCGACGTGCTCGCCAACAACGCCGGCGCGATCGCGTTGCAACCACTGAGAACCGTCGACGGCTTCGAGATGTCGATCCAGGCCAACCACCTGGCCCCGTTCCTGCTGACCAACCTGCTGGCCGATCGGGTGGGTCGGGTCGTGGTGACCGCCTCCGGCGCGCACCGCTTCGGCGCACTCGACCCGGACGACCTGAACAAGCCGCTGCGCGGTTACCGGCCGATGGGCGCGTACGGCACCAGCAAGCAGGCGAACGTCCTGTTCGCCGCCGAGGCGGCCCGGCGCTGGCCGGACGTTGCCTCGTACAGCTTCCACCCGGGGGTGGTCCGGACCCGGTTCGCCAACGACAGCAGGATCGTCGCGTTCGGGATGCGGTTCATGCCGTTCCGCAGCCCGGAGAAGGGCGCCGAGACCCTGGTGTGGTTGGCCAACCAGGAGCGTTCCCGACTGATCAACGGGGGTTACTACGTCGACCGTCGGCCACGTCGACCGTTGCGGAAGGCGGCCGATCCGCAGCTCGCCGCCCGGCTGTGGGCGGCGAGCGTCAAGGCGGTCGGTCTCGGTGACTGACCGCTCCGACGACCCGGGTCACTGAGGTGCACGAGGGTTAGGTGTTCTGCCGCGGGCGCGTCGGTCCGACCGTCGAGCGCGGCGGCGTCGCAGCCACGAGAGCACGGGCAGCGCGACCAGGACCGCCAGGATGAACCCCACAGCGAGCGCCCAGAACGGCGGTGGCCCGTAGTGGGGGCGGCCGGATTCGCGTACCGCCCCGTCGATCGCGAGGTCGGCGGCGACCGAGAGGTCGGTGATGCCCTCCGGCGTCCGGAAGAGCACTTCCGGCGCAGTCGCTCCCCGACGTAGCACCACGAGTTCCACCGCCTCCGTGCCGACCTCGTGATAGGGCCCCCAGGCGACGTCGTGCTCCTCCGGGCTGTCCACCGCCTCCGGACCCGGTACGCCGACCAACGCGACCGCCTCGTCCGCCGAGCGCCAGCCGAGCAGTTGCACGAACGAGCGGGAGCGCAGCGGCGGGAACGCCGCGCCGGCCAGCGGTGTGCCGTCGACTGTGGACCGGGGGACCAGTGTCCAGGTGCGCCGGTAGGACGGAACCGGGCAGTCGGTGCAGGTGGACCGGCCGAGGATAGCAACCGATCGGCCGTCCGGCAGCCAGGACCCGGCCCCGGCGAGCCGCCCGCCCGCCAACGGCAGCTTCCGGTACGGCTCGGCGACCCGATCCGCGCCCGCGTCGTCCACCCGGGCCAGCCAGACCTCGTCGCGGAGCTGAAGGGCGAGGTCGCCGCCGTCCGGCGACAGCGCCGCCGTGCGCCCCGGCGGAACCCAGGTGGTGCCGACCCGCACCCGCAGCACGTCGGTTCCGCGATCCCGGTCGTAGACCCCCACGTACGGGGTGGAGTAGGTGTTCGGGGACGTGAACGTGGTGTCGTCATCGGCGTAGACCAGGCGTTTCCCGTTGGGCGCGAAGGCGAGTGGATAGCCGTCCGGGCGATCCTTGGTGGTCTTTCCGGACTTCAGATCGAGCAGCGACGTGCCCATCCAGACATACCGGCCGTCCGGGGAGAGCATCGCCTCGAAGCCCGCGACGACCGGGTCGCCGTCCAGCACGCGGTAGCGGTCGTCGGCGGCGGCCACCACAGCCATCCGGGTCTCGAGCCAGTTGGTGCGCACGGCGGGGCCGCCGAAGAGCATCGCCGCGGCACCCGGCGCGGACGCCCGCACCGAGGCGGTCCGAAGCGGCGGGTCGACGAGTCGGGTGGGCAGGCCCGGGGCGTCGTGCCGGGGGCTGGCGGGCATCGGCAGGGCGACCGGGTGCAGCGCGTACCCGGTGCCCAGGAGCAGGACCAGGACGGCGAGCGCGCCGGCGACGACGGCCCGGCGACGACGGTGCCGGGTCCGCGCCGCGTCGAAGAACCCTTCCGGTACGCGCGCGGGCGGCACGTCGTCCGCGAGGCGACGCAACGTTTCGGAGAGCCGAGCGGTCACCGGGCCACCTCCTGGGGGTCACGTCCGACAAGTTCGGCCAACTCCGGGGCGAGGACACGGAGTCGGCCGAGGGCGTGGCGGGTCTGACTCTTCACGGTGCCGACCCGGCAGCCGAGCAGTTCCGCCGTCTCCGTCTCGGTGCGGTCCTCGTAGTAGCGCAGCACGAGGACCGCGCGCTGCCGCGCCGTCAGCCGGGCCAACGCCGCCGACAGCACCAGCCGCAGATCGGTGTCGTCACCCGGCCCGGGGCGTTCCGGCAGCGCCCCGTCCAGCCGCTCCGGTGGGCGGGCCCGCCGCCAGCGCCACCAACTGGCCGCCTGCGTGCAGAGCACCCGGCGCAGGTAGGCGCGCGGGTCGGCGATCCGCTCCCACCGCACCGCGACCCGAGCGAGTGCCACCTGGACCAGGTCCTCGGCATGATGCCGGTCACCGGTCAGCAGGTACGCGAGCCGGGTCAGCCCGGCGGTCTCGGCCCGGACGAAGTCGGCGAAGCCGTCCCGGGTGCGGTCCTCAGTCGTCAACGGATCGCCCTCCTCACCCGGACAGACGCCGGGCGGGCCCGCCGCGGAGGGAACCAGCGTCGGGGTTCCTCACGTCGTGTCGGTCGATCGGTCGGACAGTGGCGTCGGGTCGGCGGGCAGGGCTGTGGGTTCGGCCGCACGGCGGCCGGCGCGGGCACCGCCCAGCACCACCACCGCCACGCCGGCCAGCAGCATCGCCATGCCGAGCAGCGCGTACGGGCGGGGCACCTGCCCCAGCCAGGCCCAGCCGAGCAGGGCCGCGCCGGGTGCCTCCAGCAGGATCAGCACGCTCACCGTGGTCGCCGGGATCTTCCGCAGGGCGTAGTTGAACATCGAGTGCCCGAGCAGTTGGGCGCCGGCCACCAGGGCCAGGATGGCCAGCCAGGTACGCCCGTCGAAGCCGCTCAGCCGCACGCCGCCGACCAGGCACAGGGCCAGCAGGATCAGCGCGCAGATCCCGTAGCAGATGGTGGTGTAGGTGGTGGTG
Organism: Micromonospora sp. NPDC047644; assembly: GCF_040704315.1. Lineage (NCBI taxonomy): Bacteria > Bacillati > Actinomycetota > Actinomycetes > Micromonosporales > Micromonosporaceae > Micromonospora > Micromonospora sp. NPDC047644. The sequence continues at coordinate 99,759 of NZ_JBEYSY010000001.1, forward strand.
CTGATGCTGACCCGGGCCCGTTCCCCGAAGGCGGTGTAGACGGCGGCGAACATGGCGCCGATCAGCGCCAGCACGTCACCGAGGACGGCCCGGCCGGAGACGCCGACGTCCACTCCGGTGGCGACCGCCGCGCCGCCGACGGCGACCGCGATGCCGGTCCACACCACCCGGGGCAGCGGACGCCCCTGGGCGCGGGCGATCAGCCCCTGCCAGACCGGCTGGGTGGCGACCAGGGCGGTGGACGTGGCGACCGAGGTGAGCTGGGCGCTCGGCACCCAGGTCGCGAAGTGCCCGGCGAGGGCGACCCCGGACAGGACGCAGAACAGGCCCTCCCGCCGCCCCGCGCCCACTGTCAGTCTGCGGAACTCGGCGCGGCGTCGGACCAACGCGAAAGGGCTCAGGACGGCCACCGCGAGCAGGTTGCGCCAGAACGCGATGGCCAGCGCCGGAGCGGCGGCGTACGCGATCAGCGGCGCGGACGACGACACGGCGACCACGGCCAGCCCGACCGCGCCGGTGGTGAGCGGGTCAAACGGCCGGGGTGAAGGTGGGTGCACGGGACGTAATCCTCACACGTATGACGGTCAGCACGGAGAGTCATCACTCCGTTACGATCACGCGGTTCCGCGCCAGCGACCCTCGACCGCCCGGAGGCGCTCCCCCATGCCCAGCTACCAGGCGGTGCTGTTCGATTTCTTCGGCACCCTGACCCGTTCGGTACAACGCGGTGTCGCCCACCTCGGCACCGCCGAGCTGCTCGGATGTCCCACCGAGGTGCTGACCGAGGTGTTGAACCGCACCTACTACGAGCGGGCCAGCGGCCGGCTCGGCGACGCGGAGGCGACACTGCGCTGGGTGTGCGCCCAGGCCGGCGTGGACCCCAGCGACAATGCGGTACGGGCAGCGGTGGCGTCCCGGCACCGGGCGGTCCGCGCCGACACCTGGCTGCGGGCCGACGCGGTTCCGGTGCTGGCGGCGCTGCGTCAACGCGGCCTGCGCACCGGCGTGATCAGCGACTGTACGCACGAACTGCCGGCCTTCCTGCCGCAGCTCGCGATCGCCCCCCTGCTCGACGTTCGGGTCTTCTCGGTGCAGGTCGGGCGGTGCAAGCCGGATCCGACGCTGTACCTGACGGCCTGCCAGCGGCTCGGGCTCGCGCCGGGCGACTGCCTCTACGTCGGTGACGGCGGCAGCCAGGAGTTGACCGGCGCCGAGCGGGCCGGGATGACCGCCGTCCGGCTCGCGGCACCGGATCTCGCCACGCACATGGTCTTCAATGCCGACCGGGACTGGCGCGGCCCCACCCTCGGCACCCTGGGCGAGGTGCTCGCCCTCGTCGACGCCGACGCCGCGGTGGCGGGCGTCGGCGGTCGAACGGGCTGATCGACCAATCAGCGGCGGCGGACCCGGTGCAGGCGGAACGGCTTGCGGGTGGCCCGGACCACCGGAGTCGCCCGGGGCGGCTCGGCCTGCGCGTCATCCGGCAACTCCGCGCCGGCCAGCGGCGTACCGGCCGGGGCGAGGCGGTTCACCGCGCATCCGTCGGCGGCCCACCGGGCCACCAGGTCAGCGGTCGGACCGGGCGCGTTGAGGCGCTTCGCCGCCACCAGCGGCGCGGTGACCTCCCACGCCTCGGTGCCCGGCTGCAACCGGCTCACCCGGGCCGGCCAGGTGACGATCCGGCCGCCGTGGTCGCCGCGCAGGGTGACCTGGGCCTCGGTCGCGTCGGCCAGACCCGGTGCGGCCTGCTCGCCCGGCCCACTGACCACCAGCAGCGCGCCCTCCAGCGGGGCGCACCAGAGCGCGAGCGCCGGCCCACCCGCGACGCTGACCCAGGCCACGGCGGCCTTCTTCATCGCCTCGTCGACCAGTGGGGTGCCCCCGGGGGCGGTCTCGTCCGTCACACCCGCATCCTCCCGCATCGGCGCCTCCGCTCAGCCCACGAACGGCGGCACGGCGATCTCGCCACGGGCCACCGGCACCACCTGGCCGGCGACGGTCGCGCCGACCGCCACCCCGTTCGCCGCGGTGACCGTGCAGGTCAACGCGGACGGACGGTTCATCTCCACACCCTGACGGACCGCGTACTCCGACCGACCCTCACCGGGTAGCAGACCGCTCGCGACCAGCCAGACACCGAGGCCGAGGGCCGCCGAACCGGTCGCCGGGTCCTCCGGAACGCCGATCCCCGGCACGAAGACCCGGGCGTGCGCGGTTTGCGCGGCCGCGTCCCAGGAGAAGACGCTGACGTGCGAAACCCCGTACCGCTGCGCCGCCGTCGGGTCCACCCGGGCGCGGGCCACCGACTCCGGACGCACCGGCAGGTACGGGAACTCCAGCCCGCAGCCGGCGACCCGTGGGGCGGGCCCGATGTGGTCCTCGGCGACCAGGCCGGCGATCTCCAGCAACGGCTCCGGGTCCAGCTCCGGCCCGAGCGTCGGAGCACCACCGGTCAGCGTCGCCCCGGACGCCCTCACCTCGATCGGCAGCACACCGGCCCGGCACTCCTGGGTGACCTGCCCCACACCGAACATGCCGCGCCGGCAGGCGGTGACCGCCGCGCCGACGCTGGGGTGCCCGGCGAACGGCAACTCCTCCACCGGGGTGAAGATCCTGGCCCGGTAGGTGACGCCCACCTGGGTCGGCGGCAGCACGAACACCGTCTCGGACAGGTTGAACTCCAACGCGAGCGCCTGCATCTGTTCGGTGGCCAGCGCTTCCGCACCGAACACCACAGCCAGCGGGTTACCGGCGAAGGGGCGGTCGGTGAAGACGTCCACGATCTCGTAGGCCAAGGTCGACATGTTGATAAACACTAGGCGCTTAGGCTGGTGCCCGTGAGTACGCCGACCCGGGTCTACATCGCCCGTCTCGCCGGAGTCGCCGTCTTCGACCCGAACGGCGACCAGGTGGGCCGGGTTCGTGACGCCGTGGCACGGCTGCGGGCGACGAAGCGCCCGCCGGAGGTGGTGGGCCTCGTCGCCGAGATGCCGATGCGTCGCCGGATCTTCCTGTCCATCAACCGGATCACCTCCATCGACGCGGACGCCGTCGTACTCGGCTCCGGCACCCTCAACCTGCGCCGGTTCGAGAAGCGCCCGAACGAGCTGCTGGTGCTCCAGGAACTGCTCGACCGGCGGGTGCAACTCGACCCCGGCGGCCAGCCCGGCGCAGTCGTGGACGTCGCGATGGAGTGCACCCGGGGTGGCGAGTGGTCGCTGACCCGTGTCGCCGTCCGCGAACAGACCGGTCGGCTCAGCCGGCGCGGCCACCTGCACCAGGTCGAGTGGGACCGGGTGCGCGGGCTCAGCGGCATCGCCGACAACCGGGGTACGGCGAACCTGCTGGCCGTCCTGGAGGACATGCGCCCCGCCGACCTGGCGAACGCGTTGCAGGACCTGCCCGACGCGCGCCGCAACGAGGTCGCCGCCGCTTTGAACGACGAGCGACTGGCCGACGTGCTCAGCGAGCTGCCGGAGCACGACCAGGTGGAGATCCTCGCCGCCCTCGACCGGGAGCGGGCCGCCGACGTCCTGGAGGAGATGGACCCGGACGACGCCGCTGACCTGCTCAACGAACTGCCCCCACCCGAGCAGGACGTGCTGCTGGACCTGATGGAGCCGGACGAGGCCGACCCGGTCCGCCAACTGCTCAAGTACACCCCCGGCACGGCGGGCAGTGTGATGACCTCGGAGCCGGTCATCCTGCCGCCGGACGCCACGGTCGCCGAGGCGCTGGCCCGGATCCGGGAGCCACAGCTCTCCCCGGCCGTGGCCGCGCAGGTCTTCGTGACCCGGGCGCCGCAGAACACGCCGACCGGCCGCTACCTGGGCATGGTGCACTTCCAGGCGCTGCTGCGTGAACCCCCGGCCGACCTGCTGGGCAAGGTGGTGGTCAACGACATCGACCCGCTGCGCCCCACCACGCCGCTGCCGGAGATCACCCGCCGGATGGCCACCTACGACCTGGTCGCCATGCCGGTGATCGACCGCAACAACCGGCTGGTCGGTGCGGTGACGGTGGACGACGTGCTGGACCACTCGCTGCCCCGGGACTGGCGGGACCGCGACGCCCTCGTCGCCCCGGGCACCACCGACCCCGCGCTGGACGGCACGGATGGCTGACCAGCGTCGGACGGAACGCCTCGACCAGCCACGCGAGCCCCGGGGCGTCAAGCTGCCCCGGTTTGACGCGGAGGCGTTCGGCCGCTGGTCCGAGGGCATCGCCCGGGGCATGGGCACCGCGAACTTCATCGTCGTCATGACGGTGGTGATCACGATCTGGTTCGTCTGGAACACGTTGGCCCCGGCGAATCTGCGCTTCGACCCGTACACCTTCACGTTCTTGACCCTGGTGCTGTCGTTGCAGGCCAGCTACGCCGCCCCGCTGATCCTGCTGGCCCAGAACCGGCAGGCCGACCGGGACCGGGTGGCCCTGGAGGAGGACCGGCGACGAGCCACCGCGCAGAAGGCGGACACCGAGTATCTGGCCCGGGAGATCGCGGCCCTGCGGATCGCGCTCGGTGAGGTCGCCACCCGCGACTTCCTCCGCTCCGAGCTGGCCCGGTTGGCCGAGGAACTGGACGAGGTGGGGCAACGCCGGCAGCGACTGGAGCGCCGCCAGCAGGAGAAGGACAACCGGCAGGAGCGCCGCGGCCCGCGGCCGGCCGACGGCGTCGGCCTGGAAGAACCCCGCGACGACCTGGACGGCGACTTCACCCGCGACGCCCGGCCGGACGGCACCGGCCCGCGCCGGTCGGAGGGTTGACCGGCCGGTCATCGATTGGCTCACACCGCCCCGGGCAGCGGCGGCAACGGATGCCCCGCGACGTAGCATTGCGGGCATGTCAGCACCCGTGAGCACCGTCGAGGACGCGATCCAGGCCGCCCTGGCCACCGTCAACGACCCGGAGATCCGCCGGCCCATCACCGAGCTGGGCATGGTCCGCTCCGCCACGATCGGTGCCAGCGGTGTGGTCCGCGTCGAGCTGCTGCTCACCGTCGCCGGCTGTCCGCTGAAGGACAAGCTGCGTACGGACATCACCGCCGCCGTGGCCGCGGTGCCCGGCGTCACCGGCGTTGAGATCGACTTCGGGGTGATGACCCCCGAGCAGCGGCAGTCGTTGCAGTCGCAGCTGCGCGGCGGCGGCGCCACCGAGGAGCCCGTCATCCCGTTCGCCCAGCCCGGCTCGCGCACCCGCGTGTACGCGGTGGCCAGCGGCAAGGGTGGCGTCGGCAAGTCCAGCGTCACCGTCAACCTGGCGGCGGCGCTCGCCGCCCGTGGGCTCTCCGTCGGGGTGGTCGACGCCGACATCTACGGCCACTCGGTGCCGCGGATGCTCGGCACGGAGGCGCGGCCCACCCGCGTCGAAGACATGATCATGCCGCCGCAGTCGCACGGCGTGAAGGTGATCTCGATCGGCATGTTCACGTCCGGCAACGCCGCGGTCGTGTGGCGCGGCCCGATGCTGCACCGGGCATTGCAGCAGTTCCTGGCCGACGTCTACTGGGGCGACCTGGACGTGCTCCTGCTCGACCTGCCCCCGGGCACCGGTGACGTGGCCATCTCGCTGGCCCAGTTGCTGCCCAACTCGGAGATCCTGATCGTCACCACCCCGCAGACCGCCGCCGCCGAGGTCGCGGAGCGGGCCGGGGCGATCGCCCTGCAGACCCACCAGCGGGTGGTCGGCGTCATCGAGAACATGTCCTGGCTGGAGCTGCCGGACGGCTCCCGGATGGAGATCTTCGGCGCCGGCGGTGGTGAGGCGGTGGCCGAGTCGCTGAGCCGGACCATCGGCGCGCAGGTGCCGCTGCTCGGTCAGATCCCCCTGGACACCCGGGTCCGCGAGGCCGGCGACGCCGGCAACCCGATCGTGCTGGCCGAGCCGGAGTCCCCGGCCGCTCAGGCGCTCGGCACGGTCGCCGACCGGCTCGCCCTGCGCCGCGAATCACTGCTCGGCAAGCCACTCGGTCTCAAGCCCGCCGGTCGCTGACCACCCACGACATCCGTCAGCCCGTCGACCCCTGTCGGTCGGCGGGCTGAGTCGTGTCGGTGCGCCAGGCGCTGGCCGAGCGCCGGCTGCCGTGGTCAACTCGGGTTTCTGAAAACCGGGGCATCCGGTGCCGATTGGCGCGACGACTTCCTGAAAACCGAGTTAGTCGAGACAAGCGCGGGTGCCGGGGGCGGGTCGGTCAGGTGGCGTCGTCGTAGCTGACGCGGGGGGCCGGAGCCGGAGCCGAGGGGCTGCTGGTGGCCGTGCTGGCGGGCGAACTCCCGTTCGACCGCAGGTCGGCGGCGTTGGCCACGTCCTTCAGGTCGTTGTGCACGCCGCTGACGTCCGCGCGCAGGTTGTCGTAGACGCCCTGCAACGGCTTGCGGATCGCCGCCTCGTCCTCCTCGCTGAGGAGGTGCTTGCGGATGAACGCCTTCGGGTGCAGGTCTTCCAGCTGAATGTCGGTGCCCAGTTCACGGCTCAGGTCACCGGTGGCGTTGCGGGCCATGTTGCGCAGGTTCCGCACCAACCGCAGGCCGTCGGTGATCACGGCGGGGAGCCGGTCACCGAAGATCAACAGCGCCAGGAGCAGCAGCGCACCGATCTCCCACCAGTTCAGGTTGTCGAGCATCCCGCGGGCCTCCTCTCGGCGTCAGCAGCAAGACTACGCACGGCGGAGGGCTTTCGGGCAAGGGGTGCGCCGCTGTCCACTGCGCTTGGGCGGTGAGTCACTTCGCGTCCGCGGCGAGAGTTACCGAGGTGTTCTGCCGGGCGGAGCCCCGCCGATACTCGACGGTCACGACCGAACCCGGCGCGTACTTGCGGACCAACGCCGTCAGATCCGTCGGCTCGGTCATCGGGCGCCCGTTGATCTTGAGGATCACGTCACCGACCTTGAGCCCAGCGCCGTCCGCGGGGCCGGACGGCTCCACCTCGGCCAGCCGCAGGCCGCCCCCGACGACCCCGGTCGGGCCGTCCGCCCGCGCGCCGATCACCGTACGCCGGGCCTTGCCGGTGCCGATGATGTCCTGGGTCACCCGCTTGGCCTGGTTGATCGGAATGGCGAAGGCGAGCCCGATGTTGCCCGCCTCCTGGCCCTCGGCGACCAGCGACTTGATGGTGGAATTCACGCCGACCACCCGGCCGGCGCCGTCGACGAGAGGGCCGCCCGAGTTGCCGTGGTTGACGGCGGCGTCGGTCTGGATGGCCGCGTAGTAACGCACCGGGCCGCCCGGCTCGCCGGCCTGCATCGTCCGGTCCAGGGCACTCACGATGCCGGCGGTGACCGTGTTGGCCAGCGACAACGGCGAGCCGATGGCGAGCACGGGGTCGCCGACCGCCAGCGCGTCGGAATCGCCGAACTCCACGGGTCGCAAACCGGGACGACTCACCTTGATCACCGCGATGTCCGACTCCGCGTCCTGGCCCACGATGGTCGCCGGCGCGGTGCTGCCGTCGTTGAAGACGACCGAGGCCTTACCGGTCCCGCCGGCCACCACATGGTCATTGGTGATCACATGGCCGTCGGTGGTGGCGATGAAACCCGAGCCCTCACTGGTCCCGCCGAGGCTGCTCACCCGCACGGTGACCACGCTGGGCAGGACCCGTTCGGCGACCCCGGCCAGCGACTCCGGTTTGCGCTGCGCCAGCGCCGGCACCTCCGCGGGCGCAGCGCCGAGGACCGCCGCACCAGCGCCGCCGCGCACCGCGAACGCGTAGCCCAACGCACCGCCGAGGGTGCCGGCCAACAGCGCGGTGATCACGGGAATGAGCAACAGGTGGCGCAGTGTCGGCCGGCCGGGCGCATCGGGGTCGGTGACCGGCTCGGGCTCGGCACCGGGAGCCACCACGCCGGGCACCACCACAGCGGTCGGGGCCGCCGGGTCGCGCCAGGGGTCGGCGAGCGCGTCCGACCACCAGGCCGACGCATCGGCCGAACCGGGCCCGCCCGAAGCCGGCGCCGGCCAGGCCGGTGCCGATCCGCCGGACGACGCCGGCCAGCCCGGTGCCGGCCCGCTGCCTGGCGGGGCAAGGGGCGGGCGGTCAGCCCCCGGCATGGTCGGCGGCCCCACCGACGGGGCTCCTGCCCCGGGCGGTCGCGCCGGAGCCGGAGTCTCACCGCCCCGGCGCCAGTCCCAGCCGTCGGTCACGTCGGTGCCTCCCAGTCCGTCCCCGGATCCCGCGCCGCGTCGCCCGGCCACGGGCCGATCCGGTCGCGGCTGACGGGATACCGCCTCCAGGATTGCACGGATGGACGCGGCACAGTCATCGGTTGCCCCGGTGATCGCTTCCGGCGGAGGCGCGGCTGCGCGCCCCACGACCGTCGCCTCTACGCTCACAGTGCCAACCCGCCCCCGCACCACGCACCGCCCCCGGAGGTGCCCCATCGCCACGGTCGCCGGTTCCGGCAGTTCGACGACACAGGCCCAGCACTTCGCCGAGTCGTACGTCACCGAGGATCTCGTCCTGCGTACCGCCCGCAGCCTGGCCCGGGAGGTCGGCCTCGACGCGGTCACGCCCGGCGCGGGCGCGGCGCTGCGGCTGCTGGCCGCCGCCGGTAATGCCCGTGCGGTGGTGGAGATCGGCACCGGCACCGGGGTCAGCGGTGTCTGGTTGCTGCGCGGCATGCGCGCCGACGGCGTGCTCACCACCATCGACGTGGAGGTGGAGCACCAGCGGATCGCCCGGCGGATCTTCGCCGAGGCCGGCTTCGCGGCCGGGCGTACCCGGATCATCACCGGTCGGGCACTCGACGTGCTGCCCCGGCTCGCCGACGGCGCGTACGACCTGGTCTTCGTGGACGCGGAGGCGACCGGCTTCCACGCCTGTGTGGAGGCGGCGCTGCGGCTGTTGCGCCCCGGGGGCGTGCTGGCGCTCAACGGCGTGCTGGCCAGCGACCGGATCGGCGACCCCTCCGCCCGGGACGCGGAGACGGTGACGGTTCGCGAGACGATCAAAGCGGTCCGGGAGTCGGAGCACTGGATCCCCGCGCTTCTTCCGGTCGGGCACGGGCTGCTGGCCGCGGTGAAGTGCTGATTCGCGCCAGGACGGGTCAGAGCCCGGGTCGCCCCGAGGCTCCGACCCTCGCGCTAGTCGACGTCGGCGAGGACCCTCGCGCTAGTCGACGTCGGCGAGCCAGCGCAGCAACGAGCGGACGCCCCAACCGGTGGCGCCGCGGCTGACCTCGGCCTGGTCCCCGTCGGCCCAGGACGGGGCGGACATGTCCAGGTGCAGCCAGCGGTCTCGTAGTTCACCGGTGAACTCGCGCAGGTAGAGCGCGGCCAGCACCGAGCCGGCACCCTGCGTGGGTGCGCTGTAGAGGTCGGCGATCTCGCTGCCGAGGTATTCCACGTAGTCGGTGTGCAGCGGCATCCGCCACGCCGACTCACCGGCCGCCTCGACCGCCGCCAGCACGCTGGCGGCCAGTTCGTCGTTCTCGCTGTAGAGGGCGGCGGTGCGCTTGCCCAGCGCCACCGAGTTCGCGCCGGTGAGCGTGGCCAGGTCGAGCAGCAGGTCGGGTTTGAGCTGCCGCGCCGCGTACGCCAGCGCGTCGGCGAGGACCAGGCGACCCTCGGCGTCGGAGTTGGTCGTCTCGCTCGTCGTACCGCCGTAGTGCCGGATCACGTCACCGGGGCGGAACGCCGAGCCGCTGACCATGTTCTCGGCCAGCGGGGCCAACGTGGTGATCCGGACCGGCAGCCGCAGCGCGGCGGCGCCCAGGGTGGCGGCGACGACCGCGGCCGCGCCGGCCATGTCCTTACGCATCAGCTTCATCGACGCCACCGGCTTGATCGAGATGCCACCGGTGTCGAAGGTGATGCCCTTGCCGATCAGCACCACATGGGTGCGCGCGTCGGCGGGGTGCCAGTCCAGTTCGACCAGCCGCGGTCCGCTGGCGGAGCCACCGCCCACGGCGAGGATCCCGCCGAAGCCCTCGGCGGTCAGCTCGGCCGGGCCCCGGACCCGCAGCCGCAGGTCCGGAAAGTCGGCTGCGGCCGAGGCCACCTGATCGGCGAACCACTGCGGGTTCTTCACCGAGGAGGGGGTGTTGGTCAGGTCCCGGGCGAGATGCGTCATCGCGGCCGTGGTCCGGGCCGTGGCGACGGTGTCCTCGTACCCGGTGGGGTCGTCGAGCAGCAGGTCGACGCCGGCGAGCGCCGGTCGGTCGCCGGCCTCGGTGAGTCGGAACCGGTACGGGGCGAGCAGCAGCCCCTCGGTCAACCCGCGGACCGCGGCCCGGGTCACGTCGGCCGGCAGCGCGATGGTGATATGCGTCTCAGCCGAGGCTGAGCGGGCCAGGGCCGCGCCGGCCGTCCGCCAGGCCGCCTCGTCGCCGTCGCCGATGCCGAGCAGCAGCAGCCGGCCGGGGGTACGCCCGGGGCGCAGCTGGGTGTGGATCTCGCCGGTTCGGCCGGTCAGCCGGGCCGCCGACACCAGCGCGGCCGCCTCGTCAGCCGTGCCGTCCGGGCCCGCCACGGCGGTCGGTACCGGCTCGGCCGAGGTGTCGTCTTCCGCCGTCGGATCGGCGGAGCGGACGGGCAGGACGAGGACGTCGAGCCGGTCGGGCTCGGCGATCAGACGAATGGCGAGCACGCGGAACCGCACCTCCAGGAAAGTGTCGCGGGTCGGCAGCCAACCCGCCTGCCCGCAGCATTGAAGACCCTGAGCCACCGGTGGTTCCGGTGGCTCAGGGTCCGCAGAACGTTCCGGGCGGCCGGAGCCGCCCGGAGCACTCCTTACTCAGCCGGCCGCGGCCTTCAGTGCGTCACCGAGCGCGTTGGCCTCGTCGGGAGTCATCTCGACGACGAGCCGGCCACCGCCCTCCAGCGGGACCCGCATGACGATGCCCCGCCCCTCCTTGGTGACTTCCAGCGGACCGTCGCCCGTCCGCGGCTTCATCGCCGCCATGTTGTCTCCCCTCAGACCTACACCAGGGTCGGTGGGTTGCCCCACAGCCACTTCGTCACGACCACCCGCAACGGTCGCGGGGGTGTCAACAAACGATTTTCCCTGATGAACACCGCCGGACCCAAACCGGAGCAGCATTGATGTAACAGCATCTAGCTTATCTTGAGAAGGCCTGTCACAATGTGCGGTCATGCAGGCACGGTCGGCACTCTTCGACCTGTACGGCGACCACCTCCGTCCGAGGGGTGGCCGGGCACCGGTTGCTGCCCTGGTCAAGCTACTGGCGCCGCTGGGAATCGCACCGCCGGCAGTTCGCACCGCCGTCTCCCGGATGGTGCGTCAGGGCTGGCTCGAACCCCTCCGGCTGGTCTCCGGACCCGGATATTCGATCACACCGAAAGCCGCCCGCCGACTCGACGAGGCAGCGGCCCGGATCTACCGGACCGGCCGGGTCACCTGGGACGGCCGGTTCGATCTGCTGGTGTTGGAGGCCCCGGGCTCCCGGCGGGACCGCCAGCGGCTCGCCGCCAACCTGAGCTTCCTCGGCTACGGGACGCTCGACGAGCAGACCTGGGTCGCCACCCGCCCCGCCGAGGACGTCGACCTGCTCCTCGCCGAAACCGGCATCCGGTTCGAGCGGTTCACCGCCTCACACTTCTCCGGCACCCCCGGCGCGATGGGCGTGGTCCGACGCGCCTGGAACCTGGCCGAGATCGGCCGCGCCTACGAGCGGTTCGTCGCCGACCAGCGCCCGTTGCTGGCCGCGGTCACCGTACGCAGCAGCGACGAGGAGGCGTACGCGACGCGGTTCCGCCTCGTGCACGCCTGGCGTACGTTCCTCTTCCAGGATCCGCAGTTGCCCCCGGCGCTGCTGCCCGAGCGGTGGCCCGGCACCGCCGCGGCCAGTTTCTTCGACCGGCACGCAGCCCGCCTGCGTCCGGCCGCCGACCGGTACGTCGAACAGTGCCTCGACGCCGGCAACCGCATCGTCCGACAGAAGGGTCGTTAGACACGTGACCGAGCCGCTGCTGGTCGACCGGACCGATGCCGTCGTCACCCTCACGCTGAACCGGCCGAAAGCGATGAACGCGCTCGACGTGGCGCTCAAGGAGGCGCTGCGCGACGCCCTCGCGGAGCTGGAGACCGACCGGTCCTGCCGCGCGGTCGTCCTGGCCGGGGCGGGCGGGTCGTTCAGCGCCGGGCAGGACCTGCGCGAGCACGTGGCCACCCTGGGCAACTCCGGCAATGATCCGCTGGGCACGGTGCGGGCGCACTACAACCCGATCGCCGCCCGGCTCGCCAACCTGCCCAAGCCGGTGATCGCCGCGGTTCGCGGGATGGCCGCCGGGGCCGGTGCGTCGCTGGCGTTCCTGGCCGACATCCGCATCGGCGGTCCGACCACCAGTTTCCTGATGGCCTTCGCCAAGGTCGGTCTCGCCGCCGACACCGGCGCCTCCTGGACGCTGCCCCGACTGGTCGGGCACGCCAAGGCGGTGGAGCTGCTGATGCTGGCCGAGCCGGTCCGCGCCGAGGAGGCCTGCCGGTTGGGCCTGCTCAACCGGTTGACGGACGACGACGAGCAGGTCCTGCCCGTCGCCCAGGAGTTGGCCGCCCGCCTCGCCGCCGGCCCGACCGTCGCGTACGGGGCGATCAAGCGACAGCTCTCCATCGCCGACGCCGGCACCCTCGCCGACGCCCTCGCCGCCGAGGCCCAGGCCCAGTCGATCTGCGGCGCCACCGCCGACCACCGGGCGGCCACCCTCGCCTTCGTCGGCAAGCAGAAACCGGTCTTCGAGGGACGCTGAACGCGATCCGGACGCCGCCCTTACCGTCCTCGAACACGGGCCGCCTAGCGTCGTGGAGCATGAGCGATCGTGAAGCGGTGGCGCATCTGCTGCGCCGGGCCACCTTCGGGCCGACCGCCGACGAGGTGGACGCGGCCGAACGGGCCGGAGCGGCGGCGACCCTCGACCGGCTGCTCTCCCCGCCCGCGACGGACCGGGGAGCGGCGGCCACGCCGGTCCCGGCGCTGCCCCCGGACCCGTCCGCCGGGCTGACCAAGGACTCCACCCGCGAGCAACGGCAGCAGGCCAACGCGGAGCGCCGCAGGCAACTCCAGCAGGTCACCGAATGGTGGCTGGACCGGATGGTGACCGCCGAGGACGGGCTGACCGAGAAGTTGCTCTTCTTCTGGCACGGGCACTGGGCGACCAGCGCCCAGAAGGTCAAGTCGGCGCGGCTGATGGTGGGCCAGTTGGAGACGCTGCGCCGGCACGGTCGTGGGCCGCTGGGCCCGCTGTTCGCCGCGATGGTGCGCGACCCCGCCCTGATCGTCTGGCTGGACGGGCAGAAGAACACCCGCAAGGCGCCGAACGAGAACCTGGCCCGCGAGCTGATGGAGCTGTTCACCCTCGGCATCGGCGCCTACGGCGAGGCCGACGTGAAGGCCGGCGCGCGGGCCCTGACCGGTTGGGTGGTCGACCGGCGTACCGGTGTGGCCCGCTTCGAGGCCCGCCGGCACGACAGTGGCGAGAAGAGCATCCTCGGGCAGAGCGGCCGGTTCGACGCCGAGACGTACGCCGGCCTGCTGGCCGCCCAACCGGCGGCGGCGACCTTCGTGGCCGGGCGGCTCTGGTTCCGATACGCCGGCACCGAGACCCCGGCCCCGGACGGTCTGGCCGGCGTGGACACCGTCGCGACCCTACGCGCGCTCTTCTCCGCACCCGCCTTCGCGCAGACCCGGGGCACGCTGGTGAAGCAGCCGGTGGAGTGGTTGGTCGGTGCGCTGCGGCAACTCGGTATCCGACCGTCCGCGCTGCCCGAGCAGCAACGCAGGCAACTGCTGGCCGGGCTGAACGCGCTCGACCAGGTGCCGCTGCGTCCACCCAGCGTGGGCGGTTGGCCGGCCGGGTCCGCCTGGCTGACCACCTCGTCGTTACAGGCCCGGCTGCGGACGGCCGGGGTGCTCGCCGCCGCCACGGCTCCAGCGGTGCTGGCCCGGCTGACCGCCGCGCCCACCGCCGGGCGCCCGGACGCGCTGGCCCGACTGCTCGTGGTCGACGGCTGGGGCGCGCGCACCCGCGCCGCTCTCACCCCGCTGGCCGGTGAGCCCCGCAAGCTGCTGGCCGCCGGCCTGGTCAGCCCCGAATACACAGTCAGCTGAGCGGAGGAGTCGACATGGACACTGTGACCCGACGCAGGTTCCTGCTCACCAGTGGGGTGGTCGGCGCTGGCGCGTTGGCCGCCGGGGCCGGCGCGTACAGCCTGCGGGACCTGCTCGACACCAGCGGGGACCGCGACCCGCAGTCCCGCACGCTGGTGCTGGTGACCCTCTACGGCGGCAATGACGGCCTCAACACGGTCATTCCGTACGGCGACCCGGCCTACCGGGCGGCTCGCCCGGAGCTGGCGTACCCGGACGGGGAGGTGCGGCGGTTGGACGACGACTTCGGCCTCAACCCGGCGCTGGCCGGCCTGCACCAGCGCTGGTCCGGCGGTGGGCTGGCGATCGTGCGTGGGGTCGGCTACCCGAAGCCGGACCGCAGCCACTTCCGTTCGATGGACATCTGGCACACGGCACAACCGGACCGGCCCGGCAACACCGGCTGGCTGGGACGGTGGCTGGACGGTACCGGGGGCGACCCCCGGCTGGCGGTCTCCTTCGAGCCGGCGCTGCCGCCGCTGCTGGCCGGGGCGCGGAGCGCCGGTGCGGCAGTGCCGGTGACCGACCGCAAGGCCGCCAAGGGCCTGCCGGCGCAGACGCTGACCGCGTTCGAAGCCGCCGAGCCGGGTGAGTCCGCCGCGCGAGCCCGGGCCGCCGCCTGCTTCGCCGACCTGCGGTCGGTGGACGAGATGATCCGCCAGGTACGCGACTCCGACAACCCGGACACAGCGGACCCGGACGGCGAGCAGGCTCCGGCGACCGCCACCGGCGGGGCGAAGACTCCGCTGGACGCGCAACTGGACCTGGTCGCGCAGTGCGTCGAGGCGGGAGTGTCCACCCGGGTCTTCTCGGTGTCGCTGGGCGGCTTCGACACGCACGCCGACGAGAAGCAGTTGCAGGCGGTGCTACTGGGTCAGCTGGACCGGGCGTTGACCGGGTTCGCCGACCGGATGAGTCGCACCGAGGCGGGCCGGAAGGTGGTGGTGGCGGTCTACTCCGAGTTCGGCCGTCGGGTACGCGCCAACGCCTCCGACGGCACCGACCACGGCACCGCCTCGGACGTGCTGCTGCTCGGGGCGGGCGTCCGGGGCGGCTGGCACGGCGCACCGCCGAGCCTCACCGACCTCGACGACGGCGACCTGAAATACACGACGGACTTCCGGGACGTCTACGCCACGCTGCTGGAGCGGGTGCTGGACACCGACCCGGGCCCGGTCCTCGCCGACTGGCGGGGACGGGTCGACAAGCTCTTCTAGTCGTCTTCTTCCGGGTCCTGGTTGGCCTGCTCGCCCAGCACGAACGCCTGCATGGCCAGCTCGTCGCCGGCCGGCGAGACGAAGGCGGGCAGCTCACGCGGGCCCAGCTCCTGCACGTAGGACCAGAACAGCCGCACCGCCTCGGCCGGCGTGTCGGCCTCGATCGGCAGGTCGAGGCTGACCAGCCAGGTGCGGCGCGCCGGGGGTGGGCCGAGCTGGTCGGCCAGCGCCCGGAAGGCCGCCGGCTCCACGGCGGTGACCGGCCCGTCGAGCGTCAGCAGGTCGGCCGGCACCGGCTCGTCGAAGGCCCGCCGGGTGTACGCGACCACGAGCGTGCCCGGCTCGACCGGGGACTGCGGGTCGTCCGGGTCCTCGCGGTGGCGTCGTCCCGGCTCGGTGACCCGGCCGAGGGCCACCAGCCGTGGCGGCGCGTCGACCAGCACCGCCACCTGATCGCCCGGCCCTGGCCGGGTGACGTCGGTCAGCCCGGTCAGCTCCAGCGTGTCGTGGTGCACGAGCCGCTCGGCCTCGTACCGTTCGGCGGGCAGCAGCACGGCCCAGGTGCCCGTCCCGTCGGCGTTCCCGGCCGCACCGGTTCGGTGCGCGGTCTCGGTCGTCATGCCTGCCATCTCATCACGCCGGCTGTGCAAGGGTGACGTGACAGCCGACGATGTGATCGTCGACCATCCCGGTGGCCTGCATCAGCGCGTACGCGGTGGTCGGGCCGACGAACCGGAAGCCGCGCTTCTTGAGCGCCTTGGCCATCGCCGTCGACTCGGATGTGATCGGCGCCAGCTCGGCGAACGAGGCGGGGCGCGTCGGCCGGGGCTCCGGCGCGAAGGACCAGAGCAGCGCGGACAGGCCCTCCGGCAGCTCCAGTGCGGCGCGGGCGTTGGCGACAGCCGCCTCGATCTTGGCCCGGTTGCGGACGATCCCGGCGTCGGCGAGCAGCCGGGTGACGTCGGCGTCGTCGTAGCGGGCGACGGTCGGGATGTGGAAGTCGTCGAAGGCCAGTCGGAACGCCGGACGCTTGCGCAGGATGGTCAGCCAGGACAACCCGGACTGGAACGCCTCCAGCGTCATCCGCTCGTAGAGCGCGTCGTCTCCGCGCAGCGGTCGCCCCCACTCGGTGTCGTGGTAGACGGCGTAGTCGGGGGTGCTCGACCCCCAGGCGCAGCGGGCCAGCCCGTCGGGGCCGATCACCAGGTCAGTCACCCCGTACACGCTAGGGCATCCGTCCGACAGCCCATTGCCACCGGCCGCCCGGCTGCCTATGGTGCTTGTTACCGACCGGTAGGTCGAGGTCACCCAAGGGTGCGCCCCGACCGGTGACGGCGAGCGGAGGCCGCGCGGTGAAAGAGTTCCCGGACGTCATCGCCTGGTCGATCCCGGCCTTCGTGCTTCTCATCGTGTTGGAGCGAATCTCCTACCTGCTGCACCGCGACGACGACGAGGTCGGCTACGGCGGCGCCGACACCGCGACCAGCCTGACGATGGGGCTGGGCAGCATCTTCGCCGACCTGCTCTGGAAGGTGCCGATCGCCGCCGCGTACGCGCTGCTCTACGCGCTCACCCCGCTGCGGGTCGCCGAGCTCTGGTGGACCTGGCCGCTGATCCTGCTCGCGCAGGACTTCTGCTACTACTGGTCGCACCGCGGCCACCACGTGATCCGCATCCTCTGGGCCTCGCACGTGGTGCACCACTCGTCGCAGCGGTTCAACCTCTCCACCGCGCTGCGCCAGCCGTGGACCGGCCTGACCAGTTGGGTGTTCTACATCCCGCTGATCCTGGCCGGCGTCCACCCGGCCGTTGTCGCGTTCTGCGGCTCGGTCAACCTGCTCTACCAGTTCTGGATCCACACCGAGCGGATCGAGAAGATGCCGCGTTGGTACGAGGCGGTGTTCAACACCCCGTCGCACCACCGGGTGCACCACGCGTCGCAGGGCAGCTACCTGGACCGCAACTTCGGCGGCATCCTGATCGTCTGGGACCGGCTCTTCGGGTCGTTCGCGCCGGAAGGGGAACGTTGCGTGTACGGCCTGACCAAGAACGTCGGCAGCTACAACCCGGTCCGGGTGGCCTTCCACGAGTACGCCTCGATCGCCCGGGACCTGCGCGCCGCGGTGACCTGGCGGCACCGGGTCGGGCATCTCTTCCGCGCACCGGGCTGGCAGCCCGCACCGGGCTCCCCGGTCAGGGCAGCCGGCCCTGCTCGACCAGACGGGCAAACCTCTTCAGCGCCTGGGTGAGGCCGAGCTTGGAGCCGGGCCAGAGCACCGGCCACGCCAGTCGACCGGCCCGACCGCCCGGCAGGTGGAACCACTCGTGCCAGACGACCTGGGTGCGGTTGCGGTCCAGCTGGGTGCAGCGCAGCACCCCCGGGCCGCGCAGCAGCTGACCGTGGTGCACAACGCCGATCTCGTACGGTTCGTCGACCCGCACCACCAGCATCTCGTCGCGCAGCGTCGCCCGGCCGAGCGCGGTCACCGCCTCGATCCGGCTGCCCTCACGGCCGTCGCCCTCGACCACCCGGACGCGGGTGAACGGGATCCAGTCGGACTGACGTTCCCAGGCGAGCAGCGCGGCGAACACCCGATCCGCCGGGGCCTCGACGATCACTGTGGCGGTCACCTCTCCCGCGCCGGGTCGGGCCGCCTCGCGAAGATCGTCAGCGCCCTCCGGCTCGGTCACGCCGACTCCGACCGAACCACCGCGTCGTGCTGGTCGGTGCCGGCGGTCCGCGCACGATCGGCCGACTCGTCGTCGGCGGGCGCCACCCCGTCGGAATCCGCCGGGGACGAGCTGGCGGCGGGCAACGGGCCGGGAGTCGTCGAGCCGACCGGGGCCGAACCCGCCTCGCCGCTCAGCGGCACGTCCGTGCCCGGCTCGGCCGACTCGCCCGGCTCGGCCGCGTCCGCGGGAGTCACCTTGCTGGCGGACTGCTCGCGGGCCTGCCGCAGCACGTCCGCGTCGTCGGTGCGCCCCTCACGCAAGGCGATGACCTCCGACTCCAGTACGCCGATCAGCTCGGACTTGTAACCGATGTCGTAGGCGGCACGCCGCAACGCCTTATCGACCTGGTCCATCCGGTACCCGCGCAACCCGGTGTCGAAACGGACCGCCCCCACGTCGGATTCGCGCAACGGCCGGGTGCCCGGCAACGCCACGGCCTGCGAATCCGGCTCGGCCGGCACCAGGCCGGGATCACGCCCGCTGACCAGCACCGTCACGCCGAATATCACCGCCGCGACCGTCAACGCCACGACCAGGAGGAGCAGAAGCTGACCCATGTACTGATCGTGGCATGGCAGCCGGCCGGGAGCGACCCCGCCACCCGCCTCGATCACGATCGGTGCCGACGCCCGCCCGGGACGATGGGCGGGCGACCGACTAGCGTCGGGACCGGCTGACGCGGCGGCGGCGGCGCGAACTTGCAGGAGGCGGGCATGGCCGGGGCGCTTCGGCTGGGTGGGCACACGTTCGCCCCCGGCGAGCTGGTGGTGATGGCGATCATCAACCGCACCCCGGACTCGTTCTTCGACCGCGGGGCCACCTACGCCGCCGACAGCGCCCTGCGCGCGGTGGAGCGGGCGGTGGACGAGGGCGCGGCCATCATCGACATCGGCGGCGTCAAGGCCGGCCCCGGCGCGGACGTGGACGTCGCCGAGGAGATCCGGCGCACGGTGGACACCATCGCCGCCGTCCGCGCCGCGTTTCCGGACGTGGTGATCTCCATCGACACCTGGCGGGCCGAGGTGGCGACGGAGGCCGTGGCGGCCGGCGCCGACCTCCTCAACGACACCTGGTCGGGCCCCGACCCGGCGTTGGTCCGGGTGGCCGCGCGGACCGGCGCCGGCCTGGTCTGTTCGCACGCCGGCGGGCTGACGCCACGGACCAGGCCGCACCGGGCCGCCTTCACCGACGTGGTCGCCGACGTGGTCGCGACGGTGACCGGGCTCGCCGAGCGCGCGGTGGCGGCAGGGGTACGCCCCGACGGCATCCTCATCGACCCGGCGCACGACTTCGGGAAGAACACCCGGCACTCTCTGGAGATCACCCGCCGACTGGACGAGCTGACCGCGACCGACTGGCCGGTGCTGGTGGCGCTCTCCAACAAGGACTTCATCGGGGAGACGTTGGGCCTGCCGGTGGCCGAACGGCTGGAGGGGACGCTGGCCACGACGGCCGTCTCGGCCTGGTTGGGTGCCCGGGTGTTCCGGGCGCACCAGGTCGGCCCCACCCGCCGGGTGCTCGACATGGTGGCCTCGATCCGAGGCGACCGCCCGCCCACCGCCACCCGCCGAGGGCTCGCCTGACCGGTCGTCGCCGCGACTGACAGCGAACGGTCCGCGGGACCGACACGATCGCCGGAGGCAGTGGCGCTCAGGTCCAGCGGAGGATGTTCCTACGCCAGGCGTAGAGGATGCCGAGTGCGAGCACGGCCACGAAGACCGCCATCTCCACCACCGTCACCAGACCGAAGCCCGGCCGGTCGAAGACCACCGCCCAGGGGAAGAGGAACACCGCCTCGACCGCGAACAGCACGTAAAGGTAGGCGTACACGTAGTAGCGGATCTGCATCTGTGCCCAGTCGGCGCCGACCGGGTCGAGCCCGCACTCGTAGTTGGCCCGCTTGCCGAGCGGCTCGGCCGGACGCGCCGGGCGTAACACCCGGTTGGCCGAGAACGCCGTAACGAAGAAGAGAACGCTGGCGAGCAGCAGGAGCCCGAGCGTCGCGTACGAGCCCAGGTATCCGTTCACAGTCGGCAGCCTACCGTCCGCCCGGACGGGCCGTCCCAAACACGTTACGGATTTGTTTCCAGATGGGACTAGTGCTCCAGGGCAACTGTTACCGAATACTGGACCCCCACCCATGTCACCGGAGGACAGATGGCCCGCGTGAAGGCATCGCCCGGTAACCGGGCGGAGGGGCGGCGTTCCACGCCCCTGCTGGCGACCGCGCTCGCGCTCGGCCTGCTCACGGCGCTCGCCGTGGGGCCGGCCTGGGCCAGCGCGGCCACACCGGACGCGGAGCCGGTCACCACCTCGGCCGAGCCGGTGAGCGAGCCGGGAGGCGAGGAGCCGCCGACCACACCGGCGGAGGAGCCCACCCCGACCGAGGACCCGGGCGGTGAACCGGAGCCGACCGCGCCGGCACCCGAGACCGCCGCGCCACCACCGGAGACGACACCACCGGCACCGGTGACCAGCGCCCCGGAGATCCCGCCGGTGCCGACCACCACCGCGACCGCGCCGGGCGGCACCACCCGACCGCCCACCCCGGCTCCCCCGGTGCCACCGACGGCGCCCCCGGCCCCGCCGACACCGCCGGGGCCGACGGTCCGCCCGCCCGCCCCGGGTTCGGCGCCGCCGCCGCAGAGCCCGCTGGGCGTGCAGGTCACCACCGGCGACGTCAGCCTCACCGAGGAGTACTGGAACACGCCGAGCACGGCGGCCACCCTCCAGGTCACCGTGCACAACACCGGCACCACGACCGAACAGATCCGACTCTCGTACACGCTGCCCGTCGGGTTGACCGACGCCGGCACGAAGGGCTGCGCGGCCGCCGGTGGCGGGACGTACCGGTGCGGTGCCTGGACCGCCCAAGCGGGCGTCCGGTTCAGCACCGTGCTGCGGCTGCGGGTCGCTGGCACGGCGTGGAAGCAGATGCCGCTCAGCGGCTCGGTCCAGGTCATCGCGGACGCGCCGGAAGCGGCAGGGGAGGCGACCGACGACCAGGGCTTCGCGGTGCTCTTCCCGGCGGGCCCGCCGGTGCCCGGGATCGCGCTCGCCGCCGACGAGGTGGCCTTCGACATCAGCGGCGGCCCCAGCACCCTCACGCTCCGGCTGGGCAACACCGGCGCGGTGGACGCCGCCGGCCGGGTCGAGGTCGTCCTGCCGGCCGGGGTGACAGTGCCGACCCCACCGCTCGGCTGCGTCGCTGTCGACCCGACGCGTACCCGCTGCGACGCCGGCCTGGTGCTGGCGGGCACGACCGCCGAGGTGCAGCTGCCGGTGGAGGCGACGCCGCAGGCGCAGCGGGAAGCGCCGCTGTCCGGTGCCGTGATCGGGCAACTCGATCCACGCAGCGGCCCGACCCGCCGGGTGCAGATGAGCTTCCGGATCACCGCGGCAGCCGCACTGGCCACGCCGGTGGTCTCCCCGCCCGCGCCGACCGGCTCGCAGGGCGTACTCCCCGCCGGTGCCACGAGCGGAGACGGCGGGTTGACCTCGGTTCAGCGCACCGCGTTCATCCTGATCGCGGTCTCCACGCTGCTGGTGGTGCTGGCCCTCACGCTGGCCACGACCTCGCTGCGCCGCCGGTTCGGCGGTCCACCTCCTGAGCCCGCGCCCAACCCCGCCGACTGATCGATCGACGACCCCGGCACCGCGCGACCGGGGTCGTGGTCGCGACCGGGTGGTGATCTGAATTACGGCGGGCGGTGCGTAAGCCCGCAAAGGCGGGCATTTCACATACAGATCCGGTCCCAGTCGGCGGACCTCCGGGGATGGTTAGGGCTCCCTTAGACGTAGGCTCTCAGGAGAGGAACGACAGCGGCCGGACCAGCCTGGGGCGGTGCGGTGAAGCGTTGCGTCGAGGAGGTTCCGTGGCCGGGCAAGCCCCGCAGTCGCGAACGAAGGTGGCACAGTGACCAAGCAGATCCGTCAACTCGACCGCGTGGTCATCCGGTTCGCCGGTGACTCCGGCGACGGCATGCAGCTGACCGGCGACCGGTTCACCTCGGAGACGGCGCAGCTCGGCAACGACATCTCCACACTGCCAAACTTCCCCGCCGAGATCCGTGCTCCCGCCGGCACCCTGCCCGGCGTGTCGAGCTTCCAGGTGCACTTCGCCGACTACGACATCCTCACCCCGGGCGACGCGCCCAACGTGCTGGTGGCGATGAATCCGGCGGCGCTCAAGGCCAACCTGGCCGATCTGCCGCGCGGCGCGGACATCATCGTCAACACCGACGAGTTCACCAAGCGCAACCTCGCCAAGGTCGGTTACCAGAGCAGCCCGCTGGACGACGACTCGCTGGCCGGTTACGTGGTGCACCCGGTGGCGCTGACCTCGATGACCGTCGGCGCGCTCGCGGCCTACCAGGTCTCCAAGAAGGACGCCGAGCGGTCGAAGAACATGTTCGCCCTCGGCCTGCTCTCCTGGATGTACTCCCGGCCCTACGAGTCGACGCTGCGCTTCCTGGAGCGCAAGTTCGCGGCCCGTCCGGAGCTGGTCGCCGCGAACGTCGCCGCCTTCAAGGCCGGCTGGAACTTCGGCGAGACCACCGAGGACTTCGCAGTCCGCTACGAGGTCAAGCCGGCCAAGATGAAGCCGGGCACCTACCGCAACATCACCGGCAACGCGGCTCTCTCGCTGGGGCTGGTCGCCGCCGGGGTCCGCTCCGGGCTTCCGGTCTTCCTCGGCGCGTACCCGATCACGCCCGCGTCGGACATCCTGCACGAGTTGAGCAAGCACAAGCGCTTCGGCGTTCTCACGATGCAGGCCGAGGACGAGATCGCCGCCGTCGGCGCCGCGCTGGGCGCCTCCTACGGCGGTTCGCTCGGGGTGACCACCACCAGCGGCCCCGGCGTGGCGCTCAAGAGCGAGACGATCTCGCTCGCGGTGGCGCTGGAGCTGCCGCTGGTGATCGTGGACGTGCAGCGCGCCGGCCCGTCGACCGGCATGCCGACCAAGACCGAGCAGGCCGACCTCAACATGGCGCTCTACGGTCGGCACGGCGAGGCGCCGGTCGCGGTGATCGCGCCCCGGTCGCCGTCGGACTGCTTCTTCGCGGCGCTGGAGGCGGCCCGGATCGCGCTCACCTACCGCACCCCGGTGATCCTGCTGTCCGACAACTACGTCGCCAACGGTTCCGAGCCGTGGCTGCTGCCCGACGTGGAGTCGCTGCCCGACCTGCGGGTCGAGTTCGCCACCAAGCCCAACGGCGAGGACGGCACCACCTTCCTGCCCTACCTGCGTGACCCGCAGACCCTGGCCCGGCCATGGGCGATCCCCGGCACCGCGGGCCTGGAGCACCGGATCGGCGGTCTGGAGAAGGCCGACAAGACCGGGGACATCTCCTACGACCCGGCCAACCACGACTTCATGGTGCGCACCCGGGCCGCGCGGATCGAGACCATCGGAGTGCCGGACATCGAGGTGGAGGACCCGGACGGCGACGCCCGGGTGCTGGTCCTCGGTTGGGGCTCGACGTACGGACCGATCGGCGCGGCGTGCCGCGGGGTCCGCCAGCGTGGCCTCTCCATCGCCCAGGCGCACCTGCGGCACCTGGCGCCGATGCCGGCCAACCTCGGTGAGGTGCTCCGCTCGTACGACAAGGTGGTCATCCCGGAGATGAACCTGGGTCAGCTGGCCCACGTCATCCGGGCCCGCTACCTGGTCGACGCGATCAGCTACAACCAGGTCCGCGGCCTGCCGTTCACGGCCGCCGAGCTGGAGACGACGCTGGAAGAGGTGCTGAAGAATGTCTGAGCCCGTCGCCGTCAAGCTCACCGCGAAGGACTTCAAGTCCGACCAGGAGGTGCGCTGGTGCCCCGGCTGCGGCGACTACGCGATCCTGGCAGCCATCCAGCAGTTCATGCCGGAGCTGAACATCCCCCGGGAGCGCACCGTCTTCGTCTCCGGGATCGGCTGCTCGTCCCGCTTCCCGTACTACATGAACACGTACGGGATGCACTCGATCCACGGTCGGGCCCCGGCGATCGCGACCGGCCTGTCGGTGTCCCGGCCGGACCTGTCGGTCTGGGTGGTCACCGGCGACGGCGACGCGCTCTCCATCGGTGGCAACCACCTGATCCACGCGCTGCGTCGCAACGTCAATCTCAAGATCTTGCTGTTCAACAACCGGATCTACGGTCTGACCAAGGGCCAGTATTCTCCGACGTCCGAGGTCGGCAAGGTCACCAAGTCGACACCGGCCGGCTCGGCGGACGCCCCGTTCAACCCGCTCTCGCTCGCCCTCGGGGCGGAGGCCAGCTTCGTCGGCCGCACCATCGACTCGGACCGCAAGCACCTCCAGTCGGTGCTGCGGGCCGCCGCGGAGCACGAGGGCTCGGCCTTCGTGGAGATCTACCAGAACTGCAACATCTTCAACGATGGGGCGTTCGAACAGCTCAAGGACCCGTCGACCCGGGACGACTACCTGATCCGCCTGGAGCACGGGCAGCCGATCACCTTCGGCGCTGCTCGCGAGCCGAACGGCCAGCCCGGCGGAGCGGACGGGCAGTTCTGTGTGGTGCACCCGCCGGGTGGCTTCGGCCTGGAGGTCCGGGAGACCAGCTCGGTCCGCCCGGAGGAGATCGTCGTGCACGACGCGACGGTGACCGACCCGGCGTACGCGTTCGCGCTGTCCCGGCTGCCCGGCCTGGACCTGCGTAACACTCCGATCGGGGTGTTCCGCTCGGTAAACCGACCGTCCTACGACAGCGTGGTGCAGGCTCAGCTCGCGGCCGCCAAGGCGACTGTCACCGAGACCCCCGAGCAGCAGCTCGCCGGCCTGCTGGGCAGCGGCGACACCTGGACCATCCTCTGACCCGTCGTTATTGACGAGAGCGGCCGTCCCCGATCCGGGGGCGGCCGCTCTCTCGTCGTACGGACGATGCCTCAGCGCTGGGCGCCGGCCGGCGTCCAGAGGTTGTCGATCTCCTTCTCGGTGGCCGCGAGACTCGCCTCGTGCAGCGGGATCAGCTCGGCCATCGCCGGCACCGACGGTGCCAGGGTCAGTTCGGTACCGATGAAACGCGGGTCCAGGCCGGTCATCGACAGACCGTGCGGGAGCCACTGCTCGGCGTGGTCCCAGCCATGGCGAGGGGTGCCCTCGCCGTAGCCGCCGCCACGGGTGGCCAGCACCACGAACTCGCGGCCGCCGAGCAGGCCCTCCTGGGTCGTCGGGTCGTAGGTGAGGCCGGCGACGATCAGGTGGTCGACCCAGGACTTCACGCTGCTGGGCACGCCGTAGTTGTAGAGCGGCAGCCCGAGCAGCACCACGTCGGCCCGCTTGACCTCGTCGACGACCTGAAGGCTGAGCTCCCATGACTCGCGCTGCGCCGGGGTGTGCTGCTCCGGTGGCGTCATCCGGGCGAGGCCGCCCTCCGAGTCCAGGTGCGGCAGCGGCTCCGCGCCCAGGTCCCGGTAGGTCACCGTGCCGTCCGGGTGAGCCGCACGCCATGCGTCGACCGCCCGGGCGGTGAGCCGCCGGCTGACCGACCAGTCACCGCGGATGCTCGAGTCGATATGCAGCAGATGCATTATTCCTCCTCTAGTAATCGTCTGTGAAACACCAACTATTTATAGCAGGCCGATGTTCCGCAGACTCGGTAGACTGGGTCACATGTCCGCGCAGCCGCTCGATTCCTCCGAGCACCGCTCGGGCGCACTCCTGGACCATCTGGCCCGGCGGATGCGACTGCGGTCGGAGTCGGTGCTGGCGCCGCTGGGACTACGCCCCCGGCATCTGGTCGCGCTCACCGTGCTGCGTGCCGGCGGCGGCACCGGTCAACAGGCGCTCGCCACCATCCTGGAAATGGACAGCACCAACATCGTCGGGCTGCTCAACGACCTGGAGGCGAAGCAGCTGATCGAGCGCCGGCGCTCACCCGAGGACCGCCGCCGACACGTCGTCGAACTCACCGAAGACGGTGCGAAACGCCTCAGCGAGGCCGAATGCGCGCTGGCCAGCGCCGAGGACGAGGTGCTGGGCGCGCTGGATCGGACCGAGCGGGAGACGCTCTACGAGCTGCTCAGCCGGGCCTCCACCGGCACGGCGGTCACCTGCACCGAGGCGATCTGCGCCACCGACGACACCTGCTGACGCGGCCTCACCCAGCGGCGAAGCCGTCACGCGGCGGCAGAGCCGTCACTCTGCCGACAGCGCGCGGCGGGCACACCACGCCAGCGGCCGCGCCCGGCCGCCGACGGGGGCGGAGGGTCAGGCGGTGGTCGCCGACTGGGGACGGTCGTCGCGTACGTGCACCAGCATGTCGCCGGTCTCGATCACCGCGCCGGCCCGGTCGGCCAGGGTGACCACCTTGCCCCGTCGCACCAGGGCGATCACCAGCGAGTCCAGCTCGCGCGGCGAGCGACCCACCTCGTCCCGCTCCGCCGAACGCATCGCCAGCGCCATGCCCTGGCCGGGGGTGAGCAGGTCCTCCACCACGTCGATGAGCGGCGGCGCCGAAGTGGAGAGGCCGAGCAGCCGGCCCGCCGTGGCCGAGGAGACGATCACATGGTGTGCGCCGCTCTGCTTGAGCAGCGGGGCGTTCTCCGCCTCCCGGGCCGCCGCGATGATGCGGACCTGACCGGCGGTGAGCTGCCGTACGGTCAGCGCGACCAGCACCGACGCGTCGTCGCTGTCGGTCGCGATGATCACGGCCTTCGCGTTCTTGACATGCGCCTCGTTCAGCACCGACGAGCGGGTCGCCGAGCCCTCGATCGCCACCAGCCCGGCGGAGGTGGCCTGTCGCAGGGCGGCGGCGCTGCGCTCCACCACCACGATCCGCGAACGGTCCAGACCGTTCTCCATCAGGGCGGAGACAGCGCTACGCCCCTTGGTGCCGTAGCCGCAGATGATGACGTGGTCCTTCACGGCTCTCCTCCACCGCGACAGGCGACGGCCGGTCCGGTACTGCTCGGTCAGAACTTCCAGGGTGGTGCCGACCAGGATGATAAGGAAGATCACCCGGGCCGGGGTGATGAAGAGGACGTTGACCAGCCGGGCCGACGGCGCGGCCGGAGTGATGTCCCCGTAACCGGTGGTCGAGAGCGACACGACCGCGTAGTAGAAGCAGTCGAGGAGGGTGAGACCGTCCTCATTCACATCGCGGTAGCCGTCCCGGCCGAGGTAGACCGCGGCGACCACCGCGAAGACCAGGCCCAGGGCGGCGGCGAGCCGAAGGCTCAGCGCGCTCAGCGGCCCCCGACGCTGCGCGGGAAAATGGATCACCGTCGAACCTGCTCCCCCGCTGTCGCCTGCACGCCCACAACATAGCGGGTACGGCATCGATCGCACGTCCGGGTTGCACACCGGACAACCCGCGCCGGTGAGCGCCCCGGGTCCGCGCCGTCGGAGCGGCGCGGACCCGGACGGGTCGGCCCAGACGGCCGGGGACGGGCATGATGAGGGTGTTCCCGACGACGACCGCGAAAGTGAGGCCGGCATGTCGTTGCTGCGACGAGTCATCGGCGGGGTGCTGCGTCGCCACCGCCAGCGTCAGGGCCGCACGCTGCGCGAGGTGGCCGAGTCGGCCGACGTGTCGGTGCCCTACCTGTCGGAGGTGGAGCGGGGCCGCAAGGAGGCTTCCTCCGAGGTGCTCGCGGCGATCTGCCGGGCGCTCGGCATCAGCCTCGCCGACCTGCTCGGGGAGGCCCGCGACGACATGCGCCGGGTCGAACCCCGTCTCCCGGCGGCACCCCGCGCCGCGCTGACCCACCTGGAGCCCGTCGAGGCGGTCCGACGTGAGATCGGCAATGCCACCCTTCTGGTAGGTCCGCTCGGCGGCGGGCTGCCCCTGCAGCGGGTGCCCAAGGCCGGCGAGCCGACCATGCGGGTCGGCGTGGCGGTCTCCGCTGGTGGCTCGCGCCCCGGCCCGCGTACCCCTTGCCTGGCTGGCAGGGAGTCGGCCCCGGTCGGCGGGCGGCGGTTGACCGCCGCGTAGGCCGGCCGTTCTGCCGTCGGCGGATCTGCCGGCGGCAGAATCCGTGGGCTGGCCGTCGCGACCGCCGGCACGCTGGAAGGGCCGGTCCACCGGGTGGTCCCACCGCCCGCCGGCACGGCGGAAGGCGGCGGTACATGATGGGGTACGGGGTGCAGATGCTCAACGGCGGGCAGCCGACCTTCGGTGACCAGGTGTTCGAGCGGCTGCTGCGGGAGCGGATCGTCTTCCTCGGCACCGAGGTGACGGAGGAGTCGGCCAACCAGATCTGCGCGCAGATCCTGCTGCTGGCCGCCGAGGACGACGACCGGGACATCTACCTCTACATCAACTCGCCGGGCGGTTCGGTGAGCGCGGGGATGGCGGTCTACGACACGATGCGCTACGTCCGCAACGACGTGGCGACGCTGGCGCTCGGCTTCGCCGGCTCGATGGGGCAGTTCCTGCTCTGCGCGGGTGCGGCCGGCAAGCGGTACGCGCTACCGCACTCGCGGATCATGATGCACCAGCCGTCCGGTGGGATGGGCGGAACGGCCGCCGACATCACCATCCAGGCGGAGAACATGCTGCACGTGAAGCGGACGATGCAGGAGCTCATCGCCCAGCACAGTGGACGTACCCTCGACGAGATCCAGCGCGACTGGGACCGGGACCGGTGGTTCACCGCCGAGCAGGCCCGGGAGTACGGCCTCATCGACCAGGTGGTCACCCGAGCCGAACAGCTGCCGACGCTTTGATCAACGGCTGGTGGCCGGGAACCCGGGCCGCCGCCCCGGGGCTGGACGGCGTCAAGCTCATCTACGCCGCCTGAGTCGCCCACCGCCCCGCTCAGGGGCGGCCGTTGATGCTCGCTCGCGCGCTCGGTGCCAGCGGGTTGGTGGCGGTCAGGTCCCGGGGCAGCAGGTCGAACCCCTGCCAGTGCACGCGCATCGGGCTCTGGTCCTCGTCCCGCGGCAGGTGGTGGAAACCGATCCGAACCCAGAGCACCGGGTCGGTGAGCGTCTCGCCGTTCACGTAGTCCACCACGGACCGGGCCGCGCACTCCGGGTCCAGGTTGAACGAGGCGAACTTCTCGCAGGCCCGCGCCTCGGTGACGGTCAGGTCGGGTGCCATCTCGGGCCGGCTCTCGTAGTCGTCGTTCGCGCCGGTCACGAGTTGGTAGGAGCGCGGGTGCCCGTCGGCGTTCGGCGCGGCGTCGCTGACGACGCGCCACCACCTGCGGTTCGCGCCGGTCAGCGCCCGTTCGGTGGGAATGGCGGTGCGGGTGGTGGCGAGGATCGCCGAGCGACGGCCCTGCTGCCCGGTGGGCGCGGTGTCGAACTGCTCGACGCGTTCGCTGCCCAGGCCGGGATCGACCCGCCAGATTGCGTTGTGGTGATGCGCGGCCGCGTGGTCGGAGGTGCCCGGGCCGATCGGCTGGCCGTACCGCGCGGAGGTGTAGTCGGTCGGGGACAGATCGCCGGTGGCGCCGAGCCGGGCGGTGAACCGGCCGTCGTCGCCGAACCGGTACTCGGTGACGTACTCGTACCAGCCGACCTTGGAGATGGTCCGCAGCACCAGGTCGACTCCCTGGCGGGAGTAGAGGTAGCCGTCGACGGCGACCCGTTGCGCCGGGCCGGTGGGCTCGGCGACGACGCAGAGGACCTTGCCACTGTCGTACGCCGCCCGCCGCGACCCGCCGGGGCACTCGCGCTCGGGCAGACGCTGCATCGCGTCGCCGCCGAAGCCGTACGAGGTGATGTCGTTCCACTCGGTGGTCCCGGTGTCGTACGGCACGTTGAGCTGGCCGAGCGTCACCGACTCCAGCACTGTGGTGACCGGGCCGCCGCGGAAGCTCAGCCGGACGTCCTCCAACACCAGCCCGGTCTGCGGGTCGACGTGCCAGCACATCTGCCAGCGGGCGCCGCCGGGCAACGTCTCCCGGACGGTGGCCGCCGGGCCGCAGGCCGACGTGGCGGGTTCCTCGGCGTGGCCGGCGCTGGCACCGGCCAGCCCGGAGGCCAGGATCACCGACAGCGCGGCGGACAGGGCGAGGGCCAGGGTGCGCTTGGTCATCGCGGGGCTCCTCAGGGCAGACGGACGACGGTGCCGGCGGACAGGTCGACGACCAGGTCGGTGAGATCCACGTAGGGCTCACCCGGCCGGTGCAGGAGCAGCAGGACGCAGCGGTGCACCGCGCACGGCTTACCGGTGTAGGTCTGCGCGCCCGGCTCAAGCTCCGCCGCCGACGCCGGTGCGGCGCCGGTGGCCTGCCGGAACCGCTCGCGCATCAGTTCGCCGAGGTCGTGCCGCCAGAGCAGGTCCACCGCCGTCGCCACCTCCCTCGGGGTGGCCGGCGGCTGCATGCCGGCGGCGGCGAACGTGCCGGTGACCCGCCCGGCGGTGAGGTCGACGGCGACCTTGACCAGCTTGTCGCCACGGTAGTCATAGGCGAGCACGTCGGCTCGGCGTGCGCTGCCGTCGCCGTCCGCGCGGCGGACGGTCAACAACTCCGGCCCGGCCGCTCCGGTGACGTCGGTGGGCCCAGCCGGCCCAGCGGTCGCCAGCCCGGCCAGTGCCAGCTCGCGGGCCCGGTCGGTCTCGGCCGGGGTGAGCGGGTCCCGCCCGGTGCCGGTGGCCGGCACCGGAACCTCGGGCGGGTCGGTTATCCGGGGGACGACGAGCGCGGCGCCGGGATTCTCCGCGCCGGCCGACGAGCCGAGCACCCAGCCCAGTGACCACATCGCGACCACCGCCGCGACCATGGCCGCGGCTGTTCTCTTCTGCATGTGCCGGCCCCCCGTGAGTGTGCCGGGCCGGCCGGTCGTGACCGGCCGGCCCGGATCGTGCGTGCTACTTGTTACGCGAACGCAGGAACAGGATCACCACGATGGCGACCGCCACGAGGACGAAGAAACCGACCAGCACAGGTGTGGCGACTGGTGACTTCGGTCCGCCAACCACGGCGAGGTTTTCGAGCATGTCCATCTCCGTCCGATGAGGAGGGTGCGGGTCAGAACTTCTGTGTTCCCGAAATGCCCAGCGAACAACCCGCTCCGGTGCTGCCCGGACTGACCGAGGCGCTGTACTCGTCCTCACCGGTCGCCGCGGACTCCTCGACGTTGGCGTTGAACGGCCCAGCGTGACACTGTCCGTATCCGCTGACGCCCTCCTCGACGGTGCCGCCACCGATCTCGCTGTTGAAGCCACCACCGGCGCCGACCCCGATGGTGCCGGTGACGCCCTGGTTGCCCTGGTCGTCGATCTCGTAGTTCAGACCGGCGCAGATGACGTAGCAGACCTCGAAGCCGATGCTGGCCACCACCAGACCCGTCGGGTCCGAGTTGTTGATCGGGTCGGCCCCGGCGAACGCGTAGCGGTTGCCCACCGTCGGGTCGCCGATGGTGTTGAGGCTGTCCTGCTGGGTGAACCGGCCGGTCTCCGGGTCGTACCACCGCTTGCCGAACTTCGTCAGCCCGGTGCTGGCGTGCCGGAGCCCGCCGGCGTAGCCGATCGCGAACGAGTTGACCACCGGCTGGTTGGCAGTGGTGTTCGTGGTGCGGCCGTACGGGTCGTAGGTCCAGTGGCCGGCGTAGGTGCCGTTCTGGTTGGTCAGGCCGACCACCGAACCGTTGCCGTCGATCGTCGGGAAGTAGTGCACCCACTTGCCGGTCTTCTTCTCGGCGACCCGCACACCCACCAGCGCGCCGGTGCCGTCCCGCTCAAGGTAGTGGGTGTCACCGTCGACGGCCTGGTAGTCCTCCAGCGAGGTGCCGCCCTGCGAGCCACGACCCCAGGCGAAGTACATCTGGTCGTTGTCGTCCTCGTCCACCCAGACGGACTGCAGCTCGGACTGGTCGCCGGTCAGGTAGTGGAAGTAGGCGTCCTTGTTGCCACTGGTCCGGTTGCCGATCGTCTGTCCGGCCGCGTTGTAGTCGGTGCTCCGGGTGGCCGAGCCGTTGAGCTGGTTGCCCGCGCCGTCGTACGAGTAGCCGCTGGAGGTGATCTGGTTGGCGGAGTTGAACGTCAGGCGCTGCGTCTCGGTGCCGTTGACCTTGACGGTGGTGCGGTTGCCGTTCGCGTCATAGGTGTAGTCGAACGTACCCGGCGCCAGGTTGGTGGCCTTGGTCAGCCGGTTCGCCTTGTCGTACGTGTAAACCTGCACGACACCACCACGGTGGTGCTCGGTCTGCCACTGGCGCAGGGAGCTGTCCTGGGTCGTGTCGGTGGTGTTGCACGCGGCGGTGCCGACCCGCTTGCTGTAGCAGTACGAGACGTCGTACGTGACGAACTCCTGGTCAGCGTTGTTCACCCGCTCCCACCGCTTGCTCGTGGTCCGGGTGATGCGGCCCGACTTGTCGTAGGTCAGCTTGGTGTGCGCGGTGGTGGCCGGTCCGGCGTCCTCGACGCTGAGCTTCGTGTCGGTGCGTCGACCCTCCTTGTCGTACTCGAAGGTGTAGGTCGCGCCGTCGACCTCCATCTTCTTGAGCAGGTTGCGCTTGTCGTACGAGTAGACGGTGTCGCCCCGGTAGTCACCGTGCAGCTTGGTGAGGTTGCCGGCCGGGTCGTACGTGTACTGCGTCAGGTAGTAGTCCGGCCCCCGCTGGACGAGTCGGTTGAGCCGGTCGAAGACGAACGTCTCGCTCTTGCCGCGGGTGCGCTCGACCAGGTTGCCGGAGCCGTCGTACTCGTACTCCATCGACTCCGTGTCGTCGGAGTACGTCGTCCGAACGAGGCGGTCGTCGGTGTCGTACTCGTTGGTGGTGACCCGTCCGCCGCCGTCGCTAGCGGTACGCACCCGGCCGAACGCGTCGTAGGTGAACTCCCGCTTGGCCAGGCTGTTGCCGGTGGGCGGGGTGATCGTGATGAGCTGCTTGTCGCTGTTGTACGCGTAGTTCGTCGGGTTGCCGGTGTTCGCCGGGTCGGTGGCGGTCTTCACAGTGCCGTCACTGTTGTAGTCGACCTTGGCCTCGGCCGCCTCGGCGTTCTTGGCCGACATCTTGTTGCCGGCGCCGTTGTACGAGTACGAGCTCTGGTTCTTCTGCGCGTCCCCGCCGCTGGAGGGCTGGTAGCCGGCGGTCGGGTTGGACGACGTGGCCGCGTTGTTGTACGCCGCCGAACTCGACGCGCCGGTCGGCGTGGTGGTGGAGGTCAGCGACTGACCGTTGTTGGCGTCGTACTTGTTGCCGACGCTCTGCCCCATCGCGTCGGTCGAGGTCGCCACGTCGTGGTACGGGGTGTAGGAGCGGCTGCGCTCGTTGCCGTCCGGGTCGACCGCCTTGGTGATCCGCTTGTCACTGTCGGTGGTGTAGGTGGTGTGCGCGACATCCGACACCCGCTTGGTGATGTCGGTGTTCGGGTCGGCCACCTGCACCTCGGTGGACGACGTGTACCCCCACCGGGTGATCGCGAGCCGGCCGTCCGGGTTGTCCACCGACTCGTTCTCCAGCACGCGGACGACCGCGGCGACGCGGTGCAGGCTGTCGTACTCGACCCGGGTCTCGGTGCCCGGCTCGGAGGAGAACCCGGTGCTGATCCGCTTCACCCGCTGGGACGAGTCGTAGGCGAACTTCACCGCGCGCCCGGAGGTGGGCATGATCTGCGTCAGGTTGCCCGCGTTGTTGTACGAGTAGATGACCTGGCGCGAGTTGGAGGCGTCGACCGCCTGCTGGAGTCGCTGGATCCGACCGTTCTTGTACGTCACCACAGCGGTGCGCGCGCCGGTGGAACCCCGGTCGGTGACCACCTTGGTCAGCTCGCCGGAGCTGTTGTACTGGTAGTCGATGACGTTGTCGTTGCGGTCCTCGACCTTGTCGAGCAGCCCGGACGAGGTGAAGTACATGTCGCGTCCACCATTGTTCTCGGTGAACTTCCAGCCCGAGCCGTCCTGCTTCAGGGTGCCCTTGAACTCCTTGGGCGTGTCGTAGCCGCCGCTGACCGGCGTGAACGTGCCGACCAGCCCGTCCGCTGCCGCGTACGTCACCGAGTTGTCGTCGTTCTTGATGAGCTTGACGTCCGGGCCGGTGCGCGACCGCCAGCCGCGCCCGTGTGCGCCGGTCTCGATGTCGCTGCCGACCAGCAGGCTGTTGAACGCCGCACCCAGCACCACGTTGGTGCTGATGCCCGGCAGCACCAGGTCGGTGGTACGCAGGAGGAGGTTGCCGGAGCCGGCGTGGACCTGGAGCACCACCCGGTCGGACAGGTCGAACGTGGTGAACGTCGCGTTCGTACCGGCACCCGTTCCCTTGGGCACCTCCACCGCGCCGGGGACCATCGCGAGCGTCCCGTTGCTGGGGCCGAGCGCGAGACGGCCGGAGCCCGGCGAGCCGGGCTGCACCGGGGTGGCCTTGGGGGCCTTCTCCGGAGCGGCGAGCGCCGGCCCGGTCACCGGCATGAGAACGGTCGCGGCGGAAACCGCCGCGACCGTGAACACTCTGAGAACGCGCACTACCGAACCTCCCCGTAGTCATGGCAAAGCACGGGAAGGCTCCCATCGAGATCACTGGATGGTCTGCCCCGTCGGCGTCGAATGCGCAGCATCCTCCATTGAGGACGATTGCTCTTAGGCAACTAACCGATGTCGTGGTATTAGATCACGGGCGGTGATCGAGCGGGGTGCCGGAGGGCGCGCCTGGAGAAGGCGAAGAGACGCCCACCGAACCGTGATCACGACTCTCGGCTGGAGCGGGCAAGCTCGTCCTCGACGAACGCGGGCTTGGCCAGCGTGATCGCCGGGATGGCCGCCACGAGCGCGACGGCGAGCAGAAACAGCAGCGGCACGGTCCATCCGCCGCTCACGTCGTGCAGCAGCCCGACGAGCAGCGGACCGAGCGCGCCGAGCGCGTACGCGACCCCCTGCGCGAAGCCGCTCAGCGCGACAGTGCCGCGCTGGGTTCGGGTGCGATCGTTGATGAGTATGAGGCTGATCGGGAAGAGGATCGACCCCGAGCCGATGAGCAGCACCCAGAGCAGGGTGAGTGTCGCGGGCGCGAGCAGCAGGCCGAGGTAGCCGAGCACGAAGCTGGCGGCACCGGCGGCGATCAGCCGGCTGACAGC
Source organism: Micromonospora sp. NPDC047644 (assembly GCF_040704315.1). Classification (NCBI taxonomy): domain Bacteria; kingdom Bacillati; phylum Actinomycetota; class Actinomycetes; order Micromonosporales; family Micromonosporaceae; genus Micromonospora; species Micromonospora sp. NPDC047644. The sequence continues at coordinate 134,788 of NZ_JBEYSY010000001.1, forward strand.
GCCCAGCCGCGCGACGAGCAGGGGCGCTACGAGCGCGATGGGCGCGCTGATGATGCCGGTGACGGCGAGCAGCACTCCGGCCTCGGTCGGCGTCGAGCTGGCGATGTCGCCGAGAATCTCGGGCAGCCACGCGAAACACGCGTAGGTGAGGATCGTGCTGGTCGAGAACAAGACGGTGATCGACAGGGCCACGCGTGAACGCCACAGTCGCGTGACGAGGGTGGTGGGCGCAGACCCGTCGGCGTCGGCGTCGGCGTCGGCGTCGGCGTCGGCGTCAGAGAGTCGCGCGCGGCGCTCCCGCGCGATGATGACGAGCCACGGGACGAGCGCGACCACCGCGGTCACCGCCCATATGCCGAGCGAGAACCGCCATCCGACCTGCTCGGCGACCGGAGCGGCGACCGCGGCGGGCAGGGCTGTGCTCACGCCCAGGATGCAGACGTAGACGGCGGTCAGCAGCGCTACACGGTCGGGGAAGTAGCGCCGCACGATCGGCGGCAGCAGCACATTGCCGATGCCCGTGCCGGCGAGCGCGACGACACTACCGATGAGCAGCACCGCGTAGCCCGGGGCGACTGCGCGCACGAGATGGCCGACGGTCATGAACAGCAGCGCCAGCACGATGCCGCCGGCGAGGCCGATGCCGCGGGCGACGCGCGGCGCGACGAAACCCGATACCGCCAGCAGGATCGGTGGCATCGTGCCGAGCAGCCCGACTCCGATGTTCGACATCGGGATGTCCGCCCGGACGTCGTCGAGGATCGGCGACATCACCGCAACTGTCTGGCGCAGGGTGAGCGCCACAAGCACGATGCCCAGCAACGCGGCCACGCGCCCGACCCAAGAGGTAAGGGGTTTGACCGAAGGCACCCCCTTACCCTAGTGCTTCAGGCGGGATCGTGATCATCACGTTTCGATGAGCGCCCGGCAACGTCGTCGCCGGACCGTCAGTCGTCTACGTCGCGACACCGGTAGGACCTCAGTCGCCGTTCCTCAGCGCTCGCGGCGAGGCGGCTGACCGATCGCGAGGGCTCGGTTGATCAGGCTGGCGCGGTCGTCGCCCGCTGACTTTGCCGGCGCGCACGGCACACCAGAGCCCCTGGCAACTCACGGAGAAGCCGCGGAGGAAGTCGCTTCCTGCGGAAGCGGCGGGGCCACGCGAAGTGCCAGATCATCGAGGTGATCCGCGTTTCGCCTGGTGCCCCCGGCAGGATTCGAACCTGCGACACACGGTTTAGGAAACCGATGCTCTATCCCCTGAGCTACGGGGGCGCGAGCGCCTAGTCTAGCGACCTGGGGTTCACCTGGGGTGGCAGGGAGTGGCCCACGTTCACCCACGTTCCCCGGACCGCCGTTCTCCCAGCCCACGACCACAGCCGGAGCACACGAAACCCGGGTTGCGACCGGCGGTCGGCCGCGGTGACCCGTGTTGGCACCGGTTCACCCGGGTTGGCATCCGCTGGAGAGCACACACCGCGCACAACATCGGAGATCATGACGTGCGCGCGACCCGAGCCCGGGACCGCCAGCCGCAAGGGGCGCGGCTCCGCGAGCTTCGTTCGCTGGCTCAGGTTGTCGGCGTACCGGTCCGAGTACAGAGGCAGGTACGGCTTCAAGTGCCGCGGATCTTGACCTGTGCACAGCGTCGCGGCCCCCTCGACTTGGCGACGGTCCAAGCCGGTGACGTGCGCGCCAAATGAGAGCCACGCGACCAGCGTGGGCAGCCGAAATGAGAGCGAGGCCCCCGGCCACCCCGAGTCCAAATAATGCATGGACACTCGCCAACCTTGAGCCTATAGTCGCCGAGTTGTCCGACAAGGATGGCATTGGCTCTGATATAGGAAAGACTTAGTGACAGAGCAGATCTCTCGGAAGCCCCGGGGGCAGGGCCCTCGTGCCATGAGGGCAGCAGCGCTCCGCGCCCTCGAGGAGGGGATCGTCCGCGAGCACCAGGAGAGGCAGAAGCGCGAATGCCAGCAGGCGGAGGCGATCGACAGGTTGGTTGCTGCCGCCGCCGCAACCGGAGCGAACCTCACGCGAGGCGACCATCGCCTGGCCCTGCGCTTTGAGTTGGCCGGACAGCCATTCGAGGCTCCCCTTTCCGACGACCGCCCAGGGTCGATAGACAGTCTGACGGCGATGGTGGGGCCCGGCTTGGTGATTCTCGGTGCGTACAGCGCGTTCGCCCAACTTGACCAGGGCTACATCGAAGCCCTCGTCGTTGGAGCCGGCCCTGAGCCGGAGGCGGACACCGTAGAGGAGTGGCACCACTGGGACAGTTACCGCCCCGGAATCATCCGCGCGGTAGCCCCTGACGGTGGTTGGCGAATCGAGTTGTCGCCCGGCTCGGCGGCATTTTGGTGCCTGCGCCGCCGATTTGTCGATATGAGTAGGGAGTTCAACCGGGACGAACCGACGTATACCACACTGAAGATCAGTGGCAGGCCGCTATCCACCCCGGACGAGGCCTTGAAACTGCTGACTCTTGCTGCCGGTTCGTGGTCTTTTGACATCGACGGGGAGTGCGGGCTGGGTTTCCGTCTTGCGCTGCGTCCGCCGTGGCCGCTGCCCGACCGCCGGCCTAGTCCAAGGCGGGCACGTCCTGCGGCAATCGAGCCCTCTGTTGAAGTGCCGTCACGGGCGTATGACTCCGAAGCGTTGGCGTTTTACTGGTACGCCCGGGCCATGCCGCGTGCCCCGTTTGTGCAGTTCCTGGCCTTCTACCAGGTGCTTGAATACCACTTCACCCGCTACGCCCACAATCGAGGCGTCCAAGAGGTGGCCGCGCTACTGGCCAGCCCAGGCGCGGATTTACACAGTCTTGCCTTCCATGCCAAAGTCTTCGACGCGATCGCCCAGGTGGCTCGGTCACAGCGCACCGAACTGGCCCAGCTACGGGCCACGATCGAGGCCACGGCGACGGCAACCGGACTCAAACAGCGGATCTTGTCCGACCCGGCCTTGAGGGCCCACCTGCGAGCCAACGCCGTGACCGGTGTCGCATCTGTACGCGTCAACGCCAACAGCTCGCCCGCCTCAGTTGTCGAGGCCGTCGCCAAACGCGTTTACGACCTGCGCTGCATGGTGGTGCACAGCAAAGAAGGCGGCGGTGCCACCGCGCAGGTACTGCTGCTGCCGCAGACGCCCCAGTTCCTCGCCGTCGAGCGTGACTTGCCGTTGATGCGCTACCTGGCGCGAGCCGCTTTGTCGGCTAGCAGCTCACCGCTGCCGCCCCTGTGACACGCGATCGACGCCGCGATGCCGGCGATCCGACTCCGATCGAGCGGGGGTGAGTGCCTCTGGTGGGTCCAACCGAGGACGCAGGCCCGTCAGGGGTGAAAAATTCTGTCGTAGCTGTAGTCGTACCAGCCGTCGGTGTTGTGCTTATGAAGGGTGCCAGCGACGCGTGTCAGCATCAGCACGTCGCCGTTGAGGGTCAGGGCGGCGTCCTCGGCCCTGACGGCGAGGATTCTGGCCACGGTCGCCAGCATGTGGGGTTTGCCCTTGTCGGCCAGGGTGTCCTTGCGCATGTAGAAGCTGACGTCGACGTAGGTCTCCGGCTCCCACTGCCACAGAGCGCCACCGTCGTCCTCGGCGCTGTAGTAGCCGTGCCGGCCGCCGGTGATGTCCACGACGTACCCGTGCTCGTCGTTCAGGTCGGCACTGAGCATCCTGCCGCCGGACGCCGTGGACGTCTCGACCGCTCCGGGAGCAGCCAGTTCCGCCACCTGTTCGAGTGGGATGTTGCCCGCCAGCGTCAGCCGGTACTCGACAGCCATTTGCACCCCTTCATCAGTCTCGCCGGATGATCTGAATAATCGCACCGTCGCGCGTTACCGCCGCCAGTTCCTTCAGCCCTGCTACGGGCCAGTCGTGGAACTGCTTGTGCAGGGCGGCGAGGTCTCCCCGCCAGTCGTGGAGGTTCAACATCACGCGTTGGGTCTGCTCCGCGTCGACCTTCCTGGACACCGCGCTCCAGACGGCGCGGGCCGGCACGGGGGCAGTGGGCGCGTAGCAGTCGAAGACATGTCCCTCGATGAGGAAGTCGGGTGCCTTTTCCGGCCTCCCAGAATCCCCGGTCTCGCGTCGCGCGTCCGCGACCTCCTGCCTCGTAGGGTTCTGGTGAACCCGGTACCCCTTGCCGGCGACCCTGTCGGCACACTCGTTCTCCAACTCCAGGGCACGCCGCTCCCGTGGCTTCTCGTTCGCGGAGATCCGGGTTCGACGTCCGGCAGGTGACCTGCCGAGCAAGCCGGTGGGACGCCTGGTCCACGGGGTTCCTGCGTCAGTGTCCGTGGAGACGGTGCCGCCCGGGGTGGGGGTCGTCGGGGATGGGCTGCCGGTGGTAGCAGGGGCAGGGCTGGCCGGTGGATGACCGCCAGCCCCTGTTAGTTTCCCGACGAGCCCAGCTGGCGGGCCTGCGCGATCGCCGCTTCGACAGCCTGCCGGGCCCCGCCCGTTCGCTGAACCATCAGCACCAGGACCTGCTTGATGGCCTCCAACGCCTGCAACAGCGGCCCAGGCTGCCCACCCTGCAGGACCACGGCGACGAGCTGCTGTGCCTCACCGACTCCAGTGATGGCCCCAGCCGCTGCGTCACGGGCGGCGTCCATGGCGCTCTGCACGGGCGCCAGGCCGGCGATCGTCTCCTGCGGGGTGGCCTCGTTCGGCACCGCCGCGGTGGCCTTCGTCGCCTCACCGATCGAACCGGCAAGACTTCCCAGGCCGCCCTGGATGCCCGTGATCGCGCTGCGCAACCGCGCCACACCCGCCGCCACGGCGACGAAGCCCGCGCCCGCGGCCCGTAACGCCACCTCCTGCGCCTGGCTGTCGGCGGCGGCTGCCAACCCCTGCGCGCGTTCGACCCCGGTCATCAACGCGCGGAGTTCACCGGTGATCTTCTCGATCTGCGACACGTGGGCGGCACCTCCAATCGATGAAAGCGAAAGTGGTCGACAGCTGAAACTACCGGGCTCCTTGCGAGGCCACTAGACACCGACGAGGTCGTCGACACCACAGACCGACCCCCTAACTTTCGGTCATCTCTGCATCTGCGAACAGATGCAGGGTGTCGTTGTGGCTGGTCAGAGTTGGATCATGCTGACCTCGCTGCAATGAGCCGTTGTACGCGGGTGCCGGCGGAGGTCCAAGCGGCCTCAATGATCGGCAGACAGCGCCTCCGGGCCGGGTCGTCCTCGGGCAGTTCGTGGTGCAGGCGCAGCTCGCGGGTCAAGACCATAGCGAGGTTGAGCGCGAATGCGGCCTCGATGCCCGTCTCACTCACGATCGCCTCGATGCGCTCGCGGATCAATGGTGTACCTGCGCCGACCTGGGCGTGGAGCATCGCAAGGTCGAAGCCAGGAAGGAACAGCCCGGTGAACTCCAGTCGACTAGCACCGCCGTGGTCTCGGCCTCGTCATCGCTGTCGGAACGGCCGGCATTGAGGAGGAGGATGTTGCTGGCCAGCGGGTCGCCGTGATTGAGCTGTGCCGGCGCGTCGCAGCGGGCCAGCAGACTGTCCAGAGCCTCTCGTTGGCCCTCAGTGAGGTATCCCTTGGCCTGGTACCGAGCCAGGCGGTCGGAGTAGTCGAAGGTGGGCGAGAACCGGACGGCCGGGTAGGTCCACTCATTCAACGCGGTGATGCAGTCCAGGACGGCGTCGACCTCCCGGGTATCGAGCTCTCGCTGGGGGTAGCGTTCGACCGCGAGGGGCGATGCGTCAACCCATTCCAGGACCAGCAGCCGGTCACGGTCGGTATGGAGCAGCCGAGGAACGCGGACAGGCGGTGTGGTGTCACCGAAGACCTCGTACACGTCCAGCTCGTGCCGCCACTTGGCCGCCCAGAACGGTTCCGGGTCGATCAGATATTTCACCGTTGCCGGTTCGCCGCGGAACGAGCCTCGCGCCAGTAGGGTCTTGTCCGTGCGCCGTAGTACCGTGTCGATGCTCAGCCCGATCGTGACTGCTGAGCCAGGCAGATCAGGCGGCGTGTGCGACATCGGCGGTCTCCTTGATCGAGTCGATGAGCCGTTGGCGAAGGCTGATCTCGAAGCGCTCCCCGTGCTAGACCACGGCGATCTGCCGACCCGTTGCCCATTTTGGGCTTTTCTGTGTCCGTCTGATTAGTGGAATGTTGATCGTCGAAGATGGTCGAGCTTCTGGGAGTACGAATGCTCAAGTGGAGCCCGAGCCGAGATACAGCCCTCGACGTAGTAATCAAGAAGCTTGATAAAAGCGGGGTAGCTCACATCAAGCCCGGCTGACAACGGCCGGCCAGGGGCTCCGTGTCGGATCGGGACGCTTGAGAACCACCGACGTTGTAATGGTGGCAGTCGGTCAATCGGGACGTCGTCGATAGTGCAGCCCTGGTGCTCGATCGAGATCAAGAACAAAGCCATTGGGCACTGGCAGATCCTCATCCGCCGAGGAGGTATCGAGTGTCAGCGTGTAGCCGTCCGCAACGTACGTGGACCCGGTGCAGGTGAGTCGGTCGAGGGTTCCCCGACGCCACAAGTACAGCGAGCCCGCACTGCGGGTCAGGCGTACGGTGCCGGGAACCTCGTCCCCGACATAGGTGCCGAGCGACGTGTGAGCCGTTTCGGTGTCGGCGCTGCCCGTGGAGGTGGTGGTCTTGGGCGCAGGAAGGCTTGCCAACGCGCGAGACAGCAGTTGGCCCGTATCAGCGCCGGATTCATGGGTGGGGTCGGCGAGGGCCGCGGCGAGCACCTGGTCGGCGGCGATTCCGGCGTGGTTTGACAGGCAGGTAACGCGGAGCCCTGAGTTGGTGAGGTGTGCGGCGGCGGAGAACCCCTGTTCGTGGCCAAAGTGGAAGACGGCGGTGCGGCCGGGGCGCGGATCGGCGTACAGCCCAGCGCCGTATTTGAACGGTGCGTGGTCGCTGGACTGGTAGTCGAGGTGCTGTTCGAACGGGAGCGCGGCGTCGACCGAGGGATGCCATTCGTGCCAGAGGTGGGCGAGCCAGCGGTCCAGGTCTGCGGCGGCGCACCACAGGGAGCCAGGGCCGGGCAGGGTGACCGGGCGCTGCTGGTGCTGCCATCCGCCGGCGACGGCCTGGTAGCTGGCGGCGGCGCCGGGGATCACCTCGCGTGGATTGGCCCTGAAGCGGGCCGAGGTCATGCCGAGCGGGGTGAAGACGCGCCGGTCTGCGATCTCGTGGAATCCCGCGCCGTACGCGTGCGTGAGGACTTCAGCGAGAAGGAGGTAGCCGGTGTTGCTGTACAGGAAGTGGCCCGGCTCGACGGCTCGGTGCCGCTGGCGGTAGGCGAGTTGCAGCAGGTCGTCGGCGGTGTAGTGGTCGAGTTCGCGGAAGCCGGCCAGGGACAGGAGGGATTCGGCGTCCCGGACGCCGCCCCGGTGCTTGATGAGGTCGCCGATGGTGACATCGGGGATGCGGAAGCGGGGCAGGATGTCGCCGACGGGCCGGTCAAGGGTGACGAGACGGTCGCGGGCGGCGCGGATGCACAGGTACGCGGTGATCTGTTTGGCGACGGAGCCGATGTTGAAGGCGGTGTTCTCCCCGATGGGCGCGGCGAGTTCGAGACTGGCCAATCCAGTGTGCGCCTGCGCCGTCGGATGGCCGGCCTGGCCGACGCGCAGGATGACGCCGGGCTCGCCCAGCCGGACCGCGAGGGCGGTCTCGGTAGCGGGGACCGAGGTGTCGGTGGAGTTCACAGGCTGAGGGCTTCGCGGTGGACAGAGCGCAGGCGTTCCCGCAAGGCGGGGTCGTTGATCAGGGCGAGTGCGCGGTCGTGGTCGGCGGCGGTGGTGGCAAGCAGTCCGCGCTGCTGGTCCAAGTAGGCGGTCAGGAATCGGTACAGGTCGCCGCTTGTTTCGGGCAGGACACGAGCGGCGTAGATCATGGTGAGGGGGAAGGCGAAGCAGGCGTGCAGGAAGCCGAAGGCGGGCCTGCTCGTCTCCTTCCAGGGGGAGTAGAACCTGACTTCGTCGCTGATCTCGCAGGCGGTGGCGCCAAGGGCGTCGTTGAGCCAGTTGTGGCCCGCCTCGTGAATCAGGTCGCGAGCCAGGACGACGGGCTCGTTGATGTGGTCGCAGAAGATGGTGCCGGGCAGCCGGCTGAGGGTCCAGCTGTCGAGGGTGTCGCCGAGCTTCTTGTGGCGCAGCAGGCAGACGACGACTGCGTGGCCGGCGAGAAGGTCGGCGAAACCGGTCTTCGCGCCGTTGGCGTATGCGGCGGCGGCCAGTTCCCGTAGGTCCGGCGGGGCGGCGGTGGTGTCCGAGTTCAGTACGTAGTAGGGGGTATCGGAGATCGTCGAGCGGGGCAGGCGGTCCAGTTCGGGGGCGAGGACGATGCGCGGACCGACGGAGGTGGCGGTCGATAGCGCTGAGGCGTTCGCGTCCGGGTGGGCGCCGTACCAGTTGAAGGTGGCGGTCTCGCGGGAGCGGGCGGCGGCCTCGGCACCTTCGAGGACGTGGTGGGCCAAGCAGTAGTCGGCGGCGTCCGACCCCGAAGAGTCGGGGATGTTGACGGTCGGCCGGGCGGCGGGCTTGAGGGCGGCGCGTATCCGGCGAGTGCGGTCGCGGTGGTGGGCCTGAATGGGGGCGAACGAGAAGGAAATGGCGGGCGCTTCCACGGGGTGGGTCCTTCCGACGGGCTAGGGCTGGGGCCGGCCCCGTGAGGGTCCGGCCCCAGGAGGTACTCACCGACGGCGCGCCGTCGGTGTGATGCGGGGCGTTCAGACGTCGGTGCCCTCGGGTGCCGCGGTGCTCGCCGGGGCCTCAGCGGTCGGCCAGCCCTCGGCGGAGACGCTGGAGGTGTGACGGGTGCTGCGGACGGTCTCGTCGTCGCCGCGAAGGTCGTCCACGGCGGCGAGGAAGTCGCTGATCCGGTCGTTGTCCATGAGTGCGCTCGTCCTTTCCGAAAAGGGGTTTAGGTCGTGCACCTTCTGGAGCCGATTCCTGTGGCGGCGAGCGGGCGGTGGGCACCGCGTCTCCTTCCGATGGGTGGTGGGTCAACTGCTGCGCTGGGCCGGCGTGGCGGCGGGAGTGGCCGCCTGGCGCAGGGCGTCGCGCAGCTCTCTCATGGCGGGCCGGTCCTCGGGTGCTTGGGCGAGCGCTGCGGTGATGATCGGGCGGAGTCCGGCGGGCGCGGTGTGCAGCAGGGAAGGGCCGTAGCGGGGGATGTCGGCGCACAGGTAGCGGTAGGTCAGGACTCCGAGGCTGAAGGTGTCCGCCGCTGGGGTGGCGCGGTCGTAGGAGGTGGCGTACTCCGGCGGCCAATGCACCTCCGGGCCCCGAGCGGCGGGGCCGCGCGAGGTTTCTGTCCGGCGCGCGGCGCCAAGGTCGGTGATCAGCCCGTGGCCGTCGTGGATGAGGATGTTCTCCTGGTAGACGTCGCGGTGCACGATCCCGCGTTCGTGCAGGGTGCGCAGACCCTCGGCGACGTCGGCCAAGATACTGAGCCCAGCCGTCACCTGGTCTCGGTTGAGGGCGGTGGTGAGGTACCGCCCGAAGTTGCCGCCGACGAAGTGGGGCATGGTGTACCAGTCGAACCGGTCGGTGCTGCCCTGCTCCAGCAGGGGCACGACGTGCTCGGCGCCTTGGGCGGCGTGGGTTACGGCGATCTCGTGGCGGAAGTCCTCACGGGTCAAGGCCCTTTCGGCCTCGGTCATCTCCGCGTACCAGTAGAAGCCGTAGGCGGCCTTGCGGGTGGCCTCGTCGAGGTCGGCCAGAACGTGGTTGCTGCCGAAGCCGGCCTTGAGAACCACCGGAGGCGTCCCGTTGCGGCTGGCGAGCACGAGCGTGCTGGCGCGAGTGAAGCAGAGGAGGTCGTGGACGTGCCAGCCGGCGTAGCGAAGCTGGTCAAGGACCCAGGCGGCTGGGTGCATCGGGTGCAGGTGCATGGGCTGCCTTCTCATGTTCGCGCCGCATCCGTTGCGGTTTGGCGTAGCCGCTCCAGGCAGGCGGCGGCCAGCCGGTCGAGGTCGGGCTTGGTGGTGCACGGGCGGCGCAGCACGGGCAGGCCGGTTGCCTCGGTCCACGCGTTGACTGCCTGCTCGTACAGGTCGGCATACCGAGCGGCGGTCGGGCGGTCCTCCCCGAAGCGACGCGTTGTGGGCCGCTCGGACAGCCGGGCATGGCACAGCTCGGGCTCGGTGGTGAGCAGGACGATCAGGTCCGCCCGCGCGGCCGTGACCTCGGCGAGCTGCTGAACGTAGTGGGCGACAGGACGGTCGTGCAGCAGGGCGATCAGGCAGGCGGTCGACAAGGTGAGCCGGTCGGCGATGACCGGGCCGAGGGACAGCGCGGGAGCGAGGTTATGGCGGGCATGGAGTTCCAGGTCGCGGCGGACCGCGGCCACCGCCCGCACGCCGTCTGCTGCTGGACGGCCGGCCCGCAGGCTGACGATGGAGCGGGTCGCTTCCAGCGACAGCCAGGAGAATTGGCCGATGTGCCCGAGGCGGATGCTCTCGCAGGCGGCGTTGGCCAGGATCCGGTCGCGTAGCGTGCTCTTCCCGGCTCCAGCGATTCCTTCCAAGGCCAGCAGCATGCCTCGCTCCTAGTTCTTCTCGGCGATCAGCCAGCTGATGAACTTCGCGACGCGGCCGAGAGAGACCGGTTTGGTGCCGTGAGTGAGCTGGGAGCCGTAGAGCAGGGCGGTGCCGGGGGCGGGGCTCACGCTCCATCGGGTTCGGGGCATGGCCGCATACCAGTCAGCGGAGTGGTCGGCGCCGTCGTGGGCCAGCCACATACCGCCCGCGTATCCCTGTTCCCGGGCGTCGTGCTCCAGCCGGGCGTTCCACAGGCGGTCGCTGGACGTGCTTTCGACGTAGAACGCGCCGCCGGCCTCGGCCTCACGGATCACGACGCTGATGCCGGCGATCTGTCGCGGCCAAGCGAGCGGGTCGGGGGCGATGCCGTCGAGGTGGCCGGTGATGTGCTGGCCGGGGCCGTACTCGACGTAGGTCCACGGCCGACAAGCGGTGATCGACGGCATGACGCGGGACAGAGCGGGGCGGGCGCGGTCGAAGGCATGCTGAAGCAGTGCCTCGGCTCTGTCCGGGATCCTTGGGACCTCGATCCGTCCGGCCGGCTCGTAGACGGCCATGGCCTGCTCCTTGGAGCGACCGGGGATCTCATGGATGGAGTTGGCCCGCCTCGCGCCGAAGCGGAGCCGGGCCTCATCGCTGAGGAAGTCGTTCATCATGGCTGCGAGCTGGTCCCGCTCCTCGGTGTCGACGAATCCCTCGACGCTGCCGACCGCGACGGTCTCGGCGATGTGAATCACGAGTAGGTCCTCCTCGTCTCGAGCACGCGGCGGACGTCGTCCAGGCCGGTGCAGTGATTGAGCCAACTGGCCACAGGGTGGTGAGGGTTGGCGGCCGGATTGGCCCACAGGGCCAGCAGCTCGCCGGTCAACGGCAGCTCCTCCGCGCCGGGCAGCGGCTCCCACACCGTCAACTGGTCCAACGCCGGGCACCAAGCGACGTGCTGTGTGGCGAAGGCCCGCCCCAGCCGTGCCGCCGCCGCGAGCCGGCAGGAGCGCAGGAGCGTTTCGGCAGGCTCAGCCCGCTGGTAGCTGCGGTGCTCGGTCTGCGCCCATCCAGCTCCGACCGCTGCGGCTGCGACAACAACGCGGCAGGTAGCACAGCACGCGCCGTTGGCCATCGGGCACGGATGATCATGGGCGGGGAGGGTGGCTGCGACCTCAACGAGGGCCGCCCAGGCGGAGTCCGTCAACAACTCACTGACGGTGCTGCGGCCCGAGTCCGGGCCATGGTTGCAGCACACCGGACCAGGCCGGCGCGCGGCGCTGGGAAGGAGTGCGGGCTCGATGAACAGGGCGTGGAAGTACACGATCCGCCCCAGCAACTGATGGATCGTCAGCGAGGCCGTGACGCTACCCACGCCGCCTCCTCGCTGGTCGAAGCAGTGCTCTGAGGTGCTGGGCAATAGCAACCGTCCTCGGTGGGCCGCTCGCCGCGTAGCGCGTCGGTGACGGCGCGGGTGGCCGCGTCAACGGCATCGAAGTACGCCGGCCAGCCGTGCCTGGTGCCCCGGCGCAGCACCAGGTCGAGTACGGGGCTCGCACGTCCGGTGGTCTCGCACCTCAGCTCCGCACGCCCGACGGCCACCTGCACGGCGGCGGGTAGGTCGGTGGTCACAGCGGTGATCGCGCGGCATAGGGCGGCAGCAGCTCGCGCGTACTCGGTTCGGTCACGCGGAAGGATGCCGACCCGGCGCTCGGCGGGCGGCAGATCAAGGCCTGGATAGAGATGTCCCTGGCAGCTGTCGTACGTGATCAGGCGCCAGTCCTGGGTGACGGCGTCGACCAGGGAGCGGACGCCGGGCTCGATCGCCCCTCGCCACTGGGGGTGGGCCGGGTCGAGGTCATCGGCCTCGTGCACGCCGGGCAGGCCAACGGTGTTGATGTTGCCGTGCGAGCTGGTGCGCAGCCGTACAGGTGGGCGGTTCGCCTCGGGGTGGTCCCAGTGGGCGAGGAAGGAGGCGACGTCACGCATGCTGTTCGGCATACGCGGGTGCGAGCGCACCTTGCGGCACCAGGCCCCTGCCGGGTGGGCGGGCTGGGCGAGGAGTGCGGCGATGCCGTCGATCATCCGCATCCGGTAGTCGCAGTAGGCGTCCTGGTCACCGGCCTGGTCGTGACGCCAGCGGGTGGCCACGCAGCCGCCGCCGCACGTTGACTGGTACGTGCAGGTGGTGCACCGCTCCATCAGGGCCTTGCCCTGGTTCAGCAGCGGCAGCCGCCGCTGAGCCGCGACGACCGCCTTCTGTCCGGAGGGCTGGTCCAAGAGGGTGAGCTGGGCCTGCGGCCAGGGCAGTTCGTCACAACTGCCGAGCCGTCCGTCCGGATAGAGCGTGAAGACGTGGTCGCACTTCAGGTTGGAGAAGTGACAGAAGCCGGTATCCAGCCCGCGCAACCGTCGAATGGTGGATACGGACGGTTCTAGCTTCAGCCGGGAGAAGTGGCCAGCGCCGATCCAGCGAACGGTGGCGGCGAGTACAAATTCGGCGTACTGGTCCGGGGTGGTCGCCCACCCGGGCCCTTGCGAGCCGCGCAGAGCCGCGCGCTGAAGGATCCGGCTCGCGGGAACGCGCTGCCCTTGGGCAGCGGTAGGGCCTTGAACGGAGGAATCGAAGCAGGGTACGAAGCTGACGGCGTTGACCGCCTCGAAGCCGGCGAGGTGGTCCAGGACGGCCTCGGCACGGCCGAGCACGGTCGGAGTGACCGCGGCGATCACGCCCACCTTCCGGCCGTGCCCAGCCAGCAGCCGCAGGGCGTTGGCCACGCGCGGGTAGACCGGCTGGCCGTCGTATCCAACCCGCCAGGCGTTGCCCGCCGCGTCCCCGTCGAGGGAGATGCCGATCTGGAGGCGCGGGTACAGGGCGTCAAACAGATCCAGCCACTGCTCATCGAGCAGCATGCCGTTGGTTTGCATCGATACCCGCACGACGCTGGGCTGGGATGCCAGTTCGCGCAGGACCTCGGCGACATGGTCGCGTCCGGCCGTCAGCGGCTCGCCGCCATGCAGTTCCACGGCGAGCGGACGCCCCGAGAAGAGCTCGGTGAGTCGACGCACTTGACTCGCGTCGATCCGGGCTCCGCCCGGGGCCTCCTTGCGTTTCTCGTAGCAGTACAGGCAGTCGATGTCGCAGGTCTCACCCCGTAGCTTCAAGATCACCGATACGGCACTGTCGGCGTCTTCGACGTCGAGGCCGCGGTACAGATGGGCCATCGGGTGATCGGTGGTGCCGTACATCGGCTGCCTCCCAGGGGTGGCCGTGACCGGACGGGGTCAGTCGTACAGGCGTCCCAACAGGGCGCCCTGGCCGGACTGGAGGATGTGGGCGGCCTCCAGCGGAACCCAGAAGCATTCGAAGTGCGTCGGCTCCTGCTCTCCGTCGTGGTCCTCCTGGCTCATCCACCGCTCCGACGTCGGCTCGGTCAGTTCCAGGTGGAAGACGTGGCGGCGTTGGAGCTCGAACCGGTACGGGCTGATGTCGTACTCGGTCTCGCCGAGCTTCCGCACGATCTTGAAGTCCTTCAGGCCGGTTTCCTCGCCGGCCTCGCGCAGCGCCGCAGCCTCCGGCGTCTCGCCGGCGCGGATGCTGCCGGCCGGAACCTGGATGCCGACTTCCTCGTAGCTGTAATCGGTGTGCCGGAAGACCAGCAGCTTGCCGTCACGTACGACGTAACAGAGAACCTTTTCCTTGGTGATCCGCTCCGGCATGGGAGAACCCCTCTTCATTCGTTGACTTCAGAAGCTCGTAGGCCCGGAGGTATTAACGGAACCGCATGCGGTACTGAGCAGCGCCCGCCGACCTGCTAGGCAAACGACCTTGAGTCTAGGTTTGGTAACCGAACGTCATGAAGAGCCAAGTGATCCATCAGGAGGGGCGTTGCACTGGGCTCATCGCCTGATGCCCGAGCTGCGGGCTCTATCCCAATCCCAGCACCCGTCACGACCACGGAGGATGGCTTCGTCTCGTGCTCCATAACCACCTCCGAGGGTTCCTCAAGATTCGAAGCGGATTTGACGAGTGGTCGGTATCCGGTCCTCCACACCCTCGCCCTTCGAGCCGCAGTCGTGAACACCGAGCATGCGGACGGAGTGGTTGTCCGCATGGCGCTCGCCCCGTGAGCGGGTTCGGATCGACACCCTTTCGTCGTTCCTGGTTGCGCCGCGCCGAACGCTGAGTGACCCTATGTGCGCGATGTCCACGCTGCTCAATGCCATCCGGAAGTGGGCAGCCTGAAAGGCGGTGTCATGGGCCAGACCCCGCGGGCGCTTCAACCGTCCATGTCTGAGCGACACTTCTTCGGCGCCGAGTTGCGTCGGCTGCGGGAGCACGCCGGCTTTTCGCAGGCGCGGCTGGGTGCCATGATCCGATTCAGTGCCGACCTGGTGCGTCGAATCGAGACGGCGGACCGGTTCCCCTCGCGGGACTTCGTCGAGGCATGCGACAAGGCGTTGACGACCGGTGGCGCCTTGATGCGCCTGCTACCGCTGCTCGAGAAGAATCGGATCAACGCGGCCAAGCTGGCGACGGCGCCGACGAGCGCCATCACCCTGCTCTCCACTCAGCCGGCGGATACCTCGGGGTTGACCGACATGGTCGTCCGGGTTCCGTTCCAGCCAGGTGTCCTCGATCGCGCCGCTCTGGACTGGCTGAACGCTGCTGCGGGACCCCGACTGTCTGCCGCCGGCCGCCCCGGCTCACCTGATCAGGTTCGCGAGGAGGACCTCAGCTCCGCTGAGACCGCTCTGGCGATGTTCCGGCAGCTGGACCACACCCACGGTGCCGGACGAGTCCATGCCCAGGTGCAGCGGTACGTCGAAGGCGAACTAAACCGATTGCTGGCAAACAGCCCCGCCTCGGAAGCGATCGGTCGGCGCCTGTACAGGCTGGCGGCGGGCTTCTTCGAACTGTGCGGGTATCAGGCAGTCGACACCGGAGCCCACGGTCTCGCGCAGCGCCGCTACTTGCGCGCTCTGCGGCTGACGCGGGCCGCCGACGACTGCCTCTACGGCAGCTACCTGCTCGCCGTGAACATCGGCCACCTGGCACTGCACTGCGGTCATCCCGAGCCGGCGCTGCGGATGGCGCTCACGGCGGTCAGGGGTAGTGAGACTCAGGCGACGCCCGCCGTGGAAGCCGCGCTACACGCCGTGGTGGCGCGGACGTACGCCCGCCTCGGACGCGAAAGCGACTGCATGGCCCACCTCGAAGTCGCAGAGAGGCAACTGAATCGCAGCAGGACCGAGGACGAGCCGCTGTGGATCCAGTACTTCGATCCGGCCTATCTCGCCGACGAGCTTGCCCACTGTTTCCATGATCTGGGCCGGCCGCAGCAGACCCAACGGCACCTGGGCGATGCCCTTGCCGCGCTGAGTCCCACACATGTCCGCCGACTGGCCATCGACACCGCGCTCCTGGCCTCATCGTTGGCTGCCGCTGGCCGCATCGACGAAGCCTGCGCCGCCGGCCGAGTGGCGGTGGATCATGCCGCGCGGACCACCTCGCACCGCTGTTTGGAGCGCATCGTTGAGGTGCAAGCCGATCTTGAGCCCTACCGGTGTGAGCCGGAGGTCCGTGAGTTCGGCGAGTACGTGCGTTCTCAACTACCGCTGGCTGCGGTGTAGTTCCCTTAATCGGCAGCCGCAGCCGTCATCACGAAACGGTAGTGCGCGAGTTCCGCTTCCAGCGCCGTGCCCGCCTGGGTGGAGGTCGCGACGTAGTGGCCGACGTCGGGGAGAAGCAGCATGTCGTGGGGCACGCTGTGAGCTGTCAGCTGATCGGCGAGTTCCCGCACATCCTCGACCACCGCCACGTCATCGGCGGTGCCGTGGACGAGCAGCACCGGCCGCTGAACGCTTGCGGCGTTGACCCGCCCGGCACCGCCTCGCAGCCGTCTGGCGTGCGCGCGCTGGAAGCGGGGCACGGTTTCCGCCCAACGGTCGGGATCCACGATCGCTGACACGGCCGTGGCGGCAGCGAACGGACCGCTCTGCGCCACGGCGTGCAGGGCTGTGTATCCGCCGGCGCTGGCTCCGCGAATGAAGACCTGACCCGGTACGGCTCGTCCTGTTGCGAGCAGGTGGTCCGCCACCGCCGCGCAGTCATTAACGTCGTCGAGGCCCCACCGGCCGTACAGCGCTTCCCGGAAGACCCGGCCGTACCCGGTGCTGCCGAGATAGTCGACGTCCACGACGGCGAACCCCCGACTGGTGAAGAACTGCGCCTGCCAGTCCAAGCGCAGGAGGCACGAGGCGGTCGGCCCAGGATGCGCCCTCACGATCACCGGTGCCCGCCAGTCCGCCGCCGAGGCCGTTGGCGGATACACCAAGGCAATTACCTCTCGATCACCCGCGACATGAACCCGCAGTTCCGTCGGCGTCGATACTTGCGCCCCGTCGAGTTTGGCGTGCTCCGACCGGGCAAGCACCTCCACCTGAGGATCGGCGGCCGTGAGGTGCACGAGCGCGACCTGTGGGGCCGCAGTCGGCGACGCCCCGATCAATGCCACCGTCGTTCCTTGAGCGGCCAGATAGGGCTTGATGGACGTATATGGAAGGTCGACCGGGCGAACAGTGCCGTCAGGGTCGATGACGATGAGGCGGTGCCGCGGCCCGTCCTGCACCGCCACGACGATCCGGCCGTCGTCAAGGAAGTCGTACGACGCGTAGCCCAGCTCCCACGGCTCTGCGGCGCACTCACCCGCGATCGGTGCCACCCGCTTCACCTGGTGGCCGTCCCACCGGTAAAGGTTCCACCAGCCACTGCGGTCTGACACGAAGTACAACGCCCCGTCGGGACCCCACCTAGGCTCCACCGCCGACTCTTCCGAACCGCCGGCGAGCATTACCGGGTTCCCGACCTGGCCACGCGGCGAGTAGGAGGCGACCCATATCTCACACCTATCCCAAGGCATGTCGGGCTCGCTCCAAGTGGTCCAGGCCAACATGCCTGAACCCGGCCGCGGTGCGCCGAGAAATCCCCGGCATGTTGCGAGAGCCCGTATGTCCGGGACGCCTGTGAGCGACACCGCGATGAGGTCGTCACCATGCTCTGACTCCCGCACAGCCAGTAACTCGCCGTCGCCAATCGTCAGGTCGCCGAAGGATCCCAGACTGATCAACTCGAGTTGATCGTCGTGAAGACGGCTCCGGTAAAGGCCGTCTCCGCCGACGCACCACAACGTCCCGTCAATGACAACGAACGCCCCGCCTCCGTACGCGTGAACGCCGCTGGTGACGTCGAAGCCCTCCGGACTGACGTCTCGCGCACCCTCGCCGGGCCGCCAACATGTCACCGTCGCGACCCCGCCGACTTCGGGGCGGGTCTCCAACCAGTACAGCGCGCCATCCCCGGCACGCAGCTGGTCATAGCTCACAGAGGCGCGAACCGCGTCCTCCGTCGAGACCACAGCGATCCTGTCCGCCAGCCTCACGGGTCCTCCTCGAACAACTTCCGTACGCGACCGTAAGACAGCGCCCTCGTCGACCGGCCTCGGGTGCACCGGCGACGGCGTAGAAGAAGTTGTCGTGCCGCCGAGCCGGCGCGAGTGCTCCCCAGGCACGGTCGACTCTACGCGCAAGCACTTCGTCCCTGCCGCTGGACGGTACGGCTCGAACTGCCGCTGGGCAGCTCAAGTTCGGAGCGACAAATTCGATGCGGACAACATCCTTTGTCCGCATTTTCGGTATCGACCGCGCCATTCGAATCGAGCGATCATTCGGAGCGTGAAGCAATTCACGCGCGGCCCAACATTGGACGTTTCGCCGCTGCCGACGAGCTCTTCGGAAGGGTGCAATGCAGCTACAAGATGAATTGACACGCTACGGCTACCGCCAGGAGTTAGCCCGGAGGCTTTGGTTCCGGGACCTGGTCGCGTATGGGTTGGTGTACATGGTGCCGATCGCGCCGATGGCGATCTTCGGCAGCGTCTATGCCGGATCTGGTGGGATGGTGGCCTTGGCGTACGCGATCGGCGTGGTGGCGCTGGTGTTTACCGCGTTCTCCTACGCGCAGATGGTCAAGGCGTTCCCCATGAGCGGCAGCGTCTACAACTACGCCGGTCGGGGCATCAGCCCGCCGGTGGGTTTCTTGGCCGGCTGGGTGATCCTCCTCGATTACGTGCTCGTGCCTGGCCTGCTGTACCTGGTGGCGTCGATGGCGATGCACGCCACGGTCCCGTCGGTGCCGGTGTGGCTGTGGCTGCTCGGGTTCGTGGCGGTCAACACGGTCGTCAACTCGGTCGGGATCCGGATGACCGCGGTGGTCACTCGGGTCATGCTCGTCGGCGAGTTGATCGTCCTGGCGATCTTCTTGGCCATTGCCGGCTGGGCCCTCGCCTCGGGCAGGGGCCGATTCAGCTGGGAGGCGTTCTACAACGCCGACACCTTCACCTGGTCGCTCGTCGCGGGCGCGGTGTCGATCGCGGTCCTGTCGTTCCTCGGCTTCGACGGCATCAGCATGCTGGCCGAGGAGACCAAGGGCGGCTCCCGTCAGATCGGCCGCGCCATGGCCGCCGTCCTGATCCTGGCCGGGGTGCTGTTCATCGTCCAGACGTGGCTGGCCGCGATGCTCGTCCCCGACCCGGCCGGTCTCCTGGCGATTGGTGACCCGAACGGGACCGCGTTCTACGACGCCGCCGCCGTGGCCGGCGGGAGTTGGCTGGCGACCCTGTGCGCGGTGGCGACGGCCATCGCCTGGGGGCTGCCGAACTCGATGGTCGCGCAGGTCGCCACCTCGCGGCTGCTGTACGCGATGGCCCGCGATCGGCAACTGCCCGCGTTCCTGGCGAAGGTGTCGATCCGCCGCAACGTGCCGATCAACGCCACCCTGCTCACCGGTGCCGTGTCCCTCGCCCTCGGCCTCTACATGGCCACCCGCGCCGACGGGATCACCCTTCTGTCGTCGCTGATCAACTTCGGGGCGATGGTCGCCTTCCTCGTGCTGCACGTCTCCGTGGTCGTGCACCACCTCATCCGCCAGCGCAGCGGCAACTGGTGGGCGCACCTGGTCATGCCCGGGATCGGGTTCGCGATCCTCGCCTACGTGGTGGTCAACGCCAATATCGCCGCGCAGCGCCTCGGCCTGGCCTGGCTCGCCCTCGGCATGGTCGTTCTCGCCGGCCTGTACCTGGTCGGCCGCCGGCCCGCGCTGTCGGGTTTGGCGCCCGCGCAGCCGCAGGCCCGTCACGTGGAACGGGTGTGACCGGCATGGACACGATCACTTACCGTCCGGCTCGCGATGAGTTGGCCTACACCTTCGGTGGCCGGATGCCGGTGGCCCACGTCCGCTCCGGCGACGTGCTGCGGGTGTTCACGGAGGACTGCTTCGGCGGTCTCGTGCGCGGGCCGGCGGATTTGCCGTCGCGGGTGTGCCGGATGCCGTACCTGAACCCGGTGTCGGGGCCGTTCTTCGTCGAGGACGCTGAGCCCGGCGACACCCTCGCGATCTACCTCGCTGCCATCGAGCCCGCCCGGGACTGGGGAGTCTCGTCGACGTTCCCGCACTTCGGAGCACTCACTTCGACCTCGCACACCGTTACGCTGCAGCCGCCGCTGGAGGAGCGGGTGTGGGTGTACGACATCGACCGGCAGGCCGGGACGATCCGCTTCCACGCCACGGGCAGCGACCACAGCGTCGACCTGCCGCTGGATCCGATGATCGGCACGATCGGGGTCGCGCCCGGCGGGTTCGAGGCCCGCTCCACGATCGTCCCCGACTCCCACGGCGGGAACCTGGACAGCCCGGAGCTGCGCGCCGGGGCCACCCTGTACCTGGGGGTGAACGTGCACGGGGCGATGCTCGCCCTCGGCGACGGGCACGCCCGCCAGGGCGAGGGTGAGGCCTGCGGGGTCGGGGTGGAGATCGCCACGACCACCACCCTGATCATCGAGGTCATCAAGGGCGTCCCGACGGTGTGGCCCCGCCTGGAGACAGACACGTCGATCATGTCCGTTGGTTGCGCCCGTCCCCTGGAAGACGCGTACCGGGTCGCGCACCGCGACCTGGTCGGCTGGGTGGGTGACCTCACCGGCCTGGAGCAGCTCGACGCCTACCAGCTGGTGTCGCAGGCGGGGCGGGCGCCGATCGGCAACGTCTGCGACCCGAACTACACGGTCCTCGCCGCCGTCGACAAGTTGCTGCTTCCGCAGCCGCAGGCCGCCTACGGCGGGATGCACGCCCGCCTCCGACAGCACGCCGGCGGGCCGCGGTAGAGGGGACTGGACCAAATGACCTCCTCGATCCCCCAGTTGCCGTTGCGCGACGAGTTGTTCCTGCTCGGTCACGACGACGACACCGGTCAGCCGCACATTCACCGCCGGGCCCTCGCCCTTGGCCTGGCTGGTGCGGTTCTTATCGACCTGTTCCTCGCCGGGCGGATCGCTCTCGACACCACGGACGACACCCCATCGGGCGAGGAGCAGCGTCTCTGGCTGCACCTGGACCGCCCGGTCGGGGACCTGATCGCCGACACCGCCCTGGCCTCCATCCGCTACGCCCACCCGACCCCGCCCCTGCGGGGGTGGCTGCGCGGGTTCGCCGACGATCTGTACGACCGCACCCGCGCCGGCCTGCACGCTGGCGGGATCCTGCGCCACGACGTGCGCCGCCGCCTCGGCGGGCTGGCCCGCACCGACCGTTATCTGCCCGCCGACCTCAAGTGGCCGGTCGTCGCCCGCGCCCGGCTGCACTACATCGCCGCCGGCCGTGATCAGCCCGACAACCACACCGCCGCCCTGGGCGGCCTCGTCGCGACCCTCGGCCTGACCCACCACCTGTACCTCGCCGACGACATCGCCGCCCTCACCGTGCAGCTGCGCACCATCGCCGCGCAGCACCACCGGCAGGTCCGCGACATTACCGCCGCGGTGGACGCCGTCGTCGGTGACCTCGCCACCGCCGCCTACCGGTGAGCCCCGCGCCATCCCACCCGATCCGCTGCCCTTGGAGGCATCTCATGGACGTCATTCCGCGTATCCGTGCCGCCCGGTGGGCGGATAAGGAACCGGTCGCCGCGATCGTCGCCGACGCCCTGCATTCCGGCCCGCTCGCCCAGTGGCTAGTGCCGGATCCGACCTGCCGGCGGCGGATCCTGGCCGATGTGGCAGTGATCTGGGTGGAGCACGCCATGTTCTTCGGCGACATTCAGATCACCGACGACCTGAGCGCCGCCGCGATGGGGTTTCACCGCTACCGCAGCATCCCGCCACCGTCGAACTACCGCAGCCGACTGGCCGACGCCGCCGGCCCGCACGCGCGGCAGTTTGAACTCCTCGACCAGCTGCTCACCCAAGTCCGACCCACCGAGCCTCACTACCACCTGGCAGTGCTCGCCGTCCTTCCCGCCGCCCAGCGGCGCGGCATCGGCGCGGCGATGCTCACCCACCACGAGAGCCGCCTCGACCGCATCGACATGCCCTCCTGGACCGAGACCATCCACGGCAGCCAGGACGTGTACCGCCGGCACGGCTACCTCCCGAGACCCGGGCTCACCCTGCCCGACGGGCCGCTCATCGCCCCGATGCGCCGCAACCCTCACCCGGCTCGCGGAGCCTGGCCCGTGAACACCGCCAGGCCGGCAACCGTCACCGCGCCGACGCGCCCCCAGTCCGACGCGCAACGCTAGGCCGGGTGCAGACGCCCAGGTCCAGGTCACAGCCCTGACTGAGTTTATCGATCACCGTCCCCGCGTCACCGCCCGCCAGCTGTGCTCGGCCCACGAAGGGGGCGTACAAGCCGGTCGCCCGCCCGTAGAGGGACGGCAGGGGCGACCGACGTGGCCGGCGACGACGGTCCCCCGCTGTCGCCGCCGGCCACACCCTCCGCCCAGATCGGCAGCAGCCTTGGGCCGTGACCGCCTGCGCCACCCCAGCGGCTCTACCCGCACCCACCACCCGAACACGAACAGCAGGAAGGAACGCCGATGCCGACGCGGACGCCAGTCCTCGCCGCGTGGACACCCGCCTTTGTCGCCGAAGTCGTCGCCGCGAGCATCGAGCACGCCGCCGTCAACGGCCTGCACCGAGCGTTCCGGGACGTGGCCCGCGGCCATGGCCTGTCGCCCGCGACGGTCGAGGAATGGGTCTCGCGGGCCCGCGCCGTACAGGCCGCGCCCGTGCCACCCGACCTCCTGGCCTGCCACACCTGCGCGCGATCCATGGTCCTCATCCGGCTGCCCGGCTGCGGCAGGGTCTACCTGTGCTCGCCGTCCTGCGGGCGCACACCGGTTCCGGCCGACGAGATCCGCGACGCCGTCGCCGCAGTGATCCTGCACCGCACCCCACACCTTGTCCCAGCCGGCAAGACGACCCAGGCCGCCTCCTACGCGCTCGGCCCGATCCACCGCGTCGCCGTCGGCGCGACCGGCACAGACCTGCACATCACCTGGAGGGCCATCTCACGCCAGATCACCGGCCCGATGATGGGCATGGCTCAGCGTCTGCACGTGGCCCAGCGCCACGCCGCCGACAACACGCTCGAACGTGCCATCGACGTCCTGCACAGCGGGCTCCTGCACATCAATCCCACCAGCGGCAGGCTCGCCCTGGACACCGCGACCGCCCGCGCCGCCGCGCTCCTGGCCACCCTCACCCTCACCAGCGGCGAGCCAGCCGCCGCGCTGCCCTGGGCCCAGTGGGGACACCGCAGCCTGCGCCACCTCCTCCGAGACCCCACCAACCCGGAGGTCCGCGCCGCCCTGCGCGTCCTGGCCGCCACCCACCGCGCCGCCGGGAACCTCACCGCCGCCAGCGACTGCTACAGCGACCTCATCCGCCACCACACCCAAGCCGACGGACCCTACGCACTACCCACCCTCGCCGCCCAAGCCACCCTCGCCGTCGTCCTACACGAACACGGCCGCCAGGAACCGGCGCGGCAACTCCTCGCCCGGACCATCGCCGACCACCGCCGCGCCCATCCCCACCACCCCGCCGTCGCCCGCATGGCAGCCGCCCTGTACCGCATGCACACCACAGCTACCGGCCCGCCGGGTCATCCCACGCACTTTGCGATGACCGCCATGCCCGGCACCGGCCGGACCGCCCGAACCTGAACGCCCACTACCGGGACAGATTGCCTGGGCGCACCCGCACCAGACTCGCATCGGAAGGACACGAGACACCTTGCTCCGCACCACCCTCACCACGCGCCGATTCTCGGCGGGGCTGATCGCCGGCCTCCTAGTCGCTGGCTGCCAACCTGGACCCTCCGGCCCGTCATCGGCAACACCAGCTCCCGCGACGCCCTCGGCGTCCCCAATCCCGGCACTCGCGGCGACCGCGCCCGGCTTCACCCCACAGCAGCGCCTGCGCCTGCTCGCCGACACCATCACCGCCGCCCCCGCCGATCGCACGATCGACCTGCCCTACACCTACCTGCACACCCAATCCTGGACCCGTGCCACCAATGTCATCACCCGCTCAGACCTACAGCGCTGGCGCCGCGACGCCGATGATTCCGGGCGCGAGGTGACGCGCCGGCTCCCCGACGTGCGTGGCCTCGCCCACCGCCCGACATCCGACGAACGCCGCCAGTTCGCCGCTGCCGGGACGAAGTCGACGCGATACGTCAGCGGCGATCTCGAGCCGTACCTTCCCGAACCGCTGACCACCGACATCGCCGAGCTCGCTGGTGCGCTGGCCCCACGCGAACTGGCCAGCGAGCCCGCCTACCCGCGCATGCTCGTCCACGGCGTCATCGGCGTCGCCACCAGCCAATACCTCAACCGAGCACAGCGCGCAGCCACACTGCGCGTCCTCGCGGACGTGCCGACCATCGCCTACCAGGGCGAGCGGACTGACCTCACCGGACGAACCGGCCTCGGCTTCACCGTGACGGCCGACAACTCCCAGACGCAGCTCATCGTCCACCCCCGCACGGGCGAAATCCTCTCTGCCCACGAACAGGTGCACGGTGCGAAGCCCGGCCTGTTCTCCTACCTGCTGATCCTCGAACGCGGCCACACCGCCACCGACACCGGAACACCCTCCGGGCGGCCCTGAGCTGCCCCGTCCACTGGGAGGGGCGCATCGGCTTGCAGGTGGTGTCCGGCTCCTGCAGTCCCGGCTGGCCCAGTCCCTGTTGAAGGCGTGGATCGCTGGGGGTCTTCAGTCGTCCGCTGCCCGCTTTCAAGAACCGGCCGGAAGGGCGGAGTTGTCTCGCCGCGGTGCCGTGTACAGCGCGGTGACGTAGTGGTCGATCGCCATCGCCCCGGGTTGGCGGGCGATCACCTCGGCGACGTCGTCGAGGAACGCCTCGCGCTGGTCAGTACTCAGCTCGCGTACGTTCGGGAAGGTCCTCCACAGCCCGCGCGCGCCGTGCGGGGTCAGCTGGTGCTCCCAGCGGATCATCTCGACCTGGACGGGGCCGAACCAGTCACCTGCCCGCAGTTCCGCCGTGCGCTCGGCGACCCGCAGCGGCGCTGGCCTACCGGCGGGGCCGCGCCCCTGCCCCGGTAGCCACCGTCGGTACACCGCGTCCAGCTCCGTACGCCAGGGCGGGCTGCGGTCGGGGTCGCCGAAGACCGTCCACCACACCGCCAGCCCTCCGCCCGGCCGCACCAGGCGGGCCAGTCGTCGCACAGCCGCGCCCGTGTCCAGCCAGTGGAACGCGGTGGCGCAGACCGCCAGGTCGAAGGTGTCGTCGGGCAGCGCCACGGTGGCGAAGTCGCCCTCGACGACGGTCACGTCGTGGCCGGTCAGGTTCGTTCGCAGCCGGGCCGCCAGCCGGCCACCGAGTTCCACCGCCAGCACCGACGCGCCCGCGGCCACGAGGGGACGGGTCACCTGCCCGGTTCCAGGTCCGACCTCCAGGACGCGCGCACCCGGTCGCAGCCCGCACTCGGCAAGCACCTCGTACACCCGCTGCGGGTATCCCGGCCGAGCCGCCTGGTAGTTGTCCGGGTCCTCGTCGAAGCTGCCCCGCCGGCTCAGCCGCTGGTCGTCACCGCCCACGTCGCGAGCGTATTCGCTCGGGCGACCGGGGCCGGCCCGGCCCGCGGTCGTCCGCTGCCGCTTCAGTGAGGATGGGTTCACCCTGCCTTGCGGCGTTTCTGGTTGATTTTCTTCGCGACGGCGTCGGCGGCGTCCTGGTGCAGCTGTTTGGTGACGCTCTGGTAGGTGTCGCGGGTCAGGGTCGTGGTGGAGTGGCCGAGTTGGTCGGAGAGGACCTTGATGTCTACGCCGGCGTCGAGGGCGATGGTGGCGGCGCTGTGGCGCAGGTCGTGCAGCCGGATCGGTGGTAGACCGGCCTTGCGTACAAGCCGGCGGAAGCGTTGGGTGACGGCGTTGGGGTGCCACGGCTTGCCGTCGGGGCGGACGAAGAACAGTCCGGTGTCGGGCCACGCCGGGCCGGCGGCGAGTTGCCACTGGGCGCGGCGTGCCTTGTAGGCGGTGAGGACCTTGACGGTGTCGGCGTCGAGGGCGACGTCGCGGTTGCCGGCTCTGCTCTTCGGCGGTTTCTGCACCGGGGTGTAGCCGTGGGTGGCGATCTGGTTGTTGATGGTGGTCTCCCGTCGGTGCAGGCGGACCTCGCTGTCACGCAGGCCGCACGCCTCGCCGCGGCGGGGCCCCCGGTAGGCCATGTAGTGCCACATCGGGTGCAGGTCGGGAGCGTGTTGGGCGGCGTCGTCGAGAAAGTCGACGACCTGGTTGTCGGTCCACACCATCACCGGTCCGGGCACCTTTCCGGTGTCCTTCCAGCGCTGCACGCGTTCGTCCTCCCACACGATCGGCAGCGGCCGATCACCCGGGGTCTTGACCAGGGCGGCCGGGTTAGAGCCGACGATCAGTTCGTCGGCGAGGGCATCGTTGATGGCCTTGCGCAGGCAGGCGCGGATGCGCTGCCGGGTCGTGGGGCCGGTGGGCCGCACCCCGGCTGCGGACCTGCGCACCGCCGGGTCGGGACTGGTCTTCGCGGCACGGATGTCGTCGTTGCGGCGTTCGATCGCGGCGAGCATGGCACGGACGTGGCTGGTGCGCAGCTTGTCTAGCGGGACCTCGCCGAGGTGCGGGATCAGGTGCACCCGCACGATGGACTCGTAGCCGTGCAGGGTGTTGTCGTCCACGCTGAGGTGGGTGAGCCAGCCGGTGAGGTAGTCGGCGACGGTGGGCGCGTCAACGAGGGGGCCATCGCCGCGCAGCCGCTGGCGGATCCGGTCGACCTCGGGCAGGGGCCGTTTGGTGCGTGCGGCGTTCTGGAGCAGGTCGCCGATCTCGGTGCGGCGGCGCCGGTCGCCCTTGGCGAGGGCGAGCAGTTCGCGGGCGTGGTCGAGTTCGTCGGCGGCGGCCCGCCGGGAGGGTAGGCCGGAGCGGCGTAGTTGCCGGCGCGCGCCGTCGGCGGCGGGTGGGAGTTCGAGCTGGTAGGTCCAATGGCCGTGCTCGGAACTCCAGGCGCGGTTGGGGCGACGCAGCTTGGGGCAGTCGTTTCCGAGTGGCTTGCCGGTGTCGGGGTGGCGGCAGCCGCAGCGTTTGAAGATGCTTCCGTCAGGCATGGCTGGTGGTGCTCCTCGATCAGGTGGGGGTGCATCGGTTTCGTCGATCGACATCCACGCGTGATCCGCGGGCACGATCAAGTCGCCGGGACCGTCAGACGACGGTCCCGGCGCACGGTCGGAATGGGAACAGAGCCGCGCGTGTCAGCGGGGCGTAAGGGTTGAACGGGAGGCGTCCACGCCGGCGCGGAAGGCACCTACGGTGGAACGCTCGCGGCACCGGCGGCTTGCTCCAGAGTGGTCCCCGGGTCGTGCAGGTGCAGGGCGGCGAGTAGCGGCGCCGTCGGTATCCGGTAGTGGGCACCGACGCGGAAGTGCGGCACGGGGAACGCGTCGCGGCGGATCAGCTTGTAGGCGGCGGAGCGGGACATGCCGAGCACTGCCGCGGCGGTGGCCAGGTCGGTGCTGGCGCCCAGGGCGCGTATCCGCTCGGCCGTCCACGTCGGCTCCCGCTCACCGCCGGCCGGTCCTTCCCCGGACTGAGGTGGCAGGGTTCGAATGCGTCTGGACGATCTCATGGTCATCTCCTCAACGGTGGGTACGGGCGTACGGCGTCAGGCACGGGGGCGCGCGGCGGTGAGGCCGGATGCCCGAATGCGGACTCGGCCCTCACGGCCGGACCGCAGGAGCAGCTCCGACAGGCGCTCGACCTGGCTCGGAGACATCCAGCACGGCCGGCCGGGACGACTCAAGCGGTACTTACGTCGGTGCTCGCTCATCTCGATGCCGGCTCCGCGCCGCGCCGGTCAGGGCGCTGACACCTGTAAAACCGCGCCTGTGTGCTCTGGCGAACGCCTGCCTGACTCACCGCCGCTCACAGGGGCTCACAGGCCGCCCGTCCGTGCGCTCACACGAGGGCCGGCGCCGATACCAACGCCGATGCGCCGCCGCCCCGGCGCCAACCACCCGGACAGTGGCAGAAGTCGATGACATGGTGGGCGGCGTGGCGGTTGACGAATGCTCCGACAGCCTGTCCGCCGACGACTCCGCCACGGTGCCAACGTGTCACACGGCGAAGTGGCACGACCGGCCAGGCACTCATGCGGGTCGATGACAAGTTGTCCGCGAAAATGTCCGTCACCGACGAGCGCGGACACCGCTGGCGAGCGGTTGACACACCCGCCCACGCGGCGCGGTGATGTCATGCCGGCTGGTCATCGCCGCCACGGGACGGACCTCCGCCAACCTGCGCCAGCGTCACTCCCGGCCGGTGACACGCGAGGAAGAGTTGTCCCGGGCCTGATCAGCGACCCGCCGGACAAGTTGTCAACGACGAGCATCGATGACATGCGCGACGTCACGGACACCGGTCCAGGCACGGAGGACATGCTGTGCCCACCTTGAGGCCATGGCCGCGCGCACGATACCCATCGACACTTCTCGACGTCGTGTGACCGCTCGTGAACGCGTGTCCGGACAACGTGACACAGCGCCCATGCCGACGTTCCTGCCCTCTCGGACGCGATCGCCAACGCCCGCACGGACAACCTGTCAATCGACCGCCCTCGTTGACACCGGATCGCCCGCTTTCCGGCGAGGCAGCCGGGACCGAGGGTTCTCCCACTGGTGCGCACACCTCGGCGGTCGACATGGGTGAGGCGCCGGGCATGACGCCCAGGGACGAGGACGCGGCATTTGGTTGGGGTTCGCGCCACGCCGGCGTCGTCCGCTGGCCTACCGGGCGTGCCGGCAGCGGATGCCACGCCGCTGTGAGTCGCTGTGAGCGGCTGTGAGCCGCTGTGAGTGACTGTGAGCGGTGGGCGCGGCTCGACGATCGTGACCTCTTCGCTGAGCCGTCCGGGTGCCGCCCACGGTGCGCCTCGGTGGCTCACAGCCCTGCTCAGCCGTACCGCGGCCCGTCCGCGTCGCCCGCCAGGTGCCGGACTGACACCCGGAGTTCGGGTGGGGCGCTACGGCGGTCCGCTGGGGGCAGAAAGCGGTCCTGACCTGCGCTGTGAGCGGTTGTGAGTGGGTCATGGCGTAATCGGCATCCCAGCGTCGCCGAAAAGACGGCGGCGGCCCTCGATGGTCTCTGACCGAGGAGTACTGATCATGAGTGTGTCCGACACGATCTGGCCCGCCGCGCCCCTGGACGCCGTCGACGTGGCGTTCGCGGCGCTGACCAGCGACCCGGCGCCCCTGTCCCTCGACCTCGAGATGTTCGGTCCGGATGATGGCCTGCCAAGGGGTGTCGTGGCGCTGCCGGCGCTGCGGGACTGGCTGCTGGCGAACCCGCGCGCTTACACGGCCCGCGACGTGGTGTGGCGGGAGTTGATCCGTCGTTCCCGCCTGGACGGGCCGCAGTGGGTCATCGCTGCGGTCGGCATGGCGATGCCGGCGCTGCGCCGCTACGCGAGACGGTTGTCCGACGGCTACCGCGGTGACCCCGACGACATCGGCGCGGAGATCCTCGCGGGTTTCCTGGCGGCGCTGCGTGACCACGTGGACGTGGCCCGCCGGGCGCCGTACGCGTCGTTGTGCCGGGCCGGGTGGCGCGCCGGGCACGCGCTGCGTCAGCAGGCCGGCGAGTTCACTACGGTCGAGGACGTGGAGCGCGTCACGGGACCGCGGACCCCGCAGGTGCCCTACGGGCATCCCGACGTGCTGGTACGCCGCGCGGTGCGCCTGGGGATCCTCGACGCCGACGACGAGCAGCCCTACATCGACGTGCGACTGGGACGGCGGGCCATGGATCCGATCGCGGCCCGGATGGGCATCAGCACCGACGCCCTGCGCATGCGGTTGGGTCGCATTGACACCCGACTCGCCGAAGCCCTCGCCAGCGGCATGCTGACCGGCGCGGCGTCCCCGCAGGCCGCCGAGGCGTTGGCGGCGCGAGCCCAACGCCGGGCCAGTCTGCGCGCCGCCAGCCGCAATCGCGTCCCCACCACCACCGCCACGTCGACGGCAGTCGCGTAGGTCCGCTCTCGGAGAACCCCCTCGTGACGACGTTATTTCCTTGCGGGGTTCACCTGAGCCTGGGCCGGATCTGTCCGTTGAGAGCGAAGCCGAACCACGTCCGCCCCGTGAACAGGGGTGGGTCATCTTCGATGGCAGAAACTCGATCCGAGCCAGATTCGATGGCAAGAATTTCAACGTCGCCCGCAACGGACAAGATCACCTCGGCTGGAAAACCGCCCGCTGTGAGTGGCTGTGAGTGGTTGTGAGTGAGGCAGGCGTTCGCCAGAGCACACAAACGGCGGTTCCTTAATGACGGCACCAGAAGCCGCACTCGGATCCTCGCCCTACCGCAGGTACCAGCCGGCGATCCGGCCGCGCGGACCGGTCGGTGCCGTGCCCGGGCTGCCGTCCGGGCACGGGACCGGCGATCTGGCAACGCCCTGTCACCCGCTGCGACGCACGACCGCGGTGGCGTGATCCGCCCGAGGTGTGCCGCACCGACGCGGTCGCACAGGCATTCATCCACCCCTGCCACCCCCAACCCCGGGATGGCACCACCTTGGAGGTACCGGTCATGTCGACCACCTACCATCCCCAGTTCACTGTCCCGTCCACCCGATCGATTCCTGCGGAGCTGCTCTTGGCCGAGAGCGGCCGCATGCGCCGGCCCGACTGGTGGGCCGTCGAGATGCTCGCCGAGCACCGCGTCCTGACCACCGGGCAGCTCACCGCACTCGGCTTCGCCACCACCACGGCGTCGGCCACCCGACGTCTGGCGATCCTCGCCCGCCGCGGCTGGATCGACCGCCTCTGGAACACCAGCGTTGCGGTCACCACCGACACCTGGTGGTGCCTCGGCCCGATCGGCGCCCAACTCACCCCACTCAGCGAAGACCGCGATGTCACCCCGGCGCAGGCGTACCGGGCCCGCGACCGGCTCCGCGAACACACGGGCCTGCCCGGCCTGCTGCGGGCCAACGACTTCTTCGTCGACCTGGCCACCCACGCGCTCACCAAGCCCGGGAGTGACCTACGCACCTGGTGGTCACCGCGCACCTGCCGATATGTCACCGCGGCGCGACATGCCGCCTGGCACGGCGAGTACATCCACGACCGCGACCGCCACGCGTTCTGGTACCAGCCCGACCCCGGCGAGATCCGTCCCGCCGACCTCGCCGACCACGTCCACGCCTACCGGCGGCTGGCCGAACAAACCGGCCTGGCGACCCTGCTGGTCCACGCCGCCGACCCGCAGCGCGAGCAGGAACTACGCCGCTACCTCGAGCGCCGCAACACGCGGCACCTCACCGTCGTCACCAGCAACCCCGAGCACGGCCACCCGGCCGACCCGGTCTGGCAGCCGATCGGCGATACACACCGCCTCGCCCTGACCGACCTTCCCCACACCCCCGAGCAGTGGCCGCCCGACACCGTGACCTTCAAGGAGGTACGGCCCCGAGCCCCACACCCCATCTACGACCCCGAGCGCCCCTACGAAGAATCCATCGCCAACGGCGAGTACCACTACCCGCCGCGCCCCTGACCAACCGACCGCTGCTCCTCGACCGGCCCACCCGGGCCGGTCGAGGAGCAGACCGGGGCGGCCAACGAAGCGCTTACACGGTCGCTGTCAGGAGGACTACCGGAGGCTGCCGTTCGCTTCGAATCCGAACGGCAACGCCGACGGCTCTCACACCGCAGGTCGCAGCCGCTGTGACCAACTTCGACCTTCAGGCGACTGACTGCCCGTGTCACCGGAAGTTCGCCACACGAGCGAGACCAGGCAGGTTGGCATGTCCAACCAGGCTTCCGCACAGCCCTGCGGACCTCCGGTTGCGCCCGCCCGCTGCGGCCGCGGGGCGCACCAACCCCACACCCCCTCGCACCTCTGACCTTGGAGCAACAACGATGATCACCCCGCACCGCGAACCTCACCAGCGTCACCGGCCCGACTCACACCCACCCTCACCGCACTGTCACGCCGAACCCGTTGTGCCCGGCGCTTCAGCGGTCAGTGCCGATCTCCGTTCTACCGTCCGTCTTGATCCTGACCCTCAACCCGACCCCCCACAGTCACTCACAGCCCAGGTCAGCCCCGCTGTCAGCAGTCGGGGACCGCTCCAGACAGACCCTCCAGTCTCGGGTCTCTCCCCCAGGGCTTGTGCCCATGGCTAAACACCTACCCGCCGCGGACCCGCTGCTGCGCCTGCAGGCCAGCATCACCGCCCGCGACGACCGGCTCCTGGGCTGGCTCTACGACCACGGCGTGCTCACCACCGACCAGATCGCCGCCGCCCTGTTCCCATCCCTGGACTTCACCCAACGCCGCCTACGCCGCCTCACCGCCCTGCGAGCGGTCGACCGGTTCCGACCCAACAAAGCCGACGGAGGCTCGCACCCCTACCACTACGTCCTGGACCAACTCGGCTACGACCACGTCCACGCCCAACGCGGACTCCCACGAGGCCGCCGCGACCAAGCCCGCCGCCGCAAACACTCCCTCACCAACCGACCGGACCTGCCGCACCTGCTCGGCGGCAACCAGGTCTTCATCGACCTCGCCGCCCACGCCCGCACCCACCCCGACACCGACCTCGTTCGCTGGCAACCCGCATCGGCCTACCACGAACCCGGCACCCTCTACCGCAAAGGCGCCAACCCGCACCTCATCCTCGCCGGAGCGACCGGCTTCCCCCGCCCGGACGGCGCCGGAATATGGACCGAGGACGGAAGATCCGTGCCGTTCTTCCTCGAGTACGACACCAGCGGTGAGAACCTGCAGGTCCTCATCGACAAAATCATCAAATACGAGCGGCTCTACCTCCTGAGCACCTGGGCGTGGCCGGTGCTGTTGCACCTACCCTCCGCACGACGCGAGGCGAACCTGCACCACCGGATCGCCGGCACCGACCCAAAGGCGGCCATCGCCACCACCACCGCCGAACTACGCACCGCCCTCGCCGCCAGCCCCGCCCACCAGATCTGGCAACTCCCCGGCCGTACCGGCCGTCACCGCCTCATCGACCTGCCCTACACCGACACCCACCACGACGACCAATACCCCACCCACGACCAGCCCACCCCGGACGAGCGGGCCGCCTAAGATGGGGAGTGGGACACGTGGCGTGTGCGGCGGCCTGCGGGCCGCACACGCCGCTGAACCCCACCCCCCACCCCCCACCCACCAGCTCCCGCAGGGCCCGTAACCGTCACCCGCCGTGCGGGCGCGCACCGGGGCGACCAGAGCGGACTGCGCCTCGATCGGAAGCGTTGAGTCGGCCTGAGCCGCGGTGTCAGGATTGCTCCTGGTCCGTTTCCTCAGGCCGCTCGGGGCACGCCCGCCGCCGAATAGACCCACCGCCGCCAACCGGTGGCCGACAGCCTCAGCGCATCACACTGCGCCTGCTCCTCGCACCTCAAGGCCACGAGCGGACGAACGACTTGACCTTCAGGCGAAGGTGAGCGTCGATCGTGTCTGCCGCCCGCCACCGTCCCGGCGGACGGCGAACACGACCGACAGAAGGAAACCCGCAGTGTCCCGTGAACGCCTCAGCCTGCTCGCCGCGCTACCCGACGACGTGACCGACCCGCTCCTGTGGCGGCTCACCTCGACGTCACCGCCGCCCACCAACCCGACCAGAACGGCAACTGCCGCAACCTGCAGTGCAGCAAGCACCGCGGCATGTGTCCTGCCGCCCGCACCGCCCGGCACGCCATGAACCTCGCCCGGCGCGCACGCCCAACTGCTACCCCGCACGCGCAGGGACGCACCGTTGCGGCTACGCGCCCACCCGGGGCATTTCACGGCTGGTTCGCTACCGCACAAGCACCCTCGCGACTGGGGGCTGGCCAACCGCCGCGAGAGGCAACCTTGCGATCCATGCCGGCCGCCGCCGCGTAGGAGTACGCGCTGTCCCCGCGAAACTTCGCTGCGGGGGCGACCTGCTGTGCGTGGATGTACCGACCGGCCGGACCGTTCACTACATGCGTCGCCGTGCAAGCGCCTTCCCCGCTGGCCACCGGAGCGCACCCCACGGTCTGAGTGACGAAGGGTCTGCCATGCGCTGTCCGCCCCTGCCGGTGGCCGACCCAGCAACCTCACTTCCTGTCGAACTACTTCACCGCTTCCTCGCCGTTATACCTTCATCGCCGGTATATTGAGGCTATGGCCACACCTACGCCGTTACGGGAACCGACCTTTCTCATCCTGACCGCGCTCGCGCGGGAGTCCATGCACGGTTACGGCGTCATCAGCGACGTCGCTGCGCTCTCCGGTGGGCGGTTGGCGCTGCGGCCCGGCACCCTCTACGGCGCGCTCGACCGCCTCACCGACGAGGGTCTAGTCGAGCGAGACCGCGAGGAGGTCGTGGAGGGACGGCTTCGCCGTTACTACCGGCTCACCGAAGCAGGCAGGTCTGTGCTCGTCGCCGAGACCGAGCGGTTGCGCCGCAACGTCGAGGCCGCCACCCAACGGCTCCGTGCCCGGCCCGCGGGAATCCTCGCCGTCGACCCCGCGTCACGCGGGCGCCTCACTTTGCCCGGACCGACCGCCCACCCCACTCTTCGACCGACCGGAGGCCTGGCATGAACCAGCCCAACCCAGCACCGGAACCTAGGGCCGGGTCACCGTTGGCGTCCCGCTACCGACGGCTGCTGCGGGCCTACCCTGGCGACTACCGGGCCGAGCGGGGCGAGGAGATCGTCGGGACGTACCTTGACACAGTCGGACCGGGGCGGCGCTGGCCCTCCCCGCACGACGCCCTCGACCTCCTCGGTGCCGGGCTCCGGGAGCGACTGCGCGGGTACGGCGCCCTCAGGCTGGCCGCGGCCTTCCCGCTGGCCGCGACCGTCGCGCTGAACACCCTCGTCGCGGTCGCGACCTTCCTGCTCCTGCAGGTCGAGTTCGAAGACCCCCGCTTCGCCAGGCTGGACCCGGTTGGTCCGTTCCAGACCCTCGGCGCTCTCATCTGGCTGGGCTGGCTGGTCGTCGGCCTCACCGCCACGGCGCTACCTGGGGCCTGGACCCGCGCCGCCGCGGCCGGTGGTCTCCTGCTGACTGTCGCCGTGCCACTCGTGGCTACTCTCATCGGACAACCCCGGCCGCCGCTGTTCGTGCTACTTCCCGCCGTCGCGCTTGGCGTCGGTACCCTCGCGCTGCCCTCCCACCCCCGGTGGGTAGCACGTAGCCTGCCGCTACTCACGGCCGGCTGTGTAGCAGCCGTATCCGTGGCATTCAGCGCCGCCGAGAAGGGCGGAAACATGTTCACCTCGTACAGCTCGACTCCTGAGCTGTTGGCCATGGCCGGTGGGCTAATGTTCGCGCTGGTCCTGCTCATCGGCCTCGGGCGCGCCCTACGGGCCGACGACGCCGGGCTCTGGGCGGCTCTTCTCCTCGCCACCCCGGCAGCCCTGCTCGGCGCCGACCAGCTGAGCCAAGGGATCCGGGGCAGCCACGGAGGCGGACCCAGCCCAACAGCCTTCGCCGCCACGACCGGGGCGATCCTTCTCGCGGGCTCGGCGCTGCTGGCAGTTGCCCTCGCCGGTCAAGCCGCACGCCACCGGAGCGTACGCCGACGAGTACTCGACATTGTCTGCCCGACCTGCGGGCATAGGCAGCAGGCGACAGCCGAGGCGTGACCCTCTCTCGGAGCTTTCGGATCTCATGGCCGCAGGCAGCACACCTATCGCTGTGGCGACGAGAGTCCCTGTCGTACCCGACGGTCCCGGTGGTGCCAGCGAAGTCCAGCCAGCACCACCGAGAACCTGTCCGTCGACCGTCAGCCGACAAGGAACCCGGCAACCATCACCAGGAACGTGACCACGGTAATGAAGCAGCCGCCACCTGCGACGATGGCGGCCGACGGCTTGTTCCCAGCCAACCACCACAGCACGCCGGCGGCCGTGCCCGCCAACACTCCGACGATCATGAAGATCGCCAACCACACACTCCGGTCCGACAACAAGACTCCCTGTCCGCAGGAACAACCGGCGGGCGAGGAGCATGTCGGCTACGCCATGCCCAGCAACCGGCCGGTAGGAAAAAGCTCCCTGTGCACATGGTCAGCGGTTGGCCCGCGCGGCACCCTGGGACGAGACCGCATGATCTCCCCGGGCGGCCGAGTTGGCGAAGGCGCCGCGGGCAGACCGCAACGAGAGCGAGCCTTCATGGCCAGCCCGTACAAGACCCGGCCGAGCTCGATGACTACGGCCTGGGCCGCATCCCACAGCGCCGCCTGATGGAACTCCTGCGGCCGGTCGACTGCTATCTCGATGCGATCGCCTACCCGCGCAGCACCAATCTCGATGCTGACGGTGGCGGTCACCGGCGACAGATACCCGATAGCACACCCGGCCGGACCCCAGCTGCCGACACGCCCGTGTTCAGCGACCAGTGCCCCATCCGCCAGCGGCAGAGCTGGCCGAATGGCCACGTACAGACGACCAGAGCGGGTGGCTTGCTGCGCGGCGGCGTAGTGCCGCAGCATCTCGGTATGCGCTCCGGCGCGGCTCAGCGCCCGAGCCGATACTGAGAACCCCTTGGTCAGGCTCATCGCCTGAGCTATGAGTGCCAAGGTCATGCTCTTGCCGGATCCGGTGGGCAGAGAGATTACTGGTGGACGGGGGATGTCTCCGCTCCTGGACTGACGGAGATATGCCTCGCCATCACCCTGCGTCGGCGCCGGTTGCGGCTGTGCGGTGAGGAACTCGCGGAGCGAGGCCACGATGCCCTCGAACTCGCTCCTGCCGCTGCGACGCATGCTCACGACTCTACCGAGCCAACTCCACGTCAACCGGCAGGACCGAACACTCGTCCGAGATGGAGGGTCCGCACTCGAGCTGCCCTCTGCCTGCATCGTGCTGCCTGAGTGATGTCCAGCTGGTGTCGGCAAGTGCGTCGCCGTACCGCTCAAACGGCCATCAGCACGACGAACGCTGCAGTCGCTTGCCGAGGTTCCGAGGGGCCGCTGACCGGCCGTTCGGTGCACTCATGCTTCGTGCAGTTTCCGCTACGCTGATGGACGTCACTCCGGCTCTTGTTCCACGACAGCGTCCGACCGGCCTCCCGTCTCGACGCGTGGAACCACGACCGGCGGCGACGCGGACCAGGATAGAGGGGTGGCGTGGCTAGCAGGCGTTTCGAGGAGCGGCGTGCCGAGATTGTTGAGCACGCCCGTCGGAATTACTTGCCGGATCCTGTAGCTCGTCTACTCGCCGTCGCGCAAGAACCGAGATGCGACGGAGAGTCTTCATCAACGGAATTTGATGCCTGCCTAGCCCGCGAGTTGGACCGCTTGCACGGCAGCCTGGACAGGTTGCAAGGCCTTGCCCCCGGTGGCCTGGGCAGGGCAGGTGGAGCCATAGAGGCGGAAGCGACCAAGGCTGCGCGAACCCTGCTTGCCGCCGCGGAGGCGTCCGGGATGACCGTGGCGGCCGAGTTGCTGCGCTCAGCTCTCGGCCGATGCGCGGTCATACCGCAGCAACCGTCGCGGCCCTCCATGAATCCCGAGTTTCCTCAGCCGCTACGAGTCCTCGACCCGGATACGGGCAGGCCGATAGGCTTGTGGCGATGATTCAACGAATCAGCCGCGTTCCGCCCGGAACCCGCTGGAAGCCAGGCAGGAACCGCGCTATCCAAGCCGCCAGGACCTCCCACAGCAGGCCTGGGTCCTCGACGAGGATCCCCCTGGCTGCGCATAGTTCGACCAGCCGTTTCACTGCCTTGATGGTGGTCAGGTTACTGCACTCCTGCGCGATGCGACCGGTAAAGCCCTGCCGCAAGATAGCTCCGACGTAGGCGTTGAAAGTCACCTCGTTTTCGATGCCGTGGGGCACACCCAACGCTTGCAGCTCGGGCTGCACAAAGTCTGTGAGCTCCTGCTCGCGCTGCCCGGTGTAGACAAGCCAGAGAACCTCGGGCATGCGATAAGAGGGCAGCCAATCCGTGTAGTCGATCGGCTCCTTAGCGGCCTGCAGGCGTGCCGGAGGGAGCGCAGCGGCAGCTGCTAGAACGGCGTCGCGGTCCGCTTCCGTGGCCGTCGACGACGTCGCCCGCAGCACGGAAACCAGCGCAGTTAGGGCCGGATCGCTGACTGACGCCCCGACAAGGATTTCTACGGCGCCAGGCCGGCTCCAACCCAGACCATTCCCGGTGACGTTGGCTGAGCCGACCAGGGCAGAGCAATCAGCCAGGTAGACCTTGGCGTGAACAATCGGGTGCAGCGAGACCGTCCCACCGCGAGTGTTCACCAAATCCAGGATATGCGGGTCGCTCGCTCCGGCGGCGACCTCGTCCGGTCGCCACCGGGTGTACACGTCGAGCAGAGCGTCTTGCGGTAGCGCCGAGAGAATGGGGCTAAGGCCGGCCGTGGTGATAAACGGTGCGACGATCGTCAAGGCGGTGGCCGTGGCAGCAAGTTCGAGGACCCTTACGCCGCAGCGCTGAGGGTCGACGTGTTCCTGCGTCATGCATTACCCTCGCCGTCCTCTTCGGCGCTTTCACCGAAGAGTTCGGCAGTCTTGAATGCGGAGTCTTGCACCGTCTCGGCGAGGCGCTGGCCCCACTGGTCACGGATCTGCTTCCACGTGCCCGCGAGGGGATGTCCCTGGTACTCGTTCTCACAGCGAGCGTAGGCCAGCAAGAGCCAGGTGATGGCATCGGCACTTTTGGTGAGGAGCCTCTTGGCTTCCTCTTCACTCATCGCGGCGATGTCTTCACCGGAGGCGCGCAAAGGATCAATGATGGCCTGGTATGCGGGGTGGGCGTTGTTCAAGCACAGCAGCTCTAGGTTCATGGCCTCGTCGGGCCTGAAGAACGCTGGGACGTGCTTCTCCGCGTGCGTCAGGATTTGGACGGTCACGCCACGCCTGTAGTTCTCGATGATTATTCTGCGGGTCTGATCGGGGACATCGTCCGCCTTGAGTTTCGTCTCGATAGCGCCGGCGGCCTTCACAGGGTCCGGATCATCCGCGAACTTCTTCTCGCCGGGCGTCGGGATGACGGTGGAGCGTGTCTTCTTAATGTTGGAGGCGACACCCGCGATGTTCGGTGGGGCGGAGCGACCTCGCGATGCCGCGTCTCGACCTTCTCGACCTTCCTGCCGCAGAGAACGGACGAGGATCAGCAGCTGGTGGGCCATCCCGTACAGCTCGGCGATCTCGTGCTCTTCGTCGAAAAGGCCCTCCTCCAGGGCTTGTTCCTTCGGCAGATCGTAGGTGCGCGCCAGTTGCAGTGCCTGCGTCAGGTTGGGCACGTCCTGCTTGTTGTTCGTCACCCCGAAGATCTCGTCGAGGTCGGGGCTGAAGGAAAGCTCGACACCCCACCACCGGTCGGTGGCTTCCTCGTTTAGGGTCTGTTCGAGGACGAGCTCGCGGCCGGCGCGTACGACCGAGATCCCGGCGTTGTCTCGGGCATGGCGTCCCTGGTGAGTGTCCTTACCGGGATTTCTTCCCGGTCGGGCCTCGGGCCGGGCCAGGGACAGACGCGCGTGGACCAGGGAGTTGCCTTTGCCGTTCGCACGCGCGATCTCAAAGGTCCGAGAGTTGTGATGGGCAGTGAAGGGTGCGGTGTCGGTAACCGGGACGTACTTCTCCTTCTCGCCGTCCGGGCGGGCCTGCTCCCAGTACTCGAGGGTGCTCTGGTCCGCAGGCAGCAGGTACAGGGGGTCGTTGGGGCGTACGTCGTGGAACTCGATGAGCCCGCCGATCATGTCTGCGTCGACAATGGCGATCTTAATGTGGCGCGGCTCGGAGTTGGCGGTCAGGAAGTTGCGGTAGATCCTCCCGAGCAGGTTCTCAGCGTGCTTGAGGATGGTGCTAGCAGTGGTCCAGCGGACCTTGTCGAGCGTGGACCATCGAATGGCCGTGCCGCCGTAGAGCGGCTGTCCCATCGAGGTGTCCGCGGTGGCATGCTGCTTGAAGACGTCGAG
Source organism: Micromonospora sp. NPDC047644 (assembly GCF_040704315.1). Classification (NCBI taxonomy): domain Bacteria; kingdom Bacillati; phylum Actinomycetota; class Actinomycetes; order Micromonosporales; family Micromonosporaceae; genus Micromonospora; species Micromonospora sp. NPDC047644. Next base: position 174,626 of record NZ_JBEYSY010000001.1, read on the forward strand.
GACCCAGTCGGGCATGGCTTCGTAGCCCGACTGACCGGGGTGTGTCGGCCACGGGACGGTGAGCGTGGATCCCTTGCCGGAGTGTGAGAGTTTTAGCAGATCGAGATAGGTGTGGGAGGCGTTCTCCGGTTGTGAGTTTTGCCAGGTCCAGACATCGGTCTTCTTGCACTGTGAGACGCTGGCCTGCGGCAGGCCCATTCCGAAGCGGCCGATGCCCGATCGGTCGTCGTACTTGCCGGATCCGCCGAACGACAGGGCGAGGTTGACGGCCTGATCCGTCATGCCGGTGCCGTCGTCGATGACCCAGATCTCCTCGGCGCGTTTGGTGGCGCGCCGCTTACCCTGCACCATGCGCTGCACGATGACTAGCAGGACTGTATGGGCCTGACCCCACTGGAAGGAGTTGTCGATCAGTTCAGCGAGGGCGTAGTCGGTGCCCTTGTACCCAGTGTCCCGGATGGACTTAACGGTCTGTTCACCGGAAAGAAGCGGAGCTTCCTGGTGGGTGTCGGGTGTTACCACAAGTCCTCCCAGTGGGTGAAGGCGGCGGCGATAGAGCCGAATGCGGGGACTGCGGGGTCGACCACGGTGACGACGACGGCTTTTCTGTTGCCGCCGGCCCTCGGACCCCGGATGCCCCGGCCGACCATCTGGCTGTACAGCACGAGGGAACGCGTCGGGCGCGCGATCACGACGGCGCTGGTCTGCGGGGCGTCGAATCCGGTCGTCAGCACGCCGTAGTTGACCAAGACGCGAGGGATGGGTGCCGGGCTCTTGTACATCCGTATCGCGGTGTCGCGGAGCTCGGGTGCCGTCGTTCCGTCCACAGCGTCCGCGAGGACACCGACCGCTCGCAGCGACGCTGCCAGCGAGTGCGCCAGTTCTACCGAGGCGGCGAACACGATGATGCGGCGATGTGACTCACTGACTAGCTGCAAGGTGGCGCCGAGAACCTCCTGCATGTAGTCGTCCTGATTGAGGCCGATGTCATCCGGTTCGTCATCGTCGCCGCTATCCGGATCATCGTCCTCCGGCAGGTCTCCGAGGAGCCGGAATTCGGGCTCGGCGAGATAGCCCTGACGGATCAGGTAAGCGACCGGGTTGTCCGCGCCCTCAGCGGCGGTGTCGAGCTCCACTTTCATGTGTTCGAAGAACTCGGCGAGATCCTCGTCCGACCGCCCTCCGAGGAAGGTCCGCCCCGGGGTCGCACTGAGCCCGATGATGGGGGTGACCGGTTGCCCGGCGGCTGAGAGCTGTTCGACCACAGACCGGTAGGTGCGGGCGACCGCTTGATGCGCTTCGTCGAACACGATGAGCCCGACGCGACGACCGAGGGCAGGAATGAAACCGGGGTCGCTGCGACGTGCATGGACGGTCTGCAAACTCGCCACGATGAGGCCGTCGGTAAGGTCAGTGAGGTCGGCGTCCTGACCGCCCCAGGCCGAAACGATCGGGACGGGCCGGTCGCCCAGCAGAGACCACGCCTTGTGAAACTCGCGCGCCGCTTGGTCCAGCAGCTCCCGCGTAGATGCGAACCAGAGGACCACGCGACCTTCGTTCTCGCGCAGATAGTCGGCCACCATGCTCATCGTGGTGCGGGTCTTGCCGGATCCGGTCGGCATGTGCAGCAACAGCCGGGTGCGGCCCAGTCGCAGCAGCTTTCGGGCGCGGACCACGGCACGGCGTTGATGCGGAAACAGCCCGTAGGCTGGCGTCGCGTCGGTCGGTGTCTGCGCCGCAGTGCTGGCGCGCACCTCGGGGAGACTAAGAAATACCGCCACGGCACTCGGATTCGCTAGAACGGCCTTGCTGTCGAGCTGATCCGGGTTAAGCGACAGGCGGGCAGACAGATCGCGCCGTTGTTCATCCGGGAGCTCACCGGGCAACACACCGGCCTCGGCGAGACGACGGACCGCGCTGATGGGATCGCCGAGGCACGCAGCCGCGATCACCGCATCACTAGGTGCCCGCCGAACATGCCCGCCGTCAACGAGGCGCCCGATCGCTCGAAGGACCCGCTCGTCTACGAAGCTCGACGTCCGGCTCGACGTTCGCAACAAGTCAAAGATTGTGTATGTCATCGGCATGCTCGAGCAGCGGGAATCAGGAGAGGAAGGGTCAACGCGGCGGCCACCCGGCGACCTGCTGCGGCGCGCCGGGCATCTGCCATCAAGACAGCGGTGTGGAACATCTCGACGGCATCCTCCGCGCGACTCGCCTCGGGGTCGCTAGTCACGTGGGTCATTGAACAAGATGCCTACGACATCGACTCAGGCGCTCACTCTATCGCGCCACCACGCTCGGAGGGGACCGCGAATCACGGGCGTGCTCGTGCAGCTGCGCCTTCCCCTGCAGGCGTCCGGAGCGGCGTTGACCTTCGATGCGGCGAACCGCCGCGAGCGGCCTACGGGGGCGACGGAACAGAACATGCGTACGGTAATCTTGCCACCCATGATCACGGCTGGTGGCACGCGTCGCGGTTTCCTTACAGGCCACCAGCCCATAAGGTGGGTACCGCGACGGAGGGAGAGGGATGGGCCATACGGCTGTTGATCCACTCATCTACCTCGACTACAACGCCACCGCGCCCGTTCGTCCCGAAGCGTTGGCCGCAACTACCAAGGCGCTGATGGCAGTCGGTAACGCCTCGAGCGTGCACGCGGGCGGCCGGGAGGCGGCCCTTGCGGTCGATCAGGCGCGTGAGCGCGTGGCGGCGCTGTTGACATGCTCGCCGAGCGAGTTGATCTTTACATCGGGTGCGACCGAGGCCAACAACTTGGCCCTTCGGTCGGCCGCAACGCCTGGCCAGAGCCTAGTGATCAGTGCGGTGGAGCACCCGGCGGTAACCGAAGCGGCAGTTGCGGTCGCCGACGCTGTTGGGGGCACGGTTCACACGATTGGGGTCCACCGGGACGGCACGCTTCGTCTCGAGGAACTGGAAGAAGCACTGGCAACTTCACCTGCTCTGGTTTCGATCATGGCGGCAAACAACGAGACCGGCGTCCTAAGCGATCTTGACCTAGTGGTGAAGATTGCGCACGAGGCCGGGGCGCTGGTGCACTCGGACGCGACGCAGCTCGTTGGTCGGCTACCGATCGATCTCCGTAGGCTGGAGCTAGACCTGCTGTCTATGTCCGGGCACAAATTTGGTGCTCCGCAAGGGGTGGGAGCGCTGTTCGCGCGCCGCGGCATAGTGCCGGCAATCCGGCCGTTGATGTACGGCGGCGGCCATGAGCGGGGACGACGTCCGGGAACCCTGAATGTACCGGGCATCGTCGGCCTGGGTGCCGCTGCGGACGCTGCCGCCCGGTGCCTCGATCAAGAAGCGGCACGTGTCCGGTTGCTGCGTGACCGCTTCGAGAATGCTGTCATGACGGCCCTACCCGGCACCCGCCGCAACGGTCATCCTGACCGGCGGCTACCCGGCGTGTCGAGTCTGACCTTCGACGGCCTGCCGGCCGACGCGATGCTCGCCGCCATGCCCGCCATTGCGGCGTCCGAGGGCAGTGCCTGCGCGGCCGGTGCCATGGAGCCGAGCCGAGTCTTGCTCGCCATGGGCCTGAGCCGTGATGAAGCCGAGTGCACTATCCGTTTCTCTCTTGGCTACACCACTACCGATGATGATATTGATAGCGCCATTCGCCACGTGATCGACGCTGAGCGCCGGGTTCACGCTGCCCTGTACCCAACCACCACGACTGCCTCTGGAACCGCCCAGGGGCAGGAAGGACCGCGGAGACACGATGCTTGAAACCAAGCTCAAGGACGTTGCCGAGCCTTCGTTCTCCCGCCATGAGACCTTCCACCCCCGGTTCGGCTGGTTGCACAAGGCGCACAGCGCCTTGACTGACCCCAACATTGGCAGCGACGTGTTTCTGCGCGACAACGCGACGGTGACGCTCGGTGTCGGTAAGAACATGGTCAATGCAATCCGGTTCTGGTCATACGCCTTCAAACTCACCGTCGAGTACCCAAAGGACCCCACGTCCCGGGCGAACGTCGCCTCGCCGACCTGGGAGGCGCAATGGCTGCTCAACGAGAACGGCGCCGACCCCTACCTTGAGGACACTGCGAGTCTGTGGCTGCTGCACTGGTGGCTACTGGCGAAACCCTGCCACACGCCCACTTGGTGGGTGGCCTTCCACGCACAGTCGACGTCCCGATTCACCACAGGCGAGCTCACCGAGACTACGCTGCGGCACGTACGCCTGGCTGGCTGGGAGCCCCCGGTAGAGGCATCGGTAGCTAAGGACGCGGATTGCCTCACCAAGATGTACGCACGCCGACGTGAACCCACCGCGGGTGCTGGCGGAAGTTTCGAGGACTTGCTCGATTCACCCTTCCGGGAACTCGGGCTGCTAGAGCCCACCGGGTCCGGACGCAACAACGCAGCGAGCCGCTGGCACTTCACCAGCAACGCCCGCACCTCATTGCCGCCGGCCTTGGTCGCCTACGCATGCCTGGACTACGCAGCGCGTAGCGAACCCTTGCAGAGTGGTTCCATCGCTCTGGCTCGTCTCACCAATGAGCCGGGTGCCCCGGGGAGGGCCTTCCGGCTCAGAGAGCCGGAGATCGCGCATGCCCTGGAGGAGGTCGCAGGCGAGCACCCGCAGATAACCCTGGTGGAGGGCATCGGACAACGCAGCCTGCGGTTCGAGGGCAATCCCAAGGAATTGGCCTGGGACGTGCTGGACGGCTACTACGGCGGCGTTCGCGCCCGCGCAGCCCTCCCGGACCGGGAAGCTTGGTACGCCACGCAACCACCCGGACTGCTGCGCGAGATGCGGCGACGTGGCCGCACCGACCTGCTCGACCAGCCGACTCTCGATCGACTCGCAGGAGCCCTGGTATGACCGCCAATGGTGCACCGTCGGGCATCAGCCCGCAGACGCCGGCCGGGATCAACATCGTCAGCAGCCGACTGCGGTCGACGAACATCGAACGCGACGTCCGCGACGAGCGTCTCGGCCCCGTGCACATTGGCATCCGGGCACAGGACATGCTGGAACGGGTCACCGCCGCCCTGGAGGACCAAGCAAATACCCGTGCCTGGTCTCTGACCGGGCCCTACGGCTCAGGCAAGTCCACACTGGCCCTGGTCGTCGTATCGTTGCTAGGCCGTGCTGGGAACCGCCGGACGGAGGCCGAGGAGGTCCTCGCGGCGACGAGCCCGATCCTGGCCCGCAGGTTGACCACCGCTCGTGACAGCAGCGCGCCCGACGGATTCATCACCTGCGTCGCCACGGCACGACGAGAACCCCTCCTCGACAGCATCACGCGAGCGCTGCTCGACGGTGCCGCCCGGGCCTGGCACAACGGCAACATGCCCGCACCCGTGCAGGAAGCACTCGCGCCCCTCAAGGCTCCGGGTTTCAGTAATCGGGAGCTTGTGTTCGCCGTTAAGGTCCTCTGCGAGCAGGCGCCGGTCATGCTGGTCATCGACGAGTTCGGCAAGTCGCTAGAGCACCTCGCCTCCCATGGTGAGTTCAGCGATGCCGGCAGTGACGTGTTTCTGTTGCAGGAACTCGCTGAACTCGGTGCAGGCTCCCGCGGCGTGCCGCTCCACCTCCTTACGCTGCAGCACCTGTCGTTCGCCGACTATGCCTCCCGCGCGAGTACGCTGCAGAGCCGGGAATGGGCAAAGGTTCAGGGCCGGTTCGAGGACATCCTCATGACGATCCACCTCGGCGACACCGTCGAGCTGATTCGCCGAACCCTCGACCACGACGGCGTGTCGCCCAAGGGACGCAAGCTCATAGCCCAGCATGCCGCTGCTTCCGCTCAGGCCTGGACCGAACGCGGCCTCCAAGGCATCCTCGCCGCAGGCCACGACACGTTCGCCCACGTGTACCCCCTGCACCCGCTGACAACGGTGGTCGCGCCGCTGCTCGCCGCGCAGATCGGTCAGCATGATCGCAGCACGACCGGGTTCATCGCGAATGACGAACCCCACACGGTGCGACGCTTCCTGCTCAGCTACGCCTCGAATCGCCCCTCGTCGGCGTCCACCGTCCGCATCGCCGATGCCTTCGACTACTTCTTCACCGCAGGCCGCACCACCATCTTGGCATCGGCCAACGCGGGCCGGTGGATGGAGATCGACAATCGCATCGCCGAGGCCAACGGCCTCCCTGAGCAAGACCAGGTCATTCTCAAGACCATCGGCATGCTCAACCTCGTCGACGCCTCTGGCGCCCTGCGCGCCAGCATGGACACCATCTTGTTCGCCTTGAGCGACCCCATCACGCTTAACGACACCGCGGCCCGACAGCTACTTGCCGACCAAGTCGCCAGCCTCGTCGACCGCGGTTTCGTGGTGTACCGACAGTTCAGCGACGAGTACCGGGTATGGCGGGGCAGCGACGTCGACCTCACCAACCACATCGAGCAACTCATCAGCGCCTGCGACGACCACGCCGCGGTCAAGGTCATCTCGGCCTACCTGCCGACCGCCGTCGTGGCAGGGAAGCACAGCCAACGCACTGGCATGCTGCGCCACTTCGTCACTAAGGCCACCGACGCAGGTTCGCCCGAGCTCATCGGGCCGTCCGCCGCTGACGCCGAAGACGGACTCCTGCTGTTCCACTTCGGAGACGAATACACCATCCCCACCGTTCGAACCGACCGCCCCGTCATCGCCGGCGTGACCGCCCACGCCGAGAAGGTACTCAGTACCGCCCGCTACCTCCACGCTCTGCACGAGCTACCGTCCAACGTCGAACTCGACGCCGTGGCCAGCACCGAGGTCAGCGAACGTATCGCGCAGGCAAGCGCCGAACTAGCCACCCGGGTTGCAGAGGCCTTCCTGCCAAGCCAGCTGGCCCCCACCTGGTACCTGCTGCCGGCCAAGGCGGAAGCTGCCGTCTTCACATCTGACGCCGAGACCATCGAAGGTAGAAGCCTCGCAGAGCTGGTCTCCAAGGCGTGCGAGAGCGTATTTCCCTACGCTCCGCACATTCGCAACGAGATGTTGGGCCGGCATAAGCTGACCAGCCAAGCAGCCAAGGCACGGCGTGAGCTGATCATCGCCATGATCACGTCGCCCACCCAGCAGTATCTCGGTATTGTGGGCTACGGGCCGGAACGCGCAATGTACAGCGGCGTCCTGGAGTACCTCCAGCTGCACCGCCCCACCGATCAGCGCGCCGACGAGGACACTGAGCTGCTCCCATTCGGCTTTCACGAGCCGGAGCCCGACAACTCGCTGCACCCGGCTTGGACCGCCATGCAGCAGCGGATGCGGGCCGCGACCGAACAGCCGCTGCGGCTCGATGCCGTCTACGAACTCCTCGAAGCGCCTCCGTTCGGGATACGGCCGGGCGTCACCCCGGTCATCGTGCTGACCGCGCTCATCATCGGCAGCCAAGAGCTCGCCCTCTTCGAGGAGGGCACCTACCAGACCCGACTCACCGAGGCTCTCGCCGAACGCATGATCAAGAGCCCGGAGCGGTTTGCAGTCAAAACCATGGGCGTCCAAGCGGGTCCGCGCAAGATCGTAGTGACCGAGATCGCCCAGCAGATCGGTGCACGGATGCCAGCAGCACCGCCGACGAACGTCCGCAACGTGGCGCCCCTGGCGCTCACGCGTGAGCTGCTCGACCGAGCAAGGAGCCTGTCAGCGTACGCCGATCGCACCCAACAAATCCCCAAACAGGCACGGGCTGTACGTCAGGTGCTGAAAGCCGCTCGCGAGCCCGACACACTCCTGTTCACCGACCTGCCGTCGGCCCTCGACCTCGCGCCGATCCCAGCCAGTGGTGAGATCGACGAGCAGGCAGCGCGTCTGTACGCGGAGTCGCTAGGCAAGGCACTTACCGTGATCAGCCAAGCTGACGAACGTCTGCGCACACAGGTGGTCAAGGCCATCGCCGCCGCATTCCACATGCCCACGAACCTCGGCAAGCTACGTCAACGCCTCGCCGTCTACACCCGACACCTTGCCGAAGTAAACCTGGTGGAGGCAAAACTCCGTGGTGTCATCACGCTCGCTCAAGAGACCACGCTCAGCGACGACGAATGGCTCGATCCGTTCGTTGTACGGATCGTCGGCCGCGGGCTCTCCGACTGGCGCGATGGTGACATCAGTACCTTCACCAACGAGGTCCGCGCTGCCGCTCGCGCTATCGAACGGTTGGCCAACCTGCACCAGCCCACGGTTACGGAACCGACCGACGCTTCGTTCCTTTCCCGGGCGATCACCGTTACCCAGGCCGACGGACACGAGCTCCACACCGTCGTCCACCTCTCCGAGGACGAACGCACCAACGCGCAGGCCCTGCTGCCGGAGGTGATCGCCCTCGCTCGAAAGAAGATCAGCGAGAACGGTGAACGGGCACTGCTCGCCCTGCTCGCCGAAAGTGTCATAGTCGAGAAGGACGCTGGCAGCGACGACGCACCATCCACGCGAAGGAAGCCGACCCGATGACTGCACCCCGGCAACGTACGCCCGACGAGACCCGCCACGTCCTCGGCATCTCAGGCGGTAAAGACTCCTCCGCTCTCGCGATCTACATGCGCACCAAGGTGCCGCAGATGGAGTACTTCTTCTGCGACACCGGCGCCGAGCTTCCCGAGACCTACGACTACCTCAACCGGCTCGAAGCGGCCCTCGGCAAGCAGATCGTCCGACTGAACGCCACCCGCGACTTCGACCACTGGCTGCAGGTGTACCAGGGCACCCTTCCGAGCGCGTCCATGCGTTGGTGCACCAAGAACCTTAAGATCAAGCCACTAGAGGAGTGGCTGGGCGACAGCCGCGCCATCTCCTACGTCGCCATCCGCGCCGATGAAAACCGTCTCGGCTACGTCAGCACCAAGCCGAACATCAAGGCTGTATTTCCGTTCAGGGAAGACGGCATCGACCGGGACGGAGTCAACCGCATCCTGGAAGAGTCCGGGATCGGGCTACCGGCCTACTACGAGTGGCGCACCCGTTCCGGCTGCTACTTCTGCTTCTTCCAGCGCAAGCACGAGTGGGTTGGCCTCGCCGACCGACACCCCGACCTGTTCGAACGCGCTGTGGAATACGAGGAGAAGGTCAACTACCAAGCCACAGCGATGCGCGGCCGCCAGTACACGTGGTCTCAAGGTGAGTCGCTGCGCGACCTTCTCGGACGGCGCGAAGCGATCGAAGAGCGGCATGCTGCCGCGCTCGCTCGCGCGGCGGCCAAACCCCGTCCTAACCTACCTCTCATCGAGGTGCTCACCGACGCCCTCGACGAGGAAAGCGACGAGGCGGGCTGCGCCGTCTGCCACCTCTAAGAACTCCTAACTCTTTGAGTGTTGGAGTCGGCGCCAGCAGATGATGGCGCAGGCGAGGGTGAGGAAGGCTTCGTGGATGTCGTCGCGGATCTCCCAGCGGATGCGCAGACGGCGGAACCAGTGCAGCAGGGCGATGGTCTGCTCGACGACCCAGCGTCGGGTGCCGAGTCCTGACCCGTGTCCGGTGCCGCGTCGGGCGATGACCGGTGTGATGCCCTTGGCTCGTAACTCACGGCGGTACTTGTCGAAGTCGTAGCCCCGGTCGGCATAGATCCGCTCGGGTCGTTGCCGGGGCCGGCCTCGGATGCCTTTGATCGGTGGGATCTTGTCGACCAGGGGCATGAGCTGGGTGACGTCGTGGCGATTGCCGCCGGTCAGTGTGACGGCGAGGGGGATGCCGCCCGCGTCGGTGATGACGTGGTGTTTCGAGCCTGGCTTGCGGCGGTCGACCGGGCTCGGCCCGGTTTTGGGCCGCCCTTGAGGGCCCGAACATGGATTCCATCGATCACCGCCCGGGACATGTCGAGCTGGTCGGCGGCTCTCAGCTTGCCGAGCAGGACTTCGTGCAGGCGTTGCCACACGCCGACGTCATTCCAGTCCCGCAACCGGCGCCAGCAGGTCATCCCCGACCCGAACCCAAGCTTGGGGCAGGTACTCCCACGGGATCGCGGTGTAGAGCACGAACAGGATCCCGCACAACACCTTGCGGTCGTCGAAGGGCTTACGGCCCGGGAACCGGTGCCGCCGTGGTGGTCGGGGCGGCAGCAGCGCTTCGATCTCGGCCCACAGGTCGTCCGAGACGATCCACGGCGGCTGCTCACCCCTCCTCACGTTCAGACAGAACGACCCTCACGTCCCAGAGTCACGCCCAACATCATTTCGTTAGGAGTTCTAAGTGTCCGCGTCGAGCGATACCGGCAGGAACAACACATCGGGGTCCCGCGCCAACCTGTTGTACGGCTGGTGCCACCATGCTCTGGCTGCTTCTGTGTCCGCAAAATCCCCGACCGCAGCTGCACGGCGGCTTGCCGTATGGACGATTAGCCCAATCACCATCCCACCCGCAGGTTCCGGTTCCGATACACCGAACAACGCGGAAATTAGCTTCGGTGGCAATCGGACCAGCTGATCTGGGTTGCGAAAGGTGCCGGTCGACCGCTGTACGTCTGAGGGCGGCATTGCGGCTGCCATAAATTTAGCTTCTCGGCCATCGGAGTGCGTAACCAGAAAGGAAACGCGGTTTGCACCAGTCATGCGCGCCTTCAAAATCACCGTAGCTCCAGTGGGTAGCCCTTTCGTTGGACAGTGACCGCTAATTATTCGATCTAGTCAAGTCGGCCATGCGACTTCGGCTTCTGCATAAGAAACTACGTAAGCGTACCGAATCGCTAAGGGCGGTTCGGCAGAGTTGGCGAAGCGACGACGAACGCCTCTTGCAGCCTGTACGCTTCGGGCCTCGACTTGAACCGGCAGAATCGTGAGTCATGGACAGCGCCAAGGCGATCCCCCGGCACCAGACAGCGATTGCCCGTCGGCACCTGTCCAAGCCCATCTCGCTGGCAATGGCCGACGGCATCCTGAGCGATAAGTCGACCTTGTTCGACTACGGCTGCGGGCGGGGCGGAGACGTCGCCCGCCTTCAGGCCATGGGCTACACCGCCCACGGCTGGGACCCGGGACACAGCCCCAACGCCGTACGGCGCGCGGCTGACGTAGTCAACCTCGGGTACGTCATCAACGTCATCGAAGATCCCACCGAGCGGGCGCAAACGCTTGCATCAGCCTGGGCGCTAGCCCGGCAGGTACTCGTCGTGGCGGCCCGCTCCGAGTGGGAGGCGCGAACGATCACCGGCCACCGTCACGGCGACGGTCTCATCACCAAACGCGGCACCTTCCAGAAGTTCTACAAGCAGGAAGAACTACGCAACTGGATCGACGTTCAGCTGGGCACCCACTGCATAGCCGCCGCTCCCGGCATCTTCTACGTCTTCCGCGAGGACGCACACGCCCAGACCTTTCTAGCGTCACGTGCTCGGCAACGACCCGCGGCCGTGCGCCGGCCACGGATTCGGCAAGCCCTCTACGACGCTCACCGCGAGGACATGGACGCGCTGGCGGCCTTCATCACCAGTCGTGGCCGACTCCCCGAGCCGGAGGAGGTGCCCGGAACAGCAGGTCAACTCCTGAGCGCCTTCTCTTCGCTGAGACAAGCCGCAGCGATGTTGCGGGGTGTTACCGGCAGCCAAGACTGGGACAGGGACCTTGAACGAGCCCGTCGTCAGGCAGAGCGGGATCTCCTGATCTACCTCGCACTTGCCACTTTCAGAGGCCGACCCAAGGCGTCCGATCTACCAAAGGGGATAGCGCTTGACGTACGAACGCTATTTGGATCCTACCGAACTGCCTGCTCCAAGGCAGACGAACTGCTTCACGGCATAGCCGACCAAAGAGGTTTGAATAATGCGTGCAGTCTCTCTCATGTCGGAAAACTGACGGCTGACGCCCTGTACGTACACGCCACTGCGATCCAACTGCTAGATCCGCTTCTCCGTGTATACGAAGGATGCGCCCGAGCGCTCACTGGGACGGTAACAGAATGTACCATCATCAAGTTTTCGCGAATAACGACCAAGGTCTCCTACCTGTCCTATCCAGACTTCGATAAGGCGCCACACCCCGCATTGGCGACATCCCTAAGGGCGGACCTTAGGAAGTTGGATGTCAAGTTCACTGACTTCCGCCGATCAGCGAACCCGCCCGTGCTCCATCGCAAAGAATCGTTCGTCCCCCTTGACTACCCCGGCCGTGACAAGTTCGCCCGGCTGACCAAGCAGGAAGAGCGCGCCGGACTGCTGCATGAAACCGCGACCATTGGGACTCATGCTGGGTGGGAGAAAAGGCTACAAGACCAGGGCTACCGGCTGGCTGGGCACCGCATCATCCGCACCACGACGGCGACCGCCCCTTCGGCCTTCCAGTAGTCGACGCCGCTTGCAACCTGTCTGGTTGGCGAACGAAGAGTCTTCGCTGGCGCTCGGCCAGCCTTTTCGTCGTTGCGCGCAGGTGTTGAAGCATGGTGCCATGGATGCCCTCCCCGGCTGCGCAATGCCGCCCGCCTCGGTGCAGGGGTTGTTGGACCTGCTCGAGAAGGCGGAAGGATCTGTGCAGGTTCTGGATCCGTCGGAAGAGGTAAGGGCGGCCTGGCGTCGGCTGGTACATGCGGTGCCGTCTGGAGGGCACATCCAAGGCTGGCATCTGGTTCACCGCGGCCGCAACACCGGTGACCTGGGTATCGAGCTACGGCGGGGCCGCCACCCAAGCAAGCAGTACCAGCCGGGAAATCGCTCATGAGTGCCGGTCCCAGAGCTCCTGGTGGATCCTCATCCGCCCAAGCGGTGCGTGGAGCGAACAGAAACTCGTCATGCTCACGGCCACCTGTGCGACCACACCGTCACCTGGGACGACCGCACCCTCGCCCCAGACGGGTGGGCCGGCTCAGTCGTGAGTGTGTCGGCTGATCGCTGGGCATCGTCCTCTATTCCTTCACAGGACGATGCGGGCTCCATCCGTTCAGGTGTGGGCGTAGATCTTCCGGGCTCGGTTCGATGGTGAGTGCGACGGTTGTGAGCGCGGATTTACCGACAGTAGGGTCGATCTCGTCGGCACGGGCGCGCGCCCAAGCCAACCACGCGGTGAGTTCGCTGTTGCTGTCTGTCTGACGGGCGGAGGCGTGTTCGAGGGCGTCGCAGAACGTTCGCATCTCTGCCGCGTTCCGCCACTGTTGCATCGCGGTGTTGAATGTCGTCCTGCGGTGCTCCTCCACGGCGAGGCGGCGGGCTTTTGTGATGGCGTGCTCCCACCGTGCCCTTCGTTCGATGTCACGGCGGCGACGCTCCTCGGCTGCCTGTTGCTCGGCGAGTCTCGCCGCTGCTTGCCGCTCCTTTTCGCGCTGCCGAAAGGCTGCGGAAATCTGCTCCTGCTCTTCGATGGCCTTGATGATGTCGGCGACGATGCGGACGGCCTGCTGTTCCAAGCTCTTGGCCGCGGTGTCGCGCCAGGTGAGGCGCTGGCCGGATTGGGACTTCCTGACTTCGAGCCGGAGGCGGCCGGTGGCTACCTTGTCGAACTCCGGGATGTCTGCCCAGGGACGGAGTCGCTTTGTTCGCCGTTCGTCGGCGGTAAGCAGGTGGGGCACTTGGTCGTACTCTTCGAAGATATCGAGCGACCGCCGGGCGCCGCCGAACTTGAGGAACGGTTTCGGGTTTTTCGTGCTGAGGTCGACACCGACGCGGCATTTGCGGTCCGCCCCGGCACGGTCGAGCGTATGAAGCAGACCAATCACCCGGGGTATCGATTCCGGTGCTACCTGCAGGTTGGTGGGGTCCTGTTCGAGAGCGCTGTAGTCGGCCGGCGACGGGATGCGGATGTCGCCTTGGTTGAGCCGTAGCCGGTTCCAGTCGGTGTCGTAGGGTTGCGCTGCCGAGTAGAGGCGAATGACGAGGTCGCCGGTGTTGCGGCCAGTGTGCCGGAGATCGTAGCCGACTGGCACGAGTTTGTGCTGCTTAGCGGCGTGGATGGCACGCCGATAGCTCGCACGCGTGTCGGTGTCCGGGTCCGACACGACCACAGTGCCGCCGTCGGTCTGAAGCCGTTCGATCAGCGCGGTCGCTTCTTGAATCACGGACGGCCGCGCCGTCGGCTGGCGGCCCTTTCCGCTGGAGGCCGCCTGCGTGGAAGAGCTTTCCGGAAAGATGCGGACCGTCGCCATCGCCGTGCCGCCCACGGCCGGGTACCGACCGTTGTCGAGGTAGTAGCGGCCACGCTCGGTCAGGGCGGCGGACCACCGGCCGTCCCGACGCGACACGGTGACCAGGCGGCGCCCCTGCAGCGCCCTCGCGGTGTGTTTCGCGCCGTCGCCGGGCATGTCCGCGTCGGGGCATCCAGCCTCTACCCAGCGCAGCACCTCGACTTGGTGCGATTTCAGCGGGGCGGCGATGTCGACCATCGGCCAGTTATACCAACGGCTCAGCCCTCGGCATAGGCTCTCATCATCCTGCAGGTGTCGGCCAACGGTCGACGTCAGAGTGGTACTGCGCGCGCGAGCTCTACTGTCTGAGGGCAGGATCGGCATCCGAGGGGCGGTTCAGGTGGCGTTCGATGCATCGCAGTACGTCGTCGGTGACGAATGGGCGTACCGCCTTCGGGACACCGCACCGTCGGAACGCGTGCGCATCAAGGCTGTCACGCCGAAGAAAGTCACGGCGAGCATCGAGGTGGAGTTCCTCGACGGCGGTCGCCGTGTGCAAACCGTGCCGTCGACTCGGCTGAAAGTCCGCTGGTCGGATGTCGAAGCCTATGATGCCCAACAGGCGGGCTGGCAGCGCATCGACGACTTCGAACTCGACCCCGTCGAACGAAGCGCGGTTTACACCGTCTTCTCCGCCCTCATCCCCGAAGATGTGGCGGAGCTGGACTGGCGTCCGGTCGAGAACGCGACAGTCATCAAGGACCGCACGAGACTGAAAGAAATCCTCCGAGTGCCCGTCGAGGAGATCCTCGCGAAGGTGCAGTGGTTCACCACCGGTGAAGGCACGGTTGTCTCGCCCACCGGCACCGTCATGATCGCGGAGGTCGCCTGCCGCGTTCACTCGCCGAGCATCCTGGAGCATGTGATCGAGGAGGAGGTCGAGGCCCGGCACAAGTGCAAACACGGCGGCCCACACCCCATCCGCAAGGGCGAACAGTCCAGTCCGGAATGGGAGTATCGGTGGTACCGCAAACACGTCCGACCCGAGCACGAGCTTCTGCGGCAATGGTGCGGCCACCGCGCGGTCGCCGCCCACGAACGCCTCACGGCCGCTGAGGCGGAGAACCATCGCCTCGACCTGCTCGTCGTACAGCTCATCAAAGCGCTTGACCTTGCTGGTGAAACCGCGCGAGCCGAACAGTTCGCCGAAGAGCACGAACGCGACCGGATCACCCCCTACCTGGCCCGCCCTGTCGTCGACCGCCCACTGCACTGGTCTGAGATGCCCGTACGCCAAGTCCAGGTTTACCGGCGTCGCCGCTGGTAGACAGCCGTCCATCGCAGTCGCCACACGACACCTCAATAGGCCGCTGCGGGGCGAATCCCCCGGGCCCGGCGGCACCTCCTATCCGGTGCCGTGCCGTGCCGTGCCGGCCGGGTGACAGGAGGGCCCCAGTGCCGGCGGTGCAGGGCTCGTGCGCGGTGTGGGACGGTTCCGGGGGCGGGGCACCAGCTGTGGCCGGTGGTGTCGTGGGCGATCTTGCAAGGAGCCCATCACGACGCTGCGAGATGAGTCGGTCTGCTCTCACCGGAGGGCGGTGCGTCTGACCAGGTCGGGCTGGTAGATCAGGTCCCGTTCGGGCGGGCCGTGAACTCGGCCCGCCGCTGCGCCTCTGCGGCGGCGATCATCGTCTTCTCCTCGGGCGTGAGGTGGACACGGCACGACTCGATCGGAGTCGGGTAGGCGATCGCGTCGGCTTGGCACGGTCGCCCGGCTCGAGTAGGCCTGCCACAGATCGGTACTCGTCTGCGTTGCTCGCGTCGCAGGGCATGCACCTGCTCGTCGAGCAGTTCGTTTTGCCTGCGGAGCTTCGAGACGGTGTCCCGAAGCTGGCTCATCTCCTGCTGGAGGCGCTGGTACTCCTCGCCGCGGGCGCGACGGACCCGGTGCTTGGACGCTCCGTTGCAGCGATCGCCCGGGGCGGCGCCGCACTGCGGGCACGGCCAGTCCAAGTCCGGATCCTCGACCGTGACGATGCCCTCAGGCAGCGTGCGGGCTTCGACACCGCGACCGAGTTCGACGTTGGAGAACACTGTTTCTCCGAAACACACCCGGCGGAATCCGCCTTGTGGGCCGACGACTAACTCGTTGATCGGTCCGTAGACCTCGATGGCCTCCTCGACGGTCAGGAGGTGGGTGTAGGCGATCGGGCCTGAGCCGCCGTACAAGGTGCCAGCGACGGGTTCGCCGACCGTCAGCCAGGCGACCGGCTCGCCGCAGTATCCATCCCAGGCCACAGGGCGGCCCTCTCGGTGCAGCGGCGATCCGTCATCTTCCACCACGCTGGAACCCCCTATCCAACGATCAACTCAGGTCGCTGACGCAGGAGTCTAGCGCGCAAGGCTTTGCGGCAAGGTCATCGAGAATCCGACTTATCTCGCACGTGCCGAAGGTGACCACGTGGGCACATCCGGGGGCACCCGCATCGATGGATGCTCCTGCTGCGCCCTTATCGCGGTGACCGCTGCTAATCCATGAGTACGCACCGTCTGCCGGCCCGCCTCTGCTGTCGCCACACCATCTCACCTGGGGACGACAACCCCCTTCCTCTCATGCCACTCACCTGGCAACCCGCGCCGACCTCACTCACCCGACTACAGGGCCGACAGCATGGACAAGACCAGTAGGAGGTGCCTCGCGGCGGCGAATTCGGCCTCGATTCAGTCCAATCGAGTCGCGACGCGAGAACCAAGTCGGCGCTGTTGTCGGTGCACCAGACGCCCACCTCGGACGCACGGGTTGAACGACGGATGTGCGAGCATGCTCTTATGGATGCCCTGCCCGGCTCCACGAAGCCACCCGCTTCCGTACAGGGGTTACTGGACCTGTTGGAGAAGGCGGGCGGATCTCTGCAGGTTCTCGATCCGCCCGAGCAGGTGCGGGCGGCGTGGCGTCGACTTATCCACGCGATGCGCTCCGGTGGGAAGGTGCCGAAGGGCTGGCATCTGGTTCACCGGGGCCGTGACGCCGGAGATCTGGTCATCGAGTTACGGCGAGGCCGTCACCCGAGCAAGCACTACCAGCCCAAAGCCCGATCGTCGGCCCCGATCCCCGATTCGCTGGTGAATCCGCACCCGGTCGTTGACGGGTTGCGCGATCAGCCGAGCCGCTTGCCGGCCTCTGACGAAAACCGGTCCAGGGCATTGCTGCTCCTGCAATCGATCTGCAAGGACGCGGAGTCGCGGGGGTGGGTCGTCCGCGTCGGCAAGGAGGCGCTGCTGAGCGTGGTCGTGAATGACCAGCCGATCGAGGTGCGGATGCGAGAGGAGAGCGGATCCCGCTGGACGCTGCGCCTCGTGCTGACCGTCACCGACACGGACGGTGGAGTCGCCGAGTGGAAGGACTACGCCCGCAAACGCCTCGAACACGAGTTGCCCGCCGTCCTGTCAGACCTGCGCCAGCGGGGCCGGCGGCTCCACGACCGCCGGGAGGCGGCCGTGCGGGCGGAGCAGCGGCGACTGCAGCAGGAACGCGACCGGGTGGTCACGTCGCACCGTGACCAGGTCCTGCGGGATCAGGTCGGCGCGTGGCTGCTGGCCGGGGACATCCGCTCCTACTGCGGCGACCTCGTCGCCGCTGGGATGCCGCCCGAGGACCCGTGGCTGTCGTGGGCTCACACCTACGCGGACGGTCTGGATCCGCTGGCCGACCCACCCGGCGTCCCCGACGATCCACCGCCAACAGCGACCGCCCCCCGGCGGCGGCACGACGAGAGAATCAGCCCGCCGCCACCGCAGCGGCCGTGGCATCCAAACCGCCGCTGGTACCACGGCTAGAGCCAGTGCCCCGCCGGCAGGTACGGCCGTAGGTCGTCGCGCTCGGGTTTCGGGGTTGTCGGCATGCCCTCTCGGTTGAGGCGGGGATCCACCTGGTCGGCGTGCGACAGGATCCATTCCGCCCAGGCCCGCACCTTCTCGGCGCGGGCCGGTCGCAGGTCAGCGGCGACGGCAAGCAGCGCGGCGGCGTAGGCGCGGGCTTCGTCGGCGAACTGCCGTTCAGCGATACGCGCCTGGATGGTCGTGCGGCGGTGGTCCTCGGTGAATTGGCGCCGGGCATCGGCCTCCCGCCGGTCGCGCTCACGCATGCGCTGCCGCTCGCGGCGCTGCTCGGCCTCGCGACGCTCGATCAGCAGGTCAGCCCACCGCTCGATATGGGTGAACACCTCACCGAGTTGCTTGTGCAGGGGCTTGTCGGGCGTGTCGGTCCAGGTGTCGTAGCCGCGGCGCCGTGCCGGGTGCGTCTCCTTGATCGTCAGCCGCAGTGGTTGGCCGCGCTCGCCGTAGACCTGGATCGGGAACTCGTCTCGGTCGATGCGCAGGATCAGTTGCCCGCTGTCATAGCGGTCCCGCTGGTTGTGCTGGAACTGCGTCTCGTAGCCGCGGAACTCGGCCTCGGTGATGATGGCCTGCCAGATCTGCCGCATCCGCTGCAACGGCCGACGCTTGTTCGGCATCAGGTACGGTCGATTCTCGTAGATCATCCGCTCGGGGTGGTCCAACGCCTCGGTAAGGTCCTCCACGATCTGGTGCGGGCGGCGCACCGTCGGGGGAGCCGGGACGATTCGTCCCAGGAACTCCTGCGTGCGGGGCCGGGGACGCGGCGGAGCAACCCGGGTTGGCTGAACCGGCTGCGGCTTCGCGGGCGCTTCCACGCCGTGTCGGTCGACCTGGACCAGCAGCAGCGACATCGCACCCGGCGACGACGACGTGCGCAGCCGGTGCGGACCTGCTCGTAGGAGCCGCAGCTTGGCTGTCTTCGCCGCGTGCCGCCACGCCTCAAGGGTCGCCTCGTCCAATCCCGTCAACTCGAGCCGGCCGCCCGCAGCACGTACACGGTCGAGAACCAGTTCCGGTGTCACCTCCACGGCCAACTCCTAGCGATCGATCTCGGTGCTCGGGCCAGCGTTCTTGCTGCGTCGATTCTCCCACCGGTTGTGGTTGCGGTGCCGGACCTCAGCCGCAGGCCGCTTGCCGGATCTGGGCTCTTGCACGCTCAGCACCCTTGCGTCTAAGGGGGTGTCTCAGTTGGTGATTTTCGCGAGTCGACGGTGGCAGATGAGGATGGCGGCGAGGTCGGCGAAGGCTTGGCAATGCTCGGCTTTGCGTTCGTAGCGGCGCGCGAGGCGACGGTTGTTGGTGAACCAGGACAGGCACGACTCGACGATCCACCGGTGCCGGCCGAGACGCTGGGAGGACTCGACGCCTTTGCGGGCGATTCGCACGACGATGCCCCGGCGGCGGACCTCGGCCCGGATCGCCTTGTGGTCGTAGGCCTAATGAGCATGCAAGGGCTGGTCTTGCCCGGCTCGTTCGGAGATCTCGCGTTGTAGCCCGCGCGGTGAGCGCTTCGACAAGACCGATCCGACACGGCGGGTCCTGGCAGGACCGGCCCTTGTGCAGTGGTAGTCACTTGCTTGAGCCGCTCGCGTGGGCCACCTCTGGACGGGCCTGGATCATCGAATCCTTCGACAACGGTGGAGGGCCACGCGGGCGTCCACGGTCACTTCAACGCTGGTGGGATGGTGGACCGAGAGTCCTTTCATTAGGTTGCGGCGTGATCGTGGCAGGCCCGCCCGAATCTCAGATATCGCCTACGAGGGGGTTGATGCCTATGACTGTTTACTGCGGAATTGACTGGGCCGAGGAACACCACGACGTCGCGATCGTCGACGACAGCGGCGGGTTGGTCGCACGGCTGAGAATCGGTGATGACGCGGCCGGTTACCGGCAGCTGATCGACCTGCTCGCCGACGCCGGTGACAACCCGCAAAAGCCGATCCCCGTGGCGATCGAGACCTCCCGGGGTTTGCTGGTGGCTTGCCTGCGGGCAACCGGCCGGCAGATCTACGCGATCAACCCGGTCGCGGTTGCTCGTTACCGAGACCGATATACCGTCTCACGCACCAAGTCCGACCATGTCGACGCGGTGGTCCTGGCCAACATTCTGCGTACCGACATGGCCGTGCACCGGCCGCTGCCCAACGACTCCGAACTGGTCCAGGCGATCGCAGTTCTCGCCCGTGCGCAACAAGACGCCGTATGGGATCGAACCCAAGCCCACAACAAACTGCGCTCACTGCTGCGCGAGTACTACCCGACGTTCCTGCTGGCCTTCCGCGACGCCCGCGGCGGGATCACCCGCCCCGAAGCCCGCGCCGTACTCGCCACAGCGCCCACCCCCACCCAGGCAGCGACACTGACCCCAGACGACCTCGCCGACCCCCTACGACGAGCCGGCCGGCAACGAGGCATCACAGCCGAAGCTGACCGACTGCACCACGCCCTGGCCACCGCAACCCTGCACCAGCCACCCCTGGTCGAACAGGCCATGGGACGACAAGCCCTGGCCCTACTGCGCGCCTTGGACACCGCCTGCCTCAACGCCGAAGACCTGGCCACGGCCGCAGAACAGTCTTTTGATCAACACCCGGACGCCGAGATCATCACCAGCTTCGCAGGCCTCGGTCGACTCGTCGGCGCCCGGGTACTCGCCGAAATCGGAGATGACCGATCCCGCTTCGCTGATACACGAGCACTGAAATCGTATGCCGGTTCCGCCCCGATCACCCGCGCCTCCGGCAAGAGCCTGATCGTCATGCACCGACGAGTGAAAAATCAGCGCCTCGCCCATGCCAGCCATCTCTGGGCCTTCTCCGCCCTCAACGCCTCCCCCGGCGCCCACGCTCATTACCAACGCCGACGAACCGCCGGCGACGGCCACACCGCCGCCCTGCGCCACCTGTCCAACCGGCTCCTCGGCTGCCTTCACCACTGCCTGCAAACCCGACAGCTCTACCAGGAGACAACCGCCTTCACCCCACCCCAACCACAACAGCTACCCACCGCAGCTTGACACCAAATTGCGTGGGATGTCTTGTCCGCGTGCAGCTTGCCCGGACGGCGGCGGGGCCGGCCGCGTCGGCCCCGCACCGGTGTGAAGGCATCCAGCAACGGGAACAGCAACTGCGCGTCCGGGGTGTTCGCGGCGGAGATCAGCACCTGCAGCGGCACTCCCCGCCGGTCGCATAAGACGTGGATCTTCGAGCCTGGTTTGCCGCGGTCGACTGGGTTTGGCCCGGTCAGATCCCCCTTTTCAGCGCCCGGACACTGATCGAGTCGATCATCGCTCTGGACCAGTCG
The DNA here is from genome assembly GCF_040704315.1 of Micromonospora sp. NPDC047644. Taxonomy (NCBI): domain Bacteria; kingdom Bacillati; phylum Actinomycetota; class Actinomycetes; order Micromonosporales; family Micromonosporaceae; genus Micromonospora; species Micromonospora sp. NPDC047644. The sequence goes on from NZ_JBEYSY010000001.1 coordinate 195,834, forward strand.
ATCCCACCGGCCACGTTCAACCGATGCAGCAACTCGTGATGGAGCTGATCCCACAGTCCGAGCCGGGTCCATTCGGTGAACCGGCGGTGCACCGTCGCCCGGGACACCCCGAACAACGCAGCGGGCAGCTTTCGCCACGAGCAACCGGCCTGCACCATGTACGCGATCGCCGCCAGGACAGCCCGGTCGTCAGCCCGGCGCTTCCCACCGCCCTGAGGCCGTTTCGCAGCAACCGGAATCAACGGCTGCGCAACCACCCACAAGTCCTCCGGCGCCCAAGTCTAGATCATGTCCTCGACAACATCCGCCACAAATAGAAGATCATGCCCGAGGCCACAACCTCACCAACTGAGACACCCCCTAAGTTCCTCGTTACACCTGCCGGAGAGGATGACCGGCTACGACTTGAGCAGGGATCGCAGGTTCATGACGCCTCTGCCACACCTGCTCGGCGATGCCGCGAGCGACCGAAAGTTGGCCGCCGTCCCAGCACCCTGCTTGGGCGACCGTGGCACCTTCGATCTCGTGCTTGGATGTGGGACATGCTCACTCACGAAGCGTTCCTAGAGGCGGAGCTGTTCAGCGCCGCAAGGACGTTGACCAATCATCTGTTCCACTACACGACTGCTGAGGCGGCGATTTTCGGCATCCTGCGCAGCGGGACGCTCCGGTTGTCGCCCTTCGAGTCGACCAACGACCTCTGGGAGTCCCGTCCACTGCACCCGAACCTCAGCTCGCACCGCGACGACCTCGATCCCGGCTCTGGTTTAGAGGTATGGAACGACCTCGACAAAGTGATTCGGAAACACGCGAAGGTCGTCTGTTTGACCCAGGACTGGAGCCTGCCCGACACCGTCGCGAACCGAGATGCCTTTCGGGGGTGGAACCATCTTGCCACTTGGGCGCATTACGGAGCCGGCCACGCGGGAATCTGTCTGCGGTTCGATCGTGACAAGCTGATCGCCGCGTTCAGCCAGGTGGCGGTACCCGACGCGCTTCTTCGCTTCCACGGCCCTGTTGAGTATCGTAGAGCATCGATCGGGGCAGGCCCGCATGGAGTCGACCTCGGGCAGATTCTCGAGTTCGGTCTCGACGCTGTGGCAATCAACTACGCGGACGTGCACCGAGATCAGATCTTCTTCCGCAAACACGCGGACTGGTCGAACGAGAGCGAGTACCGGCTGGTCCTCGTAGATCAGTCCGTGCTTCCCGTCGAAGTTCCCATCCGCGCGGCACTGACCGGCGTGTTCCTCGGTGATGCCTTTCCTGACAGCAGGCTTCCCGCCCTGATGGCCACCCTGAAGAAATACCCCGACGTCGAGGTATTGAAGCTTGTCTACCATAACCGTCACCTCGCCTGCATGCCCTTCGATGCGGTGGCCGCCGTTGAAGCGTCGACAGCACCGTCCTTCGCGAACCCCCCACGTCGGTCCGGATCTTTGAGCGAACGGCTGAACGAGCTGAAGGAGAGTGTTCGGTCGGCTGAGGAGGAGCGAGCGCGAGCCGTCACGATCTGCTCACCTCTGCTTGATCAAGTGAAGAGTGCGGTAGGCGAGATCGGCATGGCAATGAGGTCTTGGCCGAACGTCGAGGTCGGCGAGCACACTAGTGTCGCTGCGATACCTGAACACCAACGATCTCGTGCACCAGGCGTCCCCGGCGAGCGCATCCACTTCGAGAGCGGCTACATGTGCGTTGTCGAGAACCTACCGAAGTACACGCACACGTTGGTGGCCGCAGGCGCGATACAGGTACTCGACGACGACCAGGTGAGAGTCCACGCGCTTATCGCCACGGAACGGTGGAAACCCAATGGTAACGAACACGCGGAACACTGGCGTGAGTGCTGCGTAACGCCGCTGGTCGATGCCGTTACGGCGCTCGATTCGGTTCTGGCGAAGCTGCACAGCGCGCTCGAGACCACGAGGCAAGCCTTTGATCGGGACCGCAGCCTGTAGCGGCCTCTCGGCCGGGTTAGCTGCGAGTCGCTGGCCCGTCAGCGTCGGCCGGCCCGGACTTGTTTGCCAACCCCTGTTGTGTTGTAGCGGAATCGGGCCATCTCGATACTGACTGCGAACCGGCTGGCGATTTCGTCGGGGCCCATTCCTTTCGCAGCGGCCCGGATCAGGAGGGGGCGCGGGAGCAGCAATGTTCCGCCCAAGGCAGTTGCTTGCTCCTCTTCGTCAGGGCGGCACGTCCGGAACGGCACCCCGTCGAATTCACTGATTTCAGACAAATCATGTTCGAGCAGGATGTGAGACATCTCGTGTGCGAGGTCGCTGACGATGCGCGCTGGGGGACGTAGTGGGTTCGTGACGATGAACGGACGTCCCTTGATCTCGAAGGTGACGGCGGAGAACGCGAATGCTTGGAGGCGCTCGAGTTCCTCGAGTCTCGCGACGTCCACGAGGGCGGCGGCGCTGACGATCTTCATCTCAAGGTGGTCAGCAACAGCCGCCATGTCGAGCGGGTCGGTGGGGGTGAGGCCGAGTTGGGCTCGCAGCTCGAGCGCGCGCCGCTCTGCGGCGGCCTTGAATCCGCGGGGCAGTGTCACAGTTCCCCTGCCTCCACCTGTCGTTCAAGTTCATCGCGCATGTCGGTCAGGAGGGACGCCAGGCGGTGCGGGACTCCTGGTCTCATTACCGATGCTGCACGCAGATGGCAGGCGATTGCCGTTCGTGGTTGTGGCAGGTCCCGGGCGAGTGTGTTGTACATGTCAGTGAGCACGGACGTGAGCGTCGATGCCGCTTCGGGCGTCAGCCGTGGGTCGGTCCGGAGGTGAGTGACGGCCTCGTCGAGGGGTGTCATCCGTCGCTCGGTCACCGGGTTGAAAAACCTCGCCGCTGGTACCCGCAGCCATGAACAGAGACGTGTGAACGTCGCGAGGTCAGGGTGCGCACCTGCTTCAACCCGCGAGAACGTGCTGAAGCTCACACCAGCATCGGCGGCTGCCTGCCGAATGGACAGCGTTCCGCGGCGTTCCCGCAGCATCCGCCCGAACTCGGCGAGGTCGAGCCGCTCAGTTTCCTGAAGCGGGAGCTCGGCCATCATCGCGTCCTCAAGGTTCGCATACCCCAACCTTAGTGCGGCACTGCCGCTTCGCTGCAACAACCTCTGCTAGGGTGCCACCGAAGTGGTACTGAAGCTTTGATGATGCACGCGGAGGGGTAGTGGCCATCCAGATCACCGCGGTCCGGCTCGAGGGTGGGTCGGACCACGAACACATCACCCACCTGTGGTGGTTGTCCGACTCCACGAACCAGGAGGACAGCAGCACGCGCGAGCAGCTCGTCTCGTGGATCGAGAACCAGGGCGGCAAGGCGTACACCGACGACGGCCGGGGCAACCGCGCGCACGTGGCCGTGGTGACCCCGTCGCGCGGGGCGAAGTACCTGCGCACGCATGCCGACGGCGTCTGGACTAACAACCTCCTGTCCCTCCCTCGCCGCTGACCGTCCGGGCGGTCGCTCGACACCGAACGACACAAGTGCCGTGACGAGCGAGCCAGCCGGCAGAACCACACCGAAACCAGACATCAAGGAGCACAGCGATGACAGCGCCATCCACGCACGCCTCAGCGGAACAGGCCAAGCCTGCGAAGACCATCACCTTCAAGGTCGATGACGAACCGGTCACGACCGCCGAGAAGGACCTGACGCCGAACCAGATCCTCAGCCTGGCCGGGGTCGACCCGGCCTCGGCGTACCTCGTCGAGGTCAAGGGACGGCGCCAGGAGTCGTACGAGGGGCGCGGCGACACCCCGATCCGCGTGCACGCGGGCGACACGTTCGTGTCGGTGTCGACTGGCCCGACTCCGACCTCATGACCACGGTGCAGCAGCCGACGGTGGGCGCGGCGGGCTTCCTCGCCGCGCTCGCCGCCACCGGCCACGACGATGTCACCCAACAGGGTGAGCTGGCCGTCTTCACCTACCGCGTCGAAGTAGGCAGACACGCTGGGGAGGAGATCAAGCTGGCACTCGCCATCCCACCCGACTGGCCGGTGTCACCGCCGCCGGGCCCGCACGTCAGCCCTCGGCTGGGGCACCCAGACGGCGCGGTTCACGCATCTCCCCTCGGGGCTGAGTGGGAGTACTGGAGCCGCCCAGCCCAGAACTGGGTGACCGATCGGAGCATGCGCGCCTACCTAAGGCACCTGCGCACGCTCTTCGCCCGGTCGTGACCAGCGGCCCGAGTTCGGCCCGGCGGCGCCTGTCGGTGGCCATGACCACGACCGTCGCGACCCGGCTTGCCGAACACCTCATCCGCTCGGACGGCCAAGAGGACCTGTGTTTCTTGACCTGGCGGCCGAGCACCGGCGCAACCCGCACCAGCGCCGTCATCGGGGAGGTGATCTGGCCCGGGCGCGGCGAGCGTCTCCTCCACGGCAACGTCTCGTTCACCTCCGGCTACTTCCTGCGGGCAGCCGCGTTCGCCGCCGAGACCGGCGCCGGGCTGGCACTCGTGCACAGCCACCCCAAGGGCCGTGGTTGGCAGGACCTCAGCGATGACGACCACGCTGCCGAGTCGGGCCACGCGGCCCAAGCAGTCGCCCTCACCGGTCTGCCATTGCTCGGCCTGACCTACGCCGTGAGCGACCAAACCTATAGCGCCCGCATGTGGCATCGAGCGGCCGCCCGGCGCTACGCGCCGCAGTGGGCGGAGAACGTCCGATGCGTCGGCGATCGCATCACAGTCTCGTGGAACAACTCCCTGCGTCCGATCCCCGACCTGCGAGAGCAGCTCACCCGCACCGTCTCCGCGTGGGGACCCGACCTGCACGCCAGCCTCACGCGGCTGCACGTCGGCATCATCGGCGCGGGCAGCGTAGGCGCCCTCGTCGCCGAAACCCTCGCCCGCACCGGCGTCGAGCGCATCACCCTGCTGGACTTTGACGCCGTCGAGGAAGTCAACCTCGACCGACTCCTCCACGCGACCACGCGCGACGTCGAGCTCGCTCGGTCCAAGGTCGAGACCCTCGCCCGGGCGCTACGCCGCTCAGGCACCGCCGGCAACCCGGACATCACCGCACTGGAACTGTCTGTCGTGGAACCCGACGGACTGGCACACGCGCTGGACTGTGACGTGCTGTTCAGCTGCGTCGACCGGCCCTGGCCACGAGCCGTACTCAACCTAGCCGCCTACGCCCACCTCATACCAGTCGTCGACGGCGGCATCCTCATCCGCAGCGACGGCCAGAGGATGCGTGGGGCCGAATGGCGCGCACACATGGCAGCGCCCGGTCGCGCATGCCTGGAATGCCTGGGACAGTACGATCCGGCCGATGTCTCCCTCGAACGCACCGGCCAACTCGACAACCCGTCCTACATTGCCGGCCTCAATCGCGACCATCCGCTACGCCGAAACGAAAACGTCTTCGCCTTCTCCATGGCCGCCGCTGCCAACGAGGCACTTCAACTACTCACCGCAGTCATTGCTCCCAACGGCGTCGGTGACGTGGGCGCCCACCTGCACCACTTCGCTACCGGGACCCTCGACCGCGGTGAAGCAGACTGCAACCCGGGGTGCCTCTACACCGGGGCACTCGTCGGAAGCGCTGATAGTCACGGACTCGTCGTCACCGGGCGGCACTCGATCGCCGAGGCATCCCGGCTCGCTCGCCGACGGGCGGGGCGACGGCTCTCAACGCGGATTGCACGTCGCATCGACGACATGCTGTGGAGCAGCGTCTAATCGCAGCCGACCGGGCCTGCCAACCAGATAGTCGGCGGAAAGTTAGCACCATCGACGGGGCGTCACGCGCATACAGCTCGAACGTCCTGCGGTCGCCCTTCCCGACGAGGCGAAACAACTCCTCGTCGTTCACGTCCATCACGCGATTAGGACGCATCACTCGACGAAACGGTTCTCTCCACCGCGCCACACGCATCGCGGACACCGATGACGGTCTGCGTTCTCTACGCTGCTCCCATGGCAGCGTGTCCCGAGCTGACCAGGCCGCTCCCCCACGCGGGGTCCGGTCACGGTCTCTCCGGGGCAACCCCGGGGACGCGACACTCGCCTCGGCACCACACCACAGGTGCGTCGGCACGCTCCGCGAGCCTGTGCACCCGCACGACCGGGCATCGTCGGGACACGCTGCCACCACCGGCCCGATCGTGACCACCATTCATGCCCTCGCCACCGCCCTCGCCGACGCGATCCTCGCCGGCGACGGCTGGCGCCGCGCCAATCTCGTCGACCAGGGTGGGCTCGTCCTCGGCGTCCGACGCCGCTGGCTGTGGCCTGTCGCCGACGCGGTGCTGGTGGCCTACCCACGCCCACCCACCGACCGGCCACGTGAGCTGGCCACGTTCTTGAGCACCCTCGACCCGCTGCGCGCGGCAGTCGTCAGCGCCCGCCAGCACCAGCGGCCGATTATCATCCACACGCGGCCCGTGACGCCGACCCGCGCCGTCCGCCGTCCCTGGCACACCCCGGTCATCGACACGGTCGGCGACCTGGCTGCGATGCTCGACCTGAGCATCGAACACCTCGGCTGGTACGCCGACCGACGCGCCATGAACCGACGCGCCACCGCCCACCGGCTGCACCACTACCACTACCGCTGGACCGAGGGCGGCCGGCTGATCGAGGCACCAAAGTCCCGGCTCCGCGCCCTACAACGCCGGCTGCTCACCGAAGTCCTCGGCCCCATCGCGGTGCACCCCGCCGCCCACGGCTTCGTACCCGGCCGCTCCGCACACACCTTCGCCGCCGCCCACACCGCACAGCCGGTCGTCGTCCGGATCGACCTGCTCGCCTTCTTCTCCCACATCCCCGCCACCCGCGTCTACGGCCTGTTCCGCACCGCCGGCTACCCCGAACCCGTCGCCCACACCCTCACCGGCCTCTGCACCACCCGCACACCGTCCCCCGTCCTACGCCAAGCACCCACCGACCTACCCCACCGGGCAACCCGGCTCGCCGCGCTGCGCACCGGCCACCTGCCCCAAGGCGCGCCCACCTCACCCGCACTGGCCAACCTGTGCGCCTACCGGCTCGACCGACGCCTCACCGGCCTCGCCCACGCGTTCGACATCACCTACAGCCGGTACGCCGACGACCTCGCCTTCTCCGGCGACCTCACCACCCGCCGCATCGACGACCTGATCGCCGCCGTCACTAACATTGCCCGCGACGAGGGCTTCCGAGTCCACACAGCCAAGACACGCGTCCGTAGCCGAGCCGACCGGCAACTCCTCGCCGGACTCGTCGTCAACCAACACCCCGCCACACCACGCGACGAATACGACCAGCTCCGCGCCATCCTCCACAACGCCGCCGACACCGGCCTCGCCGTACAGAACCGGACCGGCCACCCCGACTTCGCTCAATACCTCACCGGACGAGTTCTCTGGGTCGGCCATCACCACCCGGCACGCGCGGCCAAACTCGCCACGCTGCTGGCCCACGCTCTCGCGGCACCGTAGACCGACGCGGCGCGGCAACTTCGCCGGATCTCGGAAAGGACGCGTCGAACCCACCGAAGTACAGCCTGAGCAGGACTTACGTCTATTCTGCTGGTCTTCAGCAAGCGAGCACAGCAATGCGCGTGTGCGACCCACTGGAATAGAAGAATAATAGGTACCTGCAGGTCATTTGCCTTCTGATACAGATAGAGCATCGTCTTAGGAAACCGATGCTCTATCCCCTGAGCTACGGGGGCGCGAGGGCCTAGTCTAGCGACCCGGACGTCCAGCAGGGGTGGCAGGGAGTGGCCGGCGTTCACCCCGACACCCGGCCCCCCGTCCGCCCAGCTCATGGCCACGGCTCGAGCACACGACCCCGGGTTGTGACCGGCCAGGACGGTACGTTGGCCAGCCAGGCGTACGAAGCGACGGGCTGCGCACAGGTGCCTGTCCACGCGAGCGCGATGCCCGAACGGGTCGGCGGCGCGCGAGATTTTTCAAGTCTGCGGTAAGAAACTCTGCGCGCGACGACAAGTACTGGTGTGAGACCACCACCTGGAGGAATGGTGCCGGACGCCGACACGACCGCCGCGGACCACCAACGCCTTACCGACCTGTTTCGACGGCACGGCAATGCCATCCACGCCTACGCCAGTGATCGACTGAGCGGGGACGATGCCCAAGATCTCGTGGCTGAGGTCTTCGTCGTGGCTTGGCGACGGCTAGAAACCATCCGAGTGGGCGATGAACGCCCGTGGCTGTTCGGCGTCGCGCGGCGCCTTCTACTGCAGCAGCACAGGCACCGCGCAGACCAGTCGGCACTGCAGAATCGCCTGAATTCGACTGTCGAGCACGACCCCGGTCCTGGCGGTGGCCCCCTGTGGGAGGGGCGGACCGAGGTCGTGGCAGCCCTGGCGAAGCTGCCGGAAGCCGACCGCGAGGCGTTGCTCCTGCGGTACTGGTACGACCTCAGCGGTGGGGAGTCGGCGAAGGTGCTGGGGTGCAGCGCGGCAACCTTCGCGGTACGGCTGCATCGAGCGCGTCGCCGGTTCAAGAAACTCTATGAGGCCCGCTCGGTCGATACGCACTTAATGCCGGACTCGAGCCTGACGGCGTACATGAGGGGATTGCAGTGAAGCGGCAGGGTAGTGAGACCGAAGAGCTGATCACTCGTGCGCGACCGGTTGCCCGGGTCGACTTCACGACGAGCCCACAGGGAGAGACGATGCTCGCCCGAATCCTGGAAGTGCCTCGGCAGCCGGAGAAGCGCTCGCGGAAGCGAACCTCGATCATCGCGGCGATGGTTGCCGTTGGAGCGATCTTCGCAGGTGGCGCGACGGCAGCGGTTGGTGGTTTCCACGCGCCCGTCGCACCGCCGGAAGCACAGCCGGCCAATGGTGACGCGTTCGTCTGCGGGACGGCGGGCATGCGTCGGATGGGTGAGACCGTAGCTCGGGATGGCGAAAGTCCGGTCGACGCCTGCCGCCGATCCTGGGAACGGATCTTCAGCGACGAGGCACCCGCCCACCTGTACGCCTGCGTCCAGCGCGTCGACCCGAACCCTTCACCGGGTGGCGTTGAGTCCCCGGCTCCGACGTGGGGCAAGCTCGTCTACGTTCTCGACGGTCAACAGTTCAAGAATGCGCCTGAAACCTGCGGTTCCGTGAAAATGCTTGTCGCTCCGACTGGCAACTGAGATACCGCTGGCCTTCCCGGCATGTTCACCGGGAAAACCAGCGGAACTTCGCTGTCAGCGATGCCCTATCGGGGGATGATCACGGGTAGTTCGGCTTCCAAGGCGAGGGGACCGAGCCGCAGACGTGAATTCCGTCGATCTTGTCATTCGGGTTTCCGGAGACGCCGTCCTCCCTCGTGTCCAAGGCAAGGTTCGACCGATACTGCTTCGATCCAACGGTCACCATCTTGCTCCAGTTGCCCGAACCGTTGTAGTTGTAGAAGTACGAGGTAGTGCCGGAGGACTGCTGGTTCGTGATCGACGAGATCCTGTCGTTCCAGTAGCCGCCGCCAGAGTAGGCGTAGTTACCCAGGTTCCATTCGCGACCGCAGACGGTGAAAACCAGTTCCTCACCGCCGTACTGCCGGTCCGTGTAGACGCAGACGTAGTAGATGTTACAGGCGGCCAGAGGAACGATCGGCGAGTCAGCCTGCTTGGCGCCATCCTTGACCGGGCTGCGGAATCGCATGATCAGACCGGGGGCCAATTCGACGGTGGTCTGATCGATTTGGCGCGCACCAGCCGTCCGCGAGACAACGTCGTCGATGCCCTGCTGCAGCTGGGCCTTGGTGGGCGCGACCTTGGCGTTGTTCCAGTCGTAGGCGCCCACGTTCACCTTGTCGGCGGGCGTCGGTGGGGCCTCTGCGCCGGGTGCCGCCGAGGCGGCGATGGGCGACGCGAGGAGTGCGGCAGTCGTCAACAGAGCGGTCAGCCCCGTCCGGACCATAGAAATGCGCACAGTGGAGTCCTTTCACCAAGCATTGTGTGCCAGTATGAGGAATCGCTCATCGGTTGCCACCTCTGCGAGGTAGCCCGAGTTCCTGCGACCGACTGATCGCAGCGTGAATCATCACCTGCTGATACGACAGCAGGCGTGGCAGCGCTCTTCTCAGTGACGTTCCGTTGAAACCTCCCCCGTTTCACGGCTGCGCGGGCACGATGGCCGGAAAAGCGGCCACAACCTCGCGTTGACAATTTCTACCACAGGCGAGTCCACTCCGGATGCCCGTTCCAACCAGGGTCAGAGCAACCCATTGCAACAAATGTCCGATTGAAAGGTGGCGATCCGTACTGGCCCGGCAGAAGGGCCTGACGGCCGACGTTCTGCGTCATGGACGGTGAGTGAGCCGCAGCGCCTGGCCTTCACCCTGCCTGCCGAGCTTCTCGCTAGCCGGTCACCTACGCGCCGGTTCGTCGGGCAACGAGAACCACCCCGGCGACGATGAGGCCAGGACGCCGAGGAGAGCCGACTCCATCGGATTGCCGACCCACTTGGACGGCGCTGCCCGCGTCGTATCCGCGCATGGGGGCGACGTCCCCCGCCTCACAGACAGCGACAAGGACATTTACCAGTAGAAATGGGGCGCAACCCTCCGCGCAGCCCGCAATGGATGCCCTGAACAGGCCGTCACCAGATCTCGAAGATCGACATCTAATACAAGATCGCGAGTTCCATTGACGGCAGGTTTTTCCAAATTTCAGGCTTTTGACAGGTAATGATCACTGCGGGTCCCGCCCTGTCCGCGATCGGGTTAGCGTCGGCCAACCAAGTCGCGGAACGGGGGCGCCCCGCAATTGGGGGTCGTGCGCTGCATTTCCACGGCACAGATGCACCTCAGGCGTTGAAAGGAAAGCATCTTGTCGCATCGTAGAAGTCTGTCCGAAAGAATGTTGGATGCACTACTGGTCATCGGAGTGGCCGTTACCCTGATCGCCACCGGAGGGTCGGCGCCCGCGCTGGCCTACACCGAGACGGTTCAGGGAACTGGCAATTCCGCTCCGTGGTTCGACTTCGACAAGAATCCATCAAGCGCGTTGAACAGCACGCTCACGGCGTATGTCAGCGTGGGTGGTGTGCGTTATCGCATCAGCCAGCGCGCCGGCAGCGGTAACGGGAGCACCAACGAATGCCTGTCCAACCAGGGGTGGCTGCCCAACGGCTACTACTGGGCAGACGAAAGGGACAGCACCCGCTTCGAGCACATCAACAAGACCTGGGGCAACGAGGTCGTCCGCGGCTGGGTCTGGAACCTCGGATCGAAGAAGTGCTCGGGTTCCACGACCCGCACGGAGCTGTTCATCCACTCGCAGGGAACGTCCGGATGGACGAACTCCAACTACTCGTCGAACGGGTGCATCAAGATCAACCAGACCGACCGCAGTCATTTGCACAACCGGTTCAACGCCGCATACGACAAGTCCAACGGCTTCCTCCAAGTAGTCAGCTGAGAGATCGGACCTCTGACATGGACAACTCGAATCGTCGAAACCGTGCACTGCTGTCGGTAGTCGCACTCATCGCGGCCACAATTGGCGCCTCCGTCATCCTTCAACCAGCGGCCCACAGCGAACAGCCCAGTTCGATCCGCGATCAGGTACTCCGCCACGAGCAACTGGTGGCGGACTGCATGAAGGAGCGGGGCTTCGAATACGAGGTGACCGTTCCCGGTGACCTCCTGATCGAGGAGGCCCGCGCCGCAGCGGAGGCCGACGGCCGCGACATCAAGGCTGCGGTAAAGCAGGCAGCCGCCGTGCGCGGCACGTCGCCCAGTCCGAACGAGCTGTTGGTGGCCGGGCTGGAGCCACGGCAGCAGCAGGCCTGGGGGGACGCTCTCTGGGGCACGGACGACACCGCCGGTTGCATGGACAGCACGCTGCAAGCCGCCGCCCGGGTCGACGTGGAGGCCGGCCTCCGACGCGCGGAGGCAATCCTCGCCCAAGTGAAGTCCGACCCCACGGTTCGGTCTGCCGAGAGGACGTACGTCGCCTGCATGACGACCCAGGGATACGCCGTCACGTCGGTCGATGGCATTCACGAGTACGTGGGCACGCGCGCCGAGGTGCTCAGCGACGAGGCCGGGCAGAAGCTGACGGACACGGCGTACGCCCGACACGATGCCTGCGTGCGGCCGTACAACCAGACGTTCAACGCCACCCATCTCCGTCTTCTCGGTGGCAAGTGACGCTGTCGCGAGAGCCCGGCTGCCCAGGTGATCACACGATCAGCTGACAGCGGCACCGTCCGGTGACGGTCTCGTGGGCGGGGTGGTTGGGCCGGTCGTCGGTCCCACCACCCCGCCACTGCGCGTGGTGGTGGTCGAAGACCACCGGCGGCTGGCTACGAGTTGGCGGGCCGGGCGGCTCGGCGACGCTCGGTGAGCCGTCGCGCCTTCACCGCGTTGCCGCAGTCGGCCATGCGACACCAGCGGCGGGACCCGTTGCGGGTCTGATCGAGGAACAGCCAGCCGCAGCCGCCTTCGAGCACCGGGCAGCGGCGCACCCGGGTCAGGTCCGCCGCCACCATGAGGCCCAGGGCGGCCTCGGCGAACCGGTCCGGCACCAACATGGCCGGTACCGCACCGTAGACCAGCCGCACCTGCGACGAGTCGAGCACGAATCTTGCTCGAGCGGCCGCGCCGGACCAGCGCTGATGCAGAGCGACCAGCGCCGCCCCGGCCGCGATGGGGTCACCCGCCGTTTCACCGTTCGGGTCGGTGATCGCCGCCAGCAGCACGAGATGCAGCCCTTCGCGGATGTCACGCACGGCGGCCAGGCCCGCGTGGCCCGCCGCCGGCTCGTCGCGCCAGGCGCGGTCAACCTGGTCGGCCTCCGCGTCGCTGATCAGGCCAACCTGGATTGACCAACGCAGCAGGGCGGCGCTGTCGGACAGGAAGTCGTGCGGCGACGTGCCCCCGCGCTCCAGGGTGTTGACCAGATCCAGCGCGGGGTGCCCCCCGACCATCGGTAGCTGGCACACGTCGAGCGGCATGCCAGTGATGCTACCACCTAAAGCGATAACGTCGGTTCATGTCTGTCCGGAACGAGCGGTGGCACTTCGCGCTTGGCCCCAAAGATCAAGGCGACCAGAGCGCCCGGCGGCGAAGCAACGAGGGATGCTCACTCATCTATGCTACCGTCAAAATCCATTTAGCCGGGATCATTCATTGACGTTAGCGATCTGGGAGGTAGCCGATGGCGCCCCACCGACGCGCGGTCTGTGCCCTCGCCGCGTTGTCCGCCGCCACGTTCTGTTACGTCACCACCGAGGTGCTTCCGATCGGGTTGCTCACGCTGATCGCCCCAGACCTGGGACGCTCCAGGTCCGAGGCGGGCCTGCTGGTGACCGGGTACGCCGTGGTGGTCATGATCGTGGCACTCCCGCTGACCCGGGTCACTCGCCGTGTGCCCCGGCGTCCGCTGCTCGCCGGCGCCCTCGGTGTGTTCGCCGCGGCGACGGCGGTGTCGGCCTTCGCAACCTCCTACGAGGTGTTGCTGGCCGCGCGACTGGTGTCCGCCATCACGAACGGTGTCTTCTGGGCTGTGGTGTTCCCGGTAGCGATCTCGATGTTCCCCGCGAACATCCGCGGCCGCATCGTGGCTCGGTTGTCGATCGGTAACGCCCTCGGCCCGGTCCTCGGCGTACCGCTGGGCACCTGGCTGGGCGGGCAGGCCGGGTGGCGGGCCGCCTTCGTCGCGATGGCCATCTTCGGCGTCGTCACCTGCGTCGCGGTCGCCCTGCTCCTGCCGAGCGTCGCACCGCACCAGAGGGCCGGAGACATCGGGCCGATGCCGGACCGGGCACGCTTCGTCGTGCTCCTTCTCGCCACCATCCTCGCGGTGACCGGCGCCATGGGCGCGTTCACCTACATGACGGTCTTCCTCCTCGACGTCAGCGGCTTCGCCGCAGCATCTCTCGGTCTGTTGCTCTTCGTCCAGGGCTCGTTCGGCGTCGCCGGGACCTGGGCGGTCGGCCGTGTCCTGGACCGGTTTCCGCTCGGCGTCGTGCTGGTCCTGCTCGGGCTCCTCACCGCCGCGATGCTCAGCCTCTCTCTGGTTGGCGCGAGCAAGGTGCTGACGATCCCGTTGCTGGCCGTGGCGGGAATGTCGTTCAGCTCGCTGATCGCGGGAATCCAGCACCGCGTCATGCAGGTGGCCCCGTCGACCACCGACATGGCGTCGGCCAGCCTCAGCGTCGCGTTCAACTTCGGCCTCGCGGCCGGCTCGTTGATCGGCGCGGGCCTGCTGGCGACAGCCGGGGTGCGCGTCATCCCATTGTTCGGTGGCCTGCTGACAGCCGTGGCGATCGCGTTGCTCGCCGGCCATGAGATCTCCCGCGAGAGAGGGCGGAGCCACAACAGTTGGTCGGTGCGGCCGACCCGTGGTCGGGATGCCGAGAAGCCACCGGCCACCAGCGTGCGGACATAGCTGGCGCGGCGTCCCCTCAGCCACGGGGCGCGAACGCCACCTCAGATGGCGAGAAACGGCCCGGCGCGGAGGGGATCCTCCACGCCGGGCCGCCGCACCGATTCAGATCAGTTGGTCACACAGGCGGCCGACACACCCGGGCCGGTGCCGGTGCCCTGGAAGCCGAAGTTGGTCGACTGCCGGCCGAGGACACGTCCGTTGTAGCTCACGTTGGTAAACCCGACGGATCCGCTGGTGCCACTGACCTGCGCGTTCCAGGCGCTGGTGACAGCGCCGTTGGGCAGCGCGACGGTCACCGTCCAGCCGTTGATGTCCGACTGGCCGGCGGTGACCGTCACGCTCGCGGTGAAACCGCCAGCCCACTGGTTGACCGCGATCGACGCGTAGCAGCCGTCACCGGCCGGCGGCGTCGTCGGCGGAGTAGTGGGCGGGGTCGTCGGAGGAGTAGTGGGCGGGGTCGTCGGAGGAGTAGTGGGCGGGGTCGTCGGCGGGGTGGTCGTGGGCGGGTTCGGCGCGCCGTTGGCCAGGCTGAAGGCCAGTTCGGGCTGGAACGAGCCGGCCGTGAAACGGCAGCCGTCCGCCTCCCCCGGCGGCTTCACCCACAGGTACGCGTCGATGTTGCCGTCACCGGTGTTGGTCGTCGGGTACTGCCCGATGCGCCGGTCGGTGTTGTCGTCGCCGCACCAGTCCCCACTGGCACCCCCGTTACGGCTGGTGTCGATGACCTGGCGCTTGCCCGAGATCCCCATGCCGTTGAGAGCGGAGATGACCGCCCGACCGAAGTTCGCCTCGTTGGAGGTGGAGTTGTAGTTCGAGACGTTGGTGAAGAAGCCGTCGGCGTACTGCACGCCGGCCGCCCGGAGCCGGTTGGCCGTCTCGTTTGCGCTGTTCCAGGTGGAGTGGCCGCCGTCGAGGTACACCTTGGCGTTGGGGTTGCCCGACTTGATGGTCCGGGTGGCCGTCGAGATCGCCGCGTTGCGCGCGTTGATCTCGGCGCTGCTCAGGCAGGTCAGCAGAGCGAGCGAGTCGGTCTCCAGGATGATGATGACGGTCTGGTTGCCCAGTCCCCTGGCGAAGTTCGACACCCACGTCTGGTACTGGTTGAGGTCCGGTGCGCCACCGGCGCTGGCACCGCCGCAGTCCCGGTTGGTGATCTCGTAGACGGCCAGAACCGGGATCTGCTGCGCCGCGTTGGCGGCGCCGATGAACCCGGAGACCTCGGACTGCACGGTCGAGGGGTTGAAGTTGGCGAACCAGCGCGCCTGCGGCTGACTCGCGATCTTGTCCCGAATGACGGCCGTACGCGAGTCGCCCGGGTTGGCGGCGACCCAGCGGACGACGGCCGAACTCGGGTCACGGTAGAGCGCCCCGGACAGCGTGCCGGCGGAGGCGCTGCTGACGGCGAGGCAGACGCCGACGGCGGTGGCGCCCGCGACGGCCGCCACGCTGAAAGCCGCCGATCTGCGGCGGAGCGAGGAGAGGATAGCCACGACGTGTTGCCTCCAAATCACATAGATGTATCTAAGTTCATGGGAGCGTTCCCATGGACGTTAGCGGAGGCGGGCACCGCTGCCAAGATGTGAACACCCGTCGATGGCTCAGGTACCGGTGTTTGTGGCTCGATGTCGGGGTGTCACCACTGGCCGAGAGTCAGGAGCCGTAGATGCTGACCTTCAACTTTTCGCGAATGGCCGACGCCTGCTCCTCGTCGCGTCCGTTGTAGACGTCCAAAGCCTGGTGCCACACCTTCCACGCGGCGGCCAGGTCACCCACGGCCTCGTAGGTGTCGCCGAGGCGGGCCAACGCGCTCGCCTGGAGAGTCGTCTCACCGACCTGCACGGACAGGTCGACCGCGCGCCGCCCGCAGGAGAGCGCCTGAGCGTGGTCGCCTCGTTGGTGGTGAACGTGCGCCAGGCTGTCCCACACGTACGCCTCGCCGTGGAGGTCGCCCAGGCGTTGCATGAGAGCAGCGGCGCGTCCGCAGTAGTCCAGCGCGCGGGTGTGGTCCCCCAGCAGACTGTGATACCACCCGACCGCGTTGAGTGCGCTGGCCTCACCGGATTCGGGGCCCGCGTGCCGATGAAGGTGCAGCATCTGTTCGGCGTGCGCCAGCGCGTCACGGTAGCGGCCCTGACGCTCGGCCAACCAGGCCAGGTTGCTGTGGACCTGCGCCTGCCCGGTCCGGTCTTTGATCGCGACGTACAGCTTCAGGGCAGACCCATGGTGCTGGCGGGCCCGCTCGTAGTGCCCCAGCCGGGTGTGGGCGTTGGCGAGGCCCCGATGACAGCGGGCCTCGGCCCGGCGGTCCTTCAGCCGCTGCGCGGCGACGAGACCCGTGGCTTCGACCGCAGCCCACTCGTGCCACCACCCGTACCGGTTGAGGAAGGTGGTCAGGGCCCAGCCGAGTTGCCATGCGTGCGAGTCGAACCCGTTCGAGGCCGCCATGTCGACGGCCGTGACGAGTGCCCGCCGTTCGTCTGTGTACCAGGTGAACGCCGCGTCACTGTCGCTGAGGATCTCCGTGGTCACGCCGGGCTGCGGCGCGGCGAGGTCGATCGAGTCACGCCGGTGCGGATAGATCAGGCGATCGGCGACATGGGCGGTGTGCAGATAGTGGTCGAGCATCCGATGCCGCGCGGCGCGCAGATCGTGCTCGGTCTCGTGAACGGCGACGAGTTCGCGCGCGTATGCGCGTAGGAGATCGTGCAGCGCGTACCGGTTGGTCGAGCGTCGCTCGACCATGTGGACGGCTACGAGGTCGGCCAGCAGGCGGCTGGTCTGGTCCAGCGGCAGGCCGGCCAGGCTGGCGCAGGTCGAGGCGGCCATCGCCAGGCCGTGATGCAGGCCGAGCAGACGAAACAGTCGGGCGTGTTCCGGGCTGAGAGCGCGGTAGGAGCCGGAGAGAACCGTCCGCAGGTCGGACTGTGGATCGTCTCCGGCAAGAACGTCCAGGTCGCTGCCGCTCCCGAGGCGACTGGCGAGGACCTCGATCGAGAGCTGGGCATCGGTGGCCGCACGCGCCGCGACGATGGCCAGCGCCAGGGGTAGTCCTGCGCACCGGCGGATGATCTGGTCGACGGCTTCCGCGTCCCGCACGACCCGGGCGACGCCGAGGCGGCGGGTGAGCAACTCGTGCGCCTCCACCTCGGTCAACATGCCGAGCGGGACGGGTTGAGCCCCTTCGTTCACGACGAGTCCGGTGAGCCGGTTTCGACTGGTGACCACGACCAGGCAGGACGGGTTGCCCGGGAGCAGCGGGCGTACCTGTGCCGCATCGCGGGCGTTGTCCAACACCACCAGCACCCGCCGGTCGGCCAGGACGCTGCGGTAGAGACTCGCCTGGGCGTTGAGCCCGGGCGGTATCCG
This sequence comes from Micromonospora sp. NPDC047644, assembly GCF_040704315.1. Taxonomy (NCBI): domain Bacteria; kingdom Bacillati; phylum Actinomycetota; class Actinomycetes; order Micromonosporales; family Micromonosporaceae; genus Micromonospora; species Micromonospora sp. NPDC047644. Next base: position 213,551 of record NZ_JBEYSY010000001.1, read on the forward strand.
GTCCGGCGGAACGTGCAACGCCTCCAGGAAGTCTCGGAGGACGTCGGTCGGCTTGAGGGTCTCCGTCCCGTCCGGGCCGAACCCGTCCAGGTTCACAAAGAGCTGTCCGTCGGGGAACCGGTCGCGGACCCGATGTGCCCAACGGACGGCCAGCGAGGTCTTGCCGACACCGGCGTGGCCCACGATGGACAGCACGGCCGGGTACGCCTGGTCGGTGGGATCGGTCGGCAGAGCCGCGTCCAACTCGGCCAGACTGTCGGAACGTCCGACGAACAGGGCCCCTTGCAGAGGAAGTTGAGCCGGGCGAACCCGTGTCGGACCGGCACCGGACGCGATGGCGACGCCCTCGGGACGCGCCGACGGGTCGAGGGCCCGGTCCTGCCGAAGAATCGCCTCGTACCTCTTACGCAGTTCGTCGCCCGGGTCGACGCCCAGCTCGTCGGCGAGCGTGGAAGCGACGCGCTGGTACGCCTCGATCGCCTCGGCCTGCCGCCCGGACTGGTAGAGGCCGGTCATCAGCATGGCCGCGAGCCGCTCACGCAGCGGATGTTTCGCCACCAGATCAGACAGCTCGGCGACCACGGCAGCCCCGCCGCCGACGGTCAGCTCGCACTCCAGACACTCTTCGAGGACAGCGAGGCGCATCTCCTCCAACATCGCCGCCTCGCGCTCCAGCACGAGCCCGTTCAGATCCGCGAGCGCGGGACCTCGCCACATCGACACCGCCTGACGCAGCACGACGGCAGCCTTACGCTTGTCATCGAGCGCTACCAGGCGTCGGCCGTCGGACACGGCGTCCGTGAAGCGGGCGAGGTCCAGCTGACTCGCGTCGACCCGAAGCCGGTAGTTGGCGCGCTCACCGGACAGCAGGTGTGCCGCACCGTGGCGATCAAGTGTGCGACGCAGCTGCCAGATGCCGCTGTGGATCTGGTTGCGAGCTGTCGCGGGCGGGTCGCCGCTCCAGGCGATGGCGATCAGGTCCGCGGCGGACACCAGTTGACCGTGGCGGAGAAGCAGACCGGCCAGCAGTCTTCTCTGCCGCTCGCCGCCCAGCTCAACGCGTTGGTCGGCCGCGCGAACCTCAAGCGGCCCGAGCACCATGAAGTCGATCGGCACCGCCACGATGACACACCCCCGTTATGCAGAGCGGCCCGAAGGGTAGTCATCCGGCTTCACTGTGTCAAGATCAAGCTTCGCAGATCATCGTGAATCGGCCGCGCTGACGCCACCCCGGCCGCACCGTCCGGGAGGGGCCCCGGGCTGGCCCGGTCAGACCCGAGCCAACCCCAGCACCCGCACGTCGACCGCGGCGTCCAGGCCGTAGGAGTCGGCGATGCGGCGCTCGAAAGCGTCGGCATCGACCGCGTATTCCTGCGGGCCCTCCACCTCCAGCACGTGCGCAGCCAGGACGCAGCCCACCTGCGCCGCGCGCTCGATGGGCAGGTCGGCGGCGAGCGCGGCAAAGAAACCGGCCCGGAAGCCGTCACCGACGCCGGTCGGATCGACGATGCGACCCACCCGCGCCGCCGGGACCACAAAGTCACCCTCCGGCCCGGTGACGCGTACCCCGTTGGCGCCCAGGGTCACGACCCGCACGCCCACGCGGCGCAGGATGTCGTCCTCGCTCAGCCCGGTCTTCGACTCCAACAGCGCCGCCTCGTATTCGTTCGTCAACAGATAGCGAGCGCCGTCGATCATCGCCTCGATGTCGGCCGACGGCATCCGGGCCAACTGCTGTGACGGGTCGGCGGCGAAGGGCACGCCCAGCCGACGGCAGGCCGCGGCACGGTCGAGCATCGTGTCCGGGTTCTCCGCGGCGACGATGACGAGCCCGAGCCCGCCGGCCCGTGCGGCGACGCCGTCGAGGCTGATCCGATCGGGCTCGCCCATCGCGCCGGGATAGAACGAGGCGATCTGGCAGAGGTCGGAGTCGGTGGTGCAGATGAACCGGGCGGTGTGTGCGATGGAGCTGACCTGCACCTCCGAGCAGTCGACCCCGTGCCGCTCCAGCCAGCCGCGGTAGTCGCCGAAGTCACCGCCGACCGCGCCGAGCAACACCGGCCGGTGCCCGAGTTGGGCGAGCCCGAAGGCGATGTTGGCGGCGACCCCGCCGCGCCGGACGACCAGGTCGTCGACGAGGAACGAGAGCGAGACGGTGTCGAGGCTGCCGGCGATGAGTTGCTCGGCGAACCGCCCCGGGAAGCGCATCAGATGGTCGGTCGCGATCGAGCCGGACACGGCGATCATGCGGACGGGCCCTCTCAGTAGCGGTAGTGGTCGGGTTTGTAGGGCCCTTCGACCGGAACGCCGAGGTAGCCGGCCTGCTCCTTGGTCAGTTCGGTGAGGCGGACGCCCAGCGCGGAGAGATGGAGGCGGGCCACCTTCTCGTCCAGGTGCTTGGGGAGGGTGTGGACACCGATCGGGTACTGGTCGGTCCTGGTGAACAGCTCGATCTGCGCGATGGTCTGGTTGGCGAAGCTGTTCGACATCACGAAGCTCGGATGCCCGGTGGCGTTGCCCAGGTTCAACAGGCGGCCCTCGGACAGCACGATGATCGAGTGGCCGTCCGCGAACCGCCACTCGTCCACCTGCGGCTTCACGGTGATCCGCTCGACATCGTCGCGTTTCGCGAGCCCCGCCATGTCGATCTCGTTGTCGAAGTGGCCGATGTTCCCCACGATCGCCTGGTGCTTCATCCGCGCCATGTGCTCGTTGGTGATGACACTGAAGCAGCCTGTCGCGGTCACGAAGATGTCCGCGGTCTCGACCACGTCGTCGATGGTCGCGACCTGGTAGCCGTCCATCGCCGCCTGGAGGGCGCAGATCGGATCCACCTCGGTCACGATGACCCGCGCACCCTGACCACGCAGACTCTCCGCGCAGCCCTTGCCGACGTCGCCGTAGCCGAACACCACGGCGACCTTCCCGCCGATCAGCACGTCGGTGGCCCGGTTGATTCCGTCGATCAACGAGTGCCGACAGCCGTACTTGTTGTCGAACTTGCTCTTGGTCACCGAGTCGTTCACGTTGATCGCCGGGAAGAGCAGGCTCCCCGCCTGCTGCATTTCGTACAGCCGGTGCACGCCCGTGGTGGTCTCCTCGGTCACCCCCCTGATCCCGGCCGCGATCCGCGTCCAGCGACGGTTGTCCTCACGCAACGACCGCGTCAACACACCGAGGATGACCTCGTACTCCTCAGAGTCCGCGCTCTCCGGCGACGGGACCGCGCCGATCGCCTCGAACTCGGCGCCCTTGTGCACCAGCAGCGTGGCGTCACCACCATCGTCGAGGATCATGTTCGGGCCCTGCCCGTCCGGCCAGAGCAGCGCCTGCTGGGTGCACCACCAGTACTCGTCGAGGGATTCGCCCTTCCAGGCGTAGACCGGGACACCCGCCGGGGCGTCCGGGGTGCCGGTCGGGCCGACCACGATCGCCGCCGCCGCGTGGTCCTGGGTGGAGAAGATGTTGCAGGACGCCCACCTGACCCGTGCGCCGAGCGCCACCAACGTCTCGATCAACACGGCCGTCTGGATCGTCATGTGCAGCGAACCGGTGATCCGGGCACCCTTCAACGGCTGCCGCGAGGCGAACTCCCTCCGGATCGACATCAGGCCGGGCATCTCGTGCTCGGCCAGCTCGATCTCCTTACGCCCGAAGGCCGCCAAGGACAGATCCGCCACCTTGAAATCGCTGACGTCGAAAGTCATGTCCGCACCTCCCCCACCAGTGTCAAGAACCGATCGAGTTCGGTTCAACCGCGCACTTGCTCGGTGGGGGGAGGCTCGACAGGTCCGTCTACTCCGGCTGGTTGGGGGTTCCGCGCCCCAACTCGTACGGGGATGTCACGCCCTCGTAGGCGAGGTGCAGCACCATGCCGTTGGCCGCGTGGTCGAGGTTGTGGCAGTGGTCCATCCAGAGACCCGGGTTGTCCGCCCTGAAACCGATCTCGTAGATCTCGCCGGGCATCACGTCGAGGCTGTCGATCCACCACGGTGACCCGGTGGCGGCGACCCCGTCGCGGGACAGGACCAACGCGTGATGGCCGTGCAGATGCATCGGGTGGTTCTGGTGGCTGCGGTTGACGATCCGCACCTTGACCAGGTCGTCCATCCGGACCATGAGCGTCGGCGTGTCGGGGAAGCTGTGCCCGTTGACGATCGGCACCAGGTGCGGTTCCCCGTCGTAGAAGGACAGCCGGTCGTCGAGGAGCTGGGTGAACGAGCGGTCGTACGACGAGTCGGCGTCGAAGGGCCGGGAACCGCCGGAGCCGTACGAGAGCGGGTCGAACCGGTCTCCGTCGTCGACGATCTTCGGCGTCGAGGTGTCGCCCGGTGGGGCCAGGACCAGCCCGCCGTCGCGGTTGGCGAGGTCCGTCAGCCGCACCGGGACCGCCGGCATCGTGAACGTCACGTCGTAGCGTCCACCGGTCGCCAGCCCGAACCGCGGGTCGGTCAGCGGGGTCGGACCCTTGACGTCGACCCCGTCGATCGCCGCCACCCGCACCGGTGTGCCGTTGACTGTCAGGGACCGCGGACGACTGTCACCGGCCGGGTTGTTGTCGGTGTTGACCAGCCGCAGCCGCACCGGCGTGCCCGGATCGACCTCCTGCCGTCGCAGCGTGTCACTCGTGCCGAACGAGACGATGTTGTCGGTCGGCGTACGCCACTCGTGGGCCTGCACGACGAAGTCCCGCTCGCCGGGTGGTGGGCCGTCGCGCGGCTCGACGATCAGCGCGCCGAACAGGCCGCGTCGGATCGCCTCGATCGGGTTCTGGTGGGTGTGGTACCAGAAGGTGCCGGCCTGCTCGGCGAGGAACCGGTAGGTGAAGCTGCCGCCCGGCTCCACCGCGTTCTGCGTCGCGCCGGCCACGCCGTCCTCACCGTTGGGGACGTCGAGACCGTGCCAGTGGATGGTCACGTTCTCGTCGGGGATCTCGTTGTGCAGGTTCACCTCGACGAGGTCTCCCTCGCGGACCCGTAGCTCCGGGCCGGGCGACTGTCCGTTGTACGTCAGCGCCTCGATCTGGACGCCGGACGACAGCCGTACCGTCGCGTTTTTCGCGGTCAGCGTGAAGGCCCGGTCGGGCTTGCCGCTCCGCGGCCCGCGCAGGTCGTCGACGGAGACCCCGCCGTGACCGCCGTGACCGAACGACGGGCCTCCGCCGTAGTCGACGTTGTCGTGCGACATCATGCTCATCCGGTCGGGCAGCCTGCTGCTCTGCGCCACGTAGGCGATGCCGGCGGCGACGACCAGCACCACGACGGCGGCCTGCGCCGTGGCGCGCAGGGCGCTGGCCCGCCCGCCCCGGCGGGCGACGTCAGAGGCGGTGACGACCCGCAGGCGACGCCCCTGCCAGAACCACAGCACCACCCCCGACAGCAGGATCGGCGCCGCGTGGGTCGCGATGTCGTCGAGGTAGGACGGGACCGGACGGGACACGTACGCGACGTAGACGCCGACCATCGTCGCCACGGCCGTCACCTGGACCGGCACGACAAGCCGGGGGTCGGCGGCGGCGGAGCGCGTCCCGGCGTCGAGGGGTGCGTCGTCACGGTCGGCCAGGGTGCGCAGGCCCGGCACGGTCCCGAGGGCGACGGCCAGCATCGGCAGCAGCAGGAGCGGCATCTGCACGATCACACGGTTGTCGGCGAAGATCCAGTCGACGGCGAGGATCAGCCCGATCGCGACGCACTTGACGACCAGCACCACCAGCGCGGCGACGAGCAGACGCAGCAACCGACGGGCGCTCTTACGCAGCGCCTCGGGCGTCGGCCGCCAGGCCAGCCGCGTGGCGAGAACCGCCGCGGACAGCCAGATCAGGAACAGGACCCCGGCCAGGATCCCATCGGCGTTCTCTCCAACCTCGAACATGAGCCCAACGTACGAAGGCCGCGTGCCTCGTGGCATCCGCTGAGGAACGGCCGGTGCGTACGGCGGTCGCCGTAGCCCGCACCCCCCGGGAAACAGCGGCCGTAGTCACCTGCCGGGCGCGACGAGCCCGGTCTGGTAGGCGAGGACGACGAGTTGCGCGCGGTCGCGGACGCGGAGCTTGACCATGGCTCGGTGGACGTGGGTACGGGCCGTGGCGGGGCTCATCGACAGCCGGCGTCCGATCTCCTCGTTCGTCAGCCCGATGGCCACCAGGCTCATCACCTCACGCTCGCGGTCGGTCAACACCGCCAACCGGCCGCCGTCGACGCGCGTCGGCGCGACCGTGCTGACGAACGCGCTCACCAGCCGGCTCGTCACCCGTGGCGAGATCAACATGTCGCCGCCGGCCACCACCCGCACCGCCTGGCGCAGTTCGTCGGGCTCGATGTCCTTGAGCAGGAAGCCGCTCGCGCCGGCCCGCAGCGCCTCGAAGACGTACTCGTCGAGCTCGAAGGTGGTCAGGACGATGACCCGCACGGTCGGGAACCGCTCGACGATCGCGGCCGTGGCCCGCACGCCGTCGAGCACCGGCATTCGGACGTCCATCAGCACGATGTCCGGCCGGGTCGCGGCGACCATCTCGACAGCCTGGGCGCCGTTGGACGCCTCACCGACCACCTCCAGGTCGTCGCTGTGGTCGAGCAGGCCCCGGAAGCCGGCCCGCACGAGTGTCTGGTCGTCCGCCAGCACCATCCGGATCGTCATGCTGTCTCCCCCACCTCGACCGGCAGCCGAGCGGCCACCCGGAACCCCCCGCCCTGCTGCCGGGGTCCGGCTTCGAGCGACCCGCCGGCCGCCGTGGCCCGTTCCCTCATACCGGCCAACCCGTGCCCCCGCCGGCCAGCCCCGGACCCGACCCCGTCGTCGACGATCTCCACGGTGACGGCGTCGCCCGCGTAGGCGATGGTGACGTCGACGGTCGTCGCCTCGGCGTGTTTGACGGTGTTCGTGATGGACTCTTGCACGATCCGGTAGACCGAGAGCGCCACCTCCGGCGAAATCGGGCGCGGGGTGCCCGCGATTCCCGATCGCACCTTCACGCCGGCCTGTTCGGCGACCGCGAAGACCCGCGCCAGATCGGGCACCTCACCGGCGTCACGGAGCATGTCGATCGCCGAGCGGACCTCGTGCATGGCGTCCCGGGCCGCGCCCCGGATGCTCCGCAGCGCCGCCCGCGCCTCGGTCGGCCTGCTGTCGAAGATGTCGTCGGCGAGGCTCGCCTGCACACTGATCGCGGCGATCGTGTGACCGAGGACGTCGTGGACCTCGCGGGCGACGCGGAGCCGCTCCTGGGCGACCTCGTGTTGACGCTCCTGGCGCAGCACCGCGAGACGCTGCTGCGCCTCGGCCAGCCGGACCCGGCGGGTGCGGATCGTCTCGGCGAGCAGCACCACCGCCGCGAGCAACGAGCCCTCTTCGAGGGTGGCCGAGAGAGCGGGAAAGAAACCTTCGCCGAGCAGCGCGTACCGCATGATCAGCTCTAGGACGACGAAGAACCCGGCGACGACGAGCGCCCAGGTGAACCGGCCGGCGGCCGCGACGGAGAAGAGGGCGGCGGCCAGCGGGAGGGCGGGCGGGATGCCCGGATACTCGAGGACGTAGTAGATCATCAGCGCGGTGACCGAGCCGACCAGCACCAGCAGCGGCCAGCGTCGTCGGAAGACCAGCAGCAGCCCGATCACCGCGCCGATCGCGTAGGCGCGCGCGTCCGGCGGCCGGGCGCCAGGCTCGTCGGCGACCCGGATCGCCACCGCCACGACGGCCGCGACCACGACCGCGATGAGGGCATCGATCGCGATTCGCCGGACGGCCGGGTTCATGTCCGCAACGGTACGACGCGCGCACGGTCCGTTAGTGAGGGCCCCTTCCTAACTGGAATCCCTCATCAAGGAGCCCGATCTGCCAGCCGTGACGTACCCCGATCTGGCTGATCGTGTGGGCAGCGCCGTCGTCGCGCCGACGCCGGGCCTCGAACAACCGTCAGCCCTTGGCGGCCGCCGTGTGCAGCCGAGCGGGGCTAGTCGCCCCCCAGGTCACGACCGATGCTCAGGCCTGCCACGACGACGGCCGCGCCGGCCCACAGTGAGGCGAGCAGGAGGCCACGTGTGTCACCGGCCCCCGCGCTGATCAACGAGGTGAACGGCAGTGGCAGCTTCAACCTGCCGATCAGACCCTCGACGAAGACGAACCAACCCGCCGACCCGAGCAACAGCCACGTCGATCGCCGAACAATCGACGCACAGGAGGCAGCCAGGACAGCCATGATCGGTACCACCGTCAACACGTCCTTGTAGGGCCCTGACTCGCCACGGATCAGCACGGCGAGACCACTGGCCGCGACGAAGACGGTGGCTACGACGATGGCCGCCACCAGTTGGCCGCCGAGCACCACCATCCGCCTCGGTTGCGAGAGGTAGAGAAGAAAGGCCGTGCGGTGCTGGTAGTGCTGCGCAACGATCATCGCAGCGAATCCGAAGGCGCCCACACCGGCCAGCAGCGCCCAGGCGTCGATGTTCACCGCGCCGAGAAGCAAGCCCAGGATGATGAGTACGGTCAGCGAGACCGACGTCGACCGGATGGTCAGGGTCCGGTAGATGTCGCTGCGGAGAATGGCAATCATCGGTTGGCCGCCATGGTGAGGAAGATCTGCTCCAGGTCCGGTGGATCGACGGACAGTTCGTGTAGCGGCACCCGCGCCTGAAACGCGATCTCACCGACGTCCTCGGACGTCAGGCCCACCACCTCCAGGACATCGCCGTTCCTGGTCACCTGCCCGCCGGCGCTCTTCAGCACGTGCCACAACCGCCGCTGGTCGCGGCTGCGGATCCGCAACCGGGAGGCCACGTTGTCGTACAGGCTGGCCAGCGGCGCCTCGCAGGTGACCCGCCCCTTCACGATGATCACAACGTCGTCGATGAGGTGGGCCAACTCAGCGAGCAGATGGCTCGACAGCAGGACCGTCCCCCCACGGTTGGCGTGGTTACGAAGCAGGGCGCGCATCCAGGCGACACCCTCGGGGTCGAGGCCATTGGCCGGCTCGTCGAGGACCAGCACCGGCGGGTCGCACAGCAGCGCGGTGGCGACAGCCAGTCGCTGCCGCATACCCAGCGAGTACTGGCCCGTGCGCTGATCAGCGGCGTGGGTGAGATCGACATCGTCGAGCAACACGTCGACCCGCGACCGGCTCGCACCTGCGATGATCGCTTGAGAGACCAGATGCGCACGGCCGGACTGACCAGGATGGCTGATCCCCTGTTCGAGGACGGCACCGACCTCCTTCGACGGTTGCTTCAGGTCGCGGAACCGCCGGTGATTGATGCGCGCCTCACCGGATGTCGGACGTGTCAGCCCGAGCAGCATCCGAAGTGTCGTCGTCTTCCCAGAACCGTTGAGGCCGAGGAAGCCGGTGACCCGGCCGGGCCGCGCCTCGAAGCTGACGTTGTCCGCCGCTCGCACTCGGCCGTAGGACTTGGTCAATCCAATTGCTTGTATCATCGCAGGTGAAGACCTTCGTGAGCGGTCAATGGTTCGTCGGCTCAACTCGCAGGCGAGCTGCCCCAACACCTCCCTGCAGCCGTCGTCGGCGCTCATTTCCCGCAAGGCGCGACGGCCTGCTCGGTACGGCGATCAATCATCTCTTCTACACGAAGCAGCCCTCCCGTATCCATGATGATCTCACGAAGCCGTTCGGCACCCGCGTCGTCGAGGTCGGGACTGCCGGGCAACTGCTCGGTGATCCGCGTCTGCGAGGCCGAAGCAGACTGCCGGGCGAGCGTCATCATCACTGTCGCCTTGCCGTCCCGCAGATCTCGACAGCGCTTCGCGGGCTCCTGGGCCTCGACCTGGAGGCGGACACCATCGTCGTGCTGCGTGACGGGGCCGCCATCGGCCAAGGGCGTCTGGGCGACCTGCTCCGGGACCACGCGGAGATGCGTCTGCTGTGGCGTACGTACCTCGACAGCGACGCCCAGACGCCGACGACCGAGAACAGTCGGCCAGCCTGAGCGCCGTCGGTGCCGGCCTCGGGCCCGGAGCCGATTGGCTCCGGGCCCTGCCTCTGCCGAACTCAGGGGCTGGTGCAGGTGACGTTGCTGGCCGCGGTGGCACCGTTGCCCGTGGCGGTGAAGCCGAAGGTGGTCGATGCGCTCGGGCCGACTGTGCCGTTGTAGGCGGCGTTCCTGACGGTGACGCTGCCGGAGGTGCCCGTGTTGACGCCACTCCACAGACTGCTGATGGCCTGACCGCTGGCCAGGGTCATGCCCACCGTCCAGCCGTTCAGGGGCGTGGTGGAGTTGTTGGCCACTGTCACCTCCACCTGGAAGCCGCCGGGCCAGGTGTTTGTCGTCCGGTAGGTGGCGGCGCAGGTGCCGGGCCCCCCGGTGGGCGGGTCGGTGGGCGGATCGGTCGGCGGGTCGGTCGGCGGGTCCGTCGGCGGGTCGGTCGTCGGCGGGGTGGTCGACGCGAACTGGCTGAAGAACCTCCAGATCTCCCCCGAGGTCCAGGTCCGCGAGTCGTTGGGACTGCCCGAACCGTCCACCGGGCTCGGGGTGTGGTCCCCGTCGAACGCCGCCCACTGCACCGGGTAGCCGGCCCGGCAACCCGCGTACGCCGTGGTGATGTGGGTGAGGCTGCCACGGCTCGGCTCCCGTGGACTCTGCGCGGTGCAGCCGTTGTTTCGGACGAACGTGTCGCGCAGTTGCCGACCCTGGGAGATGTTCAGCACGCTGTCGTAGATGCCGTGGATGCCGAAGTAGGCGACCGGCTGGGTGCCCCCGTTGCACCCGCTGAGGTTCGCGCCGGAGATGACGGTGACCGCGCGGATGATCGTGGGCCGGGCGCACGCCACCGCGTAACTCATCGCTCCGCCGTAGCTCCAGCCCAGGGCGAAGCGCTGGCTGGTGTCCACGCACAGATCGTTCTCGATCTGCCGGGAGATGTCGTCGAAGAGGGTCAGGTCCCGACCGTTGGTGTTGGCCCAGCCGGCGTTGAGACCCTGCGGGGCGACGAAGATCGCGCTGTTGTTCGACAGCGGTTGGAGCCCGTAGTAACCGGCCGAGGTGACGTTGTTGGCCGAGCCGTTCAACCAGTGGAAGCCGAAGATCAGCCGGTAGGGGCGGTTGCGGTCGTAACCGTCCGGGATCCGCAGGTTGTACGTACGACTCTGTCCGCTGCTCTGAATCGTCCGCGTCCCGCTGGCGAGTGTGGGGGCCTTGCCGCAGCCGGCGGTCGCCGCGAGGGTGCCGTTGGTGGCGGCCACGGCCGTCGCACCGAAGCCGCCGCTCAACGCGCCGCCGGTGGTGGCCGCGAGCACGAGCGCCGCGGCCGCGATGGATGGGAGGAAGAACCTACGTCTCAGCATTGCTGGGGCTCCTAGCCGTTCGACGACCAACCGTGGTCGTCTGGCATCGACGGGGGCCCGGACTGGTCACCGACCGGGAAGGCGGCGGGAGGGGGCGGGGCCCCTCGGCGCGTCTTCGCCGCTGGCTCGGGTGACCGGGAGCGTGCCCTTCACTCCCGGGTGAAAGATAGCATGTTATCGATAACACCCCGATCCGACCGAGCCTGCCGGGCTCACGTCCCGAGCGGCCGGGCCGCCCACTCGTCAGCCACTTCACGCAGGTCACCGGTGCGAAAGAGCGGGGGCTCGTGCAGCAGGAAGTCACGGTGGCTGATGTTCCAGGCGTACGCCCCGGCCATGGCGAAGGCCAGCACGTCGCCCACGCCGATCGGCCCCGCGGTGGCCGAGAAGGACAGCACGTCCTTCGGGGTGCAGAGCTGCCCGACCACGGTCACCGGCCCGCCGTCGGTGCAGGGGCCACCGGCACCCGGCCGTGGGTGCACGGTGAACGGCTGCGCGTGCCCCTTCGCCGCCGGAGTCCGTAGGTGGTGCGTCCCACCGGCCACCACCACGAACCACTCGCCGTAGGAACGCTTCACGTCGACGACCTCGGTGAGGTACGCCCCGCAGTAGGCGGTGACCGACCGGCCCGGCTCGATGCGCAGCCGCACGCCCGGGTGCCGGTCGAGGACGTCCGCCAGGGCCTGGCCGTAGCCCGCCCAGTCGAACCGCGCGTCCGGGTCGGTGTAGTCGACGGTCATGCCGCCGCCGACGTCGACCTCAACGGCATCGACCTCGGTCACCGCCCAGTCGACCACGGCGGCGGCGACCGTCGCGGCGAGCGGTGCGTCCACTCCGCTGGCCAGGTGGGCGTGGATTCCGCGGACGTCGATGCCGGCGGGCGGGCGGCGGGCGCACGCCACCGCGTCGGCCGGGTCCATGCCGAACGGGCTGGGTCCACCGCCCATCACCAGGCTCGCGCCCGGCGCTTCGACCGGCAGGTTCACCCGCAGCAGCACCTGGGCCGACCGGCCCGCCGCGGTGGCCAGCGCGCCGAGTCGTGCCAGCTCGCTGGGAGACTCGACGTGGATGCGGTGCACCCCGGCGGCGAGAGCGGCGGCGAGGTCGGCGTCGGTCTTGCCCGGTCCGGCGTACGCGGCGGGCGCCCGTCCGGGCAGCACCTCCGCCAGCCTGCGCAGCTCGCCCCGGCTGGCGGCCTCGAACCCGTCGACGATCGGCGCGAGGGTGCGCAGCACACCGGCATCCGGATTGGCCTTGACCGCGTAGAGCAGCTCGACCGGCCGGGGCAGCGCCGCCCGGATGGCGCGGGCCTGCCCGGCCAGCGCGTCGAGGTCGTGGACGTAGACCGGCCGGCTCATCGTGGCCCACCCATCGGGTTCGGCACCGGCACGAACGGCGCGGCCCGGTCGGCGTCACGCCGCCACCGGACCAGCAGGTTCGCCTTGGCCAGCAAGGGTTCCCCGGTCAGCAGCGCGCGCAGCTCGGCCGGCTCACCGAGGTCGGCGGTCACCGCCTCGACGACGGCGCGCAGCTCCTGCCACAGCCGCCGTTCGATTCCGGGCCGCGCGTCGGCGAGGGCCCCGCTGATCCCCCCGAGGTGGTTGACGAACAGGCAGTAGACGATCCGACGGTGAGCGGCCCGGGGACCGGAGCGGACCTGCGGCGGGACGCCGTCCGGCCAGGTGTTCCACCGGTCGGCGTCCAGCTTCACCCCCTCCAGGTCGCGCAGCAGCATCCGTACCGGATGGTGATCCCGGTCGAGCACGACGACCACGTTCTGCAGGTGCGCCTCGTGCACGACGCCGTGGCTGAGCCAGCTGCGCAGCACCGCCGGCACCAGCAGGCCGACGTACGCGCGCCACCAGGCCACCGGATCCGCTGTCACCAGCGGCGTCGCGGCCAGAGCCGCGGCCAGCACCGGGGTGTCGCCGGGACGCAGGTGCGGACGCAGACCGGCGCGCAGGATCGTCCCGTACGCCTCGTCCGGGCCGGCAACGTCGACAGTGCGGTAGGCGGGCTCGGCCAGCAGCCGCACCCCGTCCGGCAGCGGCACCCGGGCCAGCAGATCGGTCAGCGCCACCGCTCCGGTCAGCTCGTATCGGGCGTTCTTGCGCAGACAGTTGGTGATCCGCACGTGCAGGCTGGTCTTCACGAACAGGTCGGCCCCGGGGGCGTAGAGGGTCCGGACGCTCGCCGTGGGTCGTACCGGCACACCGGCCGCCCCCAGGTCGCGCAGCCCTGGGTGGGTGGGCGGGATCAACGACAGTTGCCAGGGGTGCACCGGTAGGACGCGGTAACCGCGCGGGGGACGTGGCGGGTCGAGCGCGGTCACCAGCGGATCGAACGGCCCCGCGTCGGCGGTCAGGTCGTCCGGTACGGCCAGCCAGTGCAGCCGGAACGCGGTGCGCAACTCCGGCGCGTACGCCCGCCAGCTGTCCGGGTCACCGCTGCGCCACTTCGGGGTGGGGTGGTGCGGGTGGCCGAAGACCAGCGACTGCTCGGAGTCGACGTACGCGTCGATGGCGGGCTCACCGGTGGGGGTCGGATCCTTCGCCGGTCGGTCGGCCAGCAGCCGGGCCACGGTCTCCCGACTGGCCCTGACCTGCTCGGCGAACTCGTCGTTGACCAGGCCGGTACGGGTGGCGAGTTCCGCCGCGACCAGAGCGGCGAACCCGTCCGCGTCCAGGTCTTCCCACCGTCCGCCGCCGGTGCCGCGTTGAACCGGGCCGCTGTAGCGGTGCGCGCCGAGCGGCGAGGTTCGCGCGACCTCACAGCGCACTGTGGTGTCGAGGTGCCGCAGGTGCAGCCGTACTACGCCGTCGACAACGGTCGGGGTGCCGTCCGGCGGGGCCAGCTCGCGCAGCAGACAGCCGAAGAGGGCGTGGGCGGCGGCCAGGTCGGCGCGCCGACCGGTGTCGCTGGCCGGCCGGGAGCGCAACTGGGCGCTCGTCATCGTGTCTCCCGGAGGTAGTTCGGGCCGGTACGCAGGTAGTACTTGTTGATGTCGGCGCAGCCGAGCCGCTGTTTGGGCAGCAGGGTGCCGGCGGTGAGCATCGCCTTGATGGGCAGCCGGGCGGCGTGCAGGACCCGCTCGGTGAAGGTCCGTACCGCCGGTCCGTCACCCCACCGGTCACGGGCGGCGGCGAGCCGGGGCACCAGCGCCTCGGCGGGTGTCGGCACCGGCAGTCCTCGGGCGGCCAGGGCGACCAGGGGCGCGGCGGCGGCCAGATGCAGGGTGATGGTGACGAACACGTCGGCCAACTCGTGCGGGTCGCGCGCCCACATCCGGTCGTCGCGCAGGGCGAGCCCGTTCGCGCCGTCGTGTCGGGGGTCGAGCCGGGCGCCGTCGTTGTCCTTGTAGAGCAGCCCGACAGCCCCGTCCGGGTGCACCAGCAGGTGGATGTTCTGCGGGTGCGCCTCCAACGCGATGCCGTGGCGCAGCCAGAGAAAGACGTGCCAGTCGAGTAGCAGGTCCAGGTAGGACTCCAGCAGCGCAACAGGCTGGTGCGGGCTGACCCGTTCGAGGACCGTGCCCGCCACCGGGTCGGCGGCGGCGAGGGCCGCGACCGGCACCACCTGAACGCCGGCCAGGTCGCGGGGAAATCGGCGCAGCAGGAAACCGCGGCGCTCGTCGCCGTCGACGTGCGCCCAGGTGCTCTCGTCGGCGTGCCGGATCCGGCCGGCGAAGCCGGGTTCGGCGGTGGCGATCCGGTCGAGCAGCCCGGCGACGGCCGCGCCGTCGGCGAGCGAGCCCGGTTGCAGCGTGCGTCTGTTGCGCGCGCCGAGACTCGCGGTCGGCAGCGGCAGTTTCAGATGCAGGTACGGGTCGTGGTCGAGCGCCACCGTCCGCATGGAGAGGGTGGGTCGCACCGGGGTCACCGGCAGGTCGACCACCGGGAGCGCGTCGCGGTTCACAGTGATCGGATGCGCCGGCAGCAGCAGCTGGTCCGGTCGCGGCGCGCTCGGCCACCACGCTGGCAGCTCGCCCGCGAGTCGGACGTCGTCGGCCGGGGCGGCGTACCAGCGCAGGGCGAACCGTGGGGCGTGCTCCGGGGCGTACCGGATCAGTTCGTCGTCGCTGAGACCGTGCCGGCACCGGTCGGTGGGGTAGACGGGATGGCCGTGGTGGGCGGCGAGCACGTCGTCCAGGAGCGCCGCCGGCAGGCCGGTCGGGGTGGTGGCCCGCTCGGCGGCCACTGCGGTGAGCACCCGCGCGCGGTTGCCGGCGGCGAGGCGTCGGGCCCGCAGGTCAGCGCGGCACTCGACGCCGAAGTTGCGCCAGCCGGCCTCGGCCTCGGCGTTGTCGTACGGGGCGAGCAGCGCCAACAGTCCGTCCAGCGTCTCGGTGCGCTGTGTCTCACCGGCGCGGGTCACCAGCAGCACCGTCGGCGCGGCACTGCGCAGGGCCTGCTGAAACCCGTCCGCCCGGACCGGAATGCGCAGCAGGCCGTCGGGGTGCGGCACCTGCCACCAGCCGGGGCCGTCCGCTCGGCCGGCACTGCTCAAGCCGAGGTGATCCTCGCGCAGCAGGGCGTCGAGCACCCGGGCGATCACCTCCCGCTCACACTCGTCGCTCACTCGACGATGGTCCACTGGAGGCGCTCGCGGAGGGCGGTCAGCGACTGCCGGACGGTGGTCTCGTCGGGACCGATGCCGTGCAGCACGGCGAGGTAGTCGCGGTTCGTGCCGGTGTGTTCGGCGGTGCGGCCCACCTCGCGCAGCGGACGGCAGCCCAGCCGGACGTCGCCGTGGACGGTGTCGAGGGGGCCCGGTGCGGCGACGAGACGGCCGGACCGGTCCGCGCAGACGTACTCGACCCGGGCGTGGCGGTCGACGGTGTCGGGAAGGCCGAGGGCGGCCAGGGGTTCGCCGAGGTGCAGCCGGATGACGTACTCGAACAACGGCACACCGAGCAGGTCGGCAAGGATCAGGTCCATCCGGTCACCGATCAGCCGGTAGTTCACCTCGATGAGCCGGACCCGGCCGTCGGAGACGACGTACTCGGTGTGGCAGGCGCCGAAGCCGACCCCGAGGGCGTCGAGCCGCTCCCGTAACTGGGTGCGTGCCTGCTCCGTCGGGGGCGACCAGGCGAGGTTCTGCTCGGTGAAGGTCGGCGGCGGGCCGAGGCCGGTGCGCCATCCGCCGATCGAGGCCAGCTCGGTGCCGTCGCCGAGGGTCTCGAAGGTCCGCAGCTCGCCGGCGAGGTACTCCTCGACCACCAGTGCCACGTCCGACCGCCGGCCACGGATCTCGGCGACCCGGGCGACCAGCTCGGCGTGGTCGGTCACCAGGTAGGCGTCCTCACTGGCCACCCCCTCGCGGGGTTTGACCACCGCCGGGAACATCAGGGTCGGCACGTCCGGCGTGGTGCCGGGGTCGACGGTGACGGTGCGTACCAGATCGAGGCCCGCAGCGGCGATCGCCCGGCGGGCCGCGGCCTTGTCCTTGCAGAGACGGGCGGCGTCCGGGTCCTTGCCGGGCAGACCGAGCTTTCGGGCGGCGATCGCGGTGGCCTCCTGGAGATGGTCGCTGTTGGACAGTAGCGCCACCGGCCGGGCGGGTGCCGCCGCCGCTACCACAGCGGCCGGGTCGCGGACGGCGCAACGCGCCACCCGCACGTCGGACGGCCATTCCGTGGGCCGGTCGGTCAGCACGGTCGCCGACAGCCCGAGCGACGCCGCCGCCGGGAGCAACCCGTCCAGGAGCGCGTCGGTGGGGTTGAGCGCGGTCAGGTACAGCTGCATACCGCCTCCGTCGACTACCACGATGTCGCTATTAGGGTAGCCTACCCTTATTAGACGGATTTGTTGCGGTCTGCCCGGTGTAGCAACCCGGCGGCCACCAGGCCACCGATCAACACCGCAGCCGCGCCCACCAACTGCCCCGTCTCCAGTGCCGAGGCGAAGGCGACCGTCACCACCTCCCGCTCGGCTCCCCCACGGGCCGCGGCGAGGGCCGCGGGAAACGACCCGGCACCGGCCAGGGCCGCCGGCAGCAGCGCCGCGAACCGGGCGTTCAGCACGGCACCCAGCACCGCGACGCCGAGGCTGCTGCCGACCTCGGTCATGGTGCCGTCGACTCCCGCGCCCGCGCCGGCCTTCGCCGCCGGGATCGCGCTCATCACCGCCTCGACGATGGCCGGATTGGCCAGTGCGCAGCCGACACCCATGACGAGCAACCCGACCAGCAGCACCCCGTACCCATCGGACGGAAAGACGGTGACCAGCGCCAGACCGGCCGCCAGCAGCGTCATGCCGACGGCGATGACGACCGCGAGGCCGAGCCGACGGATCACGCTCGCGACGACACCACTGACGTTGAGCAGCACGATGGACAGCGCGAAGGGTGCCATCCGCAGACCGGCCTCCCAGGCGGGGTAACCCCTGACGAACTGGAGGTGCTGGGTGAGCAGGAACAGCGCGCCGGTGGCACCGAACGTGATCAGCACGACGCCGGAGATCGCACCGACGAAGCGCCGGTCCCGGAAGAAGCGCATGTCCAGCATCGGGTGCGCGATCCGTCGCTCCCACCGCACGAAGATCCCGAGCAGGAGTACGCCGACGACGGCCGCGCCGATCACCTCGGTCGACGCCCAGCCGCGCTCCGGCCCGGAGATGATCGCCCAGACGACAGCGGTCAGACCGGCGGTGGAGAGCACGGCGCCGAGCACGTCGAGTCGGCCGCCGGCCGGCCCGCGGGACTCCGGGACCAGCGCGCGAGCGACGAGCAGGCAGGCCAGCACGATCGGCACGTTCATCAGGAAGATCGCGCCCCACGGCAGATGCGCGAGGATGGTGCCGCCGATCGGTGGCCCGACGGCGAAGCCCAACGCGCTGGTGGCGGCCCAGATGCCGATCGCCCGGGACCGCTCGGTGGCGTCGAAGACCTGCATCGCCACCGCGAGCGTCGCGGTGACCAGCAGCGCGCCACCGACGCCCATCCCGGCTCGCGCGGCGATCAACTGCCCGCTGATGCTGGCCAGACCGGCGGCCAGCGAGCCGACCCCGAACAGGACCAGCCCGACGAGCAGCATTCGACGGCGGCCGTACCGGTCGGCGGCGCTACCGGCGGTGAGCAGCAACCCGGACAGCACCAACGCGTACGCGTTGATCATCCACTGCACCTCGGCGGTGCTGGCGCCCAACTCGGTGGTGAGCACCGGCACCGCCACGGTCAGCACGGTGTTGTCCAACACCACGACCAGTTGCGCGGCGCACAGCACGGCCAGGATGAGCCATCGCTGGGGCAGTCGTGCCGATGTCGCGGTGTCGGTGGCCGGCTGGACCGTGGTCACGCCACCGCCTTGACGCCGTCCACTGCGGGCTGCTCGGAGGGCTGCTCGGCCGCCGGGCCGACGGGGCCGGGCCGGTGCGGGAACCGCCGCTGGTGGACGAGGCCGAGGGCGACGCCGGCGGCCACCAACACGATGGCCGCGACCGCGACCGCCGGATAGCCGACCTGGTCGGCCGCCGCGAGACCGATGGACGCCGCCACGAACGAGCAGACCAGGCCGAACGACGACAGCACCGTGAAGTCGGTGCCACCGGTGTCGGGTCGGGAGTAGTCCATGTTGACCGTGTAGAGCACGACGTTGGCGATGGTGTAGGCGACCATGAAGCAGCAGAGCGCGGCGACCGTTCCGCCCAGCGGCGCGCGGCCGTTCATCAGCGGCAGCAGCAACAGCGTCGACACCGTCAGCGCCCCGCCGCCGATCACGAGCACGCCACCGCGCCCGAACCGCCCGATGCCGAGCCCCGCGACCAGGCCCGCCACGATGGCCGGGACACTGGTCACCACACCGGTGACGACGCCGATCCGACCCAACGACCACCCGGCGTCGACCAGCGCCGGGGTGACCAGGGCGTACGCCATGCCCGCGCCGACGTAGACCAGTGGCACCACGCCGAAGGTCCACCACCGGCAGCCCGGCTGGCCGAACACCGACAGCAACGCCCGGTAGGCCGCGCCGACCCGTTCCACCCGATCGGTGCGGGGTGGCTCCCGGAACCGCCACACCACCACCAGGCCGACCGCCGTCATCGCGACCAGCAGGCCGATCGCCGGCGCCCAGCCGAACTGGTCGTAGACCAGGACGCAGGCGCCGCCGCCGAGCAGGTTGCCGAGGTAGCTCGCCGCCACCTGGATGCCGTTACCCGTCCCCCGCGCCGAGTCGGCCAGCATCCGGACCGCGACGGCGTCCACGGCGATGTCCTGGGTGGCCGAGAAGAACACGTACGCGGCGCAGATCGCGACGATCGGGCCGAGCGCGTCGGCCGGACTGGCGAAGGGCAGCAACGCCAGCAGCGCGAGCACCAGAGCGGTCTGGAGCACGAGCAGCCAGGAGCGGTAGTGCCCGCGGTGCCGTGAGCCGTACCGGTCGAGGATCGGCGCCCAGAGGAACTTGATGGGCCAGATCAGACCGACGATCTGCAACAGCGCCAGCGTGTCCAGCGAGGTGCCGCCGTCGCGCAGGATGGCGGTGAGCCCGACGGTGATGAAGCCGACGCCGAGGTACTGGGTGACGTACAGCGCGGTCAGGGTGCCGAGTCGGCCCTTCATGCCGCTTTCCAGTAGCCGAGGGAGGTCAGCCGGTCCTTGTCGACGCCGAGCGTCTTGCGGAGGTGTCGGGTGATGCCCCGGGTGGTGGCCGCCTCGCAGGCCACCCAGTAGTGGCCCGCACCGCTGGTCGGCAGGGCAGCGCAGACGGTGTCGACGAGGTGCTGACCCGCATCGCGCCGCGGCACCCAGGTGACGTCGTGGTGCGTCCGCGCCCGCAGCGCGAGTGCCTTCTCACCCTCGTGGGCGTACTCGAGCCACACCGTCGCCGGGATGTCGGCACCGGCGTCGAGCAGGCTGTTCACCGCGGGCAGCGAGGCCGCGTCACCGACCAGGTAGAGGTGCTCGGGCGCGGGGTCGGGCAGTTCGAAGGCGCTGCCCTGCACCGTCGCGCTGATGGTGTCGCCGATGGTGGCCGTGGTGGCCCAGCGGGCCGCGCAGCCGTCGTGGAGAGCGAATTCGAGGGTGAATCGACCGGTGGCCGGGTCGGGGTCGACCAGCGTGTACGCGCGTTGGTGGGCTCGCCCGTCGTTGTCGAACCACAGCCGGATCCACATCGTGGGGTGCACCCCGCACGCCTCCAGCAGGCCACCCCCGTCCAGGAGGAGTCGCTGGTAGTGGCCGTCGACTGACTCGGTGCCCAGGACGGTCAACTGAAAGTCCCGCCCGCCCATGGCCTTGAGGACCAGGGCCTCCCAGTTCCGTTTCACGCACCCCTCCAGGTAAGGTCATCCTTGGTTAGGGGAGGTTAACCTAAGTTGCGCCCCGGATGGAACAGAGGACAGCGCCCGATGACGTACCAGGAGAAGATCGCCGGTCTCGGTGAGCTGTCGTTGGTGACCGTCGACCCGGACCGGGACGCCGCACTCCTGCACGGTTGGGTGACCATGCCCCGCAACTCCTTCTGGGGCATGGGTTCGCACACCCTCGACGAGGTTCGCGAGATCTACGCCTTTGTGGACGGTCTGCCGACGCACCACGCGTACCTGATCACGGTCGACGGGGAGCCGGTCGGCCTCTTCCAGAGCTATCAGCCCGAGGCGGACCCGGTCGGCGAGCGCTACCCCGTCCAGCCCGGTGACGTGGGGATGCACCTGCTGCTCAGCCCCGACCGACGCCTCGCCCGCAGCCTCACCAACGCGGCGGGCCCGGCCATCGCCCGCTTCCTGTTCCGCGACCCGGCCGCGCAGCGCATCGTGGTGGAGCCGGACGTCCGCAACCACCTCGCCCTGCGCCGGCTGGAGATCGAGGGTTTCACCTTCGACTCCGAGATCGACATGCCGGACAAGCGGGCTCAACTCGCGTTCCTGACCCGTGACCGGTTCGCGGAGAGGCATCCGACGCCGGCCTGAGCACCGACCGTCAGCCGTTGGCGTTCCAGAAGCCGACGAGGGTCGCTGTCCACCAGGCGAGCTGCGAGATCGTGGCGGCGGCGACACCGGGTAGCAGGGCGGACCAGGGTGGGCGGCCCTGCACCGCCACGAGCCGGTCCCGGACCCGGCCGAGGAACAGCCCGTTGACGCCGACCACCAGCACCGCCAGCAACTTGACCCAGACCAGCCCGGACGACGTGTCCGGTCCGAGG
The DNA here is from genome assembly GCF_040704315.1 of Micromonospora sp. NPDC047644. Classification (NCBI taxonomy): domain Bacteria; kingdom Bacillati; phylum Actinomycetota; class Actinomycetes; order Micromonosporales; family Micromonosporaceae; genus Micromonospora; species Micromonospora sp. NPDC047644. Next base: position 234,982 of record NZ_JBEYSY010000001.1, read on the forward strand.
GCGGCCCCGCTGGCGAGCAGACCCACCAGACCCAGCCAGATGAGCAGGTGCGCGCCGCGGGCGGCGGTGAGCACGGTGCCGAGCGGTTCCCGGCGCAGCAGCCAGCGCAGGCTGAACCAGTCCACCGTCAGCACCGCTCCGAAGCCCACCACCAGACAGGTCAGGTGGCAGAAGAGGGCGACCATCCGCGCACCCGGAGAGAGGGTGACGTGCGGCGCGACCAGGATCGCGATCAGCCACCCGAGGCCGACCGTCAGGACCGAGGCGACGATGGTGGCCCGGCCCGCGGCGCGCCGGTGACCACCGCGCCAGCCGGCAACCGGTGCCGGGGCGACCGCCTCGGGCAGGGGCGCGTTGCGGGTCCGGTGCGTCGCGCGCCGCACCGGGCGGACGGCGTCCGACGCGACGGCACGGTGGGCGGCGGGACGGGACGCCCGAAACTGTGGGTGGACGTCGACGTGCAGATCAGACGTTCGCATCGGCCGGACCTCCGGGCCGCATGCTCAGCCGCCCGATGCGGCGGTGGGCGCGCCGGGCCGGTCGTCCAACGCGTTCAGCTCGGCGGCCCGCGCCTGCTGGATCCGGCCGGCGAGCGCCCTCAGCTCCGGGCTGCCCCCGGCGGTCTGCTCGCCCCGGCACAGCACCACGGTCTGCGCGAGGTGCGCCCGGATCAGGCCGGCCGCCCGGGACGACACCTCGGTGTCGGACGCGGCACGCAGCTCGGCGAGGCTGGCCTGGGTGACCATGCCGGGCATCTGATGCCCCTCGTGAATGTTCAGCTCGGGCACGTTGCCCGCGGCCAGGAGCCCCCGCAGGTCCCGCAACTCCGCCTGATGGGCCTTCCGGACCTCGCCGAGCAGGGCCCGCAGGGACGGATCCGCCGGGCGGGTGTCGAGCTGGTCGATCAGCGCGAGCGCGCCCTCGTTCATCGGGATCAGCAGTTGGATGAAGGCGTCGTCGGTGCCGTTGAGCACCACCGGGGCGGTCGGCACCGCGGCGGCCGACGACGCCGCCGCCGTCGACGTTTCCGGTGCCGGGTTGGTGCGGCCCCAGCCCTGGCTGAGCCCGACGGCCACCGCCGTGGCGACCAGGGTCGCGGCGACGCCGACCAGCCGCCCGGCCCGTACGCGAAGACCTCGACGCTGCGCCATGCTCTGCTCGTCCATCCGATCGTCGGCGCTCACCGGGCGGCTTGGAACGCGCGGCCGACCACTGTCGCCTGGGCCCCGTCGCTGAACAGTCCGGACCGATCCTTGTCCGTGGCGGGCAGCCCGAACCAGGCGTAGCGCTGTAGGTAGGGGAGTTGACCGAGCATGGCGGTGGCGGCGGTGAGGAAGGCGGCCTGCTGCTGCTGGCTGGGGAACTGCGAACCGCCCCCGGCGAAGCGGATCAGCGCGAACTCGGTCAGCCAGATCGGCTTCCGGTAGCGCTGGTAGACGGCCTGGAGATACTGCCGGAGTTGGGCCACCGCGGTGGCGGTCGTGAAGTCGGCGCCGAACCAGTGCAGCGTGATGAAGTCCACCCGGTGGCCGCGGGCCTGAGCGCCGGTCATGAACCTGTCCAGCCAACCCTGCGGGTCCGGCGCACCCCAGGCGACCGCCGGGCTGCCCAGCTTGCTGCCCGTCGCCATCAGCTGCGGCCACAGGTCCAACGCCTGCTCGACGGTCATGTTCGCCTGCTCGGGCAGGTCCGGCTCGTTGAAGGTGAGCAGGTACGGCCCGGCGGCCCTGGCCCGGGCCAGCTCTGCGGCGGTGACGTTCTCCGCGCTGCGGATCATCGGCACGAACGTCGCGCCGCGCGGCGTGCTGATCCCCGGGTGCTGGGTGCCCCAGGTGTAGTACCAGCCGGCCTTGGAGTTCGCCAACGCCTGACTCGCCCCGGCGAAGTTCCACACCCCGACGCCCTTGCGGGCAGAGCTGACCGCCGGCGCTACCGGAGCCTTCGACGAGGGGCGTGCGCTCGGCGAGGGCGCGACGCTCGGGGTGGCGACGGCGGTGGGAGCGGCAGACGGCGGCGCAGCCCACGAGGGCGCGGACGGGTCGTCCGGCTGGATCACCACCGCCATGGTGATGGCCAGGACGGCGGCGGCCACCCCGGCGGCGAGGGACGGCACGAGGCCACGGGGCCGGTTCACCGCGAGGTCGACGACGCTCGGGCCGCCGCCCGCGTCGGTGGGCACCGGGCCGGGTGCCGTCGGTGCCGCGGCGGGCGCGGCGGTCGGGCCGGGCGGCGGGACGGCCTGCGCGGCGGCCGCCGGGGCGGCAGCGCTCGGCAGGTGGACGCCGAGACCCGCCGGCAGCGGCAGCAACGGCATGCCGGCGAGCAGTCGGTCGATCGGCAGGAGGGTGGTTCCCAGCCGTCCGCAGAACGCGCAGTCACGGACGTGTCGGGCCAGTCGCTTGCGCCACAGCGAGCTGGGCGTGCCGTCCCACTCGGCGGTCACGGCGCCCAGGTCCGGGCAGCCGGGGCGGGCGCGGAGCGCGCGTACGACGCCCCGGGCGCTCTGGATCTGCTCCTTCATCCGGTGGATCCGCACCGCGACGTGCCCGGGCGACAACCCGAGCGCGTCGGCGACCTCGTTCCGGTCGATCTCGCCGGTCTCCTCCAGCCACCACAGCGAGAGCAGTTCCTGGTCGTCCGGGTCGAGCCAGCGGGTCGCCTCGGCGACCTCGCGTCGTTGGTCGGTGAGGCCGAGCCGGAGGATGGTCATCCCCGCGAAGTCGGAGGCGGGGTCGGGCACGTTGTGGATCGCGTCCAGCCCGGCATCGCGGTTGAGCGCGACACGGCGGCGCGTCTCCCAGTCCCGCACCTGGCGGATGGTGATCGCCACCAGCCAGGACCGGTATGCCGCCGGGTCGTTGAGCGCCGGCAGGTACCGGATCACCCGTACCAACGTCTCCTGGACCACGTCGTCGACGTCGGCGTGGCCGCGCAGCGCACGCCCGACGATGTTGTAGACCAGCGGGAGCGAGGCCGCGACGACGTCGTCGAGCGCGCGCTGGTCGCCCTGCCGGGCCGCGACGACCAACCCGACATCGGGCAGTGCTCGACCGGCTGACGACATGGGTCTCACTCCTCTGGTGCTCATCCGCGCGGCGCCCACGCTGGTGTGCTGACCGCCCTCAAGATCGGAGACTCGCGGCAGCGGGTGGGATTACAGAATTCCCGGGCGGCCGGTTCGCCACAAGCGAGGCGGTTCCGTCGGCGGCGCATATGTGTCGGCGGCGGCGGGTATGGTGCGGGGTGTCGGTGTCGCCGGGCGCTCGCTCGCCCGCGCAACCAGGGCACCAGAGTTCGGGCGCCAGCGTGTGCGCCGAAGCGCCACCAGGTCGCACGGCCGACGTTGCCGAGGCCCCGGCGCACCCCTTTCGCTCAGACAGGATTCCTGCATGACATCGAACGACAACCCTCGCCGCGCACTGTTCCTCGCCACGTCGCCCGGTGACGTGCTGGACGGACCGGCGGTGACCTTCGACAGCAGCGAGGAGGCCATGCGGCGACTGCGCCACCCGTTCGCGGTGGAGCCCGCCCAGCCGGCCTCGGCTGCGGTCGACGCCCCCGCCCAGCGCGGCTGAGCTGGAGCGCACCCCCTTCTCCGAACGGCCCAGACCTGCCCCGGGTCATACTTTCGGGTAGTAAATAGTCGGTCGTTCGGGTAGGGTCGTTTCAGCACGTGAACGACATGACGCGGTGGCCAGGCCCGTGATCGTGGCCTTGCGACAGCGCGCTCCTGCCCGCAGGTGCGCCCCGGCGACAGCCGGTTCGGAGATCCTTCCGGTCGATCCGATCGACGGGCGAACGCCGGAGGGACCACCCATGTCCACGATCGTCGAGAACGCCACACGCACCGCCACCAACGCCACCAGCACCCGGGTCGGCCGGCGCGACAGCGATCAGAGCCCGGAGGATCTCCTCGCCGCCCTGGCGGCGACCTCGCCGCACGACCCTCGGCGCCCGGCGCTGCGGGAGCGCACCATCGAGGCGTGGCTGCCGCTCGCCCGGCACCTGGCGCGCCGCTACAGCGGACGCGGCGCGCCCGACGACGACCTGGCCCAGACCGCCTCGGTGGGGCTCATCAAGGCCGTCGACAACTTCGACCACAGCCGGGGGATCGACTTCAGCGGGTACGCCATCCCCACCATCATCGGCGAGATCAAGCGATACTTCCGGGATCGCACCTGGGCGGTGCGGGTGCCCCGCCGCCTGCAGGAGCTACGCCTGTCGATCAGCGCCGCCAACGGCGTCCTGACCCAGACCCTCGGTCGCCTGCCCACGGTGGCCGACATCGCCTCCTACCTCGACGTGTCCGAGGAGACCGTCCTGGAAGGGCTGGAGGGCGCGCGTGCCTACCGGGCCACGTCGCTGTCCACCCCGATCGGGAGCGACGGCAACCGGGAACTCGGCGACACCCTCGGCGCCGACGACCACGAGATCGATCTCGTCGAGATCCGCGTCGCCCTCGGCCCGGCTCTCGCGACGCTGCCGGAACGCGAGCGCCAGATCCTCAGCCTGCGCTTCAACGGCAACCTGACCCAGGCCCAGATCGCCGACCGGATCGGCGTGTCGCAGATGCACGTGTCCCGACTGATCACCCGCGCACTGGCCACGCTCCGTCAGAAGCTCGCCGACGACACCACCACCTGAGCCGGGTCACAGTTGGACGACGTGGCCCACCCGGGGCGGCGTACGACCGGCGAGGACGTCGAGCCACGCGTGCTGGAGGGCCGCCGGCCCGGCACCCACCCGAACGTCGAGCCACCGGCTCACGACGGCGGCGAAGCGTTGCCACGCCTCGGTGAACCGCTGGTCGAGCCCGTCGCGGCCCCAGTCGTGGCTGCGCTTACGCATCTGCACCGGCGCGAAGAACACCTCCTCGGCGGCGTCGGCGTTCGGCGTCTGGTTGGTGAGCCCGACCGCGATGTCCCGGACGAGCCGGTCGCCGAGACGTCGACGCAGGGCGGCGCGGGTCGAGGGCGCGCCGGACAGGTCGAGGTAGCCGCTCGGGACCACGTCGAGGGCGTCGATGTCGTCGTACGACACGACCTCGTCGTAGCAGCCGAGCGACCGGGTGAACGCCAGGTTGCCCGGTGAGGTGAGACCGACCAGGCGCGGTCCGCGCCGGTGCAGCTCGAACGCGGCGGCGTACGCGGTCTTGCTCGACGCCGACGACACCAGCAGCGCCTCGGCACCGTAGAAGTCGTTGTCGGCGACCTGGTCGGCCAGCATGAACGAGGTGAAGAACAGCGGCCGGAACAGGATCAGCAGGTCCTCCTGGTCACGCTGGTACGCCGGGTCGCCGGTGGTCGACCGGTACGCGTTGTACGGCGACGGCAGCTCGGCCCGGTGCGGGCTCGCCTCGCGGAACCCGGACGCGTCCACCCGGTCCGGCCGCACCACGAGGTGACCGGCGGGCGGGAGGTAGCCGTAGACCCGTTGCCCCACCTCGACACCGGCCACCGCCGAGGCGACCACCTCGGCGAAGCCCCAGAGTGGCGGCAGACCCCACTGCGGCCCGAGACCGTGGGCCGCCGGTGGGAAGAACTGCCAGTACCGCATCGAGTCGCCGAGCACCGCGTAGGTCACGTTGTTGGCGGTGAGGCCGACGCGGTCCACGCGCAGCAGCGCCTCGCCGTCGGACAGGACGGGGATGGAGCCATCGACGAGCGTCGTCTGCCCGAGGTCGTCACGCGCCACGGCGAAGGTCCATGAGTCAGCCATGAGGTGACGCTAGACAGCCCCGCAATCGGAGACAAGTGCACTGCGAGTGCAAAATCCCACTGCGTGCGAGAGGTCAGGGTCGGAGCGCGGCGAGGTCGCGGAGGTGCGCGAGCGGCAGGTGCGGTGGCCGCCACTCCACGAAGAGGGCCGTGGCGTCGTCCTCAAGCTGGTCGTCCTGGTAGCCGACGACCGCGCGGACCAGGCGACGCATCGTCTCCGGGCTGGGCAGCCCGTCGTTCAGGGCGCGGTTGACGAAGTCGACGAGCCGGTCCAGCCCGAACTGCTCCCCCTGCTCGCTACGGGCGTCGGTGATGCCGTCGGTGTAGGCGAGGATGCGGTCGCCCGGGTGCAGATCCTCCACGTGCACCCGCGGTCGACGGGGTGACATGTGGCCCAGGCCGAGCGGCAACGCGGTCGGCCCGGGTAGTTCCCGAACGGCCTTGCCGTCGCGCAGCAACATCGCACCGGGATGCCCCGCGTTGATCATGTTGAGCCGGCCGGTCCGGCGGTCCAGCTCGATGAGCAACCCGGTCGCGAAGAAGTTCGGATGCTCGGCGCGTACCCACCGGTCGATGCTGATCGCCGTGTCGACCAGGTCGAGGCCACACCGACGGGCATTGCGGTACGCGCTGACCACCAGCGAGGCCAGGGTGCTCGCCTTGATGCCGTGCCCGCAGGTGTCGAAGAGCCCGACGCTGAGCACGTCGTCGTTCAACGCGTAGTCGAAGATGTCGCCGCCGACGTCGTAGCACGGTTCGAGGATGGCGGTGACCACCAGATCGTCGGTGGCGAAGGTCAGCGGCGGAAGCAGGCCCCACACGATCTCGGCAGCGACCTGCATCGGCATCCGCCGCCGCATCCGCTCGACCACGTCACCGTAGAGCCGGCGGTTCACCAGGATCTGGGCGACGTTGACCGCCACCTCCCAGGCCGGGGCGTCCATCGCCTCGTCGGCGGCGGCCGGCGAGACGACTTCCAGTACGCCCATCCGCTCGCACCCGAGCAGCAGGGGCACCCACAGCCGGTCCGGGTTGTCGGGCGCGCGCTGGATGTCGAGGGTGGTGAAGGCCCGGCCGGCGAGCGTCGTCTCGATGGACAACTGGTCCCGGTCGGCACCCGCGCCGAGCAGCGGCACGAGGAGGGTCTGCGTGTAGTCGGCCAGATAGATGACGATCTCGCTGGCATCGATCTGGGGCGCCGCGCGGGCAACCAACTGCGACACCTCGTCCGGGCCGCCCCGGGGCGCGTTGAGCTGCAGCCAACGGACCACCTCGCCGATGTCGGCCACGCTCCACCTCCCCCTGTCCTCCCCGGTAGCAGGAGTACGTAGTGCGAGCGTGAGGCTACCTCGCCCGCCGGGCGCCCGGCGTCCACGAGTGGCCTACGCCCCAGGGCGGGTCGTGACGACCGGGCCGCCTCCGGCCCGAGACGGCAGCGCCCCGGGCGGGGCCGGAGGTCAGGGCTCCAGCACCACCTTGCCGGCCCGGCTGCGGTTTTCGGCGAACACCAGCGCCGCGGAGACCTCGCTGAGCGGGTAGCGGGCGGCGATCTGCGGCACGATCACGCCCTGCCGCAGCAGGTCGAGCACGATGCCGAGGTCGGTACGCAGGCGACGGCGGAACGCGGCGCGCCGGGTGAGCTGGCCGGCCCAGAAGTTGTAGAAGCCGGCGCGGTGGCCGTTGGGCAGGGCGTTCCAGGTGTAGAGGCGGGCCAGCAGCTTCACGAAGACCCACGCGACCGACTGCCCGGTGCCGACGGCGGCGGCGTTGCCGTAGACGACCAATGTGCCGCCGGGGGCGAGCAGGGCGTACGACGTCCGTACGCCCGGGCCGGCGACCGGGTCGAAGACGGCGTCGACCCCGCCCGGCGACAGCTCACGGACCCGCGCGGCCAGGTCCGGGTCGCGGTAGTCGAGCGGTTCGACACCGAGTTCGCGCAGCCCGGCGTGGTGCCGTTCGGCGGCGGTGCCGATGACCCGCAGGCCGAGGTGTCGGCCGAGTTGGACGAGCACACTCCCGACGCCGCCGTTCGCGCCGTGCACGAGGATCGTCTGTCCGGCCGTCAGGCTGGCGTTCCGCAGCATCTGCCAGGCGGTCACCCCGTTGACGACGACGGTCTCGGCCGCAGCAGGGTCCAGACCGGCGGGCACCGGGGCCAGGGCGTCGATGTCGACGAGCGCGTGCGTGGCCCAGGCGCCGGTCTTGGTGACCGCCGCCACCCGGGTGCCGACCAGCGCGTCGTCGCCGCCGGGGCCGACCGCCCGCACCGTGCCGACCAGGTCGTAGCCGGGCACGAACGGAAACTTCGGCTGGCCGGGGTAGAGCGCGTGGCGCATCTGCTGCTCGGCGAACGAGATGCCGGTGGCCTCGACCTGGACGAGCGCCTGCCCCCGGGCGGGGACGGGCATCGCGCGTCGGTGCAGCAGGAGGCCGTCAGGCTCCACCACGCCGGGCAGAACCACTTCGGTGATCGTCGTGTCGGTGGTCATCGGGTTCTCCTTTGTTTGTAAGTGTGCACTCACACACTTAGTTGGGCAAAAGATTGGGCCGCCGAGGCGGCCCAGCATCGGGGTCGGTCAGGGGTGGCGGATGCCGGCGGTCAGGGCGCGGGCCCAGGGCTCCGGGACCTGCTCCAGGCCGGCCGTCACGATCAGGTGGCACAACTGGCCGTACGCGAAGAACTGCTGCACCTGCGCGTCGCTGGCCCGGGCCCGACTCTGCACGAAGGTCGCGACCCGCCGGTAGCCGGCCCGCACCGCCTCGGCGACCTCCGGGATGTCCGTGACGGCCTGCGCCTGCACCTGGAAGAGCAGCAGGTCGCGATCGGCGATCAGCTCCGCGTAGGCGCCACCCATGGCGTCGAGGACCTCCTCCGGGCTGTCACCCCCGGCGCGCTCCGCGCCCGCCTCGATCGCTTCGGCGATCCGGTCGAAACACGCCCCGGCCGCCGCCACGAACAAGCCGAGCTTGCCGGAGAAGAGTCGGAAGACGTACGCCTCGGAGATGCCGGCGGCGGCGGCCACGGCGGTGACCGGGGTGGCGTGGAAGCCGGCGCGCGCGAACACCGACACCGCGGTGTTCAGGACGGTGACCCGGCGGGCCTCGGCGGTGGATCGCATGTTTGTAAGTGTGCACTCACAAACAACCTTCGTCAAGCCCGTCCTTCGGTCAACCCGCGGGCCGGGTCGCCGGGTCGAAGGCTGTCCGGCACGTCGTCCGCACTGCTGGCGGCGATCGAGCCGAGCAGCGCCAACGAGCGGGCGGACTCCGTACCGGGCTCGGCGTGGTAGATCACCAGCAGCTGCCCGTCGGCGCCCGCCACGGCGAGCTTGTCGCAGTAGAGGTCCAGGTCGCCCACCTCGGGGTGGTGCAGCCGGCTGACGATGCCCTCCCGCCGACGCACCTCGTGGCGCGCCCACAACTGCCGAAAACAGTCGCTCTTGAGGGACAACTCCCCCACCAGCGCCGTCAACCGCGGGTCGTCCGTGGCCCCGCCCGAGTCGGCACGCATCTGCCCCACCACGCTCTGCATCGCCTGCCGCCAGTCGCGGAACAGCTCCCGCTCGGCCTCGTCCAGGAACACCGCGCGGAGTCGGTTGGCACCCGGGGCGAGATTCGGCGACAGCGCCCTCGCCATCGGGTTGGAGGCCAGGATGTCCAGGTAGCGATTCTGCACGAAGGCCGGCATGGAGAGCTGCCGCAGCAGGTGCAGGATGCTGGCCGGCACCCGCTCGGCGGCCGATCGGGCCGCCCGCCGCGACCGCGCCCGGCTCAACCCGATCATGTACGCGGTGGCTTCCGGATCCAGTCGCAACACCCCGGCGAGGGCATCGAGGACCTGCACCGAGGGATGCCGCTCGCGACCCTGCTCCAGTCGGAGGTAGTAGTCGGCGCTGATGCCGGCCAGCATCGCCACCTCCTCGCGCCGCAGCCCCGGCACCCGGCGCAGGCCCACCCCCGGGCCGAGCCCGACGTCCTCGGGCCGGGTCTGCTCCCGGCGGGCGCGCAGGAAGTCGCCGAGCGGGTTCGTCGCGTCCATGCCACCGACGGTAGATCGCCGGGCGGCCCGGTGACTGGCTGTGTCACTACCAGGAACAGCTCGCCCTGCCGCCCAGGTCACTCGCGGCGGACAGTCGTTGATGGGTCGGATCCGTTCGGCCCGGGATGTCACCACGACTACCGAGACAAGAGGACGAGATGAGCGAGAACCTTCCCGGCGGTGCCCTCACCCCCGCTGACGGCCTCACCCTGAGCCGGATGGGCTACGGGGCGATGCAGTTGGCCGGCCCGGGTGTCTTCGGCCCGCCCCGCGACCGCGAGCAGGCGCTCGCCGTGCTCCGCGAGGCCGTCGACCTGGGCGTCCGACACATCGACACCAGCGACTTCTACGGGCCCGTCGTGGTCAACGAGCTGATCCGCGAGGCGCTCCACCCGTACCCCCAGGATTTGCATTTGGTCACCAAGGTCGGCGCGCGCCGCGGCGCCGACCGCTCGTGGATCCCGGCTCAGGAGCCGGACGACCTCAAGGCTCAGGTCCGGGAGAACCTCCGGCATCTCGGCCTGGACGTCCTCGACGTGGTCAACCTGCGGGTGGGCGTGGCGGAGGGCACCGGCGACGCGCCGCTCGGTGAGCAGTTCTCCGCCCTGGCGGAGCTGCGGCAGGAAGGCCTGATCCGGCACCTCGGGCTCAGCAACGTGACGCTCGACCAGCTCGACGAGGCCCAGCGCATCGCGCCGGTGGTCACCGTGCAGAACCTCTACAACCTCGCCAACCGCCGGGATGACGCCCTGGTCGACAGGTGCGCGGCGGAGAACATCGCGTTCGCGGCGTTCTTCCCGCTCGGCGGGTTCACGCCGTTGCAGTCCGACACGCTCGACGACGTGGCCGCCCGACTGGGCGCCTCACCGCAGCAGGTCGCCCTCGCCTGGCTGCTTCAGCGTTCTCCCACCACCGTGCTGATCCCCGGCACCTCCAGCCTGGCGCACCTGCGGGAGAACATGGCGGCGGCCGACCTGAAACTGCCGACCGACGTCATCGAGGAACTGGACGCGCTCGGCTCCTAGCGTTCGTGCGGCTCAGTGCTGGTGCGGCCGGTTGCGGATCAGGGCGAGCGCCAGCACCGCGGTGACGAGGAAGACGATGCCGGTGACCCGCAGCCCGGCCTGGACACCGGAGGTCAGTGCCTCCGCGATCGCCGTCCGGACCGGGTCGGGCAGGGGTTGGCTGCCGTTGACGCCCGAGGCCACCGCCGCCCGCACGGCGGTCCGGGTGGGTTCGTCGATCTGGTGCGCGGCGAGCCGGTCCGGCAGGTCGGCCACCATCGTGGTCGTCAGGAGCGTGCCGAGCAGGGACGAGCCGAGTACCGAGCCGACCTGGCGGGCGGCGTTCACCGCACCGGAGGCCATACCGGCCTGGGCGGGCGCGACGCTGGCCAACGCCGCCGCCGTCGCCGGCGCCACCACCAGTCCGGTGGCCGCGCCGAACAACGCGAACAGCGCCCACCGGTCACCGAACGACGTGGTCGGCCCCTGGTTGGCCAGCGCGAAACTGGCCACCGCACCGAGGACCAGACCAAGGGTCAACGGCGCCTTGAATCCGGTACGGCGGATCGCGCGCCCGGCGCCGAAGGCGACCAGCACGTACGCGCCGAAGAGCACCAGCATTCGCCAGCCGGTGTCCAGCGGGCTGAGCGCCTGGGCACGTTCGTGGAAGAGGACCAGCAGGATCGCCACGCCGGTGAAGCCGAACAGCGACACCGCGCCGACGACCATGACGGCGCTGAACGAGGCGGACCGGAACAGCCGCACGTCGAGCATCGGCGCACTGGTCCGCAGCTCGACCAGCACGAACGCGACAAGTGCGACGACCGCGACGACCCAGGCCGTCGACACCACCGGGTCGGTGTAGCCGACCTTGCCGCCCTGGATCAGCGCGTAGACGGCGGCTGCGATGGCGACGGTCCCCAGCAGCAGGCCGGGCACGTCGAGTCGGGCAGCGCTCGGCCGGGACTCGACCACCCCGACGATGGCGACGACGAGGGTGACCAGACCCAGCGCGATCGTCGACAGGTAGACGCTGTGCCACTGGTAGTGCCGCAGCAGGAAGCCGGCGATGAGTGGGCCGATCGCGAGGCCGATGCCGGACGCCGCCGACCAGGCGGTGATGACCTCGGTCCGTCGGTGCGGATCGGTGAACGTCGCGCCGAGGATCGCCAGGCTGTTCGGCAGGATCAGCGCTCCGCCGAGGCCGGCGACCAACTGCCCGACGATCACCCACCCGACGGTCGGAGCCTCAGCCACGACCGCTGCGCCGACGATCATCGCGACGACCCCGGCACCGAACATGCGCTTACGGCCAAAGCGGCTGCCCAAGGTGGCCGCGGACAGCACGACGCTCGCCACCATCAGGGTGTACGCGCTGGGGATCCAGACCAGAGTGGTGGGGTCGACCCGCAGGTCCCGCTGGATGGTGGTCAACGCGGAGACGGTCGCGGTGATCTGCAGAAACGTGATCATCGCGCCCAGGCACATGGCGATCAGGGTCACCGGGCGGGAGCCGCGCAGGGACGAGCGGGTAGGGGTGGCTGATCCGGGTGGGATCTTCCCGTGCGGGGTCGCTCCGTGAGGCGTCGCTCCGTGCGGGGTCGCTCCGGGCGGCGTCGCTCCGGGCGGGGTCGGGGCCGTGGCGCTGGTGGTCACTGAAGATCCTTCAAGCTGATGGCCTGACTTGCGTATGCTGAAGTCAGCACGATCCAGTGAAGCACCTGGCTAGCCTTCATGCAAGTCAGGTAGGCTGGTCGGCATGGAGGACCTACGAGACGATCGCGATTCCTGGACGAGCGAGAACTGCTCGGTAGCCCGGGCGATGGACATCGTGGGCAGCAGGTCAACGGTCCTGATCATGCGCGAGGCCCTGCTCGGCACACGCCGCTTCGACGACTTCGTCCGCCGGGTCGGCGTCGGCGAGCCGGCCATGGCCGCCCGCCTCAAGGACATGGTCGCCGCCGAACTGCTCGAACGAATCCCCTACCGCGAGCCCGGGCAGCGCACCCGCCACGAGTACCAACTCACCCGCAAGGGCCGCGACCTCCTGCCCGTCATCACCGCACTGCGCAACTGGGGCGACACCTGGGCCGCCACCGACACCGGCCCGTCCGTCGTCGCCACCCACCACGACTGCGGCGAACCGATCCGCGCGGTGCTCCGCTGCGCCGCCGGCCACGAGATCACCGACGGCGACATCGACATCATCGCCGGCCCAGGCCTCATCCGGCGCGACTGACCACGGCACCACCGACCCTGGGCCAACCGGTTAGTTGATCCTCCTCTCGCTGGATGCGCTCGCCAGCGCCCGTCGCGGCACCTAGGCCCGGCCGACAGCCGCGATCAAGGACGGAACGGCGCAGGGCGCGGCGCGACACGGCGCGGCGCGGCTCACGGCGCGGCCCAGCGCAGCGCAGCACAGCACGGCACGGCACGGCACAGCGCGGCACGGCACAGCGCGGCACAGCACGACGCGGCGCAGCGCGGCACGACGCGGCGCGGAGGGGCGGAGGGCGCGGGTATGGGCACGGCGTGGCACTACACGGGCACGAGGCGGCATGGGCACGAGGCGGCACGGCACTGCACGGGCACGGCTTCCTCAACTGATCAAGCCTTGTCGGCCTCGGTGGCGGAGCTGCCGTGATCAGCATCGAGCCCCGACAACGGATCGATCATGGTCGACTGAAAGTGTCGTACACCTGTCCTAGTGTCGGGTCATGGTCGAGGAGTTGGCGCAGGCAGACGAGGCGGTCGCCGCCTGCGTCGACGTCTCCGCCTGGCCACTTCCGGAACACGATCTGATCGCCGCGCTCGACGCCGCGCACCGCTTGGAGCAACGCCTGGCCGCCGTCAAGCTGACCCTGATCCGCGAGATCGACGGCCGCGGCACCGCCCGCGCCCACGGGGCATCCTCCACCGCCGTCTGGCTCCGCGAACGGCTACGACTGACCGTCCCCGCCGCCCGCCGCCTCGTCGACCTCGCCACCGCCCTGGACACCGGCCACCCCGGCATCCGACAAGCCCTGGCCGACGGCACCATCACCCTCGACCAGGCCCGGGTCATCGCCGACACCGCCACCACCGTGCACACCACCGCCGGCACGCAGGCCGCCGACAAAGCCATCAGCCTGCTCACCGACTGGGCCACCCAATTCGACCCCACCCACCTACGCAGACTCGGCACCCGCATCCTCGACCACGTCGCCCCCGACCTCGCCGACACCGCCGCCAAAGCCGCCCTGGACGCCGAAACCGCCCGCGCCGCCCGCGACCGCCACCTCACCCTCTCCGAACAGACCGACGGACGACTGCGGCTCACCGGCACCCTCGACACCGAAACCGCCGGCCTGCTCCGCGCCGCCATCGACCCGCTCACCGCCCCATCCGGACCAGACGACTCCCGGTCCCCCGGTCAACGACGCCACGACGCCCTCGCCGACCTGTGCCGACTCACCCTCCGCACCAGCGAACTACCCGAACACGGCGGCGACCCCGCCCAGATCGTCGTCACCACCACCTACGACGCGCTGACCCGACAGCTGAGCAGCGGCACCCTCGACACCGGCCTCACCCTCACACCCGAGGCCGTACGCCGCCTCGCCTGCGACGCCACCATCCTGCCCGCCGTCCTCAATGGCGCCGGCCAAGTCCTCGACGTCGGCCGACAACGCCGCCTCATCACCGGACCCCTCCGCCGCGCCCTCGTCCTGCGCGACCGCGGCTGCGCCTTCCCCGGCTGCGACCGACCACCCCGCTGGTGCGACGCCCACCACATCCACCACTGGGCCGACGGCGGCCCCACCAACCTGGCCAACGCCGTCCTGCTCTGCGGCCACCACCACCGACACCTGCACCACAGCGACTGGACCATCCAACTCAGCGGCGACGGCCACCCCGAATTCATCCCACCCGCCTGGCTCGACCCCGAACAACTCCCCCGCCGCAACCACTACCACCGACGCACATAGGAGCAGCCAGCCAACGCCGACCAGCCGGCGGGCGCACGGCCGACCTGCTCGATCAGCCCGACCTCTGAAGCTGGGCCACCAATCCGCCTGCGCTCTCGGGCAAGGGGGCAACCTCCGGTGGCTGGGTTCTGGATCAGCGGCCCGCTCCGCTTGCTCGACGGAACGCGGGCGCGATTCCGCCTGAACAAGACAGAGGCCAGGCCCCGCCTGCTCGACGGAACGCGGGCGCGGCTCCGCCTGCTCGACAGCGCGGACGAAAGCAGCCCGGCCACCGAACCACCGACCCTGTCGTTTGCTTCGCCTGTTGGTCGGCGGGCCGAGGCTGGCGACGAAGTCGTACAGGAGCAACTGCCCCGAGAACGACCGCGGCCAGACCGACCGGGACCAGACCGACAGAGCCCAGACCGACCGGGGGCCAGGCCGGCCGGGGCCAGGCCGACGGGGACCAGGCCGACGGGGACCAGGCCGGCCGTGCTGACGGCGAGGTGGGCGTCGAGGATCGCATCGTGTGCGACCTCGACCGACGGGACCGGCAGGTCCTGGAACCGGGAGAGTCCGCTGCGGTCCGCGCGTACGTCGTTGCGTGGTTCAGGATGCTGCCGTCGCGCCAGGTGGACGAGCGTCAGACAAGCCACGTCGCCGACCATCCGAACAGGACAACGAAGCCGGGCGGTCGACGGCGTCGCGCCGGAACACATGGCACAGATCTCTCAGGTCAACGCTTCCAAATGACGCGCAAAGTACCCGTTGTGTTACGAGCTTGTTTCCAAGATGACGGGCAGGTTACGGGTGCTTCTCGATGATCGGTACCGATCCTAGGTTTCGGCCACCGTCATCAGTCGTGGCGGCCGGCACCGAACGTGGAGGCAACGACGTGCCACAACCGAACGCACATCGGACCGGACGGGCCAGGTACGGGGTCAGCATGCTGGCCGCCGTTGCGCTGACCGCGGCCGGCCTGACCAGCCTGCCCGCCAGCGCCACCGCCGCGCCGGCCGACAGTGGGCCGACCGCCCGCTACCTCGTCCAGCTCGCCGAGGAGCCGCTGGCCACGTACACCGGCGGGGTTCCCGGGATCGCGGCCACCAAGCCGGCCGACGGGGCCAAGCTGAACCGCACGTCCGGGAACGCCGACGCGTACCGGGATCACCTGGGTCGGCAGCGTAAGTCGGTGCTGGACCACGTCGGCGTGCCAGCCGACCGCACCCGCGTCACCATGGAAACCGCGTTCAACGGCTTCGCCGCCGACCTCACCGGGCCGCAGGCCGCCCGGCTGCGCGCCACAACCGGTGTCCGAGCGGTGTACAAGAGCCAGAAGGTGCACGCCGCCACCTCGCACACCCCCGACTACCTGGGTCTGACCGGCAAGGGCGGGGTGTGGAAGAAGGAGTTCGGCGGAGACTCCCGCGCTGGTGAGGGCGTCATCATCGGGGTCATCGACAGCGGTTACTGGCCGGAGAGCGCGAGCTTCGCGCCGCTGCCCAGCCCCCGCCCCGACCAGGCCGTCATCGACGCCAAGTGGAAGGGCACCTGTGACGTCGGCATCGAAGCGCCGATCGCCTGCAACAACAAGGTGATCGGGGCACGCTGGTACAACGACAGCGGCATCGCCGATGCCTTCCCGGACGACTACTCCTCGCCGCGCGACCGCAACGGCCACGGCACCCACACCGCCAGCACCGCGGCCGGCATCCACGGCGTGCGGGCCACGTCGGGCACCCAGGACCTGGGCATGATCTCCGGCATGGCGCCGGCCGCACGGTTGGCGATCTACAAGGCTCTGTACGACAACGGTGCGGGCGGCGCGACCGGCACCGACATCGACATCGTGCACGCCATCGACGACGCGGTCGCGGACGGCGTCGACGTGATCAACTACTCGATCGGTGACGACACCGAGCAGTTCGGGGCGGTCGACGCGACGTTCTTCAACGCGGCCGCCGCCGGGGTGTTCGTCGCCGCCGCCGCGGGCAACTCCGGCCCGTTCGCCAACACGGTCGACAACTCGACGCCGTGGCTGACCACGGTGGCCGCGAGCACGACCGACCGGCAGAACACCCGGAAGCTCACCCTCGGCAACGGCACCACGATCGCCGGCGTGGGCATGGGCGAGACCGGTGTCGGGCCGGCCCGACTGGTCTTCGCGAAGGACAGCGCGATCGATCCGGACGGCGCCTACGGTGCCGGTCTCTGCGCCGACGACACGTTGGATCCGGCCAAGGTCAAGGGCGCGATCGTGCTCTGCCTGCGCGGCGAGATCCCGCGTACCGACAAGAGCATCGAGGTGGCACGGGCCGGCGGCGTCGGCATGGTGCTCTACAACGACGAGCTGAACTCCCTCAACGCCGACGTGCAGGCCGTGCCGACAGTGCACATCAACGAGGTCGACCTGGCCACCGTCACGGCGTACGTCGCCAAGGGCAACGCCACGGCGACCATCTCGCCGAGCAGGCTGGAGACGGTGGAGGCGCCCGCTGTCGCCGCGTTCTCCTCGGCGGGCCCGTCCAACCTGAACGCCGGCGAGCTGCTCAAGCCGGACATCAGCGCGCCCGGTCAGGACATCGTCGCCGCGTTCTCGCCGTCCATCGGCGGCAACGACTTCGCCCTGGAGTCGGGCACCTCGATGGCGGCGCCGCACATCGCCGGTATCGCCGCCCTGCTGCTGGCCAAGCACCCCGGCTGGTCGCCGGCGGCGGTCCGCTCGGCGCTGATGACCAGCGCCGTGGACAAGACCGACAAGGGCAACCCCATCAAGATCGGCACGTACGACGCGACTCCGCTGAACTACGGTGCCGGCCAGGTCGAGCCGGGCAGCGCCTTCGACCCGGGCCTGGTCTACGACTCCAACCAGCAGGATTGGATCCGGTACCTGTGCGGGGTTTCCGCCGACCGTGGCGGTGACTACGGACTCGGCGACCTGGACGGCTGCGACACCGTCGACGCGATCGACACGGCACAGCTCAACTACCCGTCCATCTCGTTGGGCCGGATGGTGGGCAAGCAGACCGTGACCCGGACTGTCACCAATGTCAGCGACAAGACCAGCACCTACACCTCCTCGGTGCAGGCCCCGCCGGGGTACAAGGTCAGGGTCACCCCGAAGAAGCTGCAGATCCGTCCGGGCCACAGCGCCCGCTTCACGGTCGAGGTCACCAACACCGGTGGTGCGTTCGACACCTGGGCCGACGGTTCGCTGACCTGGCGCGACCAGTTCAAGCACGCGGTACGCAGCCCGCTCGTCGTCCACAATTCCGGTCTGGTCGCCCCCGACGCCATCACCGGCAAGGGCACCTTCGGCAGCGTCCGGATCGCCGCCGAGGTGGGCTACAAGGGTCAGCTGGTCTCCCAGCTCTCCGGCCTCACCTCCGGTACCAGCACCGCGGTCACCCTGAAGGGCGATGGACCGAGTTGGGACTGGAGCACGTCGAACAACCTGCCGGTGCCGCTGCCCGCGTCGATCAGCAGGACCACCCTGCACGTCCCGGCCGGCACCCGCAGTCCGGAGATCCACGTGACGTCGGCGCGGCCCACCTGCTCCCACATCGACTGGGACGACGAGGAGGGCGTGATGGCGTGCACCGAGTTCAGCCTCAACGTCTACGACAAGTCCGGGAAGTTCGTCACCGCCACGGCCAGCACCCGGATCGGCGCCAAGGTCACCCTGCCGGACGGTGCCGGTGACTACATCGTGGTCGTCGAGCAGGAGTTCACCGAGAACATCAAGGACGGCGCGAACGCGTACACCGTCACCAGCTACCTGCCGGGCGCGCCGGGCACCTCGACCGGCCGGTTCACCATCGACCCGAAGCAGCGCAGCGTTCAGCCGGGCGCGACGGCGAACCTGTCCCTGCGCTGGTTCGGTCTCGCTCCGGGTCAGCGCTACGTCGGCGTGGTGGAGTTCCGCAACGGTGACGGCTCGCTGAAGACCGTGCCCGTCACCATCCAGTCCTGACTGCACCCCCCACCCGGCGGATCGGCGTGTGACCCAGGTCACCGCCGGTCCGCCGGCCCACTGTCGCGCCGGACAGAGGTGATCTGCTCGGCCCACGGTGATCGACAGTGGCGAGGAGAAGACACGGGGCGGCGGGAGCCCGACTCCCGTCCGCCCCGAACGTCTGCGCGGGCCCGTCGAGTTCGTCGGCCGAGCGACGGAGCTGGCGCAGTTACACCGGCTCGTCGCCACCCCGCCCTGCCTGATCCTGCTGGAGGGCGAGCCCGGGATCGGCAAGAGCCGACTCGTCGCCGAACTGCTGGCCGAACTCCCCGGACGACACCTCGTCGGCGAGTGCGACGACGTGCCCGAGCCTTTTCCGCTCGGCGTGCTGCTGGATGCGATCCGGGGCGGCGCCGACCGACTCGGTCCGCTCAACCCGGTGGCCGGGGCTCTCGCGCCGCTGCTACCCGAACTGGCCGACGTGCTGCCGAACGCCCCGCCCCCGTTGACCGACCCGGCGGCCGAGCGGCATCGCCTGCTCCGCGCCGTCGCGGCGGTGCTCGCCGCGCTCAGTCCGGCCACGCTGTTGCTGGAGGATCTGCACTGGGCGGACCCGGCGACCTGCGAACTCCTCGCCTATCTGAGCACCCGTCCGGTAGAGGGGCTGGCAGTCGTGCTGACCGCGCGTACGGCGACGCCGGGGAGCAGCACGCCGATCCACGACGCCCTGGCGCGCACTCCTCCGTGGAGCGTCACGCGCGTTGCGCTCGGCCCGCTGGACGCCGCCGACGTACACCGGTTGGCGGCCCGCACCCTGCGCCTCGACGATCCGCCGCAGCAGCTGACCACCACCCTGCTCGACCGCACGGCCGGCATCCCGTTCGTGGTCGAGGAGGTGCTGCGCACGCTCGCCGAGCGGGGCGGCGACCCGCTGGCCGACGACAGTGTCCCGTTCGTCCTGCGGGACGTGCTGCTCTGGCGGATGCGTCCGCTCGACGAGGCCACCCGGGAGGTGCTCGGCGCGGCGGCCGTACTGGGAATGATGCCTGACCAGCGCATCCTCGCCTCGGTGCTCAGCCTGGACCGGGTGGCGATCGGAGCCGCCTTGACCGCCGCGCACCGGGCGGGCCTGCTGCACGACGCCGGGGACGGCCTGCGGTTCCGGCACGACCTGGCCCGACAGGTGGTGTACGACCTGGTGCCCCGGGAGAGCCGGAAGTGGCTGCACCTGCGGGTGGCGCGGGTGTTGGAACAGGAGCTGCCGAGGCCGGTGGCCCAACTGGCGCACCACTACCGTCGAGCCGGCAGCGGGGCCGACTTCGTCCGCAACGCCGAGGCGGCCGCCGACCTCGCCACCGAGCGTGGCGACGACGCGACAGCGGCCAGCTTCCTGCTCCAGACGATGGACATCGCCGAGCTGCCCCGACCGGTACGGGTTCGGCTCGCCGCCAAGTTGGGCCGGTCGGCCATCGACGGACTCAGCCAGGCCGAGGCCATCCCGGTGCTGGAACGGCTGCTCGCCGACCGACGGCTGCCGCCGGGTGCCCGAGGTGAGCTGGGTCTGGTGCTCGGGCGGATGCTGCGACAGCAGGGCGAGGCGCTGCGCGGGTACACCGAGATCGAGCGTGCCGTGCCGTACCTGCGCGCGCCGCGCCGCAAGGCCCCGGCGCTCGCGGTGCTGGCGGCCCCCGACACCGTCGTCGGCCGGCACGTCGACGAACACCTGGCCCGCTGCGCGGAGGCGGAGACCGCCGCCACGGCCAGCGGGGATCCGGCGGCGCACCTCGCGGTCCGTATCGCCCGGGCCTCGTTGCTGCTGGAGCTGGGCGATCCGGCGGCCTGGGCGATCATCGCCGAGCTGCGCGCGTCCGCCGAGTTGGCCGACCGGCCCCGCGAGCACGCGCGAGCCTGCCTGAACTGGGCGCAGGGCGCGCTGCACGCCGGTCACCCGGAGCAGGCCGAAGCACTCCTGGCGGCCGGTCGGGCGCTCGTCGACGAGACCGGGTACGAGCGGCTGGCGTCCCTGGTCGAGGCGACCGAGCTGTCACTGGACCGGGCCGCCGGCCGGCTGGACGGGCTGGTCGAACGGCTCGGCCGATTGGTGGCCAACGCCGAGCGGATGCCCGTCACCCTGCTGGACGCGCGGGCCGAACTGGCCACAGTGCTGGCGCTGGTTGCCGGCACCGGACCCGGCGACACCGCCGAGGGCCGCAACGGAGCCGGCGGCACCACCGAGGGCCGCAACGGAGCCGGCAGCACCGCAGAGGAACGCAACGACCTGCGCAGCGCCGCCGAACGCCGCGACGACGTGCAGGCCGCTGAACGGGCGCTGCGGGATGTGGTAGCCGACGCTCGGCGGGTCGGCGCGATCTGGCCGCTGGTGCAGGCACTCTCGGCGCTGGCCCGGCTGCTGCTGGTCGACAGGCCGGACGAGGCGGTCGGGCACGCGTCCGAGGCGCTGTCGCTGGTGCGCGGGAAGGGCGTCCTGGCCTGGGCAGCCGAGGCTGTGCTGGTGTTGGCCGAAGCGGCAGCCGCGACCGGTGAACCGGCGCGGGCGGCGAGCGCGGTGGCCGAGTTGGAAGCCGGGATCGCCGGCCGCGAGGCTCCACTCGCCCTCGCCGCACTACGCCGATGCCGGGAGTTCGTGCCCGCCACCGGCAAACTCCCCTGGTGACTCACCATCTCCACCTACCGCAACCACTGAGGACACCGTGATGAACCTGCTCGACCAGCTGCGGACCCACCGGCTGTTGGCCATCGTGCGCGGCCCGGACCCGGCCGCCGCGTTCGTGCCGGTCGGCGGTGTCGACGCAGACGGTGCTCGGCGCTACCTCGACCGGGGCGCGACAGCCGTCGGTGTTGGTTCCCCGCTGCTCGGCGACGCCGTCCGAGGCGGCGACGCGACGGCGCTGCGCGAGCGCGCCGCCGCCTTCCTCGCAGCGGTCCGGCCATGACCGACCTGCTCACGCTCGGCGAGACGATGGCGGCGTTCCGCACCACCGGTCCACTGCGACTCGGCGGCACCGCCGGCATCTCCGTCGCGGGGTCGGAGTCGAACGTGGCCATCGGCGTGGCCCGGCTCGGCCACCGGGCGGCCTGGATCGGTGTCACCGGTGCCGACGAGCCCGGCGAGCTGGTCCGCCGTACGCTGCGCGCCGAGGGTGTCGACCTGACCTGGGCCCGGGTCGACAGGACCGCCCCCACCGGCCTGATCCTCTTCGAGAACCGTGTCGCCGACATCTTCCGGGTCACCTACCACCGGGCCGGGTCGGCCGGCTCGCGGCTGGGCCCGGCCGACGTGGCCCGGGCCTTCGACGTGCCGGGGTCGCCACCCCGGCTGCTGCACGTCACCGGCATCACCTGCGCGCTCGGCGTCGGGCCGTACCAGGCGGTGGTGGAGGCCGTGCGGCGCGCCCGCGCCGCCGGCAGCACGATCTGCCTGGACGTCAACCACCGCAACCGGCTCTGGTCGGTGGCCGACGCCGCCGCCGCGCTACGCCCGCTGCTGGCCTCGATCGACCTGGTGATCGCCTCCGACGACGAGTTGGCGGTGCTCACCGACGCGACCGACCCGGCCTCGGCGCTGCTCTCGGCCGGCGTCACCGAGGTCGTGGTCAAGCACGGTGCCGATGGAGCGACGAGCCACAGTGCGACCGGCACACTGCACCGTCCGGCCCGGACGGTGCCGGTGGTGGACACCGTCGGCGCGGGCGACGCCTTCGTCGCCGGGCTGCTCTCCGGCTGGCTCGACGGCGTCGACGCGTCGGCCCGACTGGACCGGGCCGTCACCACCGGCGCGTTCGCTGTCGCCACCCGGGGCGACTGGGAGGGCCTGCCCGACCGGGCGGAGCTGGCGCTGCTGGACCACGAGCCGGGCGGTACGGTCCGCTGACCGGGTGGAGGGCGGTCACCACGGATCGACAGGACCGCCCGCCGCCGCCCCGCAGATCGTTTGGAGGAGCGAGATGGAGCTGACCGAGCCGACCGTCTGGAGCACCGACCGGTTGGAGTTGGGCGAAGGGCTGCGCTGGGTCGACGACCGCCTGATCCTCGTCGATCTGCTGGCCGGACGGCTGCTGGAGACCGACGGCGACGCCCCCGCAGAGCTACGGGAGGTGCGTCGTCTCGACGTCCCGCTCGGCGCGGTAGCCCCGGTGGCCGGCCGGCCCGGTGACTGGCTGGCCGCCGCCGGAACCGGTCTCACAGTGCTGCCCGCCACCGGCGACCCCCGACCGGTCGCCGACCTGGTCGCTGACGCACCCGTTCCCACCCGGATGAACGACGCGGTCGCCGACCCGCACGGCCACTTCTGGGCCGGCAGCATGACGTACGCGATGACGCCCGGCGGGGGCACGCTGTTCCGGCTCACCCCCGGCGCGGCACCGGTGCCCGCGGTCACCGGACTGACCATCCCGAACGGACCGGCGTTCGACGCCACCGGCACCACCATGTACCTCGCCGACACGCCGCACGGCGAGATCGACCGGTTCATCGTCGACCCCGCGACCGGGGCCCTGAGCGGGCGGGAGCCGTTCCTCCGGTTGCCCTCCGGCGACGGCGGACCGGACGGCATGACCGTCGACGCCGCCGGTCACCTCTGGATAGCGCTGTGGGGCGGTTCGGCGGTCCGCCGCTACCGGCCGGACGGGACCCTGGAGCAGGAGATCCGGCTGCCGGCGAAACAGCCGGCCGGGATCTGCCTGGGCGGCCCCGACCTGCGGCGACTCTTCATCGGCACCGCCCGGGTGGGGCTGGACACGCCCGGCCGGGAGGACGGAGCGCTCCTCGCGGTGGACGTCCCCGTCCCCGGGCTGCCCGCCGCCCGGGCCGCCGCGCCGGTGGCCTGACCGGAACCCGGACCGGCCCGCCTTCCGGCCCCGCCGTCCCTTACTGCCCCGCCTTCCCTTACTGCCCCGCCGTCTCTTCCGGCTCCGCTGGCCGGCGACGCATACCGGACGTCCGGGCGGGAATAGCAGCGGTGGAGCGGGACATCCGGCGGGTCGGAAGGGGCGGGCGATGAGCACCGTGGGGCGGACGTCATGAACGGGCCGGTCGGCGACGAGCCGGTGGGCGAGCTGGAGTTGGTGCACACCTTCACCGGCCCGATGCCGACCGGGGTGAGCGTCTCGCACTCCGGCCGGATCTTCGTCAACTTCCCGAAATGGGGCGACGAGGTGCCGGCCACCGTGGTCGAGCTGCGCGACGGTCAGGAGGTGCCCTACCCCGACCAGGCATGGAACGACCCGTCCGGCGACGACGACGCGGGCGCGTTCGTTTCGGTGCAGAGCATCGTGGTGGACCCGGCCGACCGGCTCTGGGTGCTGGACACCGGCAGCCCGATGTTCCAGCCCACCAAGCCGGGCGGCCCCAAGCTGGTCCGGATCGACCTGGACACGGACACCGTCGCCCAAGTGATCACCTTCCCGGCGGACGTGGCGCTGCCGACGACGTACCTCAACGACGTCCGCTTCGACCTGCGGCGGGGCGAGGCGGGGGTCGCGTACATCACCGACTCGGCGGACTCCGGGCCGAACGGGATCATCGTGGTGGACCTGGCCAGCGGGGCCTCCTGGCGGCGGCTGCACGACCACCCGTCCACAAAGGCGGAGCCGCTGGCGTCGTTCCGGCCGGTGGTGGAGGGCCGGCCGTTCCTCGAACGGCCGGCCGACGGCCCGCCGAAGCCGGTGAGCATGGGTTCCGACGGCATCGCCATCTCCGCCGACGGCGAACGGCTCTACTACTGCCCGTTGGCGTCCCGACGCCTGCACAGCGTGTCCACCGAGGCGTTGGCCGACCCGGGCGTCACCCAGGAGGCGGTCGCCGACACAGTGGTCGACGAGGGCGACCGGGGCACCGCCTCGGACGGGTTGGAGAGCGACGACGCGGGGCGGCTCTACCTCACGGCGTACGAGCACAACGCGGTGCTGCGTCGACTGCCCGACGGCGAGTACGAGACCCTGGTGCACGACCCACGGCTGCTCTGGCCGGACACCATGTCGGTGGCCACCGACGGGTACCTCTACGTCACCGCCAACCAACTGCACCGGCAGGCGCAGTACCAGCGGGGCAAGGACCTGCGGCGCAAGCCGTACGCGTTGTTCCGCACCCGCATCGACGCCGGGCCGGTGCTGCTGCGCCGCTGATCGGACACCGCCGCGCCCGTCAGCTGGGGGGCAGGGTGCGGTCCAGGAGGTCGAACAGCGCGGCCCAGTGACGCTCGGTGGCCTGCTCGTCGTACATCGGGGTGTCGGCCATGGTGAAGCCGTGGTGCGCGCCCTCGTACACCTCGGAGCGGTAGCGGACCCCGGCGTTGTCCAGCGCCTTCTCCAGCGTGGCGATCTGCTCGGGCGTCATCGACTGGTCGGCGTCGGCGTGACCGAAGTACAGCTCGCCGGTGATCGAGCCGACGCCCCGGTGCGGGCTGTCCGGCGCGTCGGTGACGATCCGCCCGCCGTGGAAGCTGGCGACGGCGGCGATGCGGTCCGGGTGCGCCTCGATGGCCCGTAGCGCGTTCGTGCCGCCCATGCAGTAGCCGGTGATGGCGACCGGGCCGGGCCGGACGTCGTCGCGGGCTGCCAGGAAATCGAGGTAGGCGGCGGTGTCCCGGCTGACCACGTCGGGGGTCAGCGCCTCGATGAGCGGCATGATCTGCGCGAAGAGCGCGCCGCGCTGATCCGGCTCGGCGAGCCGGGACAGGTCGAAGATCGGTGCCCGGCCGGCCCGGTAGAACAGGTGGGGCGTCAGCACCAGGTAGCCCCGGGCGGCGATCCGCTCGGCCATCTCGACCAGGCGCGGACGGGGTCCGAAGGCGTCCATGAAGAGCAGCACGGCGGGGAACGGGCCGTCTCCGTCCGGCCGGCTCAGGGATGCGTCCGCGACTCCGTCACCGGTCGAAATGTCCACCGTCGTCGTCTGCACTGTGCCTCCTCGTACGCCGATCTTGGTTCGGTGGGAACGCTACTCCCCGTGTCGGCGGGCCCGGTCGGCAGCCGCGTGAACGCCGCGTCAAGAAATGGCGGTGACCCGTCGAAATGCCGTATCGAAGGGTCTTCCGTCGCCGTCCGCTGGTGACGATGGGTCCATGAGTCCTTGGCGGATGACACGCTGGGAACGCGGAGGACCGCCACCCGGCAGCGACGGCGACCCCGGTGAGACCGTGACCAGGGCGAGCGGGCCGCAGCGGCGGCACGAGGCGCTGGTGAGCGTCCGGCTCGGCCCTTCCGCGCCGGGCAGCCATCTGGTGGAGTACCTCCGGCACGAGCCCTGTGCGGTCGACGCGTGGTGGATCGCCGCCGACGTCGACGCCGTGATCCGCCTCTCCGCCGAGAGCATGACGGTGCTGCACCGCGCCGTGGCCGACCTGCGCCTTCGCGCCGGGGTGGAGGTGGCGGAGGCCAACTACATCCTGCGCGCGCTCGACCTGGGCGCGCCTGCGGGCCCGGGTGCGGAACAGGGCGTCCCGACCTGGGCGGTGTCCGCCGCATGAGCCGCCCCGTCGCAGCACGGATCGTGGTGGGGGTCGACCGCTCGTTCGCCGGGATGCAGGCGCTACGCCGTCCTGGGCACGGGCCGCGACGATCCGCCGCTTCGCCCACGACCTCGAACGATTCAGCCGATGACACCACAACCGCGGCACAGGCTCCATCCGCCGCAACCGCGGCACAGCCAACAACCGCCGCAACCGCGGCACCGGCGGCAACCGCCGCACGAACAGGAAGGACCAACCCGACGATGGACGAGGGCCCGATAACCTACGCCGTTCCGGTACGTGACCTGCCGGGACGGCTGGTACGGACGGTGCGGACCGGCCGCTCCCCACAGGGGCAACGGGTGGGCATCGCCTTCACCCGCCCCGAGCTGCTGGTCGCCGCCATGGGTCCGGAGCAGCCCTGGGAGGAGCTGTGCGAGTCGGCCCTGCGGGGCATGCTGGGCCCGCTCGGGATCGAGGTGATCCAGGTCGACCCGCTGCTGGTGGCACCGCCGCTGGATCCGAGGACCGTCGCCCGCCCGGAGACCGCCGCCCGCCCGGAGACCGCCGCCCGCCAGGAGGCCGCCGCCGTCGCGAGCGGTCAGGCCCGGACGAAGCGCACCGCGTCGGCGATCACGTGGCCGTCGGTGTCCTCGGTGCGGATCAACACGCTCCCCTCGGTGCCCGCCGTGAACGGATAGGTGCCCAGCGGCACCCACTGACCCCCGGACTGCCGCTGGTCGACGGTCCGGGTGGTCAACCCCCCGGAGTACGCGATGTCCACCGGCACGTTGCTCGCCCGGTTGGGGTCGGCGGTCCAGCGCAACTGCACCGTCCACGACCCGGAGACCGGTAGCGTCGGGCGGAACCGTAGCCGGTTGACGCCCTTGGCGGTGTTGCCGTCGTGCTCGTAGTCCGCGCCGTAGTAACCACCGATGCTGGTGCTGCGCAGCCACGTTCCGGCCCGGGTGATCCCGCTGGTCGACGCGTTGTCCAGGATCACCTCGCTGGTGGAGCCCCACTCCAGCACCGCGCCGTCCTGACGCAGCCGGCTCTGCAGGGCCGGCACACTGACGGCCTGCACGCCGAGGTTCCCGGCAAGCGCCAGGGACGCCGCGGTGGCCGCCGCCTGCCCGAGGATCATGAACACGGGTTCCATCCGGATCGAGCCGTAGGCGATGTGGCTCGCCGAGAGGCAGACCGGCACCAGCAGGTTGGCGCACTGCGCCTGGTGCGGCACGATCGCGCGGTAGCTCACCGGGTACGGCGCCGGCACACCGATCTGCACGTCCCCCTCGTTGCGCACCGTGCCGTTGACCACCACCCGCTGACAGTTGTGCGAGTCCATTGTGTAGCTGGCCAGGCCCACCGAGTCGGTGACGCGTACCCGGCCCCGACAGTCGGCCTCGGTCATCACGTACGCGGAGATCATCCGGCGGGCCTCGCGGATGTAGAGCAGCGGCGGCCAGCCGCCCGTGCCGGTGAACTCGTCCACCGGCAGCCCCCACCGGGCCGTCGAGTCGCGGACCGACGCCGGCAGCCGGCTGTCGTTGGCCAGGAACCACATCAACCCCTGCTGGTACGTGCGGTGCTCGGCGATGATGCTCTCGCGCGTCGCCCAGCTCGCCGTCGGGTACGCGTGGTTGAAGCCGATGTTGTCGGTCGACACGGCACCGTTGTTGTTGGAGTCGGTCTTCCCGCCACCGATCGAGTGGGTGGTGAAGTACGGTCCCGCGTAGCCGGCCTGGATGTGGCGCAGCAGCAGCTCGTACCGGATCGGGTCGTAGCCGGACGGCTTGCCGAACGGGATCCGGTTGGCCGCCTGGGTCAGGCACATCCGGAAGCAGTACGCCTGGATCCTGTCGTCGCCGCTGCCCTGCGGGGCGAGCGGGGTGGCGGAGATGCCGGGCAGCAGTCCACTGGCGGGCGAGCCGGCCGTCACGTACGGGTCGACGGGGTGGACGAACTGGTGGGTGTTGCGCGACTGCACCCCGTTGATCGTCTCGCCGTAGGTGTCGTTGGACTCCCGCCCGACGGTGAACCCGACGCCGGCCATGGCCAGCAGATCACCCTCGTAGGTGGCGTCGACGAACATCGCGCCCCGGTAGATCGAGCCGTCCTCGGTGCGCAGCTCGGTGATCCGGTTCCCGCTGCGACCCAGGCTGGCCAGCCGGGCGTCGACGACCACCGGTACGCCCGCCTCGGCCAGCATCTCGGCGAAGACGGCGGTGGCGACGTGCGGTTCGAAGGTCATCCGCAGCGGCGACGTCGGCGTGAGGGTTCCGCCGTGGTACTTCACGTACACCCGGCGGTAGAACTCGGCGGCGAGCCCGCCGATGGACGCCTGGACGCCGGTGTCGGTCGCGCCCAGCCCGGCGGTGCTCAACCCGCCGACGTGGCCGGTGGGCTCCACCACCACCGCGGTGCGGCCGAGCCGGCGCATGGTGATCGCGGCGGCCAGCCCGCCGGAGGTGGCGCCGTAGACGACAAGGTCTGCGGTGGTGACGGCGGCTCGGGCGGGGGCGGCCCGGAACGGGTCGGTGAAGCCGGCCAGGACGAGGCCGGCACCGCCGGCGACCAGCAGCCGACGACGGGACAGGGGCAGAGGCACGGACACGGCGGGCTCCCGAGGGGTAACCGGTGGAGGGGACGGTTACAGAAGCACGCCGCTGCCGCTGCGAGCGAAATTCTTCAATCTCTTCCGGCGGGTGTCAACGGTTCACGGGCGGTAGCGGTAACCCATTCCCGGCTCGGTGATGAGGTGGCGGGGGCGGGCCGGGTCGTCCTCCAGCTTGCGCCGCAGCTGGGCCAGGTACTGCCGCAGGTAGTTGGTCTCGTTCTGGTACTCCGGCCCCCACACGTCCTGGAGGAGCTGACGTTGGCTGACCAGCTTGCCGGGGTGACGCAGCAGCTTCTCCAGCACGCTCCACTGGGTGGGAGTCAGCTTGACCTCGGTGCCGTCGTCGCGCCGCACGCTGTGGTCGGCCAGGTCGACGGTGTGCTGGCCGATCCGCAGGGCTGGCACCGCCCCGCTGGGCGCGCCGAGGCGGCGGGTCACCGCGCGGATGCGGGCCAGCAGCTCTTCGACGCCGAACGGCTTGGTGACGTAGTCGTCCGCGCCCGCGTCCAGCGCCGCGACCTTGTCCTCGCTGCCGGCCCGACCGGAGAGCACGATGATCGGCACCGCGGTCCACCCGCGCAGGCCCCGGATCACCTCCACGCCGTCGATGTCGGGCAGGCCGAGGTCCAGCACCACCAGGTCGGGCGGGTGGCTGGCGGCGGCCTTCAACGCGGCGGCCCCGGTGCCGGCCACGTCCACGTCGTACCGGCGGGCGCGCAGGTTGATGCGCAGGGCACGCAGGATCTGCGGTTCGTCGTCGACGACCAGGATGCGCGTCATTCCTGCGGCCCCTCCGAGCTGGTCGGCGCGGCGGGCAGCCGCAGCACCATGGTGAGCCCACCGCCGGGCGTGGTCTCCGGGGTGATGCTGCCACCCATCGCCTCGGCCAACCCCCGGGACAGGGCGAGACCGAGGCCGACACCCGTCTGGTTGTCCCGGTCGCCGAGACGTTGGAACGGCAGGAAGACGTGCTCCCACTGGTCCTCCGGGATGCCCGGCCCCCGGTCGATGACCCGCAGCTCGACCTGGCCGGCGTGGGCGCTCGCGGTGATCGTGGGCGGCTGACCGGGCGGGCTGTACCGCAGCGCATTGGCGACGATGTTGACCAGCACCCGTTCCAGCAGGCCCGGGTCGGCGGTGGCGGCCGGCAGGTCGGCCGGGATGTCCGTGCCGACGGTCGCGGCAACCGGGCCAAGTTCGTCGAGCGCCAGGGGTACGGCGTCCTCCAGGCCGATCGCGGTCGCCGAGATGCCCAGCACGCCCGCCTGGAGCCGGCTCATGTCCAGCAGGTTGCCGACCAGCCGGGCGAGCCGGTCCAGTGACTCCTCGGCGGTCTCCAGCAACTCCTCGCGGTCGGCCTCGTCGAACTCGATGTCGTGGCTGCGCAGGCTGGTCACGGCCGCCTTCGCGGACGCCAACGGGGTACGCAGATCGTGGCTGACCGCCGCGAGCAGCGCGGTGCGCATCCGGTCGGCGGCGGCGAGGGGCCGGGCGGTGGCGGCCTCCTCGGCGAGCCGTTCCTGGCGCAGCGCGACGGCGGCCTGGGCGGCGAACGCCTCGACGATGCGCCGGTCGGCCGCCTCCAACCGCCGACCGCTGAGCACGACCGTGATCCGCTCGTCGACCGGTACCGCCGTCTCGCCGGCGTCCGGTGTGCACGCCGGCTGCTCGCCGACGCTCGCCACCACGCACCAGGCGTGCTCCTCCCGGGCCCGCTCCGGTCGCCCGCTGGCCTCCTCGGCCAACTCCAGCACGCTCACCGCGCGCAGCCCGAAGGTCTCCCGGAGCTGGTCGAGCAGGGCGGGCAGCGGACGTTCGCCGCGCAGCACACCACCGGCCACGGCGGCGAGGGTCTGCGCGTCGGCGGCGGCCCGCGCGGCCTCCCGGGTACGCCGGGCGGCCACGTCGACGATCCAGCTCACGGCCAGGGCCACCCCGACGAAGACGGCCAGGGCGAGCAGGTTGTCCGCCTCGGCGATGGTGAGCGTGCGGAAGGGCGGGGTGAAGAACCAGTTGAGCAGCAGCGAGCCGCCGAGCGCGGCGACCAGGGCCGGCCACACCCCGCCGACCAGCGCGACCCCGACCACCCCAGCGAGGAACAGCAGGATGTCGTTGGTCAACGTCAGGTCGGGCAGGGTCTTCAGCAGCACTGTGAGCAGCGGCATGCCCAGCGCCGCCAGGCCGAAGCCGAGCAGCCGGCGACGTCGGGACAGTGCCGCCGGTACGGCCGCCGCCCTCCGGCCCTTGCCGGCCTGTTTGTGGGTGACCAGGTGCACGTCGATCGAGCCGGAGAGCGCCGTGGTGGTCACCCCGACACCCCTCGCGAAGATCTGCGCGAGGCGGCCCCGCCGGCTGGCCCCCAGCACCAGCTGGGTCGCGTTCACGCCCTGGGCGAAGTCGAGCAGCGCGGCCGGCACGTCGGTGCCGAGCACCTGGTGGTACGTGCCGCCCAGGCTCTCCACCAGCACCCGCTGGCGGGCCAACTGGGCCGGGTCCGCCCCGGCCAGGCCGTCGCTGCGGGCCACGTGCACGGCCAGCAGGTCGGCACCCTTGCTGCGGGCCGCGACCCGGGCGGCGCGGCGGATCAGCGTCTCGCCCTCCGGGCCGCCGGTCAGCGCCACCACCACCCGTTCCCGGGCCTCCCAGGTGGCCGCGATGCCCTGCTGGCTGCGGTAGCGGTCGAGCTGCTCGTCGACCTTGTCGGCCAGCCAGAGCAGCGCCAGCTCGCGCAGCGCGGTGAGGTTGCCGACCCGGAAGTAGTTGCCCAACGCGGCGTCGATCTTGTCGGGTCGGTAGATGTTGCCGTGCGCCATCCGCCGGCGCAGCGCCTCCGGGGTCA
The DNA here is from genome assembly GCF_040704315.1 of Micromonospora sp. NPDC047644. Taxonomy (NCBI): domain Bacteria; kingdom Bacillati; phylum Actinomycetota; class Actinomycetes; order Micromonosporales; family Micromonosporaceae; genus Micromonospora; species Micromonospora sp. NPDC047644. The sequence goes on from NZ_JBEYSY010000001.1 coordinate 266,571, forward strand.
TGTCGAGGAGCTCGACCTGCTCGGCGGCGCGGACGATCTCGTCCGGCACGGTCTCCCGCTGGGTGGTGCCGGTGATCTGCGCGACGACGTCGTTCACCGACTCCAGGTGCTGCACGTTGACGGTGGACAGCACGTCGATCCCCGCGTCGAGCAGCTCCTGGACGTCCTGCCAGCGCTTGTCGTGCCGGGAACCGGGAACGTTGCTGTGCGCCAGCTCGTCGACGACGGCGATCTCCGGCCGGCGGGCCAGCACCGCGTCCAGGTCCATCTCGGTGAACTCCGCGCCGCGGTAGTCGATGGTCCGGCGGGGCACCTGTTCCAGGTCACCGAGCATCGCGGCGGTGTGTTGACGGCCGTGGGTCTCCACGAAACCGATCACCACGTCGGTGCCGCGCGCGGCCCGCCGCTGGGCCTCCTCCAACATGGCGTACGTCTTGCCGACGCCCGGGGCGGCTCCGAGGTAGATGCGCAGTTCTCCGCGTGGCACGGGGACATCCTCCCTGCTCAGATCGGCCGGCGGGGCCGTGCCCGGTGGACACGGCCCCGCCTGCGGTGTGCTCAGCGAGCGGCGAACTGCTTGTCGAGGGCGAGGTTGAGCTTCAGCACGTTCACGCCGGGCTCACCCATGAAGCCGAGCGCCCGCCCGTCGGTGTGCTCCTTGACCAGCTTGCGGACCGCCGCCGGGTCCGCGCCGCGCTCGCGCGCGACCCGGTTCACCTGCAGTTCGGCGTACGCCGGGCTGATCTGCGGGTCGAGGCCGCTGGCACTGGCGGTGACCGCGTCGGCGGGCACCGCCGGGTCGGCGGGCGCGTCGCCCCGGATCGGGGTGACCACCCCGCCGGCGGCCACGTAGTCCTCGCCGGGCTGCGCCGGCTCCACCGTCACCCCCTGGTACTCGCTGACGAACGGCGTGGCCGGGGCGGCCTGGTTGACGCTGACCACTCGGGTGACCGGGCCGGTCAGGCCGTCGGCGTGGAACACCGCGAGCACGGCGCCCACCCCGTCGTCGGTGCAGTACGGGCGTCGGCCGTCGACGCCGTCCAGCTCCCCGACGGCCTTGCTGCGTGCGCAGACCTGGGTGAGCAGGCTCTCGCTGGATTCCTCGGGGTCGGTGGCGATGGTGTCGACGACGCTCTCCGGGCCCAGGTTGCTGGCCGAGGTGGAGGTCGGGTCGTAGCCGTCGCCGGCGGCGGAGGGGCGGGACTGGAAGTACCGGGCGATCGGGTTGCCGTCGGCGTCGGTGAAGGACTGGCCGATCAGCGCGCTACCGACGATCGTCCCGCCCGAGGAGATCAGCGAACCGTCGGTCTTGTGGTTGAGGCCGGGTAGCTGACCGAGCGCTACCAGGGCCAGCGGGTAGACCAGGCCGAGCAGCACCGTGAAGACGAGTACGGCGCGCAGCGCGGCGAGGTGTTGGGCGATCCAGGTGGGTAGGCGCATCACGAAATCCCCGGGAAGAACTGGATGAGCAGGTCGATGATCTTGATCCCGATGAACGGCACGATGATGCCGCCCAGTCCGTAGACCAGCAGGTTGCGGCTGAGCAGCTTCGACGCGGCGGCCGGCCGGTACCGCACGCCCCGCAGGGCGAGCGGGATCAGCGCGATGATCACCAGGGCGTTGAAGATGACAGCGGACAGGATCGCCGACTCCGGGCTGGCCAGCCGCATGATGTTCAGCGCGTCCAGGCTCGGATAGAGGCCGGCGAACATGGCCGGGATGATCGCGAAGTACTTCGCGATGTCGTTCGAGATGCTGAACGTGGTCAGCGCGCCACGGGTGATCAGCAACTGCTTGCCGATCTCCACGATCTCGATCAGCTTGGTCGGGTCGGAGTCGAGGTCGACCATGTTGCCGGCCTCCTTGGCGGCCGACGTGCCGGTGTTCATGGCCACCCCGACGTCGGCCTGGGCGAGCGCCGGCGCGTCGTTGGTGCCGTCACCGGTCATCGCGACCAGCCGACCGCCCTCCTGCTCCCGCTTGATCAGCGCGAGCTTGTCCTCCGGCGTCGCCTCGGCCAGGAAGTCGTCCACCCCGGCCTCGTCGGCGATCGCCTTCGCGGTACGCGGGTTGTCGCCTGTGATCATCACGGTCCGGATGCCCATCCGGCGCATCTCGTCGAACCGCTCCCGCATCCCGGACTTGACCACGTCCTTGAGGTGGATGACGCCCAGGGCGCGGGCGGGCGCACCGTCGACGTGCTCGGCGACGACGAGCGGGGTGCCGCCGGTGCCGCTGATCGCGTCCACGATCTCGCCGACCTGCTCGGTCGGGTGGCCGCCGTTCTCCCGTACCCACTTCATCACCGCTGCGGCGGCGCCCTTGCGGACCCGGCGGGCCGTGCCCGACGCGCCGCCGTCGACGCTGGCGTCCGGGCTCAGGTCGACGCCGCTCATCCGGGTCTGCGCGGTGAACGGTACGAAGGTGGCGTGCGGCATCACGCCGGGCTCGCGCTCGCGCAGCCCGAACTCGTTCTTCGCCAGGACCACCACCGAGCGCCCCTCCGGGGTCTCGTCGGCCAGGCTGGACATCTGCGCGGCGTCGGCCACCGTCGCGGCGTCGACCCCCTCTACCGGGACGAACTCGGCGGCCTGCCGGTTGCCCAACGTGATGGTGCCGGTCTTGTCCAGCAGCAGGGTGTTGACGTCGCCGGCCGCCTCGACGGCCCGGCCGCTCATGGCCAGGACGTTGCGCTGCACGAGGCGGTCCATGCCGGCGATGCCGATGGCGGAGAGCAGCGCCCCGATGGTGGTGGGGATCAGGCAGACCAGCAGCGAGATCAGCACCACGCCGGTGACACCGGAGTCGGTGATCGCCCCGCTGTCCGGTGCGGCCGCCTGGTACGCCTTGGAGAAGATGGCCAGCGGCTGGAGGGTGACGACGGCCAGCAGGAAGATGACGGTGAGCGCGGCGAGCAGGATGTTCAGCGCGATCTCGTTCGGCGTCTTCTGCCGGTTGGCCCCCTCCACCAGGGCGATCATCCGGTCGATGAAGCTCTCCCCGGGCTTCTGGGTGATCTTCACGATGATCCGGTCGGAGAGCACCTTGGTGCCTCCGGTGACCGCGCTGCGGTCCCCACCGGACTCCCGGATGACCGGGGCCGACTCGCCGGTGATGGCCGACTCGTCGACGCTGGCGATGCCCTCGACGATGTCACCGTCACCGGGGATGATGCCGCCCGCCTCGACGAGCACCACGTCGCCCTGGCGCAGGTCCGGCGCCGGCACCGCCTCGTCGCGGTAGGTGTTGGCCCGCGCGCCCGGCTTCCAGTCGATCAGCCGGGTGGCGATGGTGTCCTTCTTCGCCTGCCGCAGGGTCGCGGCCTGGGCCTTGCCCCGACCCTCGGCGACCGCCTCGGCCAGGTTGGCGAAGACGACAGTCAGCCAGAGCCAGATGGTGATCGCCCAGGCGAACACCGACGGGTCGGCCACCGCCAGGACGGTGGTGAAGGCCGCGCCGACCTCCACGATCAACATCACCGGGTTGCGCCACATGGTGGCGGGGTTGAGCTTGCGTACCGCGTCCGGCAGGGACCGGATCAACTGCTTGGGGTCGAGCAGCCCCCCACCGATCCGGTTGCCCTGGGTGGCGGGCGTACCGGGGAGTTGCTCTGTTGGGGCGGACGTGACGGACATGTCCTCGTTCCTCATGATGGTCAGAGCCCCTCTGCCAGCGGACCGAGCGCGAGCGCGGGCAGGAAGGTCAGCGCGACGAGGACCACGGTGACGCCGACGACCATGCCGATGAACAGCGGTCGGTGGGTCGGCAGGGTGCCCTCGGACGCGGGGGTGGGTGCCTGGCGGGCCAGCGAGCCGGCCAACGCGAGCACGAAGATGAGCGGCAGGAACCTGCCCAGCAGCATGCACATCCCGAGCGCGGTGTCCCACCAGGTCGTGTTGACCGTGATGCCGCCGAACGCCGAGCCGTTGTTGTTGCTGGCCGAGGTGAACGCGTACAGCACCTCGGAGAGGCCGTGCGGGCCGACGTTGAGCGCCGTCGAGTTGTTGCCGGTGCCGAACGCCGCCGCCGTACCGACGAGCACCAGGATCGGCGTGATCAGAAAGTAGAGCGAGGCGAACTTGATCTCGCGGGACCCGATCTTCTTACCCAGGTACTCGGGAGTGCGGCCCACCATCAGCCCGGCCACGAACACCGTGATCACCGCGAGGATGAGCAGGCCGTAGAGCCCCGAACCGGTGCCGCCCGGCGCGACCTCGCCGAGCATCATGTTGACCATCGTCATCATGCCGCCGAGCGAGGTGAACGAGTCGTGGAAGGAGTTCACCGCACCGGTCGAGGTGAGCGTGGTGGCGGCGGCGAAGGTGGCCGAGTTCGACACGTCGAACCGGACCTCCTTGCCCTCCATCGCCGCGCCGATCGCCTGCGGCACCGTCCCGTGGCCGGCCAGCTCGAAGATGTTGGTGATGGCGACGCTGAGGAACGCGAGGATGCCCATCACCGCGGCGATCGCGTAGCCCTGCCGGTTCTGCCCGACCATCCGACCGAAGACCCGGGGCAGGCTGAACGGAATCAGGAAGATCAGGAAGATCTCCAGCCAGTTCGTCCAGGTGGTCGGGTTCTCGAACGGGTGCGCGCTGTTGACGTTGTAGAAGCCGCCACCATTGGTGCCCAACTCCTTGATCACTTCCTGGCTGGCGACCGGACCACCGGTGATGGTCTGGGTGCCGCCGGTCAGCGTGCTCACGTCGGTGCCGCCGGACAGGTTCTGCACCGCCCCGCCGATCATCAGCGCGATGGCGCCGAGCACCGCGATCGGCAGCAGGATCCGCAGCGTGATCCGGGTCAGGTCGACCCAGAAGTTGCCGAGCTGCCCGGTACGGCTGCGGGCGAAGCCGCGTACCAACGCGACGGCCACCGCGATGCCGACCGCCGCCGACACGAAGTTCTGCACGGCCAGGCCGGCCATCTGCACCAGGTGGCCCATCGTCGACTCACCCGAGTACGACTGCCAGTTCGTGTTCGTCACGAACGACACGGCCGTGTTCCACGCGCCGTGCGGCACCACCGGGTCGAACCCGAGCGACAGCCACAGGTGGTTCTGCACCCGCTGGAACAGGTACAGGAACAGGATCGAGACCGCGGAGAATGCCAGCACGCTGCGGGCGTACACGCCCCAGGTCTGCTCGGCGGCCGGATTGACCCCGACCAATCGGAAGATGCCCCGCTCGACGCGGGACTGCTTGGTGCCGGAGACCGCCCGGAACATGTAGTCGCCGAACGGCTTGTAGACGGCGACCAGGGCCGCCACCAGCGTCAACACGAAGATGACGCCTGCTGTTGTCATGGTCATCAGAAGCGCTCCGGAAACAGCAGGGCGAACACCAGGAACGCGCCCAGGACGACCGCGAGCACCAGACCAACGGCGTTGACCGCGTTCACAGCTTCTCCACCGCCCGGACCACCAGGGCGAGCACTGCGAACAGCACCACCGTCAGGACCACGAACACCACGTCAGACACGCTGACTCCTCAGCCGGAAAGGTTCGTCGCGACCGCCTTCCGGTCGCGCCGGGCAATCAAAGCCCCACCACCCGCCGAACGGCAGGGGTCATAACGCGACCATGACGGGGGCGAACCTTTTCTTGACGTGGTTTTCACGCCCGCCCACTGAACAGGTGAAATGCGGCACAGACCCCTCGGTGGTCCGCAGGGTTCACCACCGACCGTCCCCCCTTTGCTCTGCACCCGCGGAGGCGACACTCACGGTCGGTAGCCGGTGCCTCCGCGGGTGCAGAGCAAAGGCGGCGCGCCCCTGCGGGTGCAGAGCAAAGGCGGCGCCTCCGCGGGTGCAGAGCAAAGGGAGAAATGCGCGCGGGAGAGGGGCTAAGCGCGGCCCGGATGGGCCGGCTCATGGCGCGCTGTGGCGCAGGTGCGGGGCCCTTCAGGCCGGGCGGCGCGCCACCAGCACGTCTCGCATGATCGACTGGTCCACCCGGTGCCGCAGCGCGCGGTAGGGCTCGTCGTCGACCACGGTCAGGCCGGCGTCGACCAACGCCGCCGCCGCGTCGTCCCGACTGGCGACGTGGGTGTTCCAGGAGATCCCGAGCGCACCGCCGGGACGCAACAACCGGGCCCAGACCGGCGCGGCGTCCGCCAGCAACGCCAGCGGGTCGCGGGTCAACCCCTGCCCAGCGGTACGGCTGCCGTGCTGCACGCCGTACGGCGCGTCGGCGACGACCAGGTCCACGGTCTCCGGGCGGAAGAACTCCGCGGAGCGGGCGGTGTCGGCGTTGACCACGTCCAGCAGTTGCGTCTGGCCGGCCTTGTGCTCCTCACGGGTCGGCGCCAACTCGATCCGTACCCGCCGGCCGACCACCTTGCGCTCCCGTCGCACCGGCCCCGACTCCAGCACCCGGTGCTTGACGCGCTTCTGCTTCAGCCAGGTGGTGACGAACGCCCGGTACGCCTCGACATCCTTCTGGTCACGCTCGATACCGGCCGCGTCGAAGCCGTACATCAGCGCCTGGTTGAGGGTGGTGCCCCGACCACAGAGCGGGTCGAGCACCCGGAACCGGCGGCTGGTCATCTCGGCGGCCCAGTCCGAGGCGAGCAGTGTGACGTTGAGCAGCAGCTTGGTGAACTGCTCGTTGGTCTTGCCCGGGTACTTCTGAATGGTGAGCAGATCGTCGTCGTAGCGGTCCAGACGGCTCCACTCGATCGGCCGCAGCAGCTCACCGACGATCTCGAACAAGGCGTACCCGGCGGAGAGGTTGCCCAGGACGGCCAGGTCACGCTCGGTCAGCCCGTCACCGGTGAACGTGATGTAGGACGCCCCTCCGACGACCTCGGTGTCCAGCTCGCCGATCCGGCCGTCCAGCGCCGAGCGGCCGAAGATCTCCAGCTCGGCCCGGGTGAGGTCGACTGCGGCGCGGGCGTACACCCGGTTGGTGGCGGGCAGGATCAGCAGGCCGTAACGCGTCATGATCCGGCGAGTATTCCACAACGGGTCACGGTCGCCGGGAACCGGAGCGGCCGCCGGAGCGACTACCGGTACATGGGGTGTGAGCAGTGGCGGGAGGTCCTGTCCGCGCAGCTGGACGGGGAGGAGACCGCCGCCGAACTGGCGGCGGTGCAGGGGCACCTCGACGGGTGTGCCGATTGCCGGGCCTGGTTCACGGCGGCGGCCGCGGTGACCCGTCGGGTTCGTACCCGATTGGTGGTCGATGTGCCCGACCGGACGGCGGCGATCCTTGCCGCCGCCGGCGCGGACCCGGCCCGCCGGTCACGGTGGCGGCGTGGCCCGCTGGTCGCCGGCCTGCGAAAGGTGCCCGGACGGGGTCAACTGGCCGCCGGGTTGCGAGCAGCGTTCGGACGTGGCCCGCTCGTCGCCGGCCTCCGGGTGGCGCTCGGGTTGCTCGGCGCGGTGCAGCTGGTGCTCGGCCTGGCCCAGGTGGGCCGGGGCGCGACCGCCGACCACCTGCACCCCACCGGCCAGCACCTGTGGCACGAGTCGGCGGCGTGGAACGTGGCGGTTGGCGCGGGCTTCCTCTTCGTGGCGTTGCGCCGCAGCCCGCCCGCCGGGCTACTGCCGATGCTCAGCGCGTTCGTCGGCACGTTGCTGCTGTTGTCGGTGAACGACCTGGCCACCGGTTCGGTGGGCGGGGAACGGCTGATCAGCCACGGCTTCCTGGTGGTCGGATACCTGATCACCGTGCTGCTGTCCCGGCCCGGGCTGCGCCCCGGTGGCCCGGCACCACAGCGGCAGCCGACGCCGTCGCGCTGGCGCTTCGGGGCCGACGAGGTGGACCGGCCGCTGCGGGTGGTGCCCCCCGGCTCCTATCCGGCGCAGGCGGCCGACCGGTTCGCCGCCCCGGCGGCGCAGATCGGTGCAGTCGCCCCGGCGGCGCGGGTTGATCAGGCCACTTCGGGCGGTAAGACCGCCGCGGCATCGCGGGCGGGGCACGCCGCTGCGGCATCACGGACGAGTCGGACCGGCCGTCGCGCGGCCTGAGCGGGTCCTGCTGCTCTCAGCCCTCCGTGGGGCGGGCCGGTCCCCTGTCGGCGAGGGCCTGCGGGATGACCTGCTCGACGATGGTCAGCAGGGTGGTGGTGAGCAGCAGGTGCACCTGGGCTCGGGTCAGCGCGCCGCGCTGAAGCCACTCGCGGGCGGTCGACGTCGCCAGCCCGCCGTACGCGCGGACCATCCCGCGCAACTCCTCGCGGTGCTCCGCCTCGCCGGCCAGCCCGACGGCGACCAGCATCCGGTCCGCGGCGACCTCCTCGGCCTCGGCGAGCACCCGCTCCACGTCGGCGTCGCCGCCCATCCCCCGGGCGGTGACCGCCGCCAGCCACGAGGTGCTGTGCCGGGACACCACGTCGAGGAACCAGGTGACGCTGGCGTCGACCCGGGTCCGGAGATCACCCTTGGGCAACCGCTCCAGAGCCACCTCCGGAATCGTCACCATGACCCGGACAACCTCCAGATAGAGGTCCTTCTTCGCACCGAAATAATGGTTGACCAGGCCGCGGGCCACACCTGCCTCGCGGGCGACGTCGGTGGTCGACACGTCCGCGTACGGGCGCTCGCCGAACAGCCGGACCGCGCAGGCCAGGATCTGGCCGCGCCGCGCGTCCGGCTCCAACCGGCGGCGACGAGGCACCGTCTCGACACTCATCTGCCCGACCCTATCGGCAGCGCGGTGGTCAGCCGCCGATCCTCGCCCTGATGGCGACGAAGCCGAGTAGCCACCCTCAGCCACTGACCGTCGACCGGCTCTCGAAGTCGACGGAACCATCCGCCCGACGCCTCGCCCACATCGCGCTCACACCTAGATCAAGTGATGAAAAGTAGGTCTGGAAGACCGTGCTGACCTACTTTTCATCACTTGATCTTCGGAGCCTCAGTCGGTGCAGGGAGATCTTGGACAGTTTCCGTTAGGGGCTAACGGAAACTGTCCAAGATCTAGAACTAGAGGGCGGGCGGCGCGCGGCGTGGAACGGGCCGTGGCGACAGTGGTTCGGCAGTTGATCTCGACTTATTGACATGCTGCCAACAGGACGCGAGGGTGGTGCACATGTCGACGCCCGACCATCCCCCCTCGCCCTGGCGCGAACCGGAGCACGACGACCTGGCCGAGCTGGCCCGCACCTTCTTCAGCAAGGAGGTGCTGCCGCACGCCGAGCGCCTCCTCGCGCAGGGCCACCCGGACCGCGAGCACTACCGGCGCGCCGGCGAGCTGGGGCTGCTCGGCCTGTCGGTCCCGGAGGAGTACGGCGGTGGAGGCGGCGGGTTCACCCACGAGGCGGTGCTGCTGCACGAACAGGCGTACGCCGGGGAGAGCAGTCTCGGCCTGGCCGTCCACAGTGGCATCGTCACCGGCTACCTGGCGGCGTACGGCAGCGAGGAGCAGAAGCGGCGCTGGCTGCCCGGCCTGTGCAGCGGCGAACTGGTCGGTGCCATCGCGATGACCGAGCCGGACGGCGGCTCCGATCTTCAGGCGATGCGCACCCGGGCGGTCCGCGACGGCGACGACTACCTGCTGACCGGTGCGAAGACGTTCATCACCAACGGCGGCCTGGCCGACCTGGTCATCGTGGCCGTGAAGACCGACCCTGAGCAGCGGGCGGCCGGCGTCTCGCTGCTGGTCTGCGAGGTGGGCGGCGACCCGGAGGGCTTCCGGCGAGGCCGGCTGCTGTCCAAGATCGGCCTGCACGCCAACGACACGGCGGAGTTGTTCTTCGACGAGTTCCGGGTGCCGGCGGCCCACCTGCTCGGCGGCGCCGAAGGGCTGGGCTTCGTTCAGCTCATGCAGCAGCTTCCGCAGGAACGGCTGGTCATCGGCGTGGGCGCGGTCGCCGCCATGGAACGGGCGGTCGCGCTGACCATCGCGTACGCCAAGGAGCGCACCGCCTTCGGCAAGCCGCTGATGGGTCACCAGAACACCCGGATGGTGCTCGCCGAGTGCGCCACCCGGGCCCGGGTCAGCCGCGTCTTCCTGGACGACTGCATCGTCCGACACACCCGTGGCGACCTGGACGTGGCCACCGCGGCGATGGCGAAGTCATGGCTCACCGACGGGCAGTGCGAGGTCGTCGACAGGTGCCTCCAGCTCTTCGGCGGCTACGGCTACACGACGGAGTATCCGATCGCCCGGATGTACGCCGACGCCCGCGTCCAGAAGATCTACGGCGGCACCAACGAGATCATGAAGGAGTTGATCGCTCGTGCTCTCTGAGGCGTACGTCTATGACGCGGTCCGCACCCCGCGCGGACGCGGCCGGGACAGCGGCGCGCTGCACGGGGTCAAGCCGATCTCCCTGGTGGTCGGCCTGATCGACGCGTTGCGGGAGCGCAACCCCGGCCTGGACGTGGGCCGGTTGGAGGATCTGCTGCTCGGCATCGTGACCCCGGTCGGCGAGCAGGGCGGCGACCTGGCCCGGGCGGCCGCGTTGCTGGCCGGGTTGCCGGACCAGGTCGGCGGGGTGCAGCTCAACAGGTTCTGCGCCTCCGGGTTGGAGGCGGTCAACTCGGCCGCCGCGCGGATCCGCTCCGGTTGGGAGCACCTGCTGCTGGCCGGTGGGGTCGAGTCGATGTCCCGGGTGCCGATGGGCTCCGACGGGGCTGCCTGGGCCACCGATCCGCAGACCGCGCTGGCCACGTCGTTCGTGCCGCAGGGCGTCAGCGCGGACCTGATCGCCACCCTGGAGGGCTTCACCCGCGACGACGTGGACGGCTACGCGCTGCGGTCGCAGGAGCGGGCCGCCAAGGCGTGGGCCGGCGGGTACTTCACCCGGTCGGTGGTGCCGGTCCGCGACGGCAACGGGCTGGACATCCTGACCGTCGACGAGCACCCGCGCCCGGAGACCACCCGGGAGGCGCTGGCCACGCTCACCCCGTCGTTCGCCACGATGGGTGAGGCGGCCGGCTTCGACGCGGTCGCGTTGCAGAAGTTCCACTGGCTGGAGGCCATCGAGCACGTCCACCACGCGGGCAACTCGTCCGGCATCGTGGACGGCGCGGCGCTGGCGCTGATCGGTTCGGAGCAGGTTGGTCGGGATCTCGGTCTCACCGCGCGCGCCCGGATCGTCGGCGCGGCGGTCACCGGCGCGGACCCGACGCTGATGTTGACCGGCCCGATCCCGGCCACCCGGAAGGCTCTCGCCGTGGCCGGGCTGACCCTCGACGACATCGACCTGTTCGAGATCAACGAGGCGTTCGCCGCGGTGGTGCTCAAGTACGTCCGTGACCTGGGCTTGGACCCGGACCGGGTGAACGTCAACGGCGGCGCGATCGCGCTCGGCCATCCGCTCGGCGCGACCGGAGCGATGCTGCTCGGTACGGCGTTGGACGAGTTGGAGCGCCGCGACCTGCGCCGGGCCGTGGTGACCCTGTGCATCGGCGGCGGCATGGGCGTCGCCACCGTTCTCGAGCGCTGCTGACCCGGAGGACGACCATGACCCACACCATCCGGTACGACCGCGGCGCCGACGGCATCGTCACGCTCACCCTGGACGACCCCACCCAGTCCGCCAACACCATGAACCGGGCGTACGTCGCCTCGATGGGCGCGGTGCTGGACCGGCTGGAGGCCGAGCCCGATCTCGTCGGCGTCATCGTGACCAGCGCGAAGTCGACCTTCTTCGCCGGCGGCGACCTGCCTGAGATGATCCGGGCGACCCGTGCCGACGCGCCCGATCTGGCCGACCTGCTCGGCACCATCAAACGGGACCTGCGCCGGCTGGAGACGCTGGGCCGACCGGTGGTCGCCGCGGTCAACGGCTCCGCGCTCGGCGGTGGCCTGGAGATCGCGCTCGCCTGCCACCACCGGATCGCGCTGGACACGCCCGGCAGCCGGCTCGGGCTGCCCGAGGTGACCCTGGGCCTGCTGCCCGGCGCGGGCGGCGTCACCCGGACCGTGCGGATGCTCGGCCTGGCCGGCGCGCTGACCACCGTGCTGCTCACCGGCCGGCGGATGCGCCCGACCGAGGCGCTGTCGGTCGGGCTGGTCGACGAGGTGGTCGCCACGCCCACCGAACTGCTGGACCGGGCACGGGCCTGGATCGCGGCGAACCCGCGCCCGGCGCAGCCGTGGGACCGGCCGGACTACCGGATGCCCGGCGGCACCCCGGCCAGCCGCTCGCTGGCCGCACAACTGCCCGCCTTCCCGGCAACGCTGCGCAAGCAGCTCAAGGGTGCCCGGCTACCCGCGCCCGAGGCGATCCTCGCCGCCGCCGTCGAGGGCGCACAGGTCGACCTGGAGACCGCCCTGACCGTGGAGACCCGCCACCTGATCGGGCTGCTCACCGGGCAGGTCGCCAAGAACATGATCGGTGCGTTCTTCTTCGACCTGAAGGCCGTCAACGGTGGCGCGGCCCGACCGACCGGTGTGGACGCCCCACCGGTACGCCGGGTGGGGGTGCTCGGGGCCGGCATGATGGGCGCGGGCATCGCGTACGCCTGCGCCAGCGCCGGGCTGGACGTCGTGGTCAAGGACGTCACGCCGGAGGCCGCCGGCCGGGCCCGCGAACACGCCGAGCGCCTACTGGCCCGCGCGGTACGCAAGGGCCGCACGACCGAGGCGGACGCCCGCGCCGTCCTGGACCAGATCAGCACGACCGACCAGGTCGACGCCCTCGCCGGCTGCGACGCGGTCATCGAGGCGGTTTTCGAGGATCCGGCGCTGAAGCAGCAGGTCTTCGCCGAGGTGCTGCCCGTCCTGGCACCCGACGCGCTGCTCGCCTCCAACACCTCGACCCTGCCGATCACCGGCCTGGCCGGCGGCGTGGACCGGCCGGCGGACTTCATCGGCATGCACTTCTTCTCGCCGGTGGACCGGATGCCGCTGCTGGAGATCGTGGTGGGCGAGCAGACCGGGGACGTGGCGCTGGCGCGGGCATTCGACCTGGGCCGGCGGATCGGCAAGACCCCGATCGTGGTCAACGACGGTCGGGGCTTCTTCACCAGCCGGGTGATCGGCAGGTTCATCGACGAGGCGGTCGGCATGGTCGCCGAGGGTGTCCCCGCCGCATCGGTGGAGCAGGCCGCCCTCCAGGCCGGCTACCCGACCGGGCCGCTGGCGCTGGCCGACGAGGTCAGTCTCACGCTGATCCAACGGATCCGCCGCCAGTTCGAGGCGGCCAGCGAGGAGTTCCGCCCGCTGCCCGCGCACCGCCTGGTGGACGAGCTGGTCGACGCGTACGACCGGCCGGGGCGCGCCGCCGGACGCGGCTTCTACTCCTACGACGAGGGTGCCCGGGGCCGGCTGTGGTCCGGGCTGGCCGACCTGATCACCGACGCGGGTCGGGCGGTGCCGTTCACCGACCTTCAGGAGCGGATGCTCTTCGCCGAGGCGCTGGACGCGCTGCGCTGCCTCGACGAGGGGGTGCTGCGCACCGAGACGGACGCCAACATCGGCTCGATCTTCGGCATCGGCTTCCCGGCGTGGACGGGCGGGGTGATCCGCTACGTCCGGCAGTACGCGGGCGGCCCGGCCGGCTTCGCGGCCCGTGCCACCGAGCTGGCCGCCAGCTACGGCGACCGGTTCACGCCCCCACCCGACCTGGTCGACCGGCTCGCCGCCCTGCGGGCCGAACCGGCTGACGTCGCGTGATGGCGGCGCGCGGCGGGCCGCTGGCCGGGGTGCGCGTGGTCGAGCTGGCCAGCCTCGCCCCGGCGCCGTTCGGCTGCATGGTGCTCGCCGACCTCGGCGCGGACGTGGTGCGGGTGGACCGGCCGGGCGCACCGGGAGCGGGCCGGCTGGCCGCACCGACCAGCGGGCCGTTGCAACGCGGCCGGCGGGTCACCACGCTGGACCTGAAGTCCCCGGCCGGGGTGGCGGACCTGCTGCGCCTCACCGATCGCGCGGACGTGCTGGTCGAGGCGTACCGGCCGGGGGTGGCCGAGCGGCTCGGCATCGGGCCGGAGGTGTGCCAGGCCCGCAACCCCCGACTGGTGTACGCGCGGATGACCGGCTGGGGTCAGGACGGCCCGCTGGCAGCCCGCGCCGGGCACGACATCGACTACATCGCGGTGGCCGGGGCGTTGGAGCCGCTCGGGCGGGCCGGCGAACGCCCGTACGCGCCGATGAACCTGCTCGGCGACTTCGGCGGCGGCGGGATGCTGCTCGCCGTCGGGGTGCTGGCCGCGCTGCTGGAGCGGGAACGCTCCGGCTTCGGCCAGGTGGTCGACGCGGCGATGGTGGACGGCTCGGCGCTGCTCACCTCGTTCCTGCACGGGCTGCTCGGCGCCGGCCTGTGGGCCGCCCCGCGCGGGGGCAACATGTTCGACGGCGGGGCCCCGTTCTACGACACGTACGCCACCGCCGACGGTGGATTCATGGCGGTCGGCGCGATGGAGCCGGCCTTCTACGCCGTACTGCTCACCGGTCTCGGCCTCGCCGACGACCCGGACCTGCCCGCCCAGTACGACCCGAGCGGCTGGAACGACCTGCGCCGCCGGTTCACCGAACGGTTCGCCGAGCGCACCCGGGACGAGTGGACGGCGGTCTTCGCCGACCTGGACGCCTGCGTCGCCCCGGTGCTCGCCCCGGGCGAGGCGCACCGGCACCCGCACAACGCGGCCCGGGGCACGTTCGTCGAGGTGGGCGGCGAGATCCAGCCGGCCCCCGCGCCCCGCTTCGACCGCACCCCGACCGCGCGGCCGACCCCGGCACCCGATCCGGAGCAGGACGTCCTACCCATCCAGGAGATCCTCACCGCCTGGCGGTGAGCCCGGCGGTCGGCGGCAGGGTCGATCCACAGAGGAATCCTCGGGGCACCTCCACGGGTGTCACGTTGATACCGTCGTCCTGATCGTGAACTGGCAGACCAAAGGGGACGAGCATGGCGAGCGGAATCGACCCGGCCGGCCTCAGCCGCTCACTCGAAGACGCCATGCGCCTGCTGAGCCAGGTTCCGGGTTCGGCCACGGCGCAGCCGGACGACGCCGACGCGCAGGATGACAGTGCCGCACCCGCCGTCGACCAGATCACGGGGCGGGGCACCGGCGGGAATGGTCTCGTCGAGGCGGAAGTCTCCGCCTTCGGCGCGCTGCAGGCCCTGGTGATCGACCCGAGCCTGTCCCGGGGTGGCACCGGTGCCATCGCCGAGTACGTCCTGGAGGCGGTCCAAGCAGCGCAGGCCGACGAGCGGGCCCGCAGAGCCCAGCTGACGGCGGCCGCTCACGTCGACACCGTGGCCCTCGCCAAGCAGCTCGAACGTGTCTCGGAAGACGCGTTCCGGGGTTTTCAGCAGATGATCGGCGACCTGGACGTCGTCACCCGCCGGACCGGCCAGCGCTGAGTCATGTCCGACGGGATCCAGGTCGACCTCGACGCTCTCCACGGCGCGGCGGCGGCGCTCGCGACAACCGGCCAGCAACTCGGCGCGGAGATCGCCAGCCTCGAGTCGACTGTCAACGGGGCGGGTAACCCGTGGGGCGACGACGAGGCGGGTTCGCTCTTCGGCGCCGCGTACGTGGAAGTCCTGACCCACGCGCTCGACGTCTACCGATCGATGGCCGACCAGTTGTCGGAGGCCGCCGGGAACCTCGACGCCGGTGCCGACGCCCACGAGGCGACCGAGATCGCGAACACCGAGCTCTTCACGAGGATGGAGCTGCCCAGTGGGTATGCAGCTTCCTCCTGAACTCGCCGAGGCCCTGGGATGGGTCGGGTTCACCTGGCCGGCCGCCGACGAGGAGTTGCTTTTCCAGGCGTCCCAACTGTGGTTCGCGTTCGCCGGCCGGCTCCGCACAGCCGTCGGGGAGGCGGAGGCGGGCGCGGCGAAGGTCGGGATGACGAACAGCGGGGACGACGTCCGCGCGTTCGAGCAGGCGTGGCAGGACGAGGAGGGTGCACCGCGCCGGATGGAGGACGGCGCGCAGGCTGCCGAGCTGATCGGCATGGCGTTGCTGGTGATGGCCATCATCACCCTGACCCAGAAGATCCTCGTCATCGTCCAGCTGACGATTCTGGTGGTTCAGGTAGCGATCGCGTTGGCAGCAGCGGCACCCAGCCTCGGCTCCTCGTTGGCCTCGATCCCCGTATCGATCGGCCTTGCCCGGATGGCGATCCAGCGGATCATCAAGGAGATCGTCGAGCGGGTCGTCAAGGAGATCGTTCCGCGGTTGTTGAAGCGTGCGAAGACGCTGCTACGCCGTTTCAACCGCAAGGGCGCAAAGCCGGGTGGCCCGGGACGACCCGCTGTGCCCGGCCCGCACACCTCCCCGCGCTACCACAACACCAAGCCGATGCTCGACAAGTACCGCAACGAGCACCTGCCCGGAGGGCACTTTCCGACGGCGGTGCGCCGGCTCAGTCCAGAGGAGCTCGAACAGCACCGGGTCTTCTTCGACAGCAACGGCATGTTGCGCAGCGCCAAAAGTGGCGAACCGTTCGACACGTCGAGCGCTCAGACCGTGTTCAGCGGAAACGGTCAGGCGATCTTCGTGATGGACCGGAACGGCAACCTCTACGCGTCCAACTACCAGAAGGTCGGCGATTTCCACCACTCCACACTGGGCAACGGGCAGCCGGTCGCCGCAGCGGGCGAGCTGGTCGTCAAGGACGGTAGGGTCCAGTACGCCACGGCGCGCAGCGGTCATTACCAGCCCGACGTGAGCCACATGGCCAATCTCGACGCCGAGTTCAAGCGCAACGGCGTGGGCGGGGTTCCGATCCTTGCCTGGGACGGCAGCCAGATCTTCTAGGGGAGTCGACGAGCATGGGTACGGACAGTTGGAAGGGTCACGTGAACGGGATCCTCTACGGGGTCCAGTTCGATCGGGTGCTCGACGACTCGGTGGTGACCCGGGTCGTCGACGGGGTGACCACCGGGCTCTACCCAGGTGACCGAATGGAGACGCGTGACGCGCTGGACCAGGCGCTGCGCTACTCGGGCCCGCTGAACGACCAGGCGGAGACGCACCACGGTGAGGACGAGATCCGCTCGTTCTTCCGCCGGCTCTCCGCCGCACTGGCAACCCCGCCTTCGAGCTGATCAAGAGGTTTGTGTCAGGGAATCGCCGTCCGGTGACGCAAACCTCTTGATCAACGGAGGTGGGGACGGGTGGGGGGACGGCCTTGGGGACGGGTGGGGGTGGGGGCGACGGGCGTGGTACCAGGTGGCGAAGAGGGCTGCGGCCAGGAGCAGCTCGGCCAGGTCGCCGCCGTAGTACATGAGTTGGGCGGCCGAGCGGAACGCTTCCGGGTCGCGGTCGGTGAGGCCGGGTGGGAGGGTTTCGGCCTGGGCGTACAGGTGCTTGGCCAGCACGGCGTGGCCGGCCGACGCGGCCAGCAGCGCGACGACCCGAACCGCCAGCCCGGGGCGACGCGGCGCCGGGTCCGGTCCGGCCAACGACCAGGCGAAGAGGTACCCGGCGGCCAGGTAGTGCAGGTGCACGGCGTGATGCAGGGCCGGTTGCCGTTCGGCCGCCGCGTACAGCGGGGTGAGCAGCACCAACGCCAACCCGCCGGTGGTCAGCAGCGCGGCGGTGGCCGGATGGGCGAGCAGATGTAGCAGGCGGGCGCGCAGCAGCCGGCCGACCGCTCGGCGTACCGGCGGCGGCGCGATCCGCAGCAGCAGCGTCACCGGGGCGGCGAGCACCAGCCCCAGCGGGGCCAGCATGCCGAGCAGCAGGTGCTGCGCCATGTGCCCGCTCGGGTTGTCGGGACGTTGGGCGAGCGGCCCGACGGCGACCGCCAGCAGGGTGCAGCCGACCAGCCAGGAGGCGGTGCGCCGGTGGTCCCAACCCCGAGGGTCCCGGATGGCGGCCAGCACGTAACCGACCGCCAACAACGCGACCGGGGCCAGCGGGAACCAGGTCGGCCCGGCAGCACCGTGTCCGGCGTGCGCCAGCGGCCCGACCGCCGTCATCGGGGGCCGGCGTCGGGCCGGCGGGAACGGGCCCGCCACAGGACGGCCACGCCGGCCAGCAGCAGCACCGCGCCGGCCACGTTCCAGACCACGTCGTACGGCACCAGGTGTACGCCGTAGCGGATCTGGTGCAGCCGCAGCACCTTGTGGTCGACGAGCCCGTCGAAGAGCTGGAATCCTCCGGCGCCGAGCAGGAAGCCACCCCAGGCGAGCCGGCTCGACAGGGCACGCCGTCGACGCAGGTCGGCGAACCAGAAGAACCCGCCGACCAGGGCGATCACCTCGGCGGCGTGCAGCAGCCCGTCCGAGAGCAGCGCCACCGATGGGGTGGAGCGGTCGTAGAAGTGGTGCCAGGCGAGGAGTTGGTGAAAGACGATCTCGTCCACCGCGGCCATGATCGCGATGCCGATCAGGACGCCGACGAGGGTCGAGGAACGAACGTCGGCGGCGCGTGGACCTGGCAGACGCAGATCGGTCACCACGCACCTCACTTCCACGTTCGGCTGGCCTCAAATTACTCCGGAACGGACGAACCACGTCACCGAAGCCGACGAGGCACGCCCACGCGGGACGTGATCGACACGAGTTTCGGGAAACCGGGGTGTCCGGCCACGGGGTCCGCCGCGACTTCCGGGAAGCCTTGTTGATCAAAGCCGAGCGGCCGGCGATGTCCCCGTTTCGCGACTCCCGGACCCCGCCCGGCATGATCATGCAGCCTGGAGGGGCAACGACAGCCAGATCCTGAGAGGGAGGTGCCCGTGCCGGACGCGGACGAACTCGTCGCCAACGCGCTCGCGGCGGTGCGCGGCACCGACGTACGGCAGGCCGAACGGCAGCTGGACCACCTGATGGTCGGCACCGGCGCCGCGGACGGCAGCACGGCGGTGGACGCCGCTCTGCTGCGTCGCCTGGTCCGCGGACTGGGTCGGCTCTGGCCGCGCGGTTGGCAACCGGTCGACGTGGACCGGATCACCGGTCGACGGCTCGACGGCCGCGCGGCGCGGCTGGTCCGTGCCGCCATGGCCGCGCAGCGACGCGACCAGGCCGAGCCGGTCCCGGCCTGGTGGGACGACCAGTTACGCGGGCTGGGGGCCGCCGAGGGCGGTGCCGACGGCAGCGTGGTGGCCGGTTGGGCCAGCCGGGAGGGGCTGGACCGGGCCGACGCGCTCCGCACGGCAGTGGACGCTCTCGCGCTGGTGGAGAGTCTGCCGCCGATCGCGGTGCTGCGTCCGCCGCCGGGCACGAACGGCGCGGCACCGACCCGCACGGCGGGCACGGCTCGCAGCGGTTCGCCGATGCTGGATCGGGTACGGGCGCTGCTGGCGAAGGCCGAGTCGACGACCTTCCCGGCGGAGGCGGAGGCGCTGACGGCAAAGGCCCAGGAGTTGATCGCCCGACACAGCATCGACGAGGCGCTGCTGGCGGCCGGGACCGAGCGCGGGGACCTGCCCGGCGGGGTACGGCTGAGCACCGACACCCCGTACGCGGGCGCGAAGGCGCTGCTGGTGCAGGAGGTGGCGGCGGCGAACCGGTGCGAGGCGGTCTGGTCCGACGATCTGGGCTTCGCCACGGTGCTGGGCTGGCCGGCCGATCTGGTGGCGGTCGAGTTGCTCTACACGTCGCTGCTGGTCCAGGCCACGGCGGCGATGCTGCGTGGCCGTGTCGAGCGCCGGTCGGGGTCGGGGCGGCGGACGAAGGTCTGGGACGAGTCCTTCCTCAACGCGTTCGCGCTGCGGATCGGCGAGCGGCTGCGCACGGCCACCGAGGCGGCGACCACCGCGGCGGATCAGGCGGCGGCCGGGACGGAACGGCTGTTGCCGGTGCTCGCGGCGCGGGGCGAGGCGGTCCGGGAGCGGTTGGACACGCTCTTTCCCGGCGTCACCCGGCACCGGCTCAGCGTGCGCGACGCCGAGGGCTGGTCGTCCGGCACCTCGGCCGCCGACCGGGCCTCGCTGGACGTGGGCGGCGCCCGGAAACCCCGGCAGGTGCCCGGCCGACCCGATCCGCGCTGAGCCGTCCGGCGTGGGAACGCCCCCGGAGGATGTTTCTGCGATTTTCTGCGGTACGCGGTAGGGATCGGGGGATCGGCTCCGACCCTCCGGTGAGTCGCGCCCCGATCGGGGTGCGACCAGAGCCTGAGGAGCAATCGCCGTGAAGTACATGCTGCTGATCTGGAACCGGCCCGGCTTCACCGAGGATCTGAGCGAGCAGGAGCGCACCGCCCTCTTCGGTGAGGTCGACGAGATCATGAAGGAGCTGACCGAGACCGGCGAGCTGATTGGCGGCCAGGCGTTGGCCAATCCGTCGCAGACGTTGACGGTCCGGCTCATGGACGGCAGCCCCGAGGTGCTCGACGGCCCGTTCATGGAGAGCAAGGAGCAGTTCGCCGGCTACCTGGCCGTGGACTGCGACAGCCCGCAACGGGCGGCCGAGATCGCGGCCCGTTGGCCGGACGTCCGCTACGGCGGCGCGATGGAGGTCCGTCCGATCATGGATGAGGCCGGGACGGAGATGTGACCGGGGACCGGACGGTCGAGGATCTGCTGCGCACGTTCGCGCCGCAGGTCCTCGGCCTGCTGGTCCGTCGACACGGACAGTTCGACAGGTGCGAGGACGCGGTCCAGGAGGCGCTGCTGGCCGCCGCGACGCAGTGGCCCGGACAGGGCGTACCGGACAACCCGCGCGCCTGGCTGCTCACCGTCGCCACCCGCCGGCTCACCGACGAGTGGCGCAGCGAGAGCGCGCGCCGGGACCGCGAGGTGGCGGTGGCGCGGCGTGAGCCGGCGTACGCCGGGGTGGTGCCCGCTGCGGACGCGGAGCCCACCGTTTCGGCCGACGACGACACCCTCACGCTGCTGTTCCTGTGCTGCCACCCGGCGCTGCCCGGCTCGGCGCAGGTGGCGCTCACCCTGCGCGCGGTCGGCGGTCTCAGCACCGCCCAGATCGCCCGGGCGCACCTGGTGCCCGAGGCGACGATGAGTCAACGGATTCGACGGGCCAAGCAGCGGATCGAGGCTGCCGGGGCGCGGTTCACGATGCCCGGTCCGGCCGAGCGGGGCGAGCGGCTGGGCACGGTGCTGCGGGTGCTCTACCTGATCTTCAACGAGGGCTACACCGCGTCCAGCGGCCCGGACCTGCGCCGGGCCGAGCTGACCGGCGAGGCGATCCGGCTGACTCGCATCCTGCGCGGGCTGCTGCCCGACGACGGCGAGGTGACCGGGCTGCTGGCGCTGATGCTGCTGACCGACGCGCACCGGGCGGCCCGGGTGGGGCCGGACGGGGAGTTGGTGCCGCTGGCGGAGCAGGACCGTTCCCGGTGGGACGCCGCCGCCATCGCGGAGGGGGTGGCGCTGATCATCGAGGCGCTGACCTGGTCGCCGCCCGGCCCGTACCAGCTCCAGGCGGCCATCGCCGCTGTGCACGCCGAGGCGTCGACGGCGGCGGAGACGGACTGGCGGCAGATCGTCGCGCTCTACCGACTGCTGGCCCGGGTCGCGCCGAACCCGATGGTCGCCCTCAACCAGGCGGTGGCGGTGGCCATGGTCGACGGGCCCCGGGCCGGGCTCGCCCTGCTCACGCCGCTGGACGCCGACGAACGCACGGCCGGGCACCACCGGCTGGCCGCCGTCCGGGCTCACCTGTTGGAGCTGGCCGGGGAGGTCGGTGCGGCGCGGGAGGCGTACCTGGTGGCGGCGCGGGGCACCACGAGCCGGCCCGAGCAGCGCTACCTGGAGGTGCGGGCGGCCCGCCTGACCGGGCAGGGCTGAGCCACACATCTTGCCGTTCTGGCAACAATCTTTGCGCATCGGCCGGTCGCCGGTCACAGTCGTTGGCGACGCGCGAAGGAGCAGGCACAGATGACCGAGCAGCACGAGTTCGACAAGGACTACTGGGAACGGCACTGGCGCCAGGCGCACCACGACCGCCCCGGCGCGATGAGCACGAGTCCCGCGCACCCGTACCTGGCCCGGGAGATCGGCGCTCTGGTGCCGGGCTCGGCGCTGGACGCCGGGTGCGGCGCGGGCGCCGAGGCGATCTCGCTCGCCGCCCACGGCTGGCAGGTCACCGCTGTCGACATCGCACCCCTCGCGCTCGCCCGAGCCGCCGAACGCGCAACGGAGAGCGGGGTGTCCGAGCGCGTGCGGTGGGTGGAGGCGGACCTGACGGCCTGGGCCCCGGAGGCACGGTTCGACCTGGTCACGACGCACTACGCGCACCCCGCGATGCCGCAGTTGGCCTTCTACGACCGCATCGCCGGATGGGTGGCACCCGGCGGGACCCTGCTGATCGTCGGGCACCTGCACACCTCGCAAGCCGCCGCGCCGGAGCACGGGCACGGGCCGGAGCACGGGCACGGGCCGGAGCACGGGCACGGGTCGGAGCACGGGCACGGGTCGGGGCACCACCCGCCGGACGAGGCGTCGGTCACCCTCGCCGACATCACCGCCGGCCTGGACGGCAGCACCTGGGAGATCGTCACCGCCGAGGAGCACCGCCGCACGGTGCCGGGCCGGGAGGCACCGCTGTACGACGTGGTCGTCCGCGCCACCCGACGCCGGTGAGCGCAGCGCTGCCGGCCGCCGGGCGGCCGGCGGCCGGCAGCGGCGGTCACACCTCGGGTTCGATGGCCGGGCAGCTGGCACCCCGGGCGGGCACCACCCGATCGGTCAGGTACGAGTCGACGGCTCGTTGCACGCACGGGCTGCTGCTGTAGCTGCCGTGCCCCCACCCCTGGTAGGTGAGCACCGCACCGTGCCGGCCCAACTGTCGCGCCACGTTGCGCGCCCAGTCGTAGCCCGTGGCCGGGTCGTGAACTGTGGCGGCGAGCAGCAGTGGCACGTCGGTGTGAACCCGTAGCCGATGCTGCGGGTTGGCCACCGGCGTCGGGGTGCCCAGGCAGGTGACCAGGGCAAAGAGCGCCGGCGGGTAGCGCAGGTCCGGCGCGAGCCGGGCCGCGCGGCGCAGATGTCCGGCGTACTCCCGGTAGTCGCGGACCGGCAGGCTCCAGTCCTGACAGAAGACCGCGAAGGGGTACGGCGCCACGGCGTCGCCGGTCGACAGGCCGGCGCTTCGCAGGGCGGCGGCGGCGTCCATCGTGCCCAGCCACTCGGCCAGGCCCGGCCACCGCCAGGTGTCGTAGAACTCCCTGTGGGTGAGCCGGCTCAACTCGAACGGGGTCAGCACCACCCCGGGGCGCTTCGGGTCGGTCAGCAGGCCGCGCTCGGCCCGCACGTGCAGCCCGGCCCAGATCGACCGGAGGTCCCGGCCGTGCAGGGCGCAGGTCGTGGACCGTTCACACCAGGCGGCGAACTCGTCGAACGCCCCCTCCGCGGTGGCGGCCTGGGTGTCCAGGAAGGCGCGGGTGCCGAGGCTGTGGTCCATCGTGGCCTCCAGCACCATGGCCCGAACCCGATCGGGGTACAGCTCGGCGTACCGCTGCCCGAGCAGGGTGCCGTACGAGCTGCCGTGGAAGGTCAACTGCCTCTCACCGAGCGCGGCGCGGACCGCGTCCAGGTCGCGGGCGGCGCTGGTGGTGTCGACGTGGTCGTAGAGCGCCCCGGTGCGGGCCCGGCAGTCGGCGCGCAGCAGCGCGTTGTTGGCGAGTGTGGCGTCGAACTGTGCCTGGTCGGCGATCAGTTGCGGTTGCCGGGCGAGCAGGTCCCGGGCACAGACCACCGGGTGACTGC
This sequence comes from Micromonospora sp. NPDC047644, assembly GCF_040704315.1. NCBI lineage: Bacteria > Bacillati > Actinomycetota > Actinomycetes > Micromonosporales > Micromonosporaceae > Micromonospora > Micromonospora sp. NPDC047644. Next base: position 290,092 of record NZ_JBEYSY010000001.1, read on the forward strand.
CGCCGGTGCCGCGCGGGTCGAAGCTGACGATGTCGAACCGGGCCCGCAGGTCGGCGCTGAATCGGGAGCTGCCGTTCACCACCCGGTCGACCCCGCTGTCGCCCGGCCCGCCGGGGCCGAAGACCAGCGCGCCTTTCCGAGTCGCCGGGTCGGCGACCCGGCGGGCCAGCGACAGGTCGAAGCGCTCACCCCCGGGTCGGTTCCAGTCCACCGGCAGCGACAGGGTGCCGCACTCGGCGCTGGTGTCGGTGGCGCAGGGCCGCCAGTCGATCGCCGGGGCGGGCTGTGGTCGGGCGGCGGCCGGGCTCGCCGGGGTCAGGCCGGCGGCCGTCAGGGCCAGGGCGACGGCCCAGCCGACCGCGGATTTGCGTACGCGCAGCATGAGGTGCTGTCCTCTCCTCGAAGGAGCGTTGCCGGTGAAACTCGCCCACTGGGCGAGGTGATGCTGCTTCCACCCGGGCCGTCGAGTAGCCGCTCGACGGCCCGGGGCCTCTCGTCCGCCGGGTCAGTCGACCTCGCGCAGAACGCGTTCGAGCGTGGTCATCCGGGTCTCCATCCCACCCAGCCGGCCGTCCATCGCCGCGAGCAGTCGGGCGTTCTCCGCCTGGACCTGGGCGGCCGTCTCGGCGAGTTGGCGGTAGTCGTCCGCCCGGTCCGCCTCGTACCGGGCCCGACGGGTCTTGGCGAGTTGCACGACGGTCACCGTGACCACGCTGATGAGGAAGGCGAAGATGCCGATCGCGCCGACCACCTCGGTCCAGTCGTGTTCGCTCATCGCTGCGCTCCCGGTTGCTCGCCCGAGTCGGGCACGGTCAGCGTCTCGACCGCCGCCGCGATGACCGCGGGGGTGAGTGTGAGCACGAACGGCTCCACCTCGTAGTAGTTCATGGCCTTCCCGTCCTCCGACAACTCCAGGCGGGCGGTGACCAGCCCGGCCGCCGCCAGCTTCCGTAGGTGGACCTGCAACAGCGCCCGGCTGATGCCCAGTTGCCGGGCCAGCCCGCTGACGTACGCACGCTCGCGGGCCAGCGCGGCGACGACCCGCAGCCGGTGCGGGTTGGCCAGGGTGGCCAGCACCCGGACCAGGTCGTCGCCGGTCGGCGGTGAGGCGGTGCTCATAACCAGCCCTTGCACATGCCAAGGGAAGTTAGCAGGTGTCGCCGCACCGCGGTGCGGGCGGAGAGCGGAATCAGGGGGATCTCAGGGTCGGCGAAAGAGGCCGGAGACACAGCACGCCGGGCCGGTGATGATCACCGGCCCGGCGTGCGGGTTACGTCGTACGTCAGCTCTTGAAGGCGTCCTTGATCTTCTCGCCCGCCTGCTTGAGCTTGGCGGTGGACTGGTCAGCGCGACCCTCCGCCTCCAGCTGCTCGTTGTCGGTGGCCCGACCGGCGCCTTCCTTCAGCTTGCCGGTCGCGTCCTCGGTGGCGTTGTTGATCTTGTCGTCGAATCCCATTGCCAACCTCCATTGCAAGCGTCGCTACGACAACAGAGGTACCCCCGCCAAACCCGGTCCAACCATTACCGTCGTCACAGATCGGCGGCGGCCGACCGGAAGCCACGCAGGCGCAGGCTGTTGGCCACCACGAAGACCGAGGACAGCGCCATCGTGGCACCGGCGATCATCGGGTTGAGCAGCCCGGCGGCGGCCAACGGCAGGGCCGCCACGTTGTAGCCGAACGCCCAGAACAGGTTGCCCCGGATGATGCCGAGCGTGCGGCGGGACAACCGGATGGCGTCCACCGCGGCGTCCAGGTCGCCCCGGACGAGGGTGAGGTCGGCCGCCTCGATCGCCACGTCGGCGCCGGTGCCCATGGCCAGCCCCAGGTCGGCCTGGGCCAGCGCCGGGGCGTCGTTGACCCCGTCACCGACCATCGCCACCGACCGCCCCTCGGCCTGGAGCCGCTTGACCACGTCGACCTTCCCGGCCGGCAGCACCTCGGAGATCACCTCGTCGACGCCCACCTCGGCGGCGACCGCGCGAGCCACAGTGGCGTTGTCCCCGGTCAACAGGATCGGAGTCAACCCCAGCCCGCGCAGCCGGGCCACCGCCGCCCGGCTGGTCGGCCGGACCACGTCGGCGACGGTGAGCACGCCCCGGGCCCGGCCGTCCCAGCCGGCGACGATCGGCGTACGGCCGGCGGCCTCGGCGTCACGCACCGCCCACTCGACCTCCGGGGGTACGTCGATCTCACGCTCGCGCAGCAGCCGGACCCGGCCGACCAGCACGGCCCGCCCGTCGACGGTGCCGCTCACCCCCAGCCCTTCGAGGTTGCCGAAGGCCGTCACCGGGGGCAACGCGCCCGCCTCGGTGGCAGCGACCGCGACCGCACGGGCGATCGGGTGCTCGGAGGCGGCCTCCACCGCCCCGGCGAGCCGGAGCAGTTCGGCCCGGTCCACGCCGCTCGCCGGCACCACGTCCAGCACTGTCATCCGGCCGGTCGTCACGGTGCCGGTCTTGTCGAGCACCACGGTGTCCACCCGACGGGTCGACTCCAGCACCTCCGGGCCCTTGATCAGCACGCCGAGCTGGGCGCCCCGACCGGTGCCGACCAGCAGCGCGGTCGGGGTGGCCAGGCCGAGCGCGCACGGACAGGCAATGATCAGCACGGCCACGGCGGCGGTGAACGCCGCGGTCGGGCCGGCCCCGGTGCCGAGCCACCAGCCGAGCGTGCCGACGGCGAGGGTGATGACGATCGGCACGAAGACCCCGGAGATCCGGTCCGCCAGCCGCTGCACCGCCGCCTTGCCGCTCTGCGCCTGTTCCACCAGGTCGGCCATCCGGGCGAGCTGGGTGTCCGCGCCGACCCGGGTGGCGGTGACGATCAGCCGCCCGCCCGCGTTGATCGTCGCGCCGACCACGCCGTCACCCGGGGCGACCTCGACCGGCACTGACTCACCGGTGAGCATGCTCGCGTCGACGGCGGAGGTGCCTTCGTCGACCACCCCGTCGGTGGCGATCTTCTCCCCGGGGCGGACCACGAACCGGTCACCGACGGCGAGCCGGTCCACCGGGATCAGGGTCTCCACGCCGTCACGCAGCACCGTCACGTCCTTGGCGCCGAGATCGAGCAGGGCGCGTAGGGCGGCACCGGCGGTGCGCTTGGACCGGGCCTCGAAGTAGCGACCGGCCAGGATGAACACGGTGACCCCGGCGGCCGCCTCCAGGTAGATGTTGCCGGCGCCGTCGCTGCGGGCGATGTCGAAGCGGAACGGGTGCGTCATTCCGGGCATCCCCGCGTCACCGAGGAAGAGCGCCCAGAGCGACCAGCCGAACGCGGCCACCGTGCCGAGCGAGACCAGTGTGTCCATGGTGGCCGCGCCGTGCCGCAGGTTGGTCCAGGCGGCCCGGTGGAACGGCAGCCCGCCCCAGACCACCACCGGGGCGGCCAGGGTCAGCGACAGCCACTGCCAGTAGTCGAACTGCCAGGCCGGGACCATCGCCAGCAGGACCACCGGCACGCTCAGGGCCACCGACACCCAGAGCCGGGTACGCGGACCCCGCAACGGGTCCACCGGGGGTTCCGCGCTGGGCGGGGCCGGCAACGCCGCGGTGTAGCCGGTCTTCTGCACGGTCCCGATCAGGTCGTCCGGCGTGACGCCGTCGGCGTACCGGACCGTCGCCTTCTCGGTGGCGTAGTTGACGGTGGCGCTCACCCCGTCCATCCGGTTGAGCTTCTTTTCGATGCGGGCGGCGCACGCGGCGCAGGTCATCCCGCCGATAGCCAGTTCGATCCGGTTCGGCGCCTCGGGCAGCGGTCTGCTGGTGGTGGTCATCGTCTGGTCCCGTCAGTCGTGTCCGTGCCCGGGGGTGCCGTGGTCGGCCCCGCCGGTCGGCGCGGGCCCGCTCGGGGTGGGGGTGTCTCCGGTCGGGGCGGCGCCGGCGATCACTGTGAACTCGGCGGTGTGCACCTTCCCGCCGTGTCGGAAGTCGAGGTAGAGCCGGTAGCTGCCGGCCGAGGGCACCTCGGCGAGGAAGGTGACGGCCGGACCGGGCCGGGTGCGCCCGTCGCCGGGTGTGCCGTCCGGGTGCACGTGCAGGTAGGCGAGATCACCCCGCCGCAGTGCCACCAGGTGCCCGTACGCGCCCAGGTAGGGCTCCAGGTCGGTGACCGGCTGCCCGTCCCGGCTGACGGTCAGGGTCAGCGACGATGTCCGGCCGGGCTGCGGCGCACCGGTGAGGGTGACGGTGTAGCCGTCGACCGTGGTGCTGGTCGTCGGGGCGGGCAACGGCCGCTCGGTCAGCTCGCCGGGGACTGTCACGTCCACGCCCAGGGTCAGCGGCTCGCCCCCGGTCGGGGTGAAGTCGGCGAACGCCCGCCACTGCCCGGGGCCGGCCAGCGGGGTGTCGACCCGCCAGGTGCCGTCCGGGGCCAGCTCGGGGTGGACGTGGCGGAAGCCGGAGAGGTCCCGACGGGCGACGATCAGGTGCATCTGCTTGTCGTGCGCCACGTCGTACCGGGTGACCGGTCGGCCGTCCGGGCCGGCGATCCGGAAGGCGAACCCGCCGGCCGGGGCGTCCACCGGTTCGAGGGTGTAGCCACTGTCGGAGACGAGCAACCCGCCGGGCAGCCGATCGCCCGACCCGCCCCGCTCGCCCGCCGTCGGGGTGGTGGCGACCTCGTCGTGCCGGCTCTCGGCGACCGGGGCGGGGTCGACGACCCGGCCGACCCCGTAGGCGGCGCCGAAGACGGCCGCCAGGCCGACGGCGAACCCGGCCAGTTTCGTCACGGTACGCACGCCGGCCCGCCGATCACGCGTCGACGAGGTCGTAACCGGCCTCGTCGACGGCGGCCCGGACGACGGCGGTGTCCAGCGGCTGGTCGCTGCTGACGGTGACCCGGCCGGCGGCGAGGTCGACCTGCACGTCCCGCACACCCTCGATGGCACCGACCTCGGCGCTCACCGCGCTGACGCAGTGCCCGCAGGTCATGCCCTGCACCTGGTACGTCGTGTCGACCATTGGATCGTTCCCTTCGTGGTACCGGTACCCGGTGGGGGTATGTCAACAGAATCGACCGTACCATACCCCCTGGGGGTACGCTATCCTGGTCGGCATGACCGCACCCACCCCGATCCGCGGATACACCGCCAGCAAGGACCAGCTGCTCGCGCGGCTCCGCCGCGTCGAGGGGCAGGTCCGCGGCATCGAAAAGATGGTCGACGACGACCGGTACTGCATCGACGTGCTGACCCAGATCTCCGCCATCCAGGCCGCCCTCGACAAGGTGGCCCTCGGGCTGCTCGACGGGCACGCCCGGCACTGCCTGCACGAGGGTGCCGCCGAGGGTCGGGCCGACGAGATGGCCACCGAGATGATGGCGGCGGTCGGCCGGCTCATGAAGCGCGGCTGACCGCGCTCAGTCCGGCGCGGGATCGAGACGGACCCGGCGCAGCAACTGCGCGTTGAGCGCCACCACGATCGTCGACGCCGACATCAGCACCGCGGCCACCGCCGGGCTCAGCGCCACACCCGCCCAGGCCAGCGCCCCGGCGGCCAGCGGCAGCGCCACCACGTTGTAGCCGGCCGCCCAGGCCAGGTTCTGCCGCATCTTCCGGTACGACGCCCGCGACAGCCGGACCACGGCCTCCACCCCACGCGGGTCCGAGGATGCCAGCACCACCCCGGCGGACTCGATGGCCACATCGGTGCCCGCGCCGATCGCGATGCCCACGTCCGCCCGGGCCAGCGCCGGCGCGTCGTTCACCCCGTCACCGACCATCACCACCACCAACCCCCGCCGCTGGAGCTCGGCCACCCGATCGTCCTTCTCGGCCGGCAGCACCTCGGCGAAGACCTCGTCGACGCCGGGCCGGAAGCCGAGGTCGGCGGCGACCGCCTCGGCCACCGGCCGGGCGTCACCGGTGATCATGGCGATGGTCCGGACACCCTCGGCACGCAACTCGTCGACAGCGCGCCGGGCCTCCGGACGCACCTCGTCGGTCAGCGCGAACGCGCCGAGCACGGCGTCGGGCAGCCGCACCAGGTGCAACACCGCGGCACCCCGCGCCGACCACCGCCCGGTCGCGGCCTCCAGCTCCGCCGGGAGCGAAAGGCCCAGCTCACGCAGCAACGCCGGCCCGCCCACCGCGTACTCCGTACCGTCGATTGTCGCCTTCACACCGCGGCCCGGCAGCGACCGGAACCCGGCTGCCCGGGCCGGGCCGGCGCGGCCGGCCGCCGCCACTATCGCCCGGGCCAACGGATGTTCGCTCTCCGACTCGACACCGGCCGCGATCCGCAGCACCTCGTCGCGCTCGACGCCGGACGCCGTCGCCAGGTCGGTCACCCCGTGCTCGCCCCGGGTCAGCGTGCCGGTCTTGTCGAAGAGCACCGCGCCGACGGTCCGCATCCGCTCCAGGGCCAGCCGGTCCTTGACCAGGATCCCGGACCGCGCGGCGAGCGCGGTGGAGAGCGCGACGACCAGCGGGATGGCGAGACCCAGCGCGTGCGGGCAGGCGATCACCAGGACGGTGACCGCGCGGACCACCGCCTCGTCGGGCTGACCGAGCGCGGTCCAGACCAGCACGGTCAGCACGGCGGTGCCGGTGGCCAGGTAGAACAGCGCGGCGGCGAACCGGTCGGCCAACAGTTCGGCCCGTCCACCGGAGGCCTGGGCCTGGGCGACCATCCGCTGGATGCCGGCGAGCGCGGTCTGCTCACCCACCGCCTCGACGCGCACCCGGATAGCCGAGTCGGTGGCGACGGTGCCGGCCACCACCCGGTCGCCGGTCGACCGGGCGACCGGCCGCGACTCCCCGGTGATCATCGACTCGTCCAGCTCGGCGTCGCCCTCGACGACCCGGCCGTCCGCCGGCACCCGACCTCCCGGCCGGACCAGCACCACGTCGCCGATCCGCAGTCCGGTCACCGGCACGGCCTCGACCCGGCCCTCCGCCGTCACCCGTTCGGCCTCGTCCGGCAACAGCGCGGCCAGCGCCGCCAGCGCTCCCCGGGCCTGCCCGATGGCCTTCATCTCCTGCCAGTGCCCGAGCAGCATGATGGTGACCAGCGCGGCCAACTCCCACCAGAAGTCCAGGTCGAAGACGCCGACGCTGGTCGCCAGGGACGCGGCGTACGCGACGGTGATCGCCATCGCGACCAGCAGCATCATCCCGGGCGCCCGGTCCCGGACCTCCCGAACCGCACCGACCAGGAACGGCCAACCGCCCCACCAGAACACCACCGAGCCGAGCACCGGGCCCACCCAGGCCCGAGCGGGGACGACGTCCCCGCTCAGGCCCAGCCGACCCGACACGAGATGACTCGTCAGCACCACCGGGACGGTCAACACCAGGCACACCCAGAACCGACGGCGGAACATCGCCGGATCGTGCCCGGCGTGCTTGTCGTGCACGGGGCGCTCGTCGTGCCCGTGCTTGTCGTGCGGCACGGATCTGGTGGGTTGCGGGTGGCCGGGGTCCGGCGGTGGTGCAGCGGGCATGGCTCCAACATGCCGGCCCGGCGAGCGCCACGCGGCCGGATCGGCCACCCGACACCCGACACGACCCGCGACCCCCAGGTGGGCTGGCTAGCATCTCCCCGATGGCCCTCCGTATGCCGCTGCACAGTCGGGTACCAGCGCCGCTTCGACGTGGCGTCGCCCCCGGCCCAGCACTGACCGTCCGTGATCAAGGGGTCGTCAGGCAGCGATCCGCCCCGCCGTCCGCCGCGTTTCCGCCGAAACGGTGAACCGCCCGGCCCGCTGACCCGTACCCCGCACCGGATCGTTGGGAGTCCCACCTTGGCCGCCAACCACACACACTCCGCTCCGTCCGCCCCACCGAGGGTGCGACGGATCCTCGTCGTGACTGTGGTGCCCCTCTTCGTCGCCACCGTGCTGGCCGCGGCGCTGCTCTGGCCGCGCGGCGGATCGCCGCAGACCGATGGTGGCGCGGACGTGCCGCGCTACCCCGGCACCGTCACCCGGGTGGTGAGCGAGCCGTGCCCGCCGGTGCCGTCGGTCCCCGAGGGGACCCCGAGGGTCGGCGACGGGCGGTGCGGCACTGTCGACGTCCGGGTGGACGACGGGCCGACCGCCGGCCAGCAGGTACGGACTCCGGTGCCGGACGGGCCGGGCGCGCCCCGGGTCGAGGTCGGCGACGAGGTCGTCCTGGTCGAGCTGGCCGACCCGGTCGACCCCACCACCAGCAACTGGAACATCGCCGAGCACCAACGCGGCACCCCGATGGTGTGGCTGGCGGTGATCTTCGCGGCCGCGATCGTCGCGTTCGGTCGGTGGCGAGGTCTGGCCGCGCTCGCCGGGCTGGCCGCCAGCTTCGCCATCCTGCTCACCTTCGTGCTGCCGGGCATCAGCGCCGGCAGGTCGCCGCTGCTGGTGGCGGTGGTCGGCGCGGCTCTGATCATGTTCGTGGTGCTCTACCTGACCCACGGGGTCACCGCACAGACCTCGGTAGCGGTGCTCGGCACCCTGGGCAGCCTGGTTCTGACCGGCGTGCTCGCCACCATCGCCACGGCCGCGACCCATCTCACCGGCTTCGGCAGCGAGGACGCCACCACACTGTCGATGTTCCAGGGCGACGTGGACCTGCACGGTCTGCTGCTGGCCGGAATCATCATCGGGTCCCTCGGGGTGCTCGACGACGTGACGGTCACCCAGGCGGCCACCGTCACCGAACTGGCGAACGCCAACCCCGGGCTGACCCGGTTGCAGCTCTACCGCGCCGCCACCCGGGTCGGCCGCGCGCACATCGCCTCCACTGTCAACACCATCGTGCTGGCGTACGCGGGCGCGTCACTGCCCCTGCTGCTCCTGCTCACCGCCGACGCGCGGCCGATCGGGCAGATCCTGACCAGTGAGTTCCTGGCGCAGGAGATCGTCCGCAGCGCGGTCGCCACCCTCGGTCTGATCGCCGCCGTGCCGCTGACCACCGGGCTGGCCGCGGTGGTCACCGCCGCCGGGCGCACCGACACCTCAGCGTCCACCGACGCTCCCACGTCCCGACCCCAACCGGATCGCAGCGAGGCCCTGGCCGCACTCAGCTCCCCGCGAACGGCCGACTCCGACGAGCCGGACCGGACGCGGACCGCACCCCCACCCGAGGCCACCGACCGGTGGCCGAAGTCGAACAGGAGCACGGATACGGCATGGTGACACTCCTCAGCGTGACCAGATCGGGCATCCACCCTGAGAACCCCGTCATTGGTCACTCAACGCTATGGCGAAATGACGCTTTTGGTCGGCATCCAGGCGTAGCTCAGCCGGTCGACTCTCGGGTAACCTCGCTGCCGGTTACCGATGAAGGCGCGAAGCGGCGCCTGCGGTGCCACCGCCCAATCGCCAACCGGCGAGCCGGGGACCCAGGTACCTGGGGTGAATCCGCATCAGCGGTAGGGGCCGCTTCCGCCCCGAACCCGTCAGCTAACCCGGTCGGCGGTCGACGGAAGGGAACATTGTGACGGCACCCCTACGCCGCTGGTTGACCCCCGTGGTGGCCGTGATCGCCGCACTGACCGTGTTCGCCGGGCCGTTCCCGGCGCATGCCGCCCCGACGAACCCCACACCGTCCGGGCACGAGGAGGACGGCGAGCCCAAGCTGCTCAACGACGTCATCGAGCAGGCCAACCGTGACTACTCCGCCGCGAAGTCCAAGCTGGACAAATCCAAGAAGCGGCAGAGCGAGTTGGCGGCGGAGGTCAACCGGGCCAAGGCCGACCTGGACGCGTTGGCCCCGCAGGTCGGGCAGATCGCCGCCCAGGCGTACCGGACCGGCCGGATCGGCGCGGTCGCGATGCTGCTGGAGAGCGAAGCGCCCGACTCGTTCGTCCAGCGCGCCGGGATGCTCGACGAGATGAACATGGTCAACGAGAAGAAGCTCTCCGAGGTCAACGAGGTGAAGGCCCGCGCCGAGCAGGCCAAGTTGGCGCTCGACACCGAGGTCCGCGAGCAGCAGAAGCAGACCGCTCTGATGGCGAAGCGCAAGAGCGAGGCCGACAAGGCGCTCTCCCTCGTCGGCGGCAAGGGATTCACCGGCGGCCTGGTGGATGCCACCTCCAAGGTCGCGAAGATCGGCCCGGGTCGCACCGCCGACGGTGACTGGAAGTCCCAGTCGTGCAGCGAGAAGGACCCCACCACGTCCGGCTGCGTCACGCCGCGCACGCTGCACGCGTACAAGGAGGTCAAGGCGGCCGGCTTCAACCGGTTCGTCGGCTGTTACCGCCCCGGCGGGCCGTGGGAGCACCCGAAGGGCCGCGCCTGCGACTGGTCGCTACAGAAGAGCGGGTTCTCCCCGTGGCACAACAACGACACCCGCATGTATGGCAACAACGTCGCCGCGTTCCTCATCCGTAACGCCGACCGGCTCGGCATCTACTACGTGATCTGGAACCGGCAGATCTGGTTCCCGGCCACCGGCTGGAGTTCGTACAGCGGGCCGTCGAACCACACCGACCACGTGCACATGTCGCTGCTCTGACCCGCACGATTTCGTCGAGGGCCGTTCCGCGTGACGCGGAGCGGCCCTCGTCGCGTCAGACGATGGCGGGCGCGGCCGGGTCGGTCGAGGCCGGTGTCGTCGACGTCGCGAAGCCGGCCGGCACGGCGGCCACCGGACGTACCGCTCCGGCCGCCAGCCGGTAGGACACGCCCACCACCGCGCACCGTCCCCGCGCCACCTCCTCGGCCAGCACGGGCGACTGCGCGAGCAACGTCTCGACGGTCTGTGCGATGTGGATGTCGACGATGCCGTCGATGTCGTCCACGCCCTCGGCCTCGGCCCGGCCAAGGCTGGGCAGCACGGCGTCGACCACGGCCCGCAGATGGCCACTCGGCGCGGTACCGGTCGCGGCGGACTCCCGGGCGGCCTGCACCGCACCGCAGGAGTCGTGACCGAGCACCACCACCAGCGGGGTGCCGAGCACCGTCACCGCGTACTCCACGCTGCCGAGCACCTCGGGGCCGGCGGTGTGCCCGGCGGTGCGCACCACGAACAGGTCGCCCAGACCCCGGTCGAAGATGATCTCGGCAGCCAGCCGCGAGTCGGAGCAGCCGACGATCACCGCGAACGGCTGTTGCCCGTCGGCCACCGCGGCCCGGCGCCCGGCATCCTGGTTGGGGTGGCGTGGGGCGCCGTCGACGAAGCGCCGGTTGCCGGCGACCAGTTCGGCGTACGCCCGGGTCGGCTCGATCAGCGCGGTGGCCCGGTCGGTGGTCCGCTGCGGACCCGGCTGACCGCCGGAGCTTCCGGTATGACTCATCCCGCACCTCGTCTCGACGCATCTGACCTGGTCAAAGGGCTATCCGCCGGCCGGGCGGCGGGCGCTGGCTCGTGCTCCACCGTCACACGCACCGTAAGATGCGTCAAGGGATGCGTGATTTAGATTTCATACGTTGACGCCGACCACCCCCTGGGCAACCTCTTCCGGGCGGGGCGACCAGACTCTCGCGAGGGCAGACGGACATCCGGAAGGGCGGTCACACGATGGCGACCACGGTGACGGGCGACACCGGCAGCGGGCGGAACTGGACGTTCCTCACCAATCACGGACACGTCCTGCTGGCCATCGCCCGCGATCCGACCGCCCGGCTGCGGGACGTCGCCGCCGAGGTCGGGGTCACCGAACGGGCCGCGCAGGCGATCGTCGCCGACCTGGAGGCCGGCGGTTACCTGCACCGCACCCGGGTCGGGCGGCGCAACGAATACACCCTCAACCCGGCCGGCCGGTTCCGGCACCCCGCCGAGGCCGACCGGCAGGTCGGCGACCTGCTCGCGCTGTTCGCCGACGTGCCCACCGCGAAGGCGGAGCCTCAGGCCTGACCCCGGTCACCGGGGTCCGCTGAGCGACGGTCACGGCGGTAACCTTTGCTGGTGCGCGAATGCCCGCCGATGAGCGCGACCCCGTCCCGCCGCGCCCTTCACGGCGTCCTCAGTGGAACGCTGGCGGTCCTGCTCGGCGCCGACCTGGTGGCACCCTCCCCCGCGACCGCCGCGCCGCCCCTCTGCGGTCCCACCGGCACCGACAGCCTGACCCAGATGCCGTGGGCGCTCCGCCGACTGGAGCCGTCCTCGGCGTGGCCGCTGTCCCGGGGCGCCGGGATCACGGTGGCCGTGATCGACTCCGGAGTCTCCGCCGCCCACCCGCTGCTCAAGGGGCAGGTGCTGGAGGGTCGCGACTTCAACGGCCTGCCGGCCCGCCAGGGCCAGTGCGACGAGGCCGGGCACGGCACGCTGATCGCGGGCATCATCGCGGGCCGGGAGGGCACCGTCGTCCCCTTCAGCGGCATCGCCCCGGCCGCCCGCATCCTGCCGATCCGGGTGCTGCCGCAACTCGGCGCGGTCAACAACCCGCAACTCCCCGCGCAGATCGCCGCGGCCATCGACTGGGCCGTCGAACAGGGCGCCGACGTGATCAACCTGTCCCTGACCACAGTGCCCCGCCCCGAACTGACGGCGGCCGTCGATCGCGCGCTGGCCGAAGGGGTGGTGCTGGTCGCCGCCGCGGGCAACCGGTCGGAAGACTCGCAGAACCTGCCGGGTTACCCGGCCGCGTACCCCGGGGTGATAGCGGTCGGCGGGGTGGACGAGCAGGGCGGCCACGTCGGCACCTCGATCAGCGGCGACTACGTCGACATCGCCGCGCCCGGGATGAACATCGTCGGGCCGGCACCCGGAAACAGCGGCTACCGCACCGTCCCGGAGGGTGGCACCAGCTACGCCGCCGCGTACGTGTCGGGGGCGGCCGCGCTGGTCCGGGCCGCCTACCCCGGTCTCGACCCGCAGCAGGTCGCGGAGCGGCTGAAGCGCACCGCCGACAACCCACCCGAGGGTCAGAACGCCGACATCGGGTACGGCATGGTCAACCCGTACCGGGCGGTGTCGAGCCTGCTCGGCACCAGGGCGAACCCGCCGGCGAGCGCGCTCCCGGCGCCCGCCGTGCGGGACGACCCGCTGAGCTGGCAGCGCCCCACAGCGATCTGGGCAGCGGTCATCGGCGGGCTACTCGCCGGGCTGCTGCTGGTCGCGCGACCGATCATGGCCCTGGGCCGCCGACGCGACTGGCGCCCCGGCCGACGCAACGACGCGCCAACCGCCGGCTGACCCACGCACCGCGGCCCGGCACCCACTCCTACACCCGCCAACGCCAGACACACAGCGGCTCCGGGCCGGGCGAACCGGACCGGAGCCGCTGGTGCGAATGCCTCAGCTCCACACCTTGGAGTTGCTCATCTCCGTGGTGAGGTAGTTTTCGCGGGCGATGCCCACGGCACCGCCGATCTCGTTCAGGATCCGGTTGATGTCCCGGACCGCCGCGTCCCACTTCGCCTGGTGCTGCTCGTAGGCGACCCGGTCCTCGCCGTCCCAGTGCAGCTTGGTCAGCATCGACCGCAGCGTGTCGAGCTTCTCCTCGAGGGTCTTCGAGATGCTCTGCATCTGCTGGTTACTGCTCTCGAGGACCGCATAGTCAACTTTGATCGTCACGATTTCCTCCTCTGCCGGCTACGGATCACGGGTTGAGAGCAGAGTGGAACTTGTCCAGCATCTGCTGCTGCTCTTCGTCGTTGACCTGGTGCGTCGTACCCGACTTGTCGAGCAGGTCCGCGATGCTGTCCATCGCCGTCAGCAGCTTGACGGTGTCCTCGTTCCAGCGCGTCATCAGCGACTGGAAGCCCGTGGACGCCTGACCCTTCCACGCGATGGCCAGGTCGTCGACCACGTTCCACAGCTTCTTCAGCTCGCCGTCGACCTCGCTGCGCGTGGACCGCACGTCACTCGCGGCGGTATGCAGAGTCGCAGCTTCGACCTCGAACGCCATGCTTCACACCCTTCCGTCTGTTGTGGTGGCGGCTTCGCCGCACCCCTCCCCCGCGGCAAGGCAGCAACACCCCACCGACGGACACTCCTGTGAAGACCGTAGCGGAACGTGTCCAGCTCTCGCAGCCCTGACCGGGGACGTTCGATGGATGGTGGTGAATCGGGCCGGAACGGCCCACCACCCCCTGCCGAACGAACGACAGCGCTCAGACCGGCTCAGACCACGCGGTCTGAATCAGCTGCTGGCCGTCACGACGGCGCACCAGGGTGCCCCGCCCGGCCGGCTGCGGGCTCGGCCGCAACGTACCGAAGACCGCACCCTCCTCCCGGTTGCCGGACATCAGCAGCCCCGGCGAGTCCAACTCGCGCAGCCGTTGCAGCACCGGCTCGTACAGAGCCCTGGACACACCACCGACCCGGCGCGTGACGATCAGGTGCAGGCCGATGTCGCGGGCCTGCGGCAACAACTCGTGCAGGGCGCTCAGCGGGTTGCTGCCGCCCGACGCCACCAGGTCGTAGTCATCCACCAGGATGTAGAGATCCGGACCCTTCCACCAGCTCCGATCACGCAGCTGTGCGGTGGTCACGTCCGGGCCGGGCAGCCGGTTGGACAAGGCGCTACGGATCGACCCCAGCCCCTGGGCGAACGCCTGGTTCGACGGGGCGTAGTCGAGCAGGTGGTCACCCTCCACCGCGCCCAGCAGGCCACGCCGGTAGTCGGCGATCACCAGCCGGGCCTGCGCCGGCGTGTACCGCTCGGTGATCCCCCGGGCGATCAGGCGCAGCATGTTCGTCTTGCCGCACTCCGCGTCGCCGAAGACCGTCAGGTGCGGCTCGTTGGCCAGGTCCAGGTAGACCGGCGCTAGTGCCGACTCGTTGACACCGATCGGGAGACCGGGCGCCGAGCGGTCGATGATCCGGGCCAGCTCCGACACCGGCAACCGGCGTGGCAGCAACCGCACCTTGGGCGCCGGACGCCCCGGCCAGTTCGCCGCCACGTGCCCGGCCAGGGACAGCGATGCCTCGCTCAGATCCTCGATGTCGCGGCGGCCGTCGATCCGCGAGATCGCGGTGAGAAAGTGCAGCTTGTCCCGGGTCAGACCACGACCGGGCGACTTCTCCGGCACGTTGTTCGCCGCCCGACGGTCGATCTCGGACTCCGACGCGTCACCGAGGCGCAGCTCCAGCTTGGTGCCGAGCAGATCCCGCATGTTGATCCTGATCTCCGCCCACCGCACGGCGGTGAGCACCACGTGCACACCGAAGCCGAGGCCCCGGTTGGCCAACGTGGTGATGGTCTGCTCCAGCTCCTCGTACTCCTGGCGCAGGGTGTTCCACCCGTCCACCACCAGGAACACGTCGCCGAACGGGTCGTCGGCGAACTCACCGGCGGCACGACGGCGACGGTAACTTGCCACCGAGTCGATGCCGTGCTGGGCGAAACGACCCTCCCGATCGTCCAGGACGGCGACCACCTCGGCCACCGTCCGGCGGACCGCCTCGACGTCGCGCCGACCCGCCACCCCGGCCATGTGCGGCAACCGCTCCATGCTGCGCAGCGCGCCACCACCGAAGTCCAGGCAGAAGAACTGCACCTCCCGCGGCGTGTGCGTGAGCGCCAACGAGGCCAGCAGCGTACGCAGCATCGTGCTCTTGCCGCTCAGCGACCGACCGACGATGACCACGTTGCCGCCGGCCCCGGCCAGCTCGACCATCATCGGATCCCGACGCTGCTCGTAAGGGCGGTCCACCACGCCGACGGGCACCGTCAGTCGCCCACGCCCCGGCCAGGAGGCGGTGCACAACCCGTAGGTCGGGTCCACCGCCAGCGGACCGAGCAGCTCGCCCAGACCCGGCGGGTCGGCCAACGGCGGCAGCCACACCTGGTGCGCCGGGCGACCCCGACCCTTGAGCTGGTCGATCAGCACGTCAAGCATCGCCACGGCCTTGCCGTCGGCCGGCTGCTCCGCCTCCGGAGCGGTGGCCACCGGCACCTGCGGGACCTGCACCGGCACGAAGTCGAGACCGTAGGGCACGATCCGGCGCTGCACCAGCGCCTGCGAGGCGGAGGCCTGCTGCCCCGGCGCCCGGTACGCGCCGGACACGTACGCGGCCCGGAACCGCAGCATGGTGCTCGTGTCCGTCTTCAGGTAGCCGTGGCCCGGCGAGTTCGGCAGCTCGTAGGCGTCCGGGACGCCGAGCACGATGCGGCTCTCCACAGCGGAGAAGGTCCGCAGACCGATCCGGTACGACAGGTGCGTGTCGAGGCCCCGCAGCTTGCCCTCTTCGAGACGCTGGCTGGCCAGCAACAGGTGCACGCCGAGGGACCGACCCAACCGGCCGATCATCACGAACAGGTCGATGAAGTCCGGTTTGGCGGCGAGCAGTTCACTGAACTCGTCACAGATGATCAACAAGCTGGGCATCGGCGCCAGCGGCTCACCGGCCGAGCGCGCCTTCTCGTACTCGAAGCGGGAGACGTAGTTGCCGGCCGCCCGCAACAGCTCCTGACGGCGCACCATCTCGCCGGCGAGCGCGTCGCGCATCCGGTCGACAAGCGGCAGCTCGTCGGCCAGGTTGGTGATCACCGCGCTGGTGTGCGGCAGCGCCTCCAGCGAGGCGAAGGTCGCGCCGCCCTTGAAGTCCACCAGGACGAAGTTCAGTTCCTCCGACGAGTGGGTCACCGCCAACGCGGCCACCACCGTACGCAGCAGCTCGCTCTTGCCGGAGCCGGTCGCACCGATCACCAGACCGTGCGGGCCCATGCCCTCGTGCGCCGACTCCTTGAAGTCGAGCTCGACCACATTGCCGTCCGGGCCGACACCGAGCGGGATGCGCAGCCGGTCGCGGTGCCCACGCGGGCGCCAGGTGTTCTGCACGTCCACCGCCGCGGCGTCACCGACGCCGAGCAGGTCCGGCAGCTCGGTGCTGCGCGCCAGCGGCTCGTCGCCGCCGGTCTGCTGCTGGGAGAGCCGGAAGGGGGCGATCTGTCGGGCCAGCCCCTCGGCGGCCTCCGCGCTGAGCCGGTCGGGACGACCCAGCGTCGACGACGAACTGCCCCGGACCAGGTCGAGTGAGGCTCCGTCGTTCACGTCGAGGCAGAGCAGCCAGCGGCCGGCGTCGCGCGGCACCGTCCCGGATAGGTCGATCACGGTGGCCCCGAGCAGACCCGGGCCGACCAGCTGGCAGGTCGGCGAGATCTCCCCGCCGTCGATCACCACGACCAGGTGCGGGGCGGTGGTCAGCGGCTTGGCCTCCGGCGCGAACCGGGGCCGCCCGGCCAGCTCGGCGGCGAGCGAGGCTTCGGCCTCGGCCAGGCTGGCGAAGACCAGCCGGCGCGCGCCCGCGGCGTCCGTCCGACCGCTGTGGTGGGCGTGTGGCAGCCACTTCACCCAGTCCCAGGACGACTGCCGGTCGGGTGCGGCGACCACGGCGATCACCAGGTCGTCCGGTGCGTGGAAGGTGGTCAGCTGCCCCAGCGCCGCCCGGGTCAGGTCGAGCACCGGCTCGCGGTCACCGCGGAGCACCACCCGACTGAACGCGCGCACCGACAGCGCCGTCGGCAGTTCGGGCACCGTGGAGTGTGCCCGGACGAACCGGCGGAGCGCGATGGCGCTCATCGGCTCCAGGTCCTCCACCGGCTTCGTCTCCGGCGGGACGATCTCCACGGCGAGCCGCTGCGGGCCGAGGGCGATCCGGGTCTCGCCGAAGTCGTCCTCGGTGATCCGCCGCTCCCAGAGTCGCCGGGACGCGGCGATCGACCAGAGCGCGTCGGGCTCCGGGTGCCGCCAGGCCATCGCGGCCCGCTGCTGCTCGGCGGCCCGCCGGGTGCGCTTACGCATCTGCGCCAGGTAGCGCATGTAGTCGCGGCGATCGGCGTTCAGCTCCGCCTTGTCCTTGCCGCCACTGTTGGCCAACGAGCCGATCGCCATGCCGAGCATCGAGACACCGAACAGACCACCGGCGACGTAGGTCATCATGCCGCCGCCCTTGCCGGCGTAGAGGAACGCCATGGCCCCGACCCCGCAGAACATCGGCAGGATCATGAGCAGCTGCCCCATCCCGCGGGGTGTCGGCTCGGGCAGCTCAGGAGGCGACTCCAGCAGCACCTCGCCGCGCGGCAGGGCCGGCCCCGGCTGACGCGGGAGCCGGCGGAACACCACAGTGCTCACGGCTGTCTCCTCCCCAGAAGCGGCCCTGATGACGTGCTTCCCGCGGAACACCGCCCGCGGGTGGGCATCGTACGTGCCGTCATCGTAGGTAATCTGCCGTGTGCGCGGTGGACCCGGACCGCGGCATCCCAGCCCGCCGATCACAGACGCACACCTGGAGGCCACTGTGGCGACGAAGACGGCGACCGGCGGTCTCAGCCGGATCACCATCGTGGCCCCGCGTACCCGGATGGACCTGGCGCTGCCGTCGGACGTCCCGTTGGCGGACCTGCTTCCCACGCTGCTGCGCTACGCCGGCGAGGACATGGCCGACGAGGGCGCGCGGCACGGCGGCTGGGCACTGTCCCGGTTGGGTGGTGCGCCCCTCGACGGTGGTCGTACCGCAGCGCAGCTCAGCGTCCGCGACGGTGAGGTGCTCTACTTCAACCCCCGGTCCGACGCCGCGCCGGAGATCGTCTTCGACGACGTGGTGGACGCGGTCGCCACCGCGACCAACCAGCGCCCCGGCGCCTGGCAGGTCGGCGCGACCCGCTCCTTCGCTGTGGTCTTCGCGGCGGCGGCGCTCGGCGCCGGCGCGCTCGCCGCCCTCTTCGCCGGTCCGCCGCACCTGCCCGGCGCGCTGGCCGCGCTGCTGGTCGCGGTGGCGCTGCTGGTGGGCGCGGCGGTGCTGTCCAGGGCCGCCGGTGACAGCGGCACCGGCGCGGTGCTGGCCCTGGTCGGCCTGGCGCACGCGGCCACCGGCGGCCTGCTGCTGCTGGCCGGTGATCGGGCGCTCACCGACCTGGCCAGCCCGCATGTCCTGCTCGCGGCGACCGCCGCGGTGGTGGCCGGCGCGGTGGCGGTGCTGGCGGTCGGCGACCGGTATCCTCTCTTCTTCGCGGCGATCGGGGTCGCGGCCGCGACCGGCCTGGGCGCTGTGCTCTGCCTGGCCCTCGGCCTCGACGCGGCGGCCTCCGCGGCGGTGGTCGCGGCGGTCGCGTTCGGCGTGGTGCCGGCGCTGCCGATGATGGCCTACCGGCTGGCCCGGCTGCCGGTGCCGTCGATTCCCACCGGGCCGGAGGATCTGAAGACCGACAGCGAGTCGGTGGACGGCCGGCAGGTGCTCCAGCAGAGTGAGCGCGCCGACGCGTTCCTGACCGGTCTGTTGTGGACGGTGTCCCTGCTGGTGCTGGGCGCGCAACTCGTGCTGGCCCTGGACGGGCGCCTGCCCGCGGTGCTGCTCTGCCTGGTGCTGGCCCTGCTGGCACTGCTGCGGGCCCGCCCCCTCCTGGGCCGGGCGCAGCGCACCCCGGTGCTGCTGGCCGGCACCGTGGGTCTGGGCCTGGCCGCCGCGACCACCTTCGCCGGTGGGTCGCTGCCGGTCCGGCTCGGCCTGATCCTGGGCGGTCTGGTGCTCGCCGCGGTGATCAGCCTGATCTACGGCCTGACCGTCGCCGGCAAGCGCATCTCGCCGGTCTGGGGCCGCCTGCTCGACATCGCCGAGATCCTGCTCATCATCTCGCTGGTGCCGCTCGCCTTCTGGGTCTGCGGCCTCTACGGCTGGATCGTCAACCTCCGCCCCTGACCGTGTGCCCCCGCACTTCTCAGCGCGACCGCAGGTCGGCCGAGACGCCCAGCGCCGACGCGACCGGAGCGGTGGCGTAGACGCCCGGGGCGTGCTGACCGTCCATCGGCCGGGTGGACGCGCCCACCCGGCCGGCGACCTCCCGAACCACCTTGACCAGGGCCTCGACGTGGTTGTCCATCGCCGCGACCCGCAGCAGCGGTGCTGCCACCCGACCGTCCGACGAGACGGTCACGGCCACCGTGTGCGACGGCGCCGAGGTCGCGGTGATCGCGTCCACCAGCGGACCGAGCGGCGCGTCGAAGCGGCCCCGTAACGCCATGCAGCGGTGCGTCCAGCCGCCGCCGCGCAACCCACGCCAACTCTCCGCCGGTGCCTCGGGCACCAGGTCGAGGCCGGCGGCCGAGACGATGGCCGCGCGCAGCTCCTCCCGGCCCAGCGGGCGATGTGCCAGCCCCGCCGAGGTCAGCGCCTTGCCGAGCCGGCCGATGCCGGCCGCCACCGTCCGGTGTACGCCGGTCAACCCGCCGCCCCGGCTCACCGCCTCGACCCGGGCGTCCCGGACGGTGAGTCGCACCGCCATCCAGACGGTCCGGTGCGCAGCCGGCGGAGCGCCGGGTGCCGGGTACCAGACCAACGTGTGCGCGACGACCTGGGCCCGGGAGATCGGGGCGCTGAAGTCCGCGAGCACCCGCAGCGCGCGGTCCACGGCGGCGGCGTCGACGGAGCCGACCGCCGCGCCGGTGGCGGACTGCAGGGCGACGGCGGCGAACCAGCCCTGGTCGTCGCGCCCGATGCCGAGCCGGGTGCCTCGGTCGGTCAACTCGATGACGCTCAGCTCGGGAGCGAGCGCGGCCAACCTCGGGTCGGTCGCCGTGCCGCTGGCCAGCGCCGCCGACGCCCGGTCACCACGTCGACGCAACCGTCGGCGCAGCAGCAGGTCCTCGAACCACCAGCGGCCACCCCGACGGGCGAAGGCCGCCAGGACGACCAGCAGCGAGGCGACACCCGCCGCGGCGAGCACCCACCTCGGTCCGGCCGTGGCTGCCCAGACGCCGACCACGCACAGCTCCAGCACGACGAGCTGCCCGACCAACACCGGGCCGACCCGCCCACGGCCGGGCCGCTCGGCCGGAGGCGCCGGCCGGGTCGGAGCGTCGACAGGGTCCGTGACCGCTCGGGCGGGTGGCGCCTGAACCTGCGTCATCGCTGACTGTCCCTCCTGCACGGTACGACTCTGCGCCGGGTCTTCTCCGGTGCCGGCCACGAGCGGTGGTCCCAAGGAACCACAGTCGGCCCCTTATCGTAGGGAAGCCCGCGACGGCACCCCGACCCTGATCGTCGCGGATCCACCCCGCCGGAGGTAAGTCATGCGGACCCGCCGCGATCAGGTGCAGGCGTACCGCTTCGTCACCCGCCGCATCGTCTCCGCCTTGCTGTCGGGTGATCCGGAGACCACCAACCTGCCGATGCGACGGCTCGGCATGGCCGTCTTCGGCAGTGTCCTCACCGCGGCCATCGTGCTCGGCGGGGTCGGCGCCTACGGCCAGTTGACCGGTGGCACGGCGCCGCTGGACGACCAGACCCTGGTCATCGAACGGGAGACCGGCGCGACGTACGTGTTCATCGAGGGCAAGCTGCACCCGACGCTCAACTACACCTCGGCGCGCCTCATCGTGAACGATGCGAGCGCCCAGGTGCGGACGATGTCCCAGGCGTCGCTGCGGGACCGGCCCCGCGGCGTCACGGTCGGCATCGTCGGGGCACCGGACGCCCTGCCGGACCGCAAGTCGTTGACCGGCCTGCCCTGGTCGGTCTGCGACGTGCCCGACCCGGTCGACCGGCAGCGGTCCAGCACCCGGCTGGTGATCGACCGTGCGCTGCCAGGCGGCACGCCACTGGGTGACCGGGCGGTGCTGGTCTCGGCGAACGAGCAGCGGTACCTGGTCACCAGCGACACCCGACTCCAGCTGCTCGACCCGTCCCGCACGATCACGGCGCTGCGGATGGCCGGCACCGAGCGACTCCAGGTCGGACAGCAGCTGCTCAACGCCGTCCCGGCCGGGCCACCGCTGCGCCGGCCGTCACTGCCCGGCGAGGGTGAGCCCAGCAGTCGCACGGTGGCAGGGCAGGCGTACGACGTCGGTTCGGTGTTCAAGGCCGCCGGGCGGCACTACGTGCTGACCCGGGAGGCTCTCGTCTCAATCAGTGAGATCACCGCGCTGCTGCTGGTCAGCAACGGCGGTCGGATCACCGACATCACGCCGAACCAGGCCAGCGAGGCGTTCGAGGAACGGCGGATCGAGGAGGAGGGGGTGCCGGCGACGATGCCCGTCCTCTACCCGGCCCAGCCCGGTCAGACCACGCTGTGCGCGACGTACCGCAAGGGCAGCGCGGGCGGCCCGCCGACCACCACCCTGGAGGTCTTCGACCGGGTGCCGAGCGAGTTGACCGACAGCGATCCGGGCCTGGTGCCGGTGCGCCAGACCAGGCGCGACGCCGTACGCACCGCCGAGGCGGTGTTGCTGCCCGGGGGCAAGGGTGTCATCGCGCAGGCCTCGCCCGGTGCCGGGACCAGCGGGTCCGGTGCCGCCGGGTCGACGATCTACCTGATCAGCCCGCAGGGCATCCGGTATCCGCTCGGTTCGGCGGCGACCCTCGACGTGCTCGGTTACGGCGGGATCACCCCGCTGGCGGTGCCCGGCTCCCTGCTGGCACTGATCCCGACCGGGCCGACGCTGAACCGCGAGGACGCGTTCGCCGTCTTCGCCGCCGACGGGCCGGCACCGAGCGCGCCGCCGTCGGCCGCACCCTCGTCGGCCGCGCCGAGATCGGGCTCGCCGTCCGCGGCACCGCCGTCGGGCACGCCGTCCGCCGCGCCACCGTCGGGGTCGCCACCGTCGAGTCCGGCCAGTGGCACCCCGTCGAGCGGTGGGACCGGCGGGGGGTCCACGGAATCGACCGACGCCGACGGCTGAGCAGCTCCGACGGGTCGCCCTCAGTCGCACTGGTGGACTAACCTGGATGCCGCTGACGGTTGTCAACCAGAACGACGGGGATGTTGCCATGGCCGGGCGTACGGAAGTCGACCTGTTGTCCCTTGAGGACTTCCACGAGCACCTGGCGTCGCGGTTGAGCCAGGCCGAGTCGGTGCTGCGCAAGCTCAACACCGAGATGCAGTGCCGTCCTCCGGCGCTGGGCTCGTTCTTCGACGCCACCGACAAGGCGCGACGCTACAGCGAGGTCCACCAGTCCTATGTCGACCAGGCCGAACGGATCCGGCAGGCGGTGCTGGCGGCGCAGCAGGCGACGAGCACGATCCTGAACAACTACCGCACCGCCGAGGCGCGTAACGCGGCGAACGCCGACGATGTCACCGCCGCGCTGACCCCGGTCGACCGGGCGTTGCAGCCGAAGGAGGACGGGCGTGTCTGACTACACCCAGCGCTACCAGGGCAACAGCCACCAGCAGCTGTACGACGGCCTGATGGCGGGCAAGCCCGAGCAGATCGAGGGCGTGGCCACCCAGTGGGCTGAGCTCAAGGGCATCCTCGACGGTCTCGGCCGGGAGCTGAGCGGCGACCTCGACAAGCTCGCCAACGCCTGGACGGGTTCGGCGGGTCAGGAGTTCCACCGGCGACTCAGCTTCATCGTCGCCCACACCGACGCGCTGGGCGAGGGGATGGCCGGCATCAGGCAGGGGTTGACCATGATGGCCGACCATCTGCGCGACGCCCACAAGCAGGCTGAGAGCCCGGAGGAGACCGACGACAACGACAAGGCGATCGGCGGTGCGATCAAGGGTGGCGCGGTCTTCGGTCTGACCGGTCTGATCGTCGGGGGCATCGCGGGTCACCAGCAGGACAAGGCAGAGCAGGAGAAGGCCCACCAGCGGATGGTGAACCTGGTGGCCGGCCTGGCCAACAGTTACGAGCTCTCCGCCTACGACCGGGTGGTCGAGCCGCCCCCACCGGACCCGGACACTCCGACCACCGCCCGGAAGGATCCGACGACGCCACAGAGCGTCTCGGCGATCGCCCGGGTGAGCGGCGGCCCCCACACCGGCACCGACACCGGGCGCAAGGGTGACGCGACCATCTCGACGCCCGACCATGTCGCGCAACTGCCGGGCGACGGTTCGACCCCGGGCGAGGTCGGCGGAGTCACCGGCGGCGGGGCTGCTGTCGTGACCGTTCCGACCGGCGCTGGCAACGATCTCGCTGGCGGGGGCACCTCCCTCGCCGGGGCGGACCCGCTCCTCGGCGGCGCGCTGCTCGGCGGGGGTGCCGCCGGGCTGGTCGGGCTGTCCGGGCCGGCCGGCGCGCCGACCGCGGCGAGCACCGGTCCCGGCCTGCTCTACGGGGCGCAGGGCGGGGCACCGGCCGGCGGGGTGTTGCGCAGCGGCGCGCTCGCCGGCTCGGGCAGCGCGGCCCCCACGTCGGCTCGACCGACCGGCGGCGGCGCGGCCCCGGCGGAGACCCGCGCCGCCAACGGGGTCGGGCGCAGCATCGACGGCCAGCGTGGTGGGAGCGGCGGCCGTCCGGCCATGACCGGTGGCAACGCCCGGCCGGGGTCCGGCGGCGCTCGTCCCGGTGTGCTCGGCGGGCAGGGTCGTGCGCAGGACGACGACTCCGACGAGCGGCTGACCTGGCTGACCGAGGACGAGATGGTGTGGCAGGGCGACGAGAGGGCTGCGCCCCCGGTGCTCGGCACCGGCGACTGACCACGGCCCACCGACGGGCGGGACCGCACCATCGGCGGTGCCACCCAGATGATGCACGCGGCGCCCCCGATCGGACCGGATCCGGTCGGGGGCGTTGCCGTTCCCGGGCCCTGGTCGGCGGTGTCCACAGTGCGCATGGTGGTGGCGGTCACGCCCGCGCCGTCCATCGCCGTGCTGCGGTCGGCCGGAACGGGCGATAGGTTGGTCGGGTGTCATCCGCAGCGTCCGTCCGCCCAGCCAGGTGGGCTGTGCTGCGGTCACTGCGGGAACTGACCCGCCTGGCGGTCACCGCGCTGGTCCTCGCGGTCGGCCTCGGTGCCGCTCTCGCCGCGACTCCACCGCCCACCCCCACGCAGCTGCGGCCCAGCGCCGTGAGCAGCCGGGTGGCGACTGTCAGCCCGGACGCCGTCGCGGCCGACGAGAGCGCCGGCCAGCCCGCTGAAGCCCTGCCGACTGGCACGCGCGACACCGCCACGGCGACCGGTCCGGTCGCGGCGGGCCCGGCGCACGTCCCGGCCGCCGATCCCGGCCGCGGCTCCCCCGCACGACGCGGCCCACCCACCCGCTGAGCCAGGCCCGGCGATCCCCGGGGCCCGACCCCGACTGATCCTCCCGCACGGCACCTGAGTTCGCCGTCCACAGGATCATCCCGCCACCGCGCCGACCGGTGCCGCCGCGCCTTCCTGCCGCCCGTCGATACCCGCCTTCGACCGCGAGGTGCTGATACATGCAAACCATCCTCTCCGCCGTCCTGCCCGACCTCTCCCGGGCCGCCGTCATCTGGCTGAGCCTGCTCGGGGTGGTGGCCGTCGCCGTCTCCGCTCTCCTGCTGCGACCCGGCCGGCTCCGCTTCGACCCGGGTTCCCGGATCCGGCGCGCCGCGATGCCGAGCCAACTTGAGCTGGCGCAGGAGGAGCGGGAGCAGAGCCGCTACGCGCAGGAGGTCGCGGTCGCCGCGGAGCGGGCGACCACCACGGTGCGGCGTCGACGGGCGGAATGGGTGGCCGCCCAGGAGGCGGTCGAGGCGGCCTGGCTGGCGTACGAGGCGGCCGAGGCCGGCGTACGGCGGTTCGACGCGGCGGCCGCGATGCCGCTGCCGCACACCGTACGGACCCCCGCGGAGTACGCGGACCGCGAGCGCTACCTGCACCGGGCGGCGCTGGACGCGTACTGGCGGCGGGAGCTGTCGGTGGAGCAGCTCAGCGACGTCTTCGCGCACCGCGACGGCTGGGACCCGCGGCTGCACCCGGTCGAGCAGGAGCTGGTGCTCCAGCGGGCGATCCGGGACAACCTGGCGGCCCGGCACGCCGCAGCGCGCGAGCGGGAGCAGAGCGCGTGGCGGGCGGCGGAGGTGGCGGTTGCCGCGGCTCGCAGTCTGCGCGAGGAGGCGCACGCCGCGAGCGGGCGACGGGTCGCCGAGTCCGCGTCGGTGCTGCCGCTGAGCGAGGTTGCCCGGCCGGTGGGCGCGCAGACCCGGGAGAACGTCGAGCAGACCCGGGAGAACACGGTGATCGCTCGCGGCCGTGCGACGGTGCCCGCGTTCTGAGCCGCGCGGGCTCGGGTGGGTTAGCGTGACGGCATGTCCCGACAGGCGTGGGTCCTCGTGGTGATCGCCAGCATCCTGGCGCTCGCCACACTGGTCGGTGCCGTGGTGCTGGCGGTGCGGGTGGTGCGTACCCGGCGGATGCTGACCGGGCTGGGCGCGGGCGGCAAGATCGCCTTCTACGGCGCGCTGATCTACACGATCTTCCCGGTCGACGTGCTGCCGGACCCGATCTACCTGGATGACATGGGGGTCCTGGCCGCCGCGCTGATCTACCTGACCCGGCTGGTGCACCAGCGTCGGGCGGCCGGTCGCCAGCTGCCCGGTCAGCCGGACGCCCCGCCGGATCGCGGCCAGGTGCGCCGCCGCGTGCCATGATCGGGATCGGTTCGGCGGACAGGGGACGGGCATGGCGGGCGATCATCGGTTGGACGTGCACGATGAGCGGGTTGTCGCCTTCTGCGCCGAACGACACCTGGCGACGCTGACCACCCTGCGGGCGGACGGCACCCCGCACGTCGTACCGGTCGGGGTGACTCTCGACCCGGCGGCCGGCCTGGCCCGGGTCATCACCTCCGGCGCGTCCCGCAAGGCCCGTCAGGTGGCGGCTGCCGGCGCGGCGGGCGCGGCGGTGGCCGTCTGCCACGTGGATGGCCGCCGTTGGTTGACCATCGAGGGCCGCGCGGTGCTGCGGTCGGATCCGGCCTCCGTGGCGGAGGCGGAGCGACGGTACGCCGAGCGGTATCGGACACCACGCCCGAATCCGGAGCGGGTGGTCATCGAGATCACCGTGACCAGGTTGTTGGGCAGCCTCTGAGCTGACCGGGTGTCCCCGATGACCGGTTCGGGTCGGGCCGGACGACGCGCGGCCCCCGGTGCCGACAGTCAGCGGAATTCTCGGTGGAGCAGAGCCGTTACGCCCTCGGTACGCCCGGGGCCGAGACCACAGCTGGTCGGCCCCGTGTTGCGCCGAGCGCCATTCCCGGTGCTGCCGCCCTCCGCTTGTCGGAGCCGACAACCCCCGAACGGAGACTCGACCATGAACCCGATCGTCCAGAAGAGCGGTCTGTCCGTCGTCGGCCTGCTGGTCGCCGGCGGCTGCGCCCTCGGCCCGGCGGTGGCCGCACAGGCCGCGCCGGCACCCGCCGCGCCGGCCTCGTCGAGCCAGACCGACAGGCACGCCGAGCGGGTCCTCGGCGTCGAGTACCAGGCCCAGCCCAACTTCTACTACTGCGGCCCGGCCGCGACCAGGATCGCGTTGTCCGCCCAGGGCAAGGCGCTCTCCCAGGACGAGGTGGCCCGGCTGCTCGGCACCACCGAGGCGGGCACCCCCTCGGCCCTGGACACCACCCGGGTGCTCAACGAACTGACCGGCGGCAAGTACCGGACCACCGAGATCCGTGATTCGGTGGCCCGCCCCGAGCAGGTCGAGCAGTTGCGCCGTGACGTGCTGGCCGCGGTGGACGCCGGCCGCCCGGTGGTGGCCAACATCAAGGGCACGACCGTGGACACCGACGGCAACCCGCACTCGTACGAGGGGGGCCACTACCTGACCCTCGTCGGCTACCGCGACGGTGGTGACACGATCCGGGTCGCCGACCCGGCCGACCCGGCGTTGGGCGAGTACTGGATGAGCCTGCCGAAGGTCGCCAACTGGATCGCCGAGCGCGGCTACTCCTCCTGATCCGGACGGTTCACCGGGCCGGCCTCTCCCGTGCGGGGAGGCCGGCCCGACCGTTGTCACGGGTGCGGGACGCCAGGTGCGCGCGTCGGCGGGCTCGGGCGGCTCGCGTCGGCGGAGCCCGGTGCAGTTGTCGGCGCAGTGGCGGGTGGATCTCCGCCTCGCCGGCTCCGGCCGCGCGGCGCACGATCCGGTTGGCGTCCTCCGGTTCGTAACCCGCTGCCCGGAGCAGGTCGCTGGCCGCGGTACGCAGCCCGGTGACGAGGGATTCGCCGAACGACCTGACCCCGGCCGCCGATGCCTGCCCGGCCAACTCGGCGCACTGCTCGACCAACCGACGGGTGCGCTGGGTGTCGTCGCCGACCTTGCACTCCGCACGCATCTCCGCCACCGCCTGACCCAGTCGGCCCATCGCGTCCGGCAGCTCCGGTGGGATCGGCTCGTCGTACTGCAACGCGGTGGTCGACCAGCGGGCCATCGCCCGGCTGTCCAGCGATAACCGCTCCAGGTGGCCCGCGCTGCGGGCGTAACGGTGGTACTGCTGCCGGCGGTGCCAGCGCACCGGGGCGATGGTCACCACCTCCTCGGCGCCGCTGAGCGCGTCGTGCAGCCGGCCCAGGTCGTCCTCGGTGCTGCGAAGCCGGTCGAGGACGCCCATGGTCCGGGCACCGTCGCGCTCGCGGATCGCCTGCGCCAGCTCGTCGAGCTGCTCACAGAGGATCGCGAAGATCGGTGCGGCGGCCCGGTCCAGCACCCGCATCGGGTTGATCGGCAACAACAGCGCGACCACCACCAGGCCGACCGCACCACCGACGAGCGCGTCGAAGATGCGGGGCACCTCCAGGCCGCGTTGCATCGGGGCCAGCGTGGCGATCAGCACGGCGGTACCGCCGGCCTGACCGACGAGCGGACCACCCTTGCCGGCCACCAGCAACGCGCTGGCGATGGCCAGCGCGACCACCACACCGGTCTGCCACGGGCCCGAGCCGAGCAGGAATCGCAGCGTGTCGCCGATGATGATGCCCAGGGCCACGCCGCCCAACAGCTCGAAGGTGCGCCGTGCCCGCTGCCCGATGGCGGTGGCGATCGTGCCGACGGCGGCGGCGGGTGCGAAGACGTGCGATCCCTGGCCGAGCAGGTTCTGGGCGAGCAGGGCGGCGATCGCCGCGGCCAGCCCGGCCTGGATGGAGATCACCAGGGTGACCTCCCACTGCCGGGCCCGGACCCGACCGGCCTGCCCGCCACGGTGCCGCACCCGCCGGACCGTCCGCTGGGCGGTCTCGTCGAACCGCGACTGATCGCGGTCGGCGGGCGGGCGGTCGTCGGCCATGGCGGCGGTTACCCCGGCGGCGGCACGGCAATCGTGTCGGCCGGGCACCACCGTCACCGCAGGCACCGCAGACACCGTCGTACGCATCGTCAACCGTGGGTTTGTGCAGCCCCGTGGGGGTACCAGAGCCACACACCTCCCACCGATCCGCAACCGGTAAGGGGCCGTGACATGACCAATCCACCGAACACCGACGACCACGACGCTGTCGACATCCTGGTCTCCGATCACCGTGCGATCGAGGCAGTCCTGGTCGAGTTGGCGACCCGGCAGGGCACTGTCGAGCACCGCCGCCGCCTCGCCGACGTGGTGATCGCCGAACTCGTCCGCCACTCGGTGGCCGAGGAGGCGTACGTGTATCCGATCGCCCGGAAGGTGCTGCCCGACGGCAACGAGATCGCCGACCGGGAGATCGCGGAGCACGCCGACGTCGAGCGGATCATGAAGGAGTTGGAGTCGGCCGACCCGTCCGACCCCCACTTCGACGAGCTGCTCGCCCACCTGACCAGCACCGTCCGACAGCACGTGGCGGAAGAGGAGAAAGAGCTCTTTCCGCGGCTGCGCGCGGCGACGGCCCGCGAGGAGCTGGTCGAGATCGCCGCCCGGGTGACGGTGATCAAGGAGATCGGGCCGACCCGGCCACACCCGGGGAGCCCGGAGCACCCACCGGCGAACAAGCTGCTCGCCCCCGGCATCGGCCTGGTCGACCGGCTACGCGACGCGTTGAGCGGCCGGCCGACCTCGATGGACGAGCTCCGCGACAAGCACTGACCGGCGCATCATCCGGACCTGGCACTCCCGGGTCGCCGACGGCTCGGCGACCCGGGAGAAGCGCGGTGGGTCAGCGGACCTGATCGCCCTCACCGGTGCGCGCCTGGGCCTGGTCGACGCCCTTGTCGATCTGATCGCCGTACTTGCCGCCGGTGCGCTTGTCGGCCATGTCGCCGGCCTTCTCCGCACCCTGGTCGACCTGCTTGTCATGCTTGTCCGCGAAGTCCTTGGCCTTGTCCATGAAGTCACCCACGGCGTTCCTCCTCAGTCCGGTCCGTCCCCTTCGCGTTCCCTCGGCCGGACCACGCAAACGCCGCCGCTGCGGACGTGATCGGCGAACACCCACCGGCGTCACTCCGGCCGACGTACGATCCGCGCGGGCGACGGCCAGCGAATCGGGTGTCGGGGCACGACCGACCGGGTACCGACCTCGTCGACATCGAGGAGGACCGACATGGCCGCAGAGGTACCCGGACCGACAGGCGGCCCCGGGCCGCGCCAGACCTGGGCGGCGCTGCCGTGGCTGGTCCGGACCGCCGTGTTGTGGAGCGCCTGCCTGGTGGTGATCGCCGCCGGGCTCTACCTGCTCGGCCGGATCGCCGTCCTGTTGGCGCCGCTGGCCATCGCGCTGGCCGCCACCATCTTCCTCACCGCGCTGCTGGATCCGGTCCTGCTGCTGCTGCGCCGGTTGCGCCTGCCAGCGGCGCTGGCCGCGCTCTGCACCGTACTGCTGCTGCTCGGCATCCTGGTCGGCGTCGGCGCCCTGGTCTGGAACCTGACCGCCAGCCAGTTCGATCAGCTCAGCCAGGAGTTGACGCAGGGGGTCGATCGCAGCCGGGACTTCGTGACGTCCACCCTGCCGGTCAGCGAGGCACAGCTGGACCGCCTGGTCGACCAGGCCCGGGAGGGGCTCAGCGGCAGCTCCCCGGACCCGGTGGCCGGCGCCCGGACCGCCACCGAGGTCTTCGGCTCCGCGCTGCTGGCTCTGGTGCTGCTCTTCTTCCTGCTCAAGGACGGCCGGTCCATGTGGCACTGGGTGCTGTCCCGGGTCTCCGGCCCGAACCAACCCGTGCTGGCCGAGGCCGGCCGTAACGGGTGGCAGACGCTGGGCGCGTACAGCCGGGGCACGATGTTCATCGCCGCGGTCGACGCGCTGGGCATCGGGCTGGCTCTGGTGGTGCTGCGGGTGCCACTCGCCCTGCCGCTGGCGTTGATCACGTTCCTCGGTGGGTTCGTGCCGATCATCGGGGCGACGGTGGCCGGCGCGGTGGCGGTGCTGGTGGCGCTAGCCGCCAACGGTCCGACCACAGCACTGCTCACTCTCGCGGCGGTGATCGCCGTCCAGCAGATCGAGGGCAACCTGCTGGAGCCGCTGGTCATGAAGCGGCAGGTCCGACTGCATCCGGCGGTGATCCTGGTGGCGGTCACCGCTGGCACGCTGATCGCGGGCATCGCTGGCGCCTTCGTCAGCGTCCCGATCACCGCCGTCCTCTGGCGCGTCATCGACACCGTCCAGCAGCGCCGCTCGGCCGCGGCCCTGCTGCCCTCGGACTGATCATCACCGACCGAGGTGCGTGGTGAACCAGGCGCCAGCCTGATCGGCGATCTGCTCAAGGGTGCCGGGCTCCTCGAAGAGGTGGGTGGCACCGGCGATCACCCGCAACTCGCCGACCTCCCCCAACTCGGCCAGCGCCCGCTCGTTGAGTGTGATCACCTCTTCGTCCAGCCCGCCGACCAGAAGCAACGTCGGGGTACGCACCTGGGTCAGCGCGTTCCCGGCCAGGTCCGGCCGACCACCCCGGCTGACCACCGCGGCCACCCGATCGGCGCGGGACGACGCCGCGACCAGGGCGGCGGCGGCACCCGTGCTGGCTCCGAACAGCCCGATCGGCGCATCGCCGGCAGGACGCTCGACGGCCAGCCAGTCGACGATCCCGGCCAGCCGGCTGGCCAGCAGCCCGATGTCGAAGCGCAGTTCGGCTGTGCGCGCGTCCACCTCGTCCTCGGCCGGGGTGAGCAGGTCCGCCAGCACCGTGCCGAGCCCACGGTCGTTCAGCGTCCGGGCCACCGCCACGTTGCGCGGGCTGTGCCGGGAACTGCCGCTGCCGTGGGCGAACAGCACCACGCCGACCGGCTGGGCAGGCAGCGTCAGGTCGGCGGCGAGTTGGGCGTCCCCGACCGGAACGGTCACGCTGCGCTGCTGGTCCATGCCCCACCTCCGTGTCCTCGCCGGTGGCCCGGGTACCCCGCCCACCGCCGGGCACGCACGCCGCGACGGCGTTAACCGCGGGCCGTGGGCCCGCCGCCGGGCCGCGTTTGTCGGCTGGGGCGTCGGGTACGCGACGAGCGACCGCAGACCGTGTCGGCGCAGCCGCGCCCCGACGGATCGCGAGGATCGCCATGGCCAAGCAGCAGATTTCCCGGCAGCAGCAGCTGACCGAGCGAGCCCAGCGTGAACAGGACGCCGGGCGCAACCAGGACGTCGGGGACCAGGATTTCGGTGATCAGGCCGCTTCGGCCCGGCTGCCCGACGATCCGAAGGCGGCGGCGCCCCGGGACGCGATCGGGCGTCCGTCGACCGGCGAGCCGGTCTGATCGACTGTGACCGGCGAACCGGTCCGATCAACTGTGACCGGCGAGCCGGTCTGATCGACGGCGCGGGCGGGCGGGGCGGGGAGACTCCCGCCCCGCCCGTCACTGTTCGCGTTCGGGCAACCGCAGCAGCGGGGACCGGCCCGGCGGCTGCTCGGGCGGCGGGCCGGACGGTTCGGCCGGCGGCACGGGCACCGTCACCGGCTCGTCGCAGGTCACCCGCAGCAGCTGGTCATGGTGGCGCAGCTCCACCACATCGTCCGGGCCGCCGTGTCGCAGCGAGTACGTCGTCTGGTGCGGCCGGACATCCACCCGCAGCGACAACCCCCGCCACTGGAGTGAGAACTCCAACCGGCTGAGTCGGCTGGAGAGCCGGGGGGCGAAGGACAGCTCGCCGTCGTGGTCGCGTAGACCGCCGAACCCGCTGACCAGGGCGAGCCACGCGCCGGCCAACGACGCCATGTGTACGCCGTCGCGGGTGTTCTCGTTGAGGTCGTGCAGGTCCATCAGCGCGGCCTCGCGCAGGTAGGTGTGCGCGAGTTCGGGGTGGCCCACCTCGGCGGCGAGCACCGACTGGGTGCACGCCGACAACGACGAGTCGCGGACGGTGCGGCGCTCGTAGTAGAGGAAGTTGCGCACCTTCTCCTCGGCGGTGAAGGCGTCCCCCCGCCAGTGCATGGCGAGGACCAGGTCGGCCTGCTTCACCACCTGCTTGCGGTACAGCTCGAAGTACGGGTAGTGCAGCAGCAGCGGGTACTTCTCCGCCGGTGTGTGCGTGAAGTCCCATTCCTGGAGTCGGGTGAAACCCTCCACCTGCTCGTGGACCTCAAGCTCCTCGTCGTACGGGACGTGCATGGAGGTGGCGGCGTCGCGCCAGCTCGCGGCCTCCTCGTCGGTGACGCCGAGGTGGAACGCCTCGTCCCGGTGGCGCATGACCACGTCGGCGGCGGCGAGCAGGTTCCGCTGCGCCATCAGGTTGGTGTAGACGTTGTCGTTCTTCACCGCGGTGTACTCGTCCGGGCCGGTGACCCCGTCGATGTGGAACTGCCCGTGCCGGTCGTGGTGGCCGATCGAGCGCCACAGCCGGGCGGTCTCCACCAGCAGCTCCAGCCCGATCTCCCGTTCCAGCTGGGTGTCCCCGGTGACCATCACGTAGCGGCGCACGGCGTCGGCGATGTCGGCGGCGATGTGGAAGGCTGCCGTCCCGGCCGGCCAGTAACCGGATGATTCCGGGCCGCCGATGGTGCGCCAGGGGAAGGCGGCGCCCTTGAGGTTGAGCGTCTCGGCGCGTTCCCGCGCCGAGTCCAGCGTGCTGTGTCGCCACTGCAACGCGCTGCGCACCGCGCTCGGCTGGGTGTACGTGAGCACCGGGAGGACGAACATCTCGGTGTCCCAGAAGGCGTGGCCGTCGTAACCGGGGCCGGTCAGCCCCTTCGCCGAGATCGGCCGTTGCTCGGCCCGCGCGCCGGCCTGCAACACGTGGAAGAGCCCGAACCGGACCGCCTGCTGCACCTCCGGGTCGCCCTCGACCAGCACGTCGGAGGCATCCCAGAACGCGTCGAGGTAGTTGCGCTGCTCCCGGTGCAGCCCGTCCCATCCGTCGAGCCGGGCGCCGGCCAGTGCCGCGCCGACCTGGTCGCGCAACGCCGGCAGGGACCGGCGACTCGACCAGCTGTACGTCAGATACTTGATCACCCGCAGCTTCTCGCCGGGCTGGAGCACGCAGGCGATGGTGGTCCGCACCCAGTCCTGGTACCCCTCGGACTCGATGGTGGTGTGGTCCGGGCCGTGCACCTCGTGCTCCATGGCGGCGGCGACCCGCAGACCCGAGACCTTCGTGCGGTGGATCAGCTGGCCTCCGTCGGGGGTGGTCAGCTCCTCCTCGGCCTGGAGTGGCGACTCCAGTACCGCCGCGACCCGGGGGTCCTTGCTCTGCGCGGGCAACGACTCGTTCGCCACCAGCTCGGACTGCACGATCAGCCGCAGCGGGCCGTCGACGGCCTCCACCTCGTAGCTGATGGCGGCCACGGACCGCTGGGTGAACGAGACGAGACGGGTGCTGCGGACCTTGACCTCCCGGCCGGCGGGCGAGCGCCAGTGCAGCTCGCGGTGCAGCGTGCCGGCCCGCAGGTCGAGGATCCGCTCGTGGGCGATCAGCTCGCCGTACCGCACGTCGAGCGGTTCGTCGTCGACCAGCAGCCGGATCAGTTTGCCGTTGGTGACGTTGACGATGGTCTGTCCGGACTCGGGAAAGCCGTAGCCCGCCTCCGCGTACGGCAGTGGACGCAGCTCGTAGAACGAGTTGAGGTAGGTGCCGGGCAGGCCGTGCGGTTCGCCCTCGTCGAGGTTGCCTCGCAGGCCGACGTGCCCGTTGGAGAGCGCGAAGACCGACTCCGACTGGGCCAGCACGTCCATGTCCAGCCGCGTCTCCCGGACGTGCCACGGCTCGACCGGGTAGGCGCGCTCCCGGATCATCCAGAGCCCCGTTCGGCGGCGAGCGGGTCGGTCGCGGTGCGGTTCGGCGCCGGGGGGTTGGCGCCGTCCAGCAGGTCGGCGAGGTCGGTCACCACGATGTCGGCCCCGTGGGCCAGCAACTCGTCGGCCTGCCCGACCCGGTCGACGCCGACCACGTAGCCGAAGCCACCGGCGCGGCCGGCGGCCACCCCGGAGAGCGCGTCCTCGAAGACGGCGGCCTGCGTCGGGTCGACGCCGAGCAGCCTGGCTCCGGCGAGGAACGAGTCGGGGTGTGGTTTGCCGCGCAGCCCCTGCGTGCGGGCGACGATCCCGTCCACCCGGGCCTCCAGCAGCGGCTCCAGCCCGGCGGCGGCGACCACCTCACCCCCGTTCGCGCTGGCGGTGACCACGGCGCGGCGGAGCCCGGCGGCGGTCGCCGCCTTGAGATAGCGCACCGAGCCCGGGTAGACCTCGACGCCTGCGGTACGCAGACGGTGCAGCAGCAGGACGTTCTTGCGGTTGCCCAGGCCGTTGACGGTCTCCGCCTCCGGCGGATCGTCCGGGCCGCCCTCGGGCAGCACGATCCCTCGGGAGGCGAGGAAGGACCGGACGCCGTCGGCCCGGGGGCGGCCGTCGACATAACGGTTGTAGTCCGGGCCCGGGTCGAACGGTTGGAACGGTTCGCCGGAGGTCGTGGCGCGCTGGCGGAGAAACTCGTCGAACGTCTGCGTCCAGGCGGCGTTGTGTACGCGGGCGGTCTGCGTCAGCACACCGTCCAGGTCGAAGAGACAGGCGGTCACGTGAGCAGGTAGGCCCAGCACGGTACGAATCTATCCACCCTGCTGGGCCCGCAAACCCATTTCAGCCGCCCTGAGGCGTTTCAGTTCGGTCGCAGCGTCCAGATCACCGTCATCTCCGAGGTCGGCTTGCCGTCCTCGGTGCTGATCTGGACCGCGACAGGGAATTCCGGGCGTCGACCGGCGGCCAACTCCTCGGTCACCTCGGCCGCCGGCCGGCCGAGGCGCGCGGTGGCCAGCACCGGACCCATGGCGAGTTTCCGGTAGGCGATCTCGGCCCGGACGGCCAGTGGCACGGCCCGGTCGAGCAGTTGCCCGAAGGCGGCCAGCACGACCGCGCCGGAGGCCGTCTCGCCGAGGGTGAACATCGCGCCGGCGTGCGGCCCGCCGATGTGGTTGTGGGTGGCCGCCGAGTCGGGCAGCCGGACGACCGCCCGGACACCGCCCTCCGCCTCGGGCGCCACCTCGACGAACTCGATACCGAGCGTGCGAGCGAACGGCACCGCTTCCAACATGCCGGCCGCCACCTGGCGGGAGTCGATAGTCATGGCCTGACGTTACTAACCGGTAACCAGGCCGGCAACCAGCGCCTTCGCCGCCAGAGCGGCACGGTCAGTCGCCGTCAGCGCCAACCCACGTCGATCCGGTCGCCCCGCTCGTCGAAGAAGTGCAGCGCGTCCATCCGTACCGAGACGGCCAGCGGGTGACCGGCGCTGACCGCCGGGTACGGCGCCAGCCGCACCGCCAGCTCCGCCGGGCGACGGTGGTGCCGGCCCGGATCGGGAAGCACGCTGGTCTGGACGCCACTGGCCGGGGCCTCCTGCGCATCCACCGGCTTGCCGGTGAGCCGCTGCATCACCGAGCCGAAGCGGCGGAGGCCACGTTGGCCGACCGGCGGCGGTTCGAGCGGGGCACCCATCTCGTCGACCACGATCGCGGTCGCGCCGATGTCGAGGAACGCCAACGACTCGTGCCCGTGGTGCTCCAGATAGCGGATCCGCCCGCGCAGCACGTCGCCGGGGGTGTCCGGTGCGACCGGGGTGAGCGCCTCGGCCC
Organism: Micromonospora sp. NPDC047644; assembly: GCF_040704315.1. NCBI lineage: Bacteria > Bacillati > Actinomycetota > Actinomycetes > Micromonosporales > Micromonosporaceae > Micromonospora > Micromonospora sp. NPDC047644. The sequence goes on from NZ_JBEYSY010000001.1 coordinate 326,548, forward strand.
TCATGCCGACCACGATCCGCTCGCCGTGGTAGTGCGCCACCGCCCGACTGCGAATGTCGTTCCAGGGCAGGTAGAGCGACTGGTCACCCAGGTTGAGCGTGACGTACCGGTCGAGATGGACGTAGACCGACGCCTCCAGCAGGTTCATCCGTGGGCTGCCCAGGAATGCCGCGACGTAGAGCGTCGCCGGCCGGCCGTACACCTGGGTCGGTGTGCCCACGTCCTGGAGCACGCCGCGGCGCATGATCGCCACCCGGTCGGCCATGGTGAGCGCCTCGGCCTGGTCGTGTGTGACGTAGACAGTGGTGACGCCCAGCTCGCGGGTCAGGCCGGAGATCTCCGCGCGCAACTCGGCGCGCAGGCCGCTGTCCAGGTTGGACAGCGGCTCGTCCATCAGGAACAGGCCGGGCCGGCGGACGATCGCGCGCCCCATCGCCACCCGCTGCCGCTGCCCGCCGGAGAGCTGACCCGGCTTGCGGGCCAGCACGTCACCGATGCCCAGCGCGCTCGCCACGTCGCTGACCCGCTCGCCCCGCGGCTCGGGCTCGACCCCGGCCAGCCGCAACGGAAAGGCGATGTTGTCGCCGACCGTCATGTGCGGGTAGAGGGCGAAGTCCTGGAAGACCATGGCGATCCTGCGGTCGCGTGGGGGGAGGTCGTTCGCCAACTCCCCGTCGAGCATGACCGCGCCGGTGGTCGGCTCCTCCAGCCCGGCGATCATTCGCAGCACTGTCGACTTGCCGCAGCCGGAGGGCCCGAGCAGCACCATGAACTCGCCGTCGTTCACATCGAGGTTGATGCTGTCGACGGCCAATGTGCCATCTCGGAAAACCTTGGTCACATCCTTGAGCGTGACGGTGCTCACCGTCTTCCCCCCCAGCGCGTCGGCCGAACCCCCCAAGACTGTGACCAGGATCATGGGTTTGTGACATCGGGTAAACGTCTCATGTTCGATCGATGACACTGCTATTACACGACAGAAACCGCGATCAGCAGCGTGTGGACCGCTCGTCCGGCTCGCCGAGGAACACCTGCCGCACCACCCGCTCCGCCGCCCGCCCGTCGTCCAAGGTGCAGAACCGGGCCCGGAAATGCTCCCGGGCCTTGGTCGCCGCGTCCGAGCGCACCCCGTCGGTGCGGAACAGATCGAGCAGATCGGCGAAAGTGGAGGCCACCGCCCCCGGCGGTTCGGCGGTGACGTCGAAGTAGACCCCCCGGGCCAGCCGGTACGCCTCCCAGTCCGGGGTGTAGAGCACGATCGGCCGATCCAACACCGCATAGTCGAACATGGCCGATGAGTAGTCGGTGACCAGCACATCCGCCACCAGGTACAGATCCTCCACCCGTTGGTGGCCGCTGACGTCACGAACCCGCTCCCAGCCCCTCGGCTGGCCGGGACGTCGGTCACGGTCGTGGAAGTAGTGGCTGCGCATCAGCAGCCGGCCCGAGTCACCCAGCGCCGCGACGAACCGGTCCGGGTCGAACGGTGGCCGGTAGCCGGGCAGGTGCTCGCGGTGCGTCGGGGCGTACAGGACAACCTGCTCGTCGGGGTCGAGGCCGAACTCCGCGCGGAGTCGGCGCACCTCGTCCGGACCCGCGGTGACCAGGCGGTCGTTGCGCGGGTAGCCCACCTCCAGCGTGGTGTACGTGGCCGGGTACGCCCGGTCCCACATCTGGGTGGAGAAGCTGTTGGCGCTGACGCTGTAGTCCCAGCGGTCCACCCGGCGCAGCAGCCCTGCGAAGTCCATCCGGCCCGCGCCGATCGGGTAGCGCTGCTGATCCAGCCCCATCACCTTGACCGGCGTGCCGTGGTGGGTCTGCACGTGCACCTGTTCCGGTCGCTTGCGGACGAAGTCCGGAAAGTTGACGTTGTTGACCAGCCACCGGGCGCGGGCGAGCACCCGGTAGTACGCCGGCGTGCCGGCCACCACGTACTCCACTCCGGGCGGTACGGCCTCCACCCGGTCCCGGCGTACCACCCACACCCCGCGCACCCCCGGCGCCAACCGGCGGGCGACCTCGTAGATGGCCGCCGGGTTGCAGGAGTAGCCCCGGTACCAGTACGCCGCGTACACCGCGAGCGTCGGGTCGACCGGCCGCCGCAACTCGGCCCGGTAGTACTCACGCAGCAGCCCGTCCCGGGTCAGCCGGGCACCGCGCCGGGCGACCGGGCCGACCCTGCGCCGCGCGGAGCGGGCCCGCCGGCGGGCGGAGTCGCGGGCCCGGCTGGCGGCCCGCAACGCGCTGAAGGTGCGCCACCGGCCGGAGGCGACGAGCTTGTGCTTGATCCCCTCGACCCCGTCCGGCACCGGGTATCCGCCGGGCGGCAGCCAACGCTCGTAGTCCGCGGTGATCTGCGCGAAGAACGCCTCCCGCAGCTCCGGGGCGATCCGCTGACCATTGCCGAGCACGGTCAGGTAGTGCCAGATCATCCGTTCGAAGACCGCCGGCCGCAGGGCCTCCGTCGCCGGCCCCCACGAATCCATCAGGTGGAAGACCCGGTGCCACTGCGGGAAGACCTCGAAGTGCCGGTCACCCCGGGTCCGGGTGATCGCGCCGGCGCGGCGCTGGCGGTAGTTGACGCAGACCCGGTCCAGTACGCCGATCCGGTGTGCGGCCATCAGCACCGGGTAGCTGAAGGAGACGTCCTCGTACCAGCCGGGCGCGAAACGCAACCCCAGGTCGGCGAGGAACTCCCGACGGACCAGCCGGTTCCACGCGGTGTGCAGCAGGTGCATCGCCTGCGGCCGGTCCCGCAACCGGAAGGTGCCCGGCCCCGGGGACTCCGGAAACACCTCGGCCATCGCGCTGCGGGTGGCGGTGTCGTTCCAGTGGGTGCGGACGTGGTCGACCAGCAGGACGTCCGGGCGGGTGACCCGCAACCGTTCGGCGACCTCGGTCAGGCACTCCGGAGCGAGCCAGTCGTCACCGTCGAGAAACCACACGTACTCGCCGACGGCCCGGTCCAGCCCGATGTTCCGGGCCGGACCGAGGCCGACGTTCTCCGGCAGCCGGACCGAGTGGACCCGCCGGTCGCGGGCCGCGTACTCGTCGATGATGTCGCCGCTGGCGTCCGGCGAGCAGTCGTCGACGGCGATCACCTCGATGTCGGTCTCCGGCTGACCGAGGATGGAGTCCAGGCACTCCCGCAGGTATCCCTGCACCCGGAAGGCCGGCACCACGAAGCTGATCAGAGTCATCCGGCCGCCCTCCGTCAGCGCGGCGCGACACCTCCAGCGCCCGCCGGCGCCACCGACGCCCGCGCGCTACGGGCCGGTCGCACGAACCAGGCCAGGACGACGCTCACCACGAAAACCACGAGAAGGTACGCACCGAGTGTAGCCAGTCCGATACCCGCAATGCCGGCGATCGCCGCGAGGGCCAGCAGCACCGAGCGCCCCTCCCAGCCCAGCGTCGCCGCGTGCAGGGGCGGTGCCGCCTGCCGCTTCTCCAGCCGGGCGGTCAGGTCGTAGTGGTGCACGGTGAGCACGAGGACGTACCCGAAGATCAGCCAGCCGGGTGCCGCGCCGACCACCCCGACCGCGATGGCGAACAGGTACTCGGCGCCCCGCAACGCCGCGGGCACCAGCCAGTCCAGCGGGCCGTTGTGCGCCGCACCGGCCCCGAGGCCACCGATGAGCAGCACCAGCAGCGCCACCGGCACCGCCCAGCGCAGCCCGTCCGGGGCGTCGCTCAGCAGAGCCGCCACCAGGAGGGCCGCCGGGCCGAGCGCGGCGATCACCGCCAGGGTCAGCGGGCCCATCGGGCGGACCACCGGCAGCCAACGGGCCAACGGGCCGTCGTCGCGGTGCAGGGTGGCGTCGACCGTGTCCAGCACCGGCACCCACATCCACCGGGCCCGCAGGGTCCGCAGCGCCCCGGTGTACGCGAACGCCAGGACCCCCCAGACCAGCACCGCGATCAGGCTGACCAGTGGGTTGAACAGCGCCACGGTCAGCGCGATCAGTGCCCACCGCTCACCGATCGGGAAGACCACCGTCCGCTTCAGCCAGTACGACACCGACCCGGTGTCCGCCTGCACCCGGGTCGACGCGGCGTTGAGCCGGTCGCCGATCCCGCCGCTGGCGTTCGTGGCCGTACGCGGGCGGCGGGCCGCCTCGTCGTGCAGCACCCCGTACCACGTGTCGGTCATGTGCCGGACGGTCTGCAACGTCATCGCGGCGATCGCGAGCGCCCACCCGTTGCCCAGCCCGGCATGGCTCACACCGAAGCCCAGCCCGGCGTAGACCAGGTACTCCTTGGCCCGGTCCGCCATGGTGTCCAGCCAGCCACCCCAGGCGCTGAAGTGCCGGGTGTAGCGGGCCAGTTGGCCATCGACACAGTCGAGCACGAAGCCGAGGTAGAGCAACACCGCGCCACCGACCAGCGCGGGCCGCCCACCGACTCCGAACAGCACCGCCGCGCCGAGCGCGAAGAGCACGGAGATCACCGTCACCCCGGTCGGGGTGAGCCGGAGCCGGGCCGAGAGCCGGACCAGGTACGGCGACCAGGTGCTGACGAAGTAGGTGGAGAAGAAGTCGTCCTTCTCCTTCACCGACAGCCGCAACTCGGCCCGGTCCTCGTCGACAGCGGTCACCGCCGCCTCGGCAGCGGTGAGCCCGGCCGGGTCCTCGACCCGGTGGGCGACGAGCAGGCGTACCCGCTGGGCGAAGACCAGGGTGCCGAGCGCCGTGAGGCCCGCGAAGAGCCGGTCCACGGCGGAACCGGGGCCACCGGCCGCCACCGACCCGCCGGCCCCGCCGGTCGCCGGCAGCGGTGCCACGTCGCCGGTCGGGCCGATCGGGGCGGCGACCGGAAGCAGCCCGGACGCGGCGGCCCGGGCGGCGGCCGCGAGGGTCGGCAGGTCGTCCACGCCGACCCGCAGCGCGCCGCCGAACACGCCGGTGGCGGCCCCGTCGAGGGCGTCCAACGCGCCGGCGTCGACCACCTGGCCGCGCTCCTCCCGCACGGCGGTCCGACCGGGCACCGGCGGGTCGCCGAGCACCAACGCCACGGTGGGGCCCACCGGGTTGGTGGCCAGGTGCCGCAGTACGGCGGTGTGCGCGACCAGATCCGTGCCGGTGATCAGCACCGGGGCGGTCGCGGTGGTGACCAGGTCGGACAACTCGTCGAGGGTGGCGGCGAAGCGCACCTGGGCCGCCCCGGCCTGGCGCAGCTGGGCGGCCAGCCGGTCGGCCAGTTGCTCACCTGTCGCCGTGGTGAGGCCCGCCGCGGACGTTCCGGCGGCGAGCACGATCGCGAGCGTCACCGCGGAACCGCTGCGTGGTACGCGTCGAGCGCCTCGGCGATGGTGCCGTCGAGCGTCAACCGGCCCGCGTCGAGGTACAACCCCCGACGACAGAACCGGGTCAGGTCCTTTTCGTTGTGTGACACCAGCACCAGCGTGCGCCCCTCCCCGAGCAGACGATCAATCGTCGCGTAACACTTCTTGCGGAACTCCGCGTCCCCGACCGCGGTCACCTCGTCCATCAGCAGGATCGGGTGCGGCAGGTGCGAGATGATCGCGAAGCCCAACCGCACCTTCATCCCCGACGAGTAGTGCCGCACGGACGTGTCGATGGCCCGTTCCACCTGCTCGCCGGCGAACTCGACGATCTCGTCGAAGTGCCGCTTCAGGTAGCTCGTCGACAGTCCGTGCAGCCCACCGACGAGGTGCAGGTTCTCCCGCCCGGTCAGGTCGTTGGAGAAACCGGCGGACAACTCCAGCAACGGCGCCACCGCGCCGTGCACCCGGATGCCGCCCTCGTCCGGGATGAGCACCCCGGCGATCAACCGCAGCAGGGTGCTCTTGCCGGTGCCGTTACGTCCGATCACCCCGACCGTCTCGCCGGGTTCGACGGTGAACGACACGTCCCGCAGCGGCCAGAATTGGCCGGGCAGCGCACCGCGGGCGCCCCGGTGGATGAACAACTCCCGCAGGCGGAGCTGACGGCGACGGTTGCGGACGAACCGAATGCCCAGGCCGTCGGCCTCGATGATCGGCGCGGCCACCTCACAGCTCCTTGAGCACGGCGGGCTCCAACCGGCGGAACGACCACCAACCGGCGGCCAGCACCAGCAGGCTGCCGGCGATCGTGGTGGCGAGCAGTCGGGCGTCCGGGAACTCGTCCGGATACCAGATCGCGTGGTGCAGTTGGAAGATCCCGACCAGCGGGTTCAGCTCGTACGCCACCTTCAGCCAGCCGGGCAGCCCGGACTCCCGGACCAGGCTGAGCGGATAGATGATCGGTGTGGCGTAGAACAGCACCCGAATGATCAGCCGCATCAGCCGTTCCACGTCGCGCATGAGCACGTTCCAGGCGGACAGCAGCAGGGCGAGCCCGGTCAACAGGACCGCCTGGACGGCCACCGCCAGCGGCAGGGAGAGCAGCGACCAACCCGGGTGGATCCGACCGTGCACCGCGTAGATCACCGCGATGGCGATCAGGATCGGCAGGCCGGCCGCGTACTCGGCGAACCGGCCGGTGACCCGGCCGATCGGAAACACCTGACGCGGGACGTTCATCGTGGTGATCAGCCGGGACTGCCCGGTCAGCGCGTTCGTCGCCTCGCTCAGCGCGGAGCTGGTCCACATCCAGGCGAAGATGCCGGTGATCAGGAACAACGGGTACGACCCGGCCGCCTCACCGAGGTGCCGACCGGTGTCGGAGGAGTAGAGCACCCCGAAGACGAACCAGTAGATGGCGCCCATGCCGAGCGGCTCGATCAACGACCAGAAGTAGCCCAGCACCGACTGCTGGTACTTGACCGCGAGATCCCGCCTGACCAGGATGCGCAGCGAGTTGCGGTGCGACCACAACGCCGCGACGCCAGAGGTCACCGCAGCCTCCCGCCTCCTGAAACGGACGACAGGTTAGCAGTCGGTGAACGATTGCCCCGAATCGACCGGACTCAGCACTCGATCACGTTGACGGCCAAACCGCCACGCGCCGTCTCCTTGTACTTGACCTTCATGTCGGCGCCCGTCTCCCGCATGGTCTTGATGACCTTGTCCAGGGACACCTTGTGCACCCCGTCGCCGCGCAACGCCAACCGGGCGGCCGTGATCGCCTTGATGCTAGCCACCGCGTTCCGCTCGATGCAGGGGATCTGCACCAGGCCACCCACCGGGTCACAGGTCAACCCGAGGTTGTGCTCCATCCCGATCTCGGCCGCGTTCTCCACCTGCTCTGGGGTGCCCCCGAGCGCCTCGGCCAGCCCCGCCGCCGCCATCGAACACGCCGAACCGACCTCACCCTGGCAGCCCACCTCGGCGCCCGAGATCGAGGCGTTCTCCTTGAACAGCACACCGATCGCGCCCGCCGTCAGCAGGAACCGCACCACACCCTCGTCATCGGCGTCCGGCACGAACCGGGTGTAGTAGTGCAGCACCGCCGGAATGATCCCGGCCGCGCCGTTGGTCGGCGCGGTGACCACCCGGCCGCCCGCCGCGTTCTCCTCGTTGACCGCCAGCGCGAACAGCGTCACCCAGTCCATCGCGTGCAGCGGGTCGGCCGACCCGGCCTCCGCCTCCAGGCCACGCCGCAGCTCCGCCGCGCGCCGCCGGACCCTCAACCCCCCAGGGAGTACGCCGTCGCGCTCGCAGCCGTTGCGCACGCACTCCTGCATCACCCGCCAGATCTCCAGCAGACCGGCCCGGATGTCCGCCTCACTGCGCCAGGAACGCTCGTTGGCGAGCATCACCTCGCTGATCGACAGCCCGGTGCGGGTGGTGACGTCGAGGAGTTGCGCCCCGGTCAGGAAGGGGTACCGCACCACGGTGCTGTCCGGCTTGATCCGGTCCGCCCCGGCAGCGGCCTCGTCGACCACGAACCCGCCACCCACCGAGTAGTAGGTGCGGCTGCGCAGCTCGGCGCCGGTCCGGTCGTACGCCGCGAAGGTCATCCCGTTCGGGTGGTACGGCAACGACCGGCGGCGGTGCAGCGTCAGATCCCGATCCGGGTCGAAGTCGATCTCGTGCGCGTCGAGGATGTTGATCCGCCGCTCGGCCCGGATCCGCTCGACCCGAGGGCCGACGGTGTCCGTGTCGACGGTCTCCGGCGACTCGCCGGCCAACCCGAGCAGCACCGCCGGACCACTGCCGTGGCCGTGCCCGGTGGCACCGAGCGAGCCGAACAACTCGGCCTGCACCCGCGCCGTGTCGCTGAGCAGCCCGTCGGCCTTCAGCCCTCCGACGAACGTCCGCGCGGCCCGCATCGGCCCCACCGTGTGTGAGCTGGACGGCCCGATACCGACGCTGAAGAGGTCGAAAACACTGATCATGGCTGCGCTTCCTCGCCGTCGTCCCGGCGTACGGGACCCGGCCGGGTCGTGACCGCCGGTCTGGCGGCCCCGCTGGTGACCGTCCGGGGTATGGGTGCCGGCCTCCCGGGGTGTGGAAGGCCGATCAACCAGCCTACCCGCCCAGCTCACCGCCGACCCGGTCCGGCACGTGAACACCCGACCGCCATCTCCCGCCCGCCCCGCGCCCCGCCCCGCCTGGCCGGTCCCCGCTCGCACGAGCGGCGCGCACCAGACGGCCGCGACGGACGGGCTCGCGGGAGGCGTCAGCGAGGGGTTACCCGGGTAAAGCACCTACGGGTCCACGGGTCGCCACTCCTCCTCGGGACCGAGGGCGAGGTGGCCATCCCTTTCTACCGTGGATTGCAGACGCGGCGCACCGCCGCAGAGTGGGAGTACGACGATGAGTCGCAAACTGGTTCGACCCCGCGAGGGGCGCATGATCGCTGGTGTCTGCGCCGGTCTCGGGCGGCGGTTCGGCATGTCGGCCGGAATGGTCCGGCTGCTGTTCCTGCTGTCTCTGCTGCTGCCCGGCACGCAGGTGATCGTCTACCTGATCCTGTGGGTGCTGATGCCGAACGAGGACCGCTACCTCGCGTCCACCGGACACTGACCCCGCCCCACACCCCCACGGAACCGGAAGCGCCCGCTCCGACGGAGGTCGGTGCGGGCGCTTCGGCGTACGGGAGGGCAGGTCAGGGGGCGATGTAGGTGACCGTGATCTGCTGGTAGCCGAGGGAGCGGAGCAGCCCCTCCAGCATCTTGCGGGTGTTCTCCTCGGCTCGGGCCGACAGCCCGCTGTCCCGGGCGGCGGCGGTGATCCGCTCCTCGGCGAGCTGGTAGACCTGCTGCTGCCGGTTGGGGTCGTTGCCGACCAGGTCACCGAGTCGGTTGAGCAGACCGCGCTGCTCGGCGAAGACGTAGCTCTTCTCCATGTCGAGGTTGGTCTCACCGAGTTGCGGCGCGGGCAGCTTGATCTCGACGGACTTGCCGTCGGCGGACTGGACGACGGCGCCCTCACCGATCTTGGTGAAGTCGACGTACGCCTCGACGCTGCCGGCCCCGACGAACAGGGTGCGCTCGTTGAGCAGGAAGTCCGGGACGTTGCGCCGGTCGTTCTGCGTGTCGACCACGACCTGGAAGTTGCCCTCCGCGGCCACGTAGCGGCTGAGGTCCTGGATCGACTTCAGCAGCGGTGGCTGACTGCGGTCGGTCTGCTCCTTGGCGAACGGGTTGCGGAACTCCGGCAGGATGCCGGTCGCCTGAATGCCGAGCAGCACGACCACGGCCAGCGCGGCGGCGCCGAGCAGCAGGAGCAGACCGCGGGCCGCCCCACCGCCACCACCACCACCACCGACGGGGCCGTCGCCACCGCTCGTCGGGCCACCGGGACCTCCAGGCCCACCGGGGCCGGCGGGTCCACCGGGGCCGGCCGGCTCGCCGGGGCCACCCGGCGTCTCCGTGGTCCACCCGGGTGTCGCGGTCGACCGCGCCTTGAGATCGTCACCGGTCGGGTAACCGGGGAACTCTCTCGTGGGCTCGTTGCTGCCAGCGTCGCGGGCCATCACGCTCACCGTCCTCGTCAGACACGTCGTCTGTCAATGACGGTACGGCCCCGATACGACAGTCGCGCGGCGAGCGCCAGGAAGCGACAAACGAGCAGGTCAGGCGAATGCGGAGAGCCCGGTCAGCCGCTGCCCGATGACCAGTTGGTGGATCTCCGAGGTGCCCTCGTAGGTCAGCACGCTCTCCAGGTTGTTGGCGTGCCGCATCACCGGGTACTCGCCGGACACACCGTTGGCCCCGAGGATGGTGCGGCACTGCCGGGCGATGGCCAGCGCCTCCCGCACGTTGTTCAGCTTGCCCACACTGACCTGCTCGGGCCGCAACCGCCGGGCGTCGGCGAGGCGGCCCAGGTGCAGCGCGAGCAGTTGCCCCTTCACCAACTCGACGGCCATGTCGGCGAGCTTCGCCTGAGTGAGTTGAAACCCGGCCAGGGGGCGACCGAACTGGGTGCGGGTGCTCGCGTACGCCAGTGTGGTTTCGAGGCAGTCGCGGGCCGCGCCGACCGCGCCCCAGACGATGCCGTAGCGGGCCTCGGTCAGGCAGCTCAGCGGGGCCTTGAGCCCGACCGCCTCGGGTAGTTGGGCGTCGCCCGGCAGCCGCACGTCGTCGAGCACGATCTCGCCGGTCACCGACGCGCGCAGCGACATCTTGCGGCGGATCTCGCGGGCCGAGACGCCGGGGGTGTCCATGGGTACGGCGAAACCCCGTACGCCCTCGTCGGTGCGCGCCCAGATCACCGCGACGTCCGCGATCGGGGCGTTGGTGATCCACATCTTTCCGCCGGTGAGCACCCAGTCGTCGCCGTCGCGGCGGGCCCGGGTGGCCATCGACGCGGGGTCGGAGCCGTGATCCGGCTCGGTCAGGCCGAAGCAGCCGATCGCCTCGCCGGTGGCCATCGACGGCAGCCACCGTTGCTTCTGCTCCTCGCTGCCGTAGCGCCAGATGGCGTACATGGCCAACGACCCCTGCACGGAGACCAGGGAGCGGAGGCCGGAGTCGCCGGCTTCCAACTCCTGGCAGGCCAGGCCGTAGGCGACAGCGGAGGCGCCGGCGCAGCCGTAGCCGGTCAGGTGCATGCCGAGCAGGCCGAGCTTGCCGAACTCACGGGCCAGCTCCCGGGCGGGCACCCGGCCGTCCTCGTACCACTCGGCGACGTGGGGTCGCACCCGGTCGTCGACGAGTTGGCGGACGACGTCGCGGATCTGCCGCTCCTCCTCGCTGAGCGACGGGTCCAGGTCGAGCAGATCCAGCGCAGCGGTCATGGACGCCACCCTAACGAAGGTTCAGCGCGGGCAAGAAGGGCTCGTCACTCGATGGGCTCGGAGAGCACCAGCACCCGCGCGTGGATCTGGTTGCGCTGCTGGAGCGCCGCGCGCAGCGCCCGGTGCAGCCCGTCCTCCAGGTAGAGCCCGCCGTTCCACTGCACGACGTGCGGGAAGAGGTCACCGTAGAAGGTCGAATCCTCGGCGAGGAGCTTGTCCAGCGCCAGCTCGCGCTTCGTGGTGATCATCTGATCCAGGCGCAGTGGCCTCGGCGGGATCTCCGCCCACTGCTTGAGCGTCAGATTGTGCTCCGGATAGGGACGCCCGTCCCGGACCGCTCTGAAGATCACGACGGCACGCTCCCCTCCCCGTGGCCGGGCCGACCGACGGCGCCGAGCCGGGCCGCGGCGGGCACCGCGCGGCGCGGCACCGATGACCGTGCCAGCCTAGCCGCCCAGCGCACGCTACGTTCTGCTCCCTGATGTCAGTTTCGCTATCGCTCGTCCGATCCTCAACCGGACGAACGGGACGTCCGCGTCAGTTCCACCGGCCGCGCCGCACCACTTCGTCCATCGGGCGACGTCCACGGCGCAACGACGGTGACCGATGGTCAGCCGCACGGTAACCGATTGTGACGGCACCGATGGGTTGGTACTCCGCCGGCACGCCGAACGCGTCCCGGTAGGCGGCGAGCCGCTGCTGCGGAATGCCGAAGAAGCACGCCCCCAGCCCCTCGTCCACCGCGGTGAGCAGCATCAGCAACGCCGCGAATCCGGCGTCCACGTGCCAGTACGGCACCGGCCACCGGTCCGCGGACTGATCCGTCCAGCCCTTGTCCGGCTCCGCGTACCGCCGCAGGTAGGCCGACTCGTTGGCGTGCGGCACCACGATCAGGGGTGCCCGGCGCATGCCCGCGAGCCAACGCTCCCGCCCACCGCCGTCGGGGGTGGTGGCCGCCCAGAACCGCTCCCGATCGGCCGACTCCTCCAACACCAGAAAGCCCCAGCCCTGGGCGAAGCCGGCCGACGGCGCGCGGACCGCGTGGTCGAGCAACCGGTCCACCACGTCGGGCGGGACCGGGCGGTCCGGGTCGTAGTTGCGCACCATCCGCCGTCGGCGGACGACCTCGGCGAACTCCATCAGGCGCCGGGGCGGATGCCCCAGGCACCTCGCCAGGTCGCGCCGGGCTTGAGGGTGAGCAGGTCCCGGCCCGACCGGAACGCGTCCGGTGGGCAGGTCATCGGCTCGATCGCCACCGAACGGCGGTGCCGCTCGCCGGTGAGGGCGTCCCCGGTGAACACCTGCCACCAGCCGAACTCGGCGTCCGCCCAGATGCTCACCCCGGCCGAACCGTCCGGCGCGGCGAGGCTCACCGACGAACCGCCGTCAGCGTCCCGGATCACCTCGCCGAAGCAGGAGTCCAGCACGGCAGCGCCGATCCGGCGGGGGCTGGTCCAGTCGTACTCGGTGCCGGCCACCGGGGTGACCCCCACCGGCAGCAGCCGACCGTCCACCAGCACGCGGCTGCGGGTGGGCAGCCGCATCACCAGGTCGTCCACCGCGACGCCCGGCAGTTGCAGGTACGGGTGCACGGAGAAGCCGAACGGGGCGAGCTCCCCGCCGATGTTCGTCACCTCGTGCTCGGCGCGCAGCCCGTCCGCGTCGACGCTCCACCGGCTGCGCAGCCGCAACGGCCACGGGTAGCCGGGCTGCGGCGGCAGGTCGTACCCGACCGTCACGGCGTCCGCCGACTGCTCCAGCAACTGCCACGGCACCCAGTTGACCAGCCCGTGGATGGCCACGTGCCGCTCCGGCTCGGTCAGCGAGAGCTGGTGCGTCCGCCCGTCGAACGAGTAGCGACCATCGCGGATCCGGTTCGGCCACGGTGCCAGCACCTGCCCGGTGCAACCGGGGCAGACCTCGTCGGTCCGGTACCCGTCGAGCAGGTCGACACCGTCGTGCCGGTACGTCCGGAGCCCACCGCCGACCTCCACGATGACGGCCTCGTGGCCGGCGGCGGAGATGGTCCACTGGGCGCCGGAGAACGGGCGCGGATCGGGGCTTTCCATGCCGGCGACACTAACCGGTCAGGTCCGGTTGTCGCTCGACGCCGTCGCCGCCCGGTAGCGCAGCAGCGCCGGGAACGCGACGGCGAGCACCACCACGAGCGCCGCGGAGGCGAGCCCACCGGCCACCCAGGCCACCCCGCCGCCGAACCCGGCGGCCATGGTGCCGGCGCGCAGATCACCCAGGCGTGGGCCACCCGCCACCACCACCGTGTTCACGCCCTGGAGTCGGCCGCGCATCCGGTCCGGCGCGTAGACCAGCAGCATCGACTGACGCAGCACCGCGCTGATCAGGTCGGCGGCACCGGCCACGGCGAGCAGCACGACCATCAACCAGAGCTGGTGGGCCAATCCGGCCGCGGCGATCGCCAGGCCCCAGCCGACCACCGCGAGCACCAGGCCGAGCCCCTGCCGGCGGAGCCGGCCGATCCATCCGGAGGTCAACCCACCGATCATCGAACCGATCGCGATGGCGCTGTAGAGCAGACCGACCGAGCCACCGCCACCGAACCGCTCGTGCGCGATCTCCGGAAAGAGGGCCCGTGGCATGGCGAGGATCATCGCGATCAGGTCCACCCCGAAGGACAGCAGCAGGACCGGGGTGGTGGCCAGGTAGCGGAACCCGTCGACGACGCTGGCCAGACCGGCACGCCGAACCTGGCCGTCGGCGCTGGGCTCGGGCGGGAGCGAGGGCAGCCGCAGCGCCGCCCAGAGCATCGCGGTGAACAGCACCGCGTCCAGCCCGTAGGCGATCGGCAGGACCACAGTGGTGTCCGACGAGGCGGAGAGGATCAGACCGGCGGCGAGCGGGCCGGCTACCGAGGCGGCGGTGAAGGTCGTGTAGTTCAGGGTGGTGGCGGACGCCACCAGGTTCTCCGGCACCAGCCGGGGCAGCATGGCGCTGCGGGCCGGCGAGCTGATCGCGAAGGCCACCGACTGCAACGCCATCAACGCCAGCAGCAGCACCGGGCTGCCCACGTCCAGCACCGCCTGGAGCAGCAGCCCGAGAGTGGATGCCCAGAGCAACAATGAGCCGCCGAGCAGCACCGCACGCCGGTCACGGGCGTCGGCGACCGCGCCACCCCAGAGCCCGAAGACCAGCAACGGTACGAAGGCGGCCACGCCCAGCAGGCCCACCCAGAACGAGTCCCGGGTCAGGGCGTACATCTCCACCGGCACCGCGACGGCGGTGAACTGGAAGCCGAACATCGCCACCGTGTTGCCGAGCCAGAGCCGGCGGTACGCCGGAACCCGCAGCGGACGCACGTCGATCGCCCAGCGGCGCGCTGCGTGCGGCCGGGTCTCCCGCACACCCGTCACGGCGCCAACCGCTCGACGATCCAGCCACCCTCGTCGAGGCGGCGGAAGCGCAGCCGGTCGTGCAACCGGCCGGCCCGGCCCTGCCAGAACTCCACCGACTCGGGTTGGACCCGCAGCCCTCCCCAGTGCGACGGGGTCGGGATCTCGGCCTGATCGGCGAACCGTTCGACCGCCTCCTGGTACCGCTGCTCCAACGCCGCCCGATCCGACACCACCTGGGACTGCGGGCTGGCCCAGGCACCCAGTTGGGAGCCGCGCGGCCGGCTGGCGAAGTACGCCTCGCTCGTGGCGCGGTCGACCGGCGTGACCCGTCCGGCGACCACCACCTGACGCTGCATGGCGAACCACGGAAAGACCAGGCTGGCGTACGGGTTGGCGGTCGCCTCGACGCCCTTGCGCGACAGGTGGTTGGTGAAGAAGACGAAGCCCTCCGGGTCGTACCCCTTCAACAGCACCGTCCGCCCGCTCGGCCGGCCGGCCGAGTCGGCGGTGCCCACCACCATGGCGTTCGGTTCGGGCAGCCCGAAGGCCACCGCGTCGGCGAACCAGCCGTCGAACTGGGTGTGCCAGTCGGCGGCCAGGTCAGCCTCGGTCAGGCCCAGGTCCGCGGCGTACTCGTTACGCATCGCGGCCGGGGCGGGTGTGTCGCCCGTCACGTCCCCACTCCTTCTCGGGGGCCCCGCCAGCACCCTCCAGCGCTGACCAGCCCGCCCTGCCCAGTCTCACCGAGCCGGACGGAGAATGCGCGTCCGGGGATGTCGCGTGCAGCACAGTCGCAGCGGGTCGCGTATCCCTTACTCAGCAGGCAGTATGTTGCGAACACATCCCTGAGGGTCGCCTAAGGCGCTCGGCCGATCCGGGCCGGATGAGCGATCGGGCGCACCGACCAGATCCAGGAGAGCGACATGGCCGATTTCAAACCCGGGCTGGAGGGCGTCGTCGCCTTCGAGACCGAGATCGCCGAACCTGACCGTGAGGGCGGCGCGCTGCGCTATCGCGGAGTCGACATCGAGGATCTGATCGGCCAGGTGTCGTTCGGCAACGTGTGGGCACTGCTCGTCGACGGCCGGTTCGGGCCGGGCCTGCCGCCGGCGGAGCCGTTCCCGGTGCCGGTGCACTCCGGTGACATCCGCGTCGACGTGCAGTCCGCGGTCGCCATGCTGGCCCCGTACTGGGGTCTCAACCAACTGCTGGACATCTCCGACGAGCAGGCCCGTGAGGATCTCGCCCGGGTCTCGGTGACCGCGCTCTCCTTCGTCGCCCAGTCCGCCCGCGGCCTCGGCCTGCCGGCGGTGCCGCAGAAGGAGATCGACAAGGCGCAGACCATCGTCGAGCGGTTCATGAAGCGCTGGCGCGGCGAGCCGGACCCGCGGCACGTCAAGGCAGTCGACGCGTACTTCATCTCGGCCGCCGAGCACGGCCTCAACGCGTCCACCTTCACCGCTCGCATCGTCGCCTCCACCGGGGCGGACGCGGCTGCCTGCATCTCGTCGGGCATCGGCGCCCTGTCCGGCCCGTTGCACGGCGGCGCCCCGTCGCGGGTGCTCAGCATGCTGGAGGCGGTGGAGCGCAGCGGCGACGCGGAGGGCTACGTCAAGGGCGTCCTCGACCGCGGTGAGCGGTTGATGGGCTTCGGCCACCGCGTCTACCGCGCCGAGGACCCGCGCGCCCGAGTGCTCCGGCGTACGGCCAAGGAGTTGGGCGCCCCGCGCTTCGAGATCGCCGAGGCGCTGGAGAAGGCCGCCCTCGCCGAGCTTCAGGCCCGCCGCCCGGACCGGGTGCTGGCCACCAATGTCGAGTTCTGGTCGGCTGTGGTGCTGGACTTCGCCGAGGTGCCGGCGCACATGTTCACCTCGATGTTCACCTGCGCCCGGATGGGCGGCTGGAGCGCGCACATCCTGGAGCAGAAGCGCCTGCAGCGGCTGGTCCGCCCGTCCGCCCGCTACATGGGCCCGGAGACCCGCAAGCCGTCCGACGTCGAGGGCTGGGCGGCCATCCCGCACGGCGTCTGAGCTGGTCGACAAGGGCCCTTTCTCGACGCGCGGTGTCGAGGAAGGGCCCTTGTCCATGCGGTGGGTCGCGCAATGGTCGTTGTCGTCGGTCACCGGCGCCGACTGTGGCGAAGGACTCAGACCGACCGCCGGGACCCCGCCCATCGTCGTCCGGTCCGGGTGCGAGGATGAGGGCCGGCAGTGTCGCCGGGCCCGCCCTCGCCCTTGCGGAAGGATCTTCAAGACCGTGGCTGACGCACCGATCATCCGGATTCCCGATGACATCAAGCCCGCCGACGGACGCTTCGGCTGCGGCCCGTCCAAGGTCCGCCCGGAGGCGGTGTCCGCCCTCGCCGAGGTCGCGACCACCTATCTCGGCACCTCGCACCGGCAGAAGACGGTCCGCGACCAGGTCGCCCGGTTGCGCTCCGGCATCGCCGAGTTCTTCTCGCTGCCCGAGGGCTACGAGGTGATCATCGGCAACGGCGGCACCACCGCGTTCTGGGAGGTCGCCACCTTCGGCCTGATTCGCGACCGGGCCCAGTTCGCCAGCTTCGGCGAGTTCGGCGCCAAGTTCGCCAAGTCGGTCAAGGACGCCCCGTTCCTGGGTGAGCCGACCGTCCGCAAGTCCGACGCGGGCACCGCGCCGACCCTGGTCGCCGAGTCCGGCGTGGATGCGTACGCGACGCCGCAGAACGAGACCTCGACCGGTGTGGCCGTCCCGATCAGCCGGGTGGCCGGTGCCGACGAGGGCTCGCTGCTGCTTGTCGACGCGACCTCCGGCGCGGGTGGCCTGGAGGTCAACGTCGGTGAGACCGACGTCTACTACTTCGCCCCGCAGAAGTGCTTCGGCTCCGACGGCGGTCTGTGGCTGGCCCTGATGTCCCCGGCCGCACTGGAGCGGGCCGCCGAGATCAAGGGGTCCGGGCGCTACATCCCCGCCTTCCTCGACCTGGTCACCGCCATCGACAACTCGCGGCTGGAGCAGACCTACAACACCCCGGCGCTGGCCACCATCTTCCTGGCCGCCGAGCAGACCGACTGGATGAACGCGCAGGGCGGCCTGTCCTGGGCGGCGAAGCGCACCGCCGAGAGCGCCGCAGCGGTCTACGGCTGGGCCGAGCGGTCCAGCGTGGCCACCCCGTTCGTCACCGACCCGGCGCTGCGCTCCAACGTGGTCGCCACCATCGACTTCGCCGACGGGGTGGATGCCACGGCGATCGCCAAGGCGCTGCGCGCCAACGGCATCGTGGACACGGAGCCCTACCGCAAGCTCGGTCGCAACCAGCTGCGGGTGGCGCTGTTCCCGGCCGTCGAGCCGGCCGATGTCGAGGCGCTCACCGCGTCCATCGACTACGTGGTCGAGCGACTCTGACGTTCGTCACGGTCGGTGTCCGTTGGGGCCTCCACGGACACCGACCGTGATCATCGCCGCAGCTCAGTCACGACATGCGGGGTGTCGCTTCCCCCACCCCGAGACAGATGCGCGTACGGTGGTCCGAGACGCCTGGGTGGCCGACTCGTGGTGTGCGGCCAGCGAAGCGGGACGGAGGCAACGTTATGCGCCCAGTACGCTTCGTCGCCCTCTCCGAGGACGGCCAGGCTCTGGTGCTCGCCGACGAGGTCGGGCGCCTTCTCGCCCTGCCCATCGACGAACGCATCGCCGGCGTGATGCACCCCGAGCCGGGTGCCCCGCCGCTCGCGGTGGCACCGAGCACCGTCGACCCGGTTCCCTCACTGTCCCCTCGGGACATCCAGGCCCGCATCCGTTCGGGTGAGTCCGCGGAGGACGTCGCCCGGATCGCCGGTGTGCCGGTCGACCGGGTGCTGCGCTATGCCGGCCCGGTGTTGCAGGAGCGGGCGATGCTCGCCCAGCACGCCCGGCGCACCCGCCTCAAGGGCGCGGAGAAGCCCACCCCGCTCGCCGAGGTGGTCAACGGCCGGCTGAGCCAGCACGGCATCGACACCGAGAAGATCTCCTGGGACGCGTACCGGCGCGACGACGGCACCTGGCGGATCATCGCCACCTGGCCGTCGGGCAAGGCCACCGCGCAGGCCATCTGGGACATGGACAAGGCCCGGCAGGTGGTCACGCCGCACGACGACATGGCGCAGTACCTGTGCGCCGAGCGGCCCACGCCGATCCTCGGTCAGGAGCCGGCACCGGAGCGCGGCGGGCACGCCCTGCCGGGCCCGTCGCGCGGTGAGCCGAGTCGTGGCGGGCACGGTCTGCCGGCGGCGTCCGAGCACCCGCGCCCTGGCCGTGATCCGATCCGGGCCGGCCGTGACGCCCTGCTGGCCTCCCTGGACCGCCCGCTCGGCGGTTCGTCGGGTCGCGGGCTGGAGCCGCGTACCCCGGCTGCCCTGGCCGGGTCGGACGCGCCCCGGCAGCGGCCGGTCGGTGGCGGCGCTGCCGCGCTGCTCGGCGGTGGCCAGGGCTCGGCCTTCGACGACGATTCGGACGCGCCCAAGGAGGTGCCGGCCGTGCCGTCGCTGGCGGTGCTGCGGCCCCGCCGCACGGGCGCCGCGGCGGCCACCGGCGGCGAGTCCACCGACGCCAACGGCAAGCCACGCAAGCGGCTGCCGAGCTGGGACGACGTGCTCTTCGGCAGCGGCCCGGCCGCCCGCGAATCTTCCTGACGCCTCGTGTTGACGGGTGACCTTGCGTCACCCGTCAACACGCGCGTTCGAACCTCAGCCCCCGAGCGACACGCTCGCGCCCCGCGATCTTGCACTTTCTGTCGGGACTCATCGGGCAATCCGCCTATCTCGGCCACCGGAACTGCAAGATCGGCGCGGGGTAGCGCCCGGCTACGCACCCTCGTTGAGGGTCCTTCGTGCGGTTCGGCTGAGGGCGGCGACTCCGCGTACCGCTTCGGCGACGGCGCGGAAGTCCTTCTTGAGGATCGCACCGTGGTTGCTGGCGACCTTCGCTCCGATCGTGATGTGCGGGTTGCGGGCGGTCACCGCGTCGAGGCTGGCGCGGATCTGCTCCTGCTCGTCCCCGCGACTGCCGAGGGACGTTCCCGAGGCGACGACGTACCGCACCGGGACGCTGATGGCGTCCAGCACCGGGCCCAGTTCGCGCTCCCGGGAGAGTTCGCCCAGTTCGATGTTGCTGTCCGCCATCTGGTTCGCGTTCATCCGTGGGGTCAGGCCGGTCGGGCGGAGCAGCGGCATGAACAGGTTCATCCGTCGGAACATCCTGCGGATCCGTTGCGCCATGGCCTCGTCGAGCCAGTCGTGCGGGAACGCACCGTCGACCAGGACCGCGCCCAGGGCACGCTCCGGGTTCCGGTTGGCCCAGTGCGCCCCGACCACCGCTCCGTAGGACCAGCCAACCAGCACCGCCTGGGCCACCCCCCGGGCGGCGAGCACGGCGTCGACGTCCCGGACGGCAGCTTCGAACGAGTAGTCGGTTGAGCGCTCCGACTTCCTGCCGCGGGCCCGCTCGTCGTAGGTGATGTGCCGGAACTCGGCGCCCAGTTCGGCGATGACCCGCCGCCAGTAGCCCTGGGTGGCGCACTGACCGTTGAGGTAGACCACCGGGAGGCCGGGGCCACCGCTGTCGGTGACGGCCAGGGCCGTGTCGTCGACCGACACCATTCCGGTCCACGGGGAGCTGGTAGCTGGGTTCATGTCGTACTCCTGTCGGGTGGTCGTGGTGGGGTTCAGAGGCTTCGGGCGGTGATGTCGCCCTGGGAGGTGGTGGCGCGGATGTCGAGCGTCGTGGCGCCGTGGTTCTTGAGGGCGTTGCTGACCCGACCGTGGCCGGTGCCGGCGTCGAGTACGGCGGAGACGCCGGCGGCGGCAGCGACCGAGATGTCGCCGGACTGGGTGCTGAGCACGACCGCGCCGCTCACGGCCTCGGCGATCCGGATGTCGCCCCGAGCGGTGCTGATCTCCGCGGGGCCGTTGAGCCGGCCGATCTCGACGTCGCCGTCGATCGCGGTGAGCCGCAGGCTCGCGACCTCGTCGATCTTGATCTGGCGGTACGCCCCGTCGAAGGCGATGTCGCCGAGACGCCCGACGCCGCGAAGTTCGGCACTGGCGGTCCTGGCCTTGATCGTGGAGCCGGCGGGGAGCTGAACGGTCACCTCGAGCGACCCGGCCGGGCCGACGAGCGGGTTGCCGGAGGCTGGGGCCGTGATCCGCAGGACGCCGTCGGTGTAGGCGACAGTGGTCTGCTCGGCGGCCCTGGTGTCGCGCCTCTTCGAGGCGTCGGTGGGCAGAACCTCGACGACGGTGTCGGCGCGGTCTGCGGCGATCAACTGGATCCGTCCGGCGGGGATGTCGAGGACGGCCGAGATGGGGGCGGGGGTGTCGAACGTCTGCATCGTGTTCTCCTGCGTTCGCAGCTCTTTCTGACACAGGAAACGCTACGTTGCTTTCCGAAGACTGGCAACTAAGCCGTTGCTATGGGATTACATAACAGCAGTTCACAGCACATAAACTGTTGCAACGATGCTAGATTTAACGCAACAACGAAGCCGCACCCGTTGCAACAGCCGGAGGGTGAACGCTATGGTGGGGCAGTCAGCGGACGCGCCGAGGAATCACCGGGGAGATCGTGATGCCGGGAGGCAGACTCAGTCAGCAGGAGCGCCAGCAGATCGCGCTGGGGCTGATCGACAGCCTCCCCTACGCGGAGATCGCCCGGCGCCTCGACCGTCCCACGTCCACAGTCACCCGCGAGGTGATGCGCAACGGCGGCCCCACCGCCTACCGCGCCGAGCTGGCCCACCGCGCCACCGAACGTCGCGCCCAGCGGCGCAGGGCAGTCACCTCACCGGGGGCCACCGCGCTACCTCAGGAGCATGGACGTGACGCCCGGGCCCTGGCGGAGTACGGGGAGACGTTCACCACGGTCCTCATGGCTTCCGGCCTGCCCAAGATGGCGGCTCGGGTCCTGACCCACCTGTTCATCACCGACTCGGCCAGCCTCACCGCATCACAGCTCGCCCAACGCCTCCAGGTCAGCCCGGCGTCCATCTCCAAGGCGATCACCTTCCTGGAGGGTCAGAGCCTCGTCCGCCGCGAACGCGACGAACGCCGCCGGGACCGCTACGTGGTCGACGACGAGCTGTTCTATCAGGCGACGATCGCCAGCGCCCGGGCCAACGACCAGCTCGTCGCAACTGCGCGCCAGGGCGTCGCCATCCTCGGCCCGCAGACCCCCGCCGCCGCCCGACTGGAGAACATCGCCCGTTTCCTCGACTTCATCAGTGAGAGCGTCGTCCGCGCCGCCGAGCAGGGCCGCGCGGTGCTGCACACCGGATCCCAACCCGCTGCCCAGGCCACCGGGACGTGACCGACGGGCGGGCGGGTCAGCGGTGCCGCTGCCGCTGCCCGCAGCGGGCCGCCGGAAGAGCCAGACCGGCAGCGTGCAGCACGCCCTCCACCCGGACCCGCTCGATCTCCTGGTCGACGCCCTCCAGCTCGGCGAGGTGCTCGGCGATGCCGAGGGCGCGGCAGGCGAGACGAAGCCGGTCGTCGTACGCCCGGAGCAGCGCGCTGTCCCAGACCATCGAGCGACCGCTGCCGCCGACCCGTTGACCGCCGAGACGACGCAGGTCGGCGGCGATCTGCTCAAGTGGCCGGCGGTCGACGCTGTCGAACTCGCTGAGGTCGATGTCGCGGGTCAGCGCGTCGGCCTCGATGGCGCGGTCGAGGGTGGCGATCGTGCGCCTCTCCCGGCGACGGTCACGCCACTCGGACCAGCCGCAGACCACCCGGTCGAGGATCTCGTCGTAGCAGAAGATCAGGGCGAACGCCGCCGGCAGCGTGGCCACGGCGAGGAACGCCAGGGCCAGCATCAGCGCGTGTCCGATCCCCACGCATCGACGCTAAGCCCCACCGTGCCACCCCGCCAGCGGTTTGGCCGCATCCACGTCATCCGCGCAACCGGACGCGGCCGGAGCCGGTGGTAAACCTCAGCAGTCGGTGGAGGTGACGTAGAAGCGGGGCATCGGCAGCACCCGGAAACGCAGCCGGGCACCGGAGTGGCGCAGCTGCCAGGTGAGGGCGATCACCGCGGCGGCCAGCGAGATGAGCCCACCCATCCAGATGCTGGCACCGGCACCGTAGTGCTCCGCGACCCAGCCGATCAGCGGCGCGCCGACCGGGTTGGTGCCCAGGAACACCAGCACCCACAGCGCCATCACCCGACCCCGGAAGGCCGCGTCCACGCCCAACTGGACCCGCTGGTTGGCCGCCTGGGCGAAGAAGACCATGAAGAAACCGGTCGGCACCAGCAGGGCCACGACCAGCCAGTACGTCGAGGCGAGGCCGACCAGGGTGCCGAAGCTGGCGCAGGCGATCGCCGCGCCGAGCACCAGCCAGACGGACGGCCGGCTGCGCCGACCGGTGCCGCTGAGCGCGCCGCCGAGCGCGCCCACGGCCAGCGCCGTGCTGAACAGGCCGAAGGAGGCGGCACCGGTGTGGAAGACCGTCTTCGCCAGCGCGGCGAGGGTGAGCTGGAAGTTGAACAGCGACATGCCGATCACCGACATGACAGCCATCGGCAGCAGCAGGTCGGGGCGACGGAACACGTACCGCAGCCCATCGACGACCCGTGCGGACGCCCGCTCGTCGCGCGGCAGCAGGGCCTCGCGATGCAGGTCGGCCGTCCGCATCCGGACCACGTTGACCAGGGGCGCGACCGAACTGAGGGCGGTGAACAGGAAGACCGGGCCCACGTCGAACGCGGCGATCGCCAGGCCGGCGACGGCCGGGCCGACGATCCGCGCGGAGTTGAACACGGCGGCGTTCAGCGACAGCGCGTTGGGCAGCAGCGGCGTGCCGACGAGTTCGGAGACGAACGCCTGCCGGACCGGGGTCTCCACGGCGTTGGCCGTGCCGAGCAGCGCGGCGAAGGCGAAGACGTGCCAGAGCTGCACCAGGTCGGTGAGGACCAGCACCGCCATGCCGAGCGCCAGCACACTCCAGAACGCGTTGGCGACGAAGAGCAGCACCCGCTTGTCGTACCGGTCGGCGAGCCGGCCGGAGAACAGGGTGAGCAGGAGCACCGGGGTGAACTGGCAGGCGGTGACAACGCCGAGCGCGGTCGCCGAGTTGTCGGAGAGGTCGAGGACGAGCCAGTCCTGGGCGATGAACATCATCCAGACACCGATCAGTTTGATCAGTTGCCCGGATGCGAAGAGCCGGTAGTTGCGGACCTGTAGGGACTGGAACATCGTGCTCAGCTTCGCCTGCACTCTTGGTGCGCCTCCTCGGACGTACGCGTCATCGACAGGTGACGGCACGGACCCGGTGGCGCGGGCGCGGCTCAGGCGCGAGCGAGCTGCTGAAGAATCTGGGCGGCCCTCTGCAGGGTCTCCCGTTCGTCCTCGTCGAGCGCGGCCAGCCGGTGGGCCAGCCATTCGTCGCGGGCCCGCTCGAACTGGTCGAGCACGGCCTGCGCTCCTTCGGTCGCCGCGAGGATGACCTGCCGCCCGTCGGTCGGATGGGGTGTCCGCCGCACCAGGCCGCGGTCCTCCAGCTTCCCGACGATCTTGGTCATCGTCGGCGGCTGCACCCGTTCCACGTCGGCCAGCTCACGGGGTGTCATCGCGCCCGCCAGCCGCAGGCTGGTGAGCGCGGAGACCTGGGTGACCGTGAGGTCGCCGACCGGTCGGGCCTGTCGGACCCGCCGGTTGAGTCGGGTGATCGCATCACGCAGCTGGGGAGCCAGCTGCGCCGGTGGCACGCGTTCCGCCGTCACCGTCCGCTCCGTCACAGTAGTTAGCTTAACTAATGAGCATGGCTAACGACATCCGTTATGACCAGGCTCACGAGGGGGATTCGAATGGTACGGGCGGGGAATCCCGATCGACTCCCCGCCCGAACGTGCCTCAGAGCACCAGGGACTCGATCGGCCCACGCAGGAAGTACAGCACGAAGAGCGCGGCCACCCCGTACAGCAACGGGTGCACCTCCCGGGCCTTGCCCCGCGCCAGCTTGACCACCACGAAGGTGATCAGACCAGCGCCGATCCCGTTGGAGATCGAGTAGGTGAACGGCATCAACACGATGGTGAGGAAGGCCGGAATGGCGATCTCGTAGTCGGACCAGTCGATCGTCCGCACCGCGGTCATCATCAGGAACCCGACCACCACCAGGGCCGTCGACGCCGCCTCGAACGGCACGATCACCACCAGCGGCGCCAGGAACATCGCGAGCAGGAAGAGCGCGCCGGTGACCAGGTTGGCCACACCGGTCCGGGCACCCTCCGCGACACCGGCGGCGCTCTCGATGTACGACGTGTTGCTGGAGGTGCTGGCCGCACCGCCGGCCGCCGCCGCGATCGAGTCGACCAGCAGGATCTCCTTGGCCTTCGGCGGGGTGCCCTGCTCGTCGAGCAGGCCACCCTCCTGGCCGACCGCGACCATCGTGCCCATGGTGTCGAAGAAGTCCGTGATCAACAGCGTGAAGATGAACATCAGTACGACCAGCCAGCCGGCCCGGCCCCACGAGTCCAACACGTTGAACTTGCCGAGCAGCGACAGATCCGGCAGGTCGACCACCGACTTCGGCAACTCCGGCACGTTCAGCGACCAGCCCTTCGGGTTGGGCTGACCGTTGACGAACGACGGGCCGATGTTGCCGATCGCCTCCACGATCACCGCCAGCACCGTCGAGGCGAGGATGCCGATCAGGATCGCGCCCTTCACCCGACGGACCACCAGCACCAGCGTGATCAGCAGGCCCACCACGAAGACCAGCATCGGCCAGCTCACCAGCTTGCCGCCGATGCCCAGGCCGACCGGAACGGTGGTGTTGGCATCGTCCGGGATGCGTCGGACGAAGCCGGCGTCCACCAGGCCGATGATGGTCAGGAACAGACCGATGCCGACCCCGATCGCACTCTTCATCTGGGTCGGCACCGAGCGGAAGACAGCGGTGCGCAGACCGGTCAGCACCAGCACCGCGATGATCAGACCCTCGATCACCACCAGGCCCATCGCGTCGGCCCAGGTCATCTCGGGGGCGATCTCGTACGCCACCAGGGCGTTGACGCCCAGACCGGCGGCGAGCGCCAGCGGGAACCGGCCGACCACACCCATCAGGATGGTCATCAGACCGGCGACGAGCGCGGTCGCGGCAGCCAGCGCGGGAATCGGGAGGCTCTTGTTGTCACCGTCGACCGCACCGCCGAGGATCAGCGGGTTGAGCACCACGATGTACGCCATCGTGAAGAAGGTCGCCAGGCCACCGCGTACCTCACGGCTCAACGTCGAGCCACGGGCAGAGATCTCGAAGAACCGGTCGAAACCGTTACGCGGGTGAGCGGGGTTGGGAGGTGTGCCGTTCTCGGGCGGCGCTACTGCCATCGGGTCCTCGCAGGTGATCTTCCAGTTGTCGCGCGCATCGTCCCAGATCGTCGATGGGCAGGGGAAGTAGATCCCGTACGCTTGCCGAATGCCGAACGAGCAGCCACCGCGGCCCGCACCACTGGATCCGCCGATGGTGCCGTTCGCCCTCGCCGGGTTGATCGCGTGGGCGGTGGCCGGGCTGGTCCTGCTGATCTTCTTCCGGGGCTGGCTGACCGACCACGGTCACCAGAACTGGCTCTGGACCTGCCTCGCCGGTTTCCTGTGGGGTTTCCCGGGCCTCGCCGTGATGATGCGGCACGACGCCAACCGACGACGTCGCCGCGCGAGGTGAGCCGGCCGCCGCGCCGGAGCACTCCGGCGCGGACGATCAGGAGTGCCCGTACGGCTCCGCCGGCTCAGCGGTCTCCACCGAGCCCGGCGCCCGGCTGACCGACATGGCCTCCACCGCGCTGTCGTCGTAGACAGTGGGCAGCTCGTCGACAGCGGTCTCGGCCGCCTCGATCAGCGTCTCGGAGTGGGCGCCGCAACCGTGGTCGGCGCTCACCACCCGGCCGTCGTCGGGGGCGTAGAAGTTGCCGCACGCCCCGAACGCCTGCCGCATCGCACCGGCCAGCGGCAGGTAGAAACCGCAGGTGCCGCAGCGGGCGGCGGCCGGTGCGGCGGACGAGATGGCGGCGGCGGGGCCGTGGTCACCGTCGTACCAGCGCTGCGCCGTGTCGATGCGACCCTCCCGGGAGAGCACGCGGGCGCGCCCGAGGCCCAACTCCCAAGCCGTCTCCTCGACCGCCGGGTCGTCCGAGAGCAGGTAACCGGGGACCAGTCGATCGTCGTCGGGCGAGGTCGGGAGCAGGTCACCCGGACCCAGGTCGCCCGGCTTGAGCCGCTCCTGCCAGGGCAGCCAGCCGGGCGCGAGCAGCGCGTCCGGGCCGGGCAGCAGAACCGTCTCGCAGATGGTCACCGTCTTGCTGCGCGGCACCCGGGTGACGGTGACCGCCCAGCGCCAGCCGTTGTAGCCGGCGAGGCGACATTCGAAGTAGTGGGTGACCAGCCGATCACCCTCGGCAACGACCTGCAGGTGGTCGCCGACATCGTCGGAGCCCACCTCGGTGATGCCGGCGCGGGCCACCTCGACGGCGGCGGCGCAGACCTGGTCGAGACGGGCGGCACGGGTGGAGGCGGGCCTGGTCACCCGACCATTGTTCCCCATGCGCCCCGCAGGGGTGACAGGGACTCCCGGGGAACCTTTCCCAGCGGTGGTGCGGCGTACCCGGATCAGATGGGCGAGGATGGTGCACATGCCGTCGTACTCCCGCTCCGGGCGATCCGTCCTCGGCCGGACCGTCGGCACGGGCATTCGCGCTGTTCGTCTGTTGTTGCGGGGTTCGATGGGTAGCGGCCGCTGGGTGACCCGCCGGGCCGGTCGGGCCCGCGCCCGGGGCGCCGGCGGCGAGGTCGGCATGGTTCGCCTGTTCGACCTGCACGCGCTCTCCTGCGCCGGTGACACCCTGATCGCCATCGGTCTGGCCGGCACGATCTTCTTCAACGTGCCACTCGGCGAGGCTCGTAGCAAGGTCGCGCTCTACCTGCTGGTGACCATGGTGCCGTTCGCGATGCTCGCTCCGGTGGTGGGCCCGCTGCTGGATCACTTCCGGCACGGCCGGCGGTACGCCCTGGCGGCGACGATGCTCGGCCGCGCCTTCCTGGCCTGGTTGATCTCCGACTACATCCACGGCTTCGGGCTCTATCCGGCCGCGTTCGGGGTGCTCGCGCTCTCCCGGGCGTACGGCGTGGCTCGATCCGCGGCGGTGCCCCGGTTGCTGCCGGAGGGCCTGGGTCTGTCCCAGGTGGGTGCCCGGGCCAGCGTCTACGGCACTGTCGCGGGTGCGCTGGTGGCGCCGATCGGGTTGGCCGCGTTCTGGTTCGGGCCGCAGTGGCCGCTGCGGGTCGCTTCGGTGATCTTCCTGGTCGGCATGGTGATCTCCCTGCGGCTGCCGCCGAAGGCGGACTCGGAGCCACCGGAGCGGGTCCCCCGACCACTGCGCGCGCTGGGCCGCCGCCGTGGTGACCGGCCGCTGGGGCGGGGCCGACCGTCCGGCCGGCTGGTGATCGCCACCCTGATCGGCGCGGCGACGCTACGCGCGCTCTACGGCTTCCTGCTGCTCTTCCTCGCCTTCGCGATCAAGAAGGGCGACCTGACCACGGTGGTGTTCGGCCGGGATCTGGGCGCCGAATGGGCGTTGGGCGTGGTCGGCGGCGCGCTCGCGGTCGGCACCTTCCTGGCCACCGCCATCGGCACCCGACTGCGCATCCACCGACCGACCGCCATCCAGTCCAGCAGCATGATCATCGTGGCCGGGGTGGCGGTGCTCGCCGTCATCCAGTTCTCGCTGCTGATGGTCGCCCTGCTCTGCCTTGTCGCCGCGCTGGCCAGCGGGATAGCGAAGCTGGCGGTGGACGCCTCGATCCAGGAGCGCATCCCGGAACGGTTGCGGGCCAGCTCCTTCGCCCACTCCGAGACGGTGCTGATGCTCGCCTTCGTCGCCGGCGGCGGGCTCGGGCTGGTGCCGTTCGACGGCCGGATGGGCATCGCCGTGGCCGCCGGGGTCGGCGTACTGGCCGCGATCCGGGGTGTGCTGACCGCCGCCCGGCTGCGCGGTGAAAAGCTGGCCGGCCGACCGCTCGGTGACGACGAGCTGACCGACGACGAGCCGGCGGACGAGCCCGGGGACCCCACGCCGACCTCACCGGCACCGGCCCGGACCAGCTCACCGGAGTACGACGACCCGAGCCTCGCCCCGCCGGGCTACCACATCTACCGCCCGTCGTCGGCCGTTGGCGGCCCGGGTGGCGGGGCCGACGACGAGACCCGCCGCGAGTCTCCCGGCTCACTCTCGTGACCGGCCTGCTGGTGGTGACGGCGGTTCCCGCCGAGGCGGACGCGATCCGCGCCGGGCTGACCGACCCCGGCGTGACCGTCACCCCGATCGGTGTGGGCCCGGCCCTCGCCGGTGCCGCCACCGCACGGCTGCTGGCGCTGGAAGAGGCCACCGGCCGCCCGTACCGTGCGGTGGTCAGCGCCGGCGTGGCCGGCGGCTTCACCGGGCGGGCCGAGGTCGGCGACACGGTGCTCGGCACCGCCAGCATCGCCGCCGACCTGGGTGCCGAGTCGCCCGACGGCTTCATCCCGGTCGACGAGCTGGGTATGCCGCCCGCGCTGCTGGGTGCGGGCAGCAGGGTGTCGGCGGACCCGGGCCTGCTGGCGGCGTTGCGAGCCGCCCTCCCGACGGCCACGGCCGGCCCGGTGCTCACGGTCAGCACCGTCACCGGCACCACGTCCGGCACCGACGAGCTGCGCCGCAGGCATCCGGAAGCGGTCGCGGAAGCCATGGAGGGGTACGGCGTGGCGGTCGCGGCGGCGCAGGCCGGGGTGCCCTTCGCCGAACTGCGCACGATCTCCAACCCGATCGGCCCCCGCGACCGGGACGCCTGGCGGCTGCGCGAAGCCCTGGCCGCCCTGACCGCAGCAGCCCCAGCACTGCGCTGACCCGGCACTGCGCTGACCCGGCCGACGGTCACCAGAAGCGGCGCTTGCCCGGCTGACCCAGGCGCAGTGCGGCGGTGCGGCGTGCCTCGATCTCGAAGCCGCACGCCAGCAGCAGGTCGGTGCCAGCTTGGTCGGCGACAGCGACCGCGTCGTCGATGCCCGCCTCGCGCATCCCGGTCACCAGCGCGGTGACCAGCCGTCGCCCGACCCCCAACCGCCGATACCGGGGGTCGACAAGCACGCCGTCGAGCGCCATCTCCCGCTCCGGCATGTCCGGATGCCACTCGCCGAATTGGAGGAACGGGCTGCGCTCATGGGCCCGCAGCTCACCAATGAGCTTGCCGTCGGGAAGCTCGGCGACGTAGCGCCAGCAGGTGGCCGGCAGGTCGCTGGCCAGCACCCGACGCACCTGCGTAGTCCTTCGGACCTCGGCACCCCACCGTCGGTTGTCGCGATAACGACGGTTCAGCTCGTACGCGGCCGGCGGCAGCGGGAGCGGATACCGCTCGGGCGGCAACCGGTACCACTCCGCCCACCAGGCGCCGGGCCAGTCCCGAGGCTCGTGGACCGGCCAGACGTCCAGGTGAGCCGGGTATCGACGGCCCGCCTCGTCCCGCATGTCGTCGTGCGGAACCGGCGTGGGTTCGGCGACGCCGGAGACGGCGGGTGGGACGCCGACGGCCAGCCTCCCGCCGGCCGCCCGGACGAGGCGTTCCACGGTCCGGAATCGGGGGTTGAGCGCCCGCCCCGACTCGATGCGGGCCAGCGTCGGCTGCGGCACCCCGGATCTCTCGGCCAACTGCCGCTGACTCAGATCGGCCCGCCGACGCAGAGCGCGGAGCGCCGGACCGAGATCGGCCCCGCTGCTCCCGTCCGTGTGGTCACTCGCCTCGGTCACAGACCGATGTTCCCCGCTGGTCAGCGCACTATCAACACCCCAGCCAGAGCTGTGGATAAAGCTGTGGACAACCGCTCGGGTCGGTGGATGACCTACTCCGCAAACCCCCTATGGAGCTGAATCGTCTGCGACATCATCACGGCCTACGCCAACCAACAGCGTTCGGCAGGCGCGGGCTCGCATCACAGCTCCGCACCACCGCGACCCGCACGACCCCGCACCACCGCGACCCGCACCACCGCGACCCGCACCACGACCTCGCATCGCTGCGGCCCCTGAGCCCAGCGCGATTCGTTTGCGGCATCAGCTCCAAAGGGAGTCCGAGGCAGGTGTCCGACCCCGGCGCTGAGGGGGCCGGCACCCACGCTGCCGCCGGGGACCGGCCACCGGCCACGCCGATACCGCCAGCCACGCCGATGCCGCCAGCCACGCCGATGCCGCCAGCCACGCCGATGCCGCCAGCCACGCCGATGCCGCCGGCCACGCCATTAGCCGCGGGCCGGTCGTCGCGGATCTCCGACGCGGATCACAACGGCGGGGTGGGCGCGGGCCGCACGGCAGGCGCGGGTCTACCGTGAGGGTGTGGCGCTCTCCCTGGCGATCTCGCCCTGCCCCAACGACACGTTCGTCTTCCACGCGCTGGTACACGGGCGGGTGCCCGGCGCACCGCCGGTCGAGGTGACGTACGCCGACGTGGACGTCACCAACACGGCGGCCGAGCGGGGCGCGTTCGACCTGGTGAAGGTGAGCTTCGCGGCGCTGCCCTGGCTGCTCGACGACTACCACCTGCTGCCCTGCGGCGGCGCCCTCGGCCGCGGTTGTGGTCCGCTGGTGCTCACCCGGGGCGACCGCGACGGCGGCCCGGACCGCACCGACCTGACCGGCGCCACTGTGGCGGTGCCGGGAGACCGGACCACCGCGTACCTGCTGTTCCGGCTCTGGTCGGCCGGGCGGCCACCGGCCCGGATCGAGGTGGTGCCGTTCCACGAGATCATGCCGGGCGTGGCGGCTGGACGCTACGACGCCGGGCTGGTCATCCACGAAGCCCGGTTCACCTACCACCGGCACGGCCTGAGCGCCCTCGTCGACCTCGGCGAATGGTGGGAGGCCGACACCGGCCTACCCATCCCCCTCGGCGCGATCCTGGCCCGACGCGGGGCGGTCGACCCGCAGGCCGCGGCCGGCTGGGTCCGCGAGTCGGTCCGACAGGCCTGGGCGGACCCGGCGGCCAGCCGGGAGTACGTGCTGGCGCACGCCCAGGAGATGGAGCTCGACGTGGTCGACCGGCACATCGGCCTCTACGTCAACGAGTTCACCGCCGACCTGGGCGAGGCCGGATTCGCCGCGGTGGCGGCACTGCTCGACCGGGCCGCCACCGCCGGCCTGGTGCCTCAGACCTCCAGCTCGCGGGCCACCGCGTGGACCAGCTGAGCGATCTTCTGCGCGGCCTTCCTGTCCGGGTACCGACCTCGGCGCAGGTCCGGCTGGACCTTCGCCTCCAGCACCTTGATCATGTCTTCGACCAGGCCGTGCAGTTCCTCAGCCGGCCGACGGCGCAGCTCCGACATCGACGGCGGCGCGTCCAGCAGCTTGACCCCCATGGCCTGCGAGCCCCGGCGGCTGTCCACCACGCTGAAGTCGACCCGCTGGCCACCCTTGAGGTCGGTGACACCCGCCGGCAGCGCCCCCTTGGGCAGGAACACGTCGCCGCCCTCGTCACTCGTGACGAAGCCGTATCCCTTGGCCGTGTCGTACCACTTCACTCGACCCGTAGGCACCTGAAAACCCCTGCTTCACTTGAGCCGCTACTGCTCCAAGGCTAGCTGGATCATCCCGTCGAGCGCCGCTGGGAATTCGGTGAGCTCGTCCAGCACCACTTCCGCCCCGGCCGCCCGTAGCTCATCGGAGGAGCACGGGCCGGTCGCCACGCCGATGCCGGGCACCCCGGCCGCCGCCGCCGCCACCATGTCCGCGACATGGTCACCGACGTAGTGGGTAGCGCCGTGCTCCCGCAGAGCTGTCGCCTTCTGCTCGGCGAACAGGTCGCCGGCCAGCTCGTCGACAGTGAGACCGAGGTGGTCCAGGTGCAACCGGGCCAGCCGGCCGATCTTGGACGTGACGACCAGCACCCGGCCACCGCGCGCACGGATCGCCTCGATGGCCTCCCGCGCGCCGGGCAGCAGGAGCGTCGGGGTGATCGCGTACGCCGGGTACAGCTCGCG
Source organism: Micromonospora sp. NPDC047644 (assembly GCF_040704315.1). NCBI lineage: Bacteria > Bacillati > Actinomycetota > Actinomycetes > Micromonosporales > Micromonosporaceae > Micromonospora > Micromonospora sp. NPDC047644. The sequence goes on from NZ_JBEYSY010000001.1 coordinate 359,053, forward strand.
ATACACCCGCACGGCCGACTCGACCTGATCCGGCGGGAACCAGTGCGCGAGCTCGGTACGCAGCGGCGGCCCGAGCCGGGACACCGCCAGCTCGGCGTCGACCGGCACCCCGGTCCTCGCGGTCAGCGCCCGGTACGCCGCGGCGATGCCGGGGCGGGAGTCCACCAGGGTCATGTCGAGGTCGAATCCGACGGTCAGTGCGGGCATGTCGAGAAACGTACCGGCTACTCCCGGTCGACCGGACGTCCGAGGGGCGCGGAAGCCCGGTGCCGGGCTAGCGTGGAAAGACGATGACCACCTCACTCGCCGACCACCTGCGGTCGCTGCCCGACGAGTCACTGGCCGCACTCCTCCAACTGCGGCCCGACCTCGTCGTGCCCGTGCCGGCCGACGTCTCCGCCCTGGCCATCCGGGCCCAGTCCCGGGTCTCCGTGGCCCGCGCGCTGGACGGTCTGGACCAGTTCACCCTCCAGATCCTCGACGCCGCCCGCCTCACCCGGAACCCGGACGACGCCACCACGGCCACCGACACCGTGCTGGCGATGGCGACCGCCGGGCCGCACCCGCCGGCTCCGACGGCCGTCCGGGCCGCCGTGGGCCGACTGCGTGCGCTCTTCCTGCTGTACGGCCCGGAGCACGCGCTCCAGGTGTTGCCCGCCGTCGACGAGGTCTCCCCGTACCCCGCTGGGCTCGGCCGGCCGGCCGCGGAGCTGGACCCGCGCGCGGCCGCGCTCTGCGCGGACCCGGCGAAGCTGCGACGGACCGTGCTCGCCGCCCCGCCCTCGGCCCGGGCGATCCTGGACCGGTTGGCCGCCGGCCCGCCGGTGGGCAGCGTGCCGCCGGGGGCGTTGCAGGCGCCGCCGCTCGGCGCGGCGGACCCGGTCCTCACCGACCCGACGAACGGTGGCGCGCCGACCGGTTCCCCGGTGCGGTGGCTCGTCGACAACCGACTGCTGGTCCCGGCGACGACCGGTTCGTCCACGGCCGGCGCAACGGTGGAGCTACCCCGCGAGGTCGGCCTGTTGCTGCGCCGCGACAGCGGTCCCCTCGGGCCGCTGCGTACCAGCCCACCGCCGGTGGCCGCCGCGCCACGGGAGCCGAAAGCGGTCGACTCGGCCGGAGCCGGGCAGACCATGGAGGTGGTCCGGCACACCGAAGGGCTGCTGGAGCAGCTCGCCGACGAGCCCGCGCCGGTGCTGCGTTCGGGTGGCATCGGTGTCCGGGACCTGCGCCGGTTGGCGCGTACCGCCGGGCTGGACGAACCGACCACCGCGCTGCTGCTGGAGGTGGCGTACGCGGCGGGGCTCCTCGGTGAGCTGGAGATGCCCGGTGCGGCCACCGGCCGGTACGGGGCGGATCAGCAGGTGCTACCGACCGGCGGGTACGAGGTGTGGCGGGCCGCCTCACTGGCCCAACGGTGGGAGCAGCTCGCCCGAGCGTGGCTGACCATGACCCGACAGGTGGGGCTGGTGGGCCGCCGTGACGATCGGGACCGGCCGATCACCGCGCTCTCCGCCGAGGCCGAGCGGGCCAGCGCGCCGGCCACCCGACGGGCGGTGCTCGGCGTACTCGCCGATCTGGAGCCGGCGACGGCGCCCACCCCGGATGAGGTGCAGGAGCTGCTGGACTGGCGGGCTCCCCGTCGCAGCCGGGGCCGGGACGCCGCACACCGGGAGGTGCTGGCCGAGGCCGCACAGCTGGGCGTGACGGGGCTGGGGGCGCTCACCTCGTACGGTCGGCTGCTGCTGGGGGACCTGACGTCGACCGACGAGCGGGGTGACGACCCGCTGGGCGTGCACGCCGACGTCGAGAGCGGCGACCCGTCCGGTACCGCGCGGGCGCTGGACGCCCTGCTGCCCGCACCGGTCGACCACTTCCTGGTGCAGGCCGATTTGACAGTTGTGGTGCCCGGCCCGCCCGAGCCGGCGCTCGCCGTCGAGTTGGAGGCGATGACCGAGCTGGAGTCGGCCGGCGGGGCCAGCGTGCACCGGGTCACCACGGCGAGCGTGCGGCGGGCCCTGGATTCCGGCTACACGGCCGACGACCTGCACGACGTGTTCCGGCGTCGGTCACGTACCCCGGTGCCGCAGGGGCTCACCTACCTGATCGACGACGTGGCCCGTAAGCACGGCGGGCTGCGGGTCGGCCTGGCCGGGGCGTACCTGCGCAGCGACGACGAGACGCTGGTCAGTGAGGTGTTGGCCGACCGGCGGCTGGAGTCGTTGGCGCTGCGCCGGCTCGCGCCCACGGTGCTGTGTACGCAGTACCAGGTCGGTCGGCTGCTGGGTGCGCTGCGCGACGCGGGGTACGCCCCGGTGCAGGAGGACGGCACCGGCAGCACGGTGCTGGCCCGGCCGCGAATCCGTCGGGCCCCGCCCCGGGTGTCGGTGACCACCCGGACGATCGATCCGCTGGCCGCCCCGAAGCTGCCCATGCCCCGGCTGCTCGGTGTGGTGGAGCACATCCGGCGCGGCGACGCGGCGGCACGGGCCGCCCGACGGGCGCCTGCCGTGGTGCGCGGCGGTGCGCCCGGGCTGGGCGGCGGCCCGGTGCCGGCGCACACCCACAGCGAGGCACTGGCGGTGCTCCAGCAGGCGGTCCGGGACAAGGCGCTGGTCTGGGTGGGCTACGTCGACGCGCACGGGGCGACGGCGTCACGCCTGCTCAAGCCGGTCTCCATCGGTGCCGGTTACCTGCGGGCCGAGGACGAACGGACCGAAATGCTGCACACGTTCGCGCTGCACCGGATCACCGCGGCGGTGGTGGCGGACTGACCGACGGCGCCACCGCGCGGACGCCGTCCGGTCAGCGGCGGCTGCGGCGTACGGTGCCGACCACCGAGATGATCAGCAGCAGTGCGAAGCCGGCACCGGCGGACTCGCCGACCGAGTCGACGAAGCCCTGCTCGAGCACCAGCCAGCCGAAGAGGAACCACCCGAGCAGGAGTGTCGCCGCAACGGCGTACGCGATCACCGTCGCCCGGGACACCTCGTCGGGTGGTGCGTGTTCGTGCTCCGCGATCACGTCACGGTCGACCGTCATACCCAGCCTCCCCGCCCGGTCCGGCCCTGGACTCCAAGGGTGACACTCGTTGGTCCGGTCGGACAGGGGGTTACCGCCGCGATTCGCTCCGTGTCACTCAGGTGCCGGGGCGGCGGCCGATCAGCACCACCCGGGTGCCGACCTTGCCCAGCTCCCACATCCGGACGGCGTCGGCGTGCAGCAGGTTGACGCAGCCGTGCGAGCCGATCGACTTGTCGTGCAGGTAGGTGGTGGTTTCGTGGAAGCCCATCCCCTGCGTGAAGTGCTGCCAGTACGGCAGCCACACCTCGTACGGGTTGGACCATTCCTTGGGGTTGCGGTAGTTGACGGCGTACGTGCCGGCCGGGGTGCGGTAGCCGGACATGCCGGTGCGGGTCACCGTCGGCTCCATGATCACCTTGCCGCTGCGGAGCGCCCAGACGGTCTGCCGGGTGAGGTCCACGCAGAACGTGGTGCCGGCGCCGGCCTTGCAGCGGGTCGTGTCGGTGGTGGCGAGGCGCTGGGCCACGTCGAGGGTGGTGGGTCCGGCGCGACCCTCGACGGGGCGAATGCCGTACCTCTTCTGGAACTTCTTGATCGCCGCGCAGTCGGCGGCGGACTGCCGGCCGTCGACTGTCACCGCCCCGAACCCGCCCAACCGGGCCAGGTGGGTCTCCACCGCCCGCTGGTGCTGCCCCTGGGGGCAGCCGGCGACTGTCGGCGTACCGGTGCCGGGGGTGGTGGTGGGTGCCGTACGGGTCGGCTTCGGCGTGGGTTTCCGGGAGGGTTTGGTGGTGGGCGCGGCCGGGGTGGGCCGGCCGTGCTGGTCGGGCCCGGACGTGTCGCCCGCCCCCGTTGCCTGTTCCGCCGCACCGGCCGGGGCGGCTCCCCCGCCACCACTCCCGCCGGACTGCGGATCGAACGCGCACGCTCCCGCGCCGACCAGCACGACCACCACGAGGGCAACCAGCCGGGAGGCGATCCGGAACTGCTCCATGGGCCCTCCCCAGACAGTCGTCCCTTTACTAGACGTTCGTAAGTGCCGTCACGGTTGCGCGCGGTGAGCATCTTTCTTCCACCGTCCCGCATCGTGCAACACTGGATGGTCGGCCAGCAGCGGGTATGCGACCCGTTCCGGCCGGTCGGCCAACCGAGGAGAGGACGCTGGCGTGAGCGGTGGACCACTGATCGTGCAGTCGGACAAGACCCTGCTGCTGGAGATCGACCACCCCGACGCGCAGGCCTGCCGGATGGCGATCGCGCCGTTCGCGGAGCTGGAACGCTCGCCGGAGCACGTGCACACCTACCGGCTGACCCCGCTGGGTCTGTGGAACGCCCGCGCGGCGGGGCACGACGCCGAGGGGGTGGTGGATTCGCTGCTCAAGTACTCCCGCTATCCGGTGCCGCACGCGCTGCTGGTGGACGTGGCCGAGACGATGGACCGGTACGGCCGCCTCCAGCTCGCCAACGACCCGGCGTACGGGTTGGTGCTGCGCGCACTGGACCGGCTGGTGCTGATCGAGGTGGCCAAGAGCAAGAAGCTCGCCGGGATGCTCGGCGACAAGATCGACGACGACACCATCCGGGTGCACCCGTCCGAGCGTGGCCGGCTCAAGCAGGCGTTGCTCAAGCTGGGCTGGCCGGCGGAGGACCTGGCCGGTTACGTCGACGGTGAGGCGCACCCGATCGAGCTGGCCGAGGCCGGCAAGGACGGGCGCAAGCCGTGGACGCTGCGCTCGTACCAGCGGGAGGCCGTGGAGGCGTTCTGGGCCGGCGGGTCGGGGGTGGTGGTGCTGCCCTGCGGTGCCGGCAAGACCCTGGTCGGCGCGGCGGCGATGGCCGAGGCGAAGGCGACCACCCTGATCCTGGTCACCAACACGGTCGCCGGCCGGCAGTGGAAGCGGGAGCTGATCGCCCGCACCTCGCTGACCGAGGAGGAGATCGGCGAGTACTCGGGCGAGCGCAAGGAGATCCGTCCGGTCACCATCGCCACGTACCAGGTGCTCACCTCGCGGCGCGGCGGCGCGTTCACCCACCTGGACCTCTTCGGGGCCCGCGACTGGGGCCTGGTGGTCTACGACGAGGTGCACCTGCTGCCCGCGCCGATCTTCCGGTTCACGGCGGACCTCCAGGCCCGCCGCCGGTTGGGCCTCACCGCGACCCTGGTACGCGAGGACGGCCGCGAGGGCGACGTGTTCAGCCTGATCGGGCCGAAGCGGTACGACGCGCCGTGGAAGGACATCGAGTCGCAGGGCTGGATCGCTCCGGCCGAGTGCACCGAGGTCCGGGTGACCCTCACCGACGCGGAGCGGATGTCGTACGCGACGGCGGAGGCCGAGGAGCGGTACCGGATGGCGGCGACCGCCCGTACCAAGCTGCCGGTGGTCAAGGCGCTGGTCGACCGGCACCCGGACGACCAGGTGCTGGTGATCGGCGCGTACATCGACCAGCTGCACGAGCTCGGCGAGTACCTCGACGCGCCGATCATCCAGGGCTCGACCACGAACAAGGAACGGGAGCGGCTGTTCGACGCGTTCCGGTCCGGCGCGCTGCGAACCCTGGTCATCTCGAAGGTCGGCAACTTCTCCATCGACCTGCCCGAGGCGGCGGTGGCGATCCAGGTGTCCGGGACGTTCGGCTCACGCCAGGAGGAGGCGCAGCGGCTCGGGCGGGTGCTGCGGCCGAAGGCCGACGGCCGGCAGGCGCACTTCTACACGGTGGTGTCCCGGGACACGATCGACACCGAGTACGCGGCACACCGGCAGCGCTTCCTCGCCGAGCAGGGGTACGCGTACACGATCGTCGACGCCGACGACGTCCTCGGCCCGAAGCTGCCCACCGTCGACTGACCCGCGCGGCCTCGATCGACTCGCTTTCCAGGAAGTCGCGATGTCCGGAGCGCGGTGACGCCTCGGTTTCCTGAAAGCCGAGTCGATCAGCACGGTGGGCGCGGTGCACGGCGCGGTGGGCGCGGGCAGCGCGGCGAGTGCGGGCAGCGCGGGCAGCGCGGGCAGCGCGCAGCGCGGCGAGCGCGGGGCACGCCACGGCAGCGGGATGTCTCTCGCGCTCGCTGTGGAGCTGATGTCGCAAACGAATCAGTCGCCCGCGTGGGGCCGCCAGCAGCACGCGGTAACTGTCGTCCGCGCCACCCTGATCCGTGCCGCTGGTCCCGTCACTCCAGATCTTGGACAGTTTCCGTCACGTCGGGACGGAAACTGTCCAAGATCTCGACGACCTCGCGCTCCGACCTGTTCCAGCAGGCAACGAGCGTCAGCGCTTGCGGGACTCCGCGACGAAGACCCCACGCCCCGGACGGCCAACGACCCCGTCAGCCTTGACCTGCATCGCTCAGCGGGAGAAGCGGCCCACCAGCACCGAGAGCCGGCGGTCGTGGTCGGCGCGGCGGAGCCGGCCGCTGCGCATCAGCGTGACCAGCCCGTGCAGGCCGCTCCAGAAGGTCTCGGTGACCGCCTCCAGGTCGTCGTCGCCGACGAACGGGCGCACCGTCTCGGCCAGCTCGGCGAAGCCTCGGGCCAGGTCGGTCGGGACGTCCTGGCTGGCGAACGGCAGGTCCACGGCGAGGGTGAACATCGCGTCGTAGATCGCGGGCCGCTGCTCGGCGAAAGCGGCGTACGCCGCCGCGACGTCGGCGACCGCCTGCCGGGGGTCGGCGGCCGACGCTCGGGCCGAGACGAGGGTGGCGGCCAGTTCGGCGAAGCCCTCGACGGCCACCGCCGCCATGATGGCGTCCTTGCCCTTGAAGTGGCTGTAGAGGACGGGCTGGCTGTACTCGATCTCGGCCGCCAGCCGCCGGGTGGTCACCGCGTCCCAGCCCTCCGCCAGGGCCAGGCCGCGGGCCGCGGTGATGATGGCCCGCTCCCGTTCCGCCCGTTCCCGCTCCCGGCGTCCCTGCGTCGACATGACCACAACCCTAGCACCGCTAGCAGTTCTGCCGATGCTCTGCTAGCGTTGCTCTTACATCTAGCAGCGCTAGGAATAGGAGCCGAACTCATGCTGTCCTTCATCGCCTACGGGCTCGCCGTCGTACTCAGCCTCTTCGTCGTCTTCATCGGTGCGCGGTTCCTGCTGGTACCGCAGGCCGCCGCTGCCGGATACGGCGTGCCGGCCCGCCCGGACGGCGACCCCGCCTACCTGGCGGTCAAGGGGCTGAAGGACCTCACGTTCGGGCTGCTCGGCCTCGCCCTGATCGCCTTCACGACCGCCGAGGCGGTCGCGTGGTACATGCTGGTCGTCGCGCTCGTCCCGCTGGGCGACACCGTCATCGTGCTACGGAACGGCGGAACGAAGGCTGTGGCATTCGGCATCCACTTCGCCACCGCCCTCGTCGTCCTCCTGAACGCCGCCCTGCTGTTCGCCCTCTGACCGCGCTTCCTGGTGACATGTCCAGCGGTAGGAGCGCTCGGGTCGACCTTCGCGTTCAGCAAGTGGAAGCATGGTCGCCGTCAGGCGGCGCGGAGCTTGCGCAAGACGTACTGGTTGAGGCTCATCCCGTCTTCGGCAGCCTGAATTGCGAGTTCGCGGTGCAGGCTCTCCCCGACGCGGAGGTTGAACTTGCCCGAGTAGTTCCGCTCGGCCAACGGCTGCGGCACCTGCTCTCCCTCATCCTCCATGTCGGCCACAGTTTCTCTTAGCAAGTCCTGCAAGCCCTCCAGGGCATCGATCTGCGAAGGCGCCAGCCAGGAGAGGGATGGGAACTCGGCGCAGGTAGCGACAAATTCGCGATCCTCGACGGACCAGGTGACGCGGTAGGTGTAGTGGGACACCTCAGGACGGGATTCGGTCTCCATCACGAGGCCTCCTTCTTGTCGATCACCTTGATCACTTGCCGTACCTGGTATGCCTTGGCCTTGCCCTTATCGTTCTGGATGTTGACACGCGGGTCACCCGCCCAGGGCATCTTGAAGACCGCGTGGGAGCTGCCAGCTTGCCGAGGCTTGCCGAAGTAGTGCTCACACACCCCGTAGAGATCGTTGTAGGCGACGTTCTGCTGGTTCCTTCGCATCGCCTCGACGAGCTTGTCTATGGAGGGCACCTGTACATGGTACTACTGGCGGTACCACAGTAGCGACACCTCGCTTGATCGACTCACTGCCGAATATCGCGGGGTCCGGCAGCACCCGGATGCCCCGGTCTCGCGGGAACCGGGCGATCAAGGCGGAACGCGTGCGCCGGACGCGCTACGACGTGGGGGGTGGGCACCGGTCGGGGAGGGTGACCTCGCCGGGGCGGTGGTGGAAGGTGTCCATGGTGAACCATTCGTCCAGCTCCGGGTCGAAGAGGTTCTGCAGGCCGAACTGCAACACCTGCCACCACCGGCTCGGGTCGTGCCGGTCGACGTAGATGTCGCCGAGCGCGATCGGGAACCGGAAGAACTCCCCTGGCACCGCGGAGCCGCCGACCACCCCGACCCGCCAGTGGTCGACATGCCGGTCTGTCGGGCCCTGCAGGATCTCCGGCCCCACGTAACGAGCGGTCTTCAGCTTGTCGTTGAAGATCTGCCGGTTGAAGAACCCCGGCACCTTGCTGCACGCGCGGGGCGGGAACAGCGGGATGTTCGGCCACTTGTAGGTGAGCGTGTAGAGCGTGTTCTCGTAGATCAGGTTCGTGAACCAGATCGGGTGGTCCGGGCCGCCGGCGATCATCTGACTGTTGCCGTTCCGGCCCTGCCAGGAGAACGGCACGTCGATGCCGAGGTCCCGCACGACGTACCGGCCGGTGCCCTGGAAGTCGGCGGGGAGCAGCGGCGGGCGCGGCTCACGCGGGTCGGGGCCCGTGGGCCCGTCGGCCTGGGCCGCGCGGGGCAGCGGTGCCGCCGCCGGGCCGGGCGCGACCACCCCCAGGGCGAAGAGTCCGCCGGCCACCGCCGCGACCACAACCCGAGGTGTACGCCTCGAAGCCATCGACCCTCCGCCGGTGTGCACAGTGGCCGCGCCCGGACCCTCGGCGCGTGCCTTCGGCGAAGCGTATGAGCAGGAGAAATGTGAGAGCTGACGGAAGGCAGCGGCTCCACCGGTCGGGTGACCCGGGACAGCCTCAGAGGACGCGGGTGACGCGTTCCGCGGTGACGATCGCGTCCCGTCGCGCCGGGTCGAGGTTGGCGCTGATCACCACTGACGCGCCGGCCGAGAGCGGTGCCAGCAACCACTTCAGCGGCTGCTCGGTTTCGGCGGCGTCGACCAGCAGGCGGTCGCCGGGGCGCAGGTCCAGCATCGTGGCGAACTCCTGGGCGAGCGCACCCCACTGACCGTAGGTGGTGCCGTCGGCGGTGGCCGGGTCCGACGGGTGGATGGCGGTGTGGTCGGGCGTGCCGTCGCCGTGCCGGAGCACCTCGGCGGACCAGTCCAACCAGCCCAACGGCACGTCGTCCAGCCGTCCCGGACCGGTGCCGACGAGGTAGCGGTGCGGCGCGTCCGGCACGTCCTCCAGCCAGTCGTCCTGCCGCTCCGGCGTCACGAAGACCGCATCGAACGGCCGGTCGCCGCCCGGTTCGAGCACCGCCAGGCCCGCCGTGGCGCGCGGCCGGAACGACACCGCCAGGCCCGAGGCCCAAGCCCCCAACAACACGGCGGCGGTACGCCAGTGCGGTGGCAGCAGGACCGCTACGCGGCTGCCGGGGCCGAGGCCGCAACCGTCCCGCAGCAGGCCGGCGCTCCGGGCCGCCCACTGGCCGACCTGCTGGGCGGTCAGGTCGACGCGCTCGCCGGTCGCCTCGTCGCGGTAGCTGAGCAGCGGGCGCTCGGCCTCGACGGGCCGGGCCGCCAGGTCGGCCGTGTCGGTCGGCTGCATCTCCACGCTCCCCGGGTCGACGTCGGCACCACCCTACTCACCGACTTTGGTCGCGCCGGTCGTCAGCCGATGGCCGTATCGGGTGGCCGGGCGGTTCCTACCGTCGGTGCCCGTCAGCGGGTGGGCAGTTCCGGGCCGCCGTCGAGCAGGGGGCCGAGCAGGTCGTCGTACTCCTCGACCCGGGCCAGGACCTCGGCGGCGGTGAACTGGCGGACGGCCGGCTTCCGGCCGCGCGCGCCGGCCTCCACCTCGTCCCAGGTCAGCGGCGTCGACACCGACGGCACGGACTGGGCCCGCAGCGAGTACGGCGCCACTGTGGTCTTCGCCGCGTTGTTCTGGCTCCAGTCGATGAAGACCTTGCCCGGTCGAAGGTTCTTCGCCATCTTCGACACGATCAGCTTCGGGTGGGCCGTCTCCAACTCCTGCGCGATCCGCCGGGCGTAGTCGGAGACGAGGTCGGACGACTGGGTGCCGGCGATCGGGCAGCAGAGCTGCATGCCCTTCTTACCGGACGTCTTCGGGTACGACTCGATGCCGTCCTCGGCGAGGCGGTCGCGCATCAGCACCGCCACCGGGCAACACTCGGCGAGCCCGGCCGGCGGGCCCGGGTCGAGGTCGACGACCATCATGTCCGGGTGCTCGCCCACCTTCCACTGCGGTGTGTGCAGCTCCAGGGCGGCCAGGTTGGCCAGCCAGACCAGGGTGGGCAGGTCGTCGGCGACCACGTAGTCGATGGTCTCCCGGCCCTTCGTCGACCCGGGCGCCGGCAGGTTCTCCACCCGCACCCAGTCCGGGGTCGCGGCCGGCGTGTTCTTCTCGAAGAACGACTTGTCGTCCACCCCGTTGGGGAAGCGGATCCGGGTGACCGGTCGGTCCCGCAGGTGCGGCAGCAGCACCGGCGAGATCCGGGTGTAGTAGTCGATCACCTCGCCCTTGGTGAACCCGGCCGCCGGGTAGAGCACCTTGTCCAGGTTGGACAGCTCCAGCGCGCGACCCTCGACGTCCACCCGTAGCCGGTCAGCCGGCATCGTCGACCTCCTCCGGAGGCTTGTCCGGGCGCAACCGCAGCACCCGGGGGAAGCGCAGCCGGCCGTCGGGGGTGCGCTGGCCGTACTTCACCTCCACCACCACCTGGGGTGTTACCCAGATGGCGCCCCGCGCATCCTCGCGCGGCACCCCCGGCGCGAACGGTGACACGCCGGAGCGCAGCGGCTCCAGCTCGGCGAGGAGCTGCCGCTCGATCGCCGCGCCGATGCCGCCGCCGACCCGACCCCGGTAGATCAGTTGGCCGTCCGGGCCGGGGACCCCGACCAGCAGCCCGCCGATCCGGCGCGCGCCCGGTCGCCAACCGCCGACGACGAAGTCGCCGGTCACCTCCAGCTTGACCTTCACCCAGTCCGGCGAGCGCACCCCCGGGCGGTAGACGGCCCCGGAGCGCTTGGCCATCACACCCTCCAGGCCGTGCTCCCCGGCCGCCTCGTAGGTCGCCGGCCCGTCGGTGAACGTCGGTGGCACCGCCCACCGGAGGCCACCGAGCGCCAGCGCGTCCAACGCCTCGCGGCGACGCTCGTACGGCCAGCCGGTCAGGTCGTCGCCGTTCAGCCGGAGCAGGTCGAAGATCATGTACGTCACCGGCATGACCGCTGCCAACCGGGCCGCCTTGACCCGGTCCCGGACGTGCATCCGCTCGGCCAGCGCGGTGAACGACGGCTGCCCGTTCTGGCCGAGCAGCACCACCTCACCGTCGAGCAGCGCGTCGTCGACCTGTTCGGGCAGGGTCGCCAACTCCGGGTACGCGGCGGTGATCTCGACGCCGGAACGGGCATACAGGTGTTGACCGCCGCCGGAGATGTCGGCCAGGGCGCGGACGCCGTCCCACTTGAACTCGTACGCCCAGCCGTCGCCGGCCGGCAGCGGCCCGGTCATCGCGAGCATCGGCTTGAGCGGCGCTCCGGGCACGACCCGAATTGTAGTAGCGGCCCGAACACCTCGCGTCCGGTTCCAACGGATGCGAGCATGGTCGATACCGGGGAAGGGAGCGCAGGATGCGTGCAATCTGGAAGGGAGCCGTGTCGTTCGGGCTCGTCTCGATCGGGGTGAGGCTCTACTCCGCGACCGAGGAGAAGGACATTCGGTTCCACCAGGTGCACCGTGAGGACGGCGGCCGGATCCGCTACAAGCGCACCTGCTCGGTCTGCGGCGAAGAGGTCACCTACGACGACATCGCCAAGGGCTACGACATCGGCGGCGGCGAGATGGTGATCCTCACCGACGAGGACTTCGCCGACCTGCCGCTGACCAGCTCCCGCGCCATCGACGTGCTGGAGTTCGTGCCGGCCGAGCAGGTCGACCCGATCCTCTACAACAAGGCGTACTTCCTCGAACCCGAGGGCGCCGCGACCAAGCCGTACGTGCTGCTGCGCGACGCGCTCATCGACTCGGAGCGGGTGGCCATCGTCAAGGTGGCGCTGCGCCAGCGGGAGCAACTGGCCACGCTGCGGGTCCGCGAGGGTGTGCTGCTGCTCAACACCATGCTCTGGCCGGACGAGATCCGTACCCCGGACTTCGGTTTCCTCGACGAGGACCTCAAGGTGCGCCCCCCGGAGCTGGCCATGGCCAGCTCGCTGATCGACTCGATGACCGGCGAGTTCGAGCCGGACGTCTTCACCGACGACTACCGGGCCGCGTTGCAGGAGGTCATCGACGCCAAGGTGGAGGGTCGGGAGGTCGTCCAGCCGGAAGAGGTCGAGGAGGCCCCGGCCGCGGCGGTGGACCTGATGGCGGCGTTGAAGGCCTCGGTGGAGCGGGCCAAGGCGGCTCGCGGCGAGCAGCCCGCCGGCGGGGGTGGTGGCGCGGGTGAGCCGACGCCCATCTCGTCGGCCCGGTCGGCGCAGAAGGCAGCCGAGAAGAAGGCGGCCAAGGCGCCCGCGAAGAAGACCGCGGCGAAGAAGACGGCCGAGAAGAAAGCGGCGGAGCCGGCGAAGAAGACCGCCACCAAGAAGACCGCCGCGAAGAAGGCGGAGCCGGCGAAGAAGACCGCCGCACGCAAGACCGCACCCCGCAAGAGCGCCTGACCGTACGGCAGCGGCGACGGTGTCCGCCTCGCCGGGTACGCTCCGCCGGCCGCTGGCGACCGGAGGAGCCCCCATGCCGTACACCCCTGATCTGGACCGGTTACTGACGCCCGGCGCCCGCTTCACCGACCAGCACGGCGGGTACCTGATCGAGGTGCACCCGGTGGGCGACATCGTGTTGCCGACCGGCCGCGTGGTCGGGTGTGACCCGCTGGTGTGCCCGGAGGCGGAGCCGTTCACCGTGACAGTGCCGCCGGGACGGCATCCCGCGCGTGCCTGGGTGGCGGTGGTGCTCCGGGAGGACGCCGAAGTGGACCGGCGGGTCGCCGCGCTGGAGCTGGTCGTCTCAGCCGAGCCGACGATCCGCTGGGAGCCGGCCGTCGCGGGTGACCAGGACGTCGCCACGCTCGGCGCGGACGACTACTTCGGCTACGGGGTGGACGCCGGTGTCGGCACCCTCGCCGACCCGACCGCGCTCGCCGTCCTGGAGGGCTGGGACGAGCACCGGGTCGAGGAGGTCTTCATCCCGGCCGAGCTGCCCTCTTCCCCGGTGCCAGGGCTCATCACCGCCGTGTTGGACGAGGCCAGTGGGGCGAACGTCGTCATCGTGACGAGCGGTTGGGGTGACGGCTGCTACGGCACCTGGATCGGCCGCGCCGCCGACGGGCGGGTCACCTCGTTCGTGACCGACTTCATGGTCGTCCCGGAATAACCGCCCGGGAAGGACCCGGAACTGTCGCGCTGGGCGATCCGAGGCGTCCGCGGCGGGCACGGTGGGCCGCTGTGCGGGTACCGTGTGCGTCGGCTTTCCCCCCGGCACCGGGTGCCGGCCACACTTCGCAGCAGGGAGTCGACGACGTGAGCGAGCGGACGCAGCAGACGGGCCCGGACCAGAGCCCGGCAACCAAGTCGGGGCGCCGCCTGGCCGCCCAGTTGGCTGAGAAGAAGGCCGCCGACCGGAGGCGGAAGATCAACGCCGGGCTCAGTAGCCTCGCCGCCCTCGCCGTGGCCGCGACGCTGATCGGCGTCTTCGTGTGGATCGGCGGCGGCGGCGACGACAAGCCCAAGAACCAGGCCGACGCCACTCCGTCCGCCTCCGCCCCGGCTCCCGACGAGGCCGGCGCGCCCCCCGCTCCGCAGCTGCCCGAGGGCGCCGACCCGGCGCTGGGCACCAAGCCGACGGTGACGCCGGGCACGGGTGACCTCAAGAAGCTCGCGGTCACCCCGCTGATCAAGGGCACCGGCCCGGCCGTGCAGAAGGGCCAGAACATCACCACCAACTACGTGGGGGTGTTCTTCAAGGACGGCAAGGAGTTCGACTCCTCCTGGGAGCGCGGGCAGCCGGCCACCTTCCCGATCGGCGTCGGCCAGGTCATCCCCGGCTGGGACCAGGGTCTGGTTGGCGTGACCGTGGGCAGCCGGGTGCAGCTCGACATCCCGGGCGAGCTGGCGTACGGCAACGACGACGCCGCCGCCGGTGGCCGTCCGACCGGTCCGCTGCGCTTCGTGGTGGACGTGCTCGCCGCCCAGTGACCTGTCCGGATCGTCCCGGTTGTCGCCGGGACGGGATGGAGTTGTTCACATGGGGCTTCCGGCCCGTCACCCAGCGGCAGTAGGTTCGGCGTCACCCCGGGCGGTTCGCCGCCCGGGGTGGCCATCCGGAACCGCGACGCGGAGGTGCGTGTGACTGCGCTGGACGAGCCTGGGCGGACCGCCCGGTCGATGTGGGCGTACTTCGAGCCGGTTCACGCTGTCACCTACCTCCACCCCCGGGCGCGTGCCGCGTACGAGGCGGTCGGGTTGCGCGGCTACTGGCGCGGTTACTTCGCCGGCCGCGCCGCGCCGCTGGGAGCCGCCGAGGCGGCCCCGGTGATCGCCGCCTTCTTCAACTTCGCGCCACCGATGGTGACCCGCGCACTGCCCGCGGTGTGGCGGTTGGCCACTCCCCAGGAGGCGCTGCGTGCCCGCCTGACCGGTGCGGTGCAGGCGCTCGCCGAGCTGACCTACGAGCTGCCCGAGTCGCACCTGGTGGAGGCCGCCGACCTGTTGGAACGGGCCGCATCGGCGGCGCAGACCGCCGGCCGGGTGCTCGGCGCGGCGAACGCGGCCCTCCCGGCCGGTGAGTACCCGTTGGCGCGGCTCTGGCAGGCCGCCACCACGCTGCGCGAGCACCGGGGGGACGGGCACGTGGCGGCGCTGGTGGCCGCCGGCCTGGACCCGGTGGAGACGCTGACCGCGCGGGTCGCGCTGGACGGTTCGCCACAGCAGTACCTGCTGGGCCGGGGCTGGTCCGAGGAGCAGTGGAAGTCCGCCCGCGAGCGGCTCACCGAGCGGGGTTGGCTGACCGGTGACGGCGTGGCCACCGACCACGCCCGCGCCGAGTTCCAGGCCATTGAGGACGCCACCGACCTGGCCGCCGCGCACCCGTGGCAGGCGCTCGGCGTCGACGACACGGACCGGCTCCGGGAGCTGCTGGAGCCGATCGCCCGGTCCGGCCACACCCTGCTCCCCGAGGGCAGTCCGCTCGGTCTGCCCGCGTTGCCCGGCTGACCGGGCACCCACCGGTCGGGCAGGATGGGGCCGTGACTGATGCGGTGGTCTTCGACCTGGACGGCGTGATCGTGGATTCCGAGCCGGTGTGGGAGGAGGTCCGCCGGGCGTACGTGGCTGCGCACGGCGGGACGTGGCAGCCCGACACGCAACGCCGACTGATGGGGATGAGCACCGGCGAGTGGGCGCACTACCTCAGCGCAGAGCTGGGCGTCGACCGCACCGCCGAGCAGGTCGCCGTCGAGGTGGTCGAGGAGATGGCCCGACGCTACCGGGACCACGTACCCCTGATCGACGGCGCCGACCAGGTCGTTCGCGGGCTGGCCGCGCGGTGGCCGCTCGGGTTGGCCAGTTCGTCGCCGACCCGGCTGATCGAGGCGGCGCTGGCGGCGACCGACCTGACCGACGCGTTCGGCGCGACCCTCTCCACCGAGCGGACGGAGCGGGGCAAGCCCGCACCGGACGTGTACCTGAGCGTGGCGCAGCACCTCGGCGTCGACCCGACCCGGTGTGTGGCGGTGGAGGACTCGTCCAACGGTGTGCGTTCCGCCGCGGCGGCGGGCATGCGGGTGGTGGCGGTGCCGCACGGCTCGTACCCCCTCGATCCGGACGCCGCCGCGCTGGCCGTGGTGAAGCTGGACGCGATCGGTGAGCTGACCCCGGAGCTGGTGGACGAGCTGGGTTGACCCGGGTCGAGCCGGGTAGAGACCACGGATGAAGGCCATCGTGTACGAGCGCAACGGCGACCCTTCGGTGCTCCACCTGGTCGACCGCCCGGTGCCCGAGCCGGGCGCGGGCGAGGTCCTGGTGCGGATGGCGGTCTCCGGGGTGAACCCGACCGACTGGAAGTCCCGCCGCAACGGCCCGCCGAACGGGTGGCAGATCCCCGGGCAGGACGGTGCGGGGTTGGTCGAGGCGGTCGGCGACGGGGTCGACCCCGACCTGATCGGCGAGCGGGTGTGGGTCTGGGAGGCCGCCTGGCAGCGCCAGTGGGGCACGACGGCGGAGTACACGCTGGTGCCGGTCCGGCAGGCGGTACGCCTCGGTGCCGCTCCGTTCGAGCTGGGCGCGGCCCTCGGCATTCCGTTCCTCACCGCGCACCGCTGTCTGACCGCTGGCGAGTTCATGCCGGACACGCTGCGGGCGGGTGCGTTGGCGGATCACACGGTGCTGGTGCAGGGCGGCGCGGGGGCGGTCGGTAACGCCGCGATCCAGCTCGCCCGGTGGGCCGACGCGACTGTGATCGCCACTGTGAGCAGCGCGGAGAAGGCTCAGCTCGCCGCCGCAGCCGGCGCAAGCTTCGTGATCAACTATCGGGAGCAGGACGTGGTCGAGGAGGTCCACAAGATCGCTCCCGACGGGGTCCACACGATCGTGGAGGTCGCCCCCGCCCGCAACGCCTCGGTCGACGCACAGGTGTTGCGGCACGGCGGCGCGGTCTGCATGTACGCCGACAACGGCGGGGACGAGGTGAGCATCCCGATCCGGGCGATGATGGCGCCGAACGCCCGCTGGCAGTTCGTCCTGGTCTACACCGAGCCGAAGGCGGCCAAGGCGCAGGGCGTGAAGGACGTGGCGGCGGCGGCCAGCCAGGGTGGCATCCGGGTCGGCGCGGACGCCGGCCTGCCGTTGCACTACTACCCGTTGGCGGAGGCGGCCGCCGCGCACCAGGCGGTGGAGGACGCGACGGTGGGCAAGGTGCTCATCACCACCAGCGACGCCTGATCGGGTCGCCGACCACCCGATTTTTCCGTCAGCAGGACAGAAGCGAATAAGTTTCGCAACAATGACGGTGCGGGTAACCCCGCGTGGAGCGGGCGGCCCCGGCGCGGTGCGAACGCCGGGGCCGCCCCTGGGGAGGGTTCAGGAGTACTCCCGCCCCAACAGGCGACAGTGCCGGGGAAAACGTTACGGGGCTGTCAGCTCCCGGACAGTCAGCTCACCCTCGGCGTACCGCGAACGGACGACCTTCTTGTCGAACTTGCCGACGCTGGTCTTCGGCACCGTGTCGATGAACGCCCAGCGCTCGGGCAACTGCCAGCGCGCCACCGACCCGGCCAGGAAGTCCCGCAACTCCTCGGCGGTCACCGAAGCGCCCTCCCGGAGCACGACGGTGGCCAGCGGACGTTCGTCCCACCGCTCGTCCGGCACCCCCACCACGCACGCCTCCAGCACCGCCGGGTGGGCCATCAGCGCGTTCTCCAACTCCACCGACGAGATCCACTCGCCACCGGACTTGATCACGTCCTTGGCGCGGTCGGTCAGGTTGATATACCCGTCCGGCGAGAGGGTGCCCACGTCGCCGGTCCGCAGCCAGCCGTCGCGGAACTTCTCCTCGTCCGGGGCGTCGTCACCGACGTACCGGGCGGTCACCCACGGCCCTCGGACCTCCAGCTCGCCCACGGCCGTGCCGTCGGCGGGCATCGGGTCGCCCGACGGGCCGACGATGCGCGCCTGCACGCCCGCCGGCACCCGCCCCTGCGTGTAGCGGTAGCGCCAGGCATCGTCACCGGTCGCACCGGCGGGCGGACGCGAGACCGACCCCAGCGGGGACATCTCGGTCATCCCCCAGGCGTGGATGACGTCGATACCGTGCCGTTCGTCGAACGCGTGCATCAGCGCCGGTGGGCACGCCGAGCCGCCGACGATCACCTCACCGAGCGAGGAGGTGTCCACGTCGTGAGTGTCCAGGTAGGCCAGCAGGTCGGTCCAGATGGTCGGCACCGCGCCGGCCAGGGTGGGCCGCTCGGCGGCGATCATCTCGGCGATCGGCGCGGCCTGGAGGAACCGGTCCGGCATGATCAACGATGCGCCGGAGAGGAAGGCCGCGTAGGGCAGGCCCCACGACATGGCGTGGAACATCGGCACGATGGCCAACTCGCGGTCGGTCGGCCCGAGGCCGAAACCCTCCGGCATGCAGACCTGCAACGAGTGCAGGTAGATCGACCGGTGCGAGTAGGCCACACCCTTGGGGTTGCCGGTGGTTCCGGAGGTGTAGCAGAGCGCGGCGGCGTCGCGCTCGTCCACCTCGGGCCAGTCGTACACGTCGGGCCGGTCGGCGAGCAACGCGTCCCAGTGGTGCACCGTGATCCGGTCGCCGGCCGCCTCCACCAGTGGCGCCGGGTCGCCACCGCCGACCACCACGACGTGCCGCACGGTGGTCAGCTCACCGATCACCCGGGCCAGCAGCGGGATGAGCGTGCTGTCGACGAGGACCACCCGGTCCTCGGCGTGGTTGGCGATGTAGACGACCTGGTCGGGGAAGAGCCGGATGTTGAGCGTGTGCAGCACCGCACCCATGCTCGGCACCGCGAAGTAGGCAACCAGGTGCTCGTTGTTGTTCCACATGAAGGTCGCGACCCGCTCGTCGCCGGTCACCCCACACTCGTCGCGCAGCGCGTGTGCCAGCCGGGCGGCGGCCCGGCCCACCTCGGCGTACGTCATCCGGCGGGGCTCGGCGCCCGTCCAGGTGACCACCTCGGCCGTGCCGTGCACCCCTGCGCCGTGGTCGAGGATCCGGGAGATCTGCAGAGGGGCGTCCATCATCGTGCTACGCATGGGTAACAAGCTAGTGTCGGCGGTCACACGTTGGGAACCCCCGGTAAGTTGTCGCAGGTGAGCATCTCGTGGGCCGACTCGTACGTGGGGCAGTTGCGGGCGATCGCCGGCGACCGGACGCTGATGTTCGTCGGCGCCCGTGCCGTGGTCAACGACGACGCCGGCCGCGTTCTGCTGATCAAACGCTCGGACAACGGCCAGTGGGCCATGCCGGCCGGCGCGATGGAGCTGGGCGAGTCGATCGCCGACTGCGCGGTACGCGAGGTCCGTGAGGAGACCGGCCTGCGCGCGCTGCGGGTCTGCGCGTTCGCCCTCTACACCGGCCCGGACCGAACGAGCACCAACATGTACGGGCACACGTACCAGGTGTTCACCACCGCGTTCAAGGTGGAGGAGTGGGACGGGCAGTTGGCCCGGGTCACCGACGAGACCACCGACGCCGGCTTCTTCGCCCGCGACCGGTTTCCCGCCCCCCTCTCCACCTCGGTCATCGAAACCCTTGCCGACCTGGACGTCTTCGAGCAGACGAACCGGCTCATCCTCAAGTAGGTCGGCCGGGCCGCGTTACTGCGGGTAGCGCATCCCGGCGAAGAATCCCTCCTGGATCCAGTTCGGGTACGCGACCGGCAGCTTGGTGGCCTCGTCCAGCTCGGCGAGGTCCTGCTCGGTCAGCGTGAGATCCGACGCGGCGATGTTGTCGACCAACTGCTCGTGCTTGCGGGCACCGACGATCACGCTGGTCACGGCCGGGCGGGACAGCAGCCAGGCGACCGCCACCCGGGCCGGGCTCACCTCGTGCCGCTCGGCGACACCCTTGAGCACGTCGACCACTGCGAAGGCGTGCTCGGGGTCGAACGGGGTGAAGCTGGCGTAGCCCGGCTGGGCGCTCCGCGCGCCACTGTCGGCGACGGCACCGTCCCGGCTGACCTTGCCGGAGAGGAAACCGCCGGCGAGCGGGCTCCAGACGGTCAGCCCGACACCCTCGTTGAGCGCCATCGGCACCACGTCCCGCTCCACGTCCCGGCCCAGCAGCGAGTAGTACTCCTGCACCGAGACGAACCCTGCCAACCTCTCCCGGGCGGAGATGCCCAGCGCCTTGGAGATCTGCCAGGCGGCGAAGTTGGCGGCGCCGATGTAGCGCACCTTGCCCTGCCGGACCGCGTCGTCGAGCGCGCGCAGCATCTCCTCCATGGGAGTGATCTGGTCGAAGTTGTGGATCTGGTACAGATCGATGTGATCGGTGCCCAGTCGGCGCAGGCTGTCCTCCAGGTTCTGCATGATGTGCAGCCGGGAGGTGCCGACGTCGTTCGGGCCGGGGCCCGTCCGCGAGTGCACCTTCGTCGCCAGTACGACGTCGCGACGTCGCTTGCCGAGGGCCTTGCCGAGCAGTTCCTCGCTCTCGCCGTCGCTGTAGCCGTCGGCGGTGTCGACGAAGTTGACGCCCGCGTCCAGGGCGGTGTCCACCATGCGCTGGGCCTCGGGCAGCGCCAGCCCGCCCAGGGTGCTGTAGATCGGGTGCCCGCTGCCGCCGAAGGTCATCGCGCCGAGCGAGATCTCCGAGACGTACACCCCAGTGGTGCCCAGCAGTCGGTACTTCACGTGTGTCGCTCCTCGTGGTGGGTCGGAGGCCGAGGTCAGGCACTCCGTGGTCACTATGTCGGACACTGTGTCCGGCAAGGAGCGTACGTCGCCCACCCGGCCCCCGGCCACCTAGGATTCCGGCTATGCCCTCGATCACCCGCCGCCGCCCGCGCAACCCCGACGGACGCGCGGCCGTCGAAGCGCGGGTGCTCGCGGCCACCGAACGACTCCTGAAGGAGGGGATCCGCTTCACCGACCTCGGCGTGCAGCGGATCGCCGCCGAGGCCGGCGTGGCGCGGTCGACCTTCTACATCCACTTCCGCGACAAGACCGAACTGCTCATGCGCCTCGCCGGCACCATGCGGGAAAGCTCGTTCGACCGCACCGGCGAATGGGACCCGGCCGGCTCCGGCGACCCGCTCGCACGGCTCACCGAGGCCTTCGCCGACGTGATCCGGATATACCGGACGTACGCCCCGGTGCTGGCCGCGGTCAGCGAGGTCGCCGCGTACGACGAGGTGGTCCGGGAGTACTGGGCGGCCGGGCTGGAGCAGTTCGTGGCCCGCACCGTTGACGCGCTCCAGATCGAGCAACAGGCCGGGCGTACCCCCGCCGACCTGGACGTGACGACGGCCAGCCGGCTGATCGTGCTCGGCGGCGACCGCTTCCTCGCCGACCACGTCAGCACCACCTCGGCCGACCCCGAGACCGACGCGGCAGCCGCCCGGGAGTTGGCCGCGACCTGGTGGTACGGCGCGTACCGCCGCCCCGCCTGATCCATCACCGACGCCCCGGCGGATGCCGGCCGCCCAGGAGCGATCCGGGGCGGCCGGTGTCGCGACGATCAGATCATCGTCTGGGACTTGGCCTCCATGTCGGCGGCGGCCTCCTCCTTCGACTCGCGGGTCAACGGCTTGCCGCCCGGTGCCGGGGCCTCCCCGCCGAGCGGGTCCGCGCCACCGGTGGCACCCTGCGGGCCGGCACCCCGTAGTTGGGTGTTGGGCAGCATCAGGGTGACCAGCACCGCCACGATCGCGATCAGGCCGGCGGTCAGGAAGACCATGTCCAGCGCGTCGACGAAGGCGCCCTGGATTGCCGCGCGTACCGGCCCCGGCAGGGCCAGGATGGTGGCCGGGTCGTTGATCGAGATGTTGGCACCGCCGCTCGCCGCGACCGCGGCCTGCTCCTGCGGCGGGAGCTGGGCGATCGCGCCGGGCAACCGGTCGGCGAGCCCACCGGTCAGCCGGGACGAGAGCACAGTGCCGAGGATCGCCACCCCGAACGAACCACCCAGCGACCGGAAGAAGGTCGCCGAGGAGGTGCCGGCGCCCAGGTCGCGTACCGACACCGCGTTCTGCACCGCCAGGATCAGCGACTGCATGCACAGGCCCAGCCCGACGCCGATCACCACCATGAAGCCGAACGCCACCCAGAGCGAGGTGGCCACCTCCAACTGGGTGAAGAGGAACATACCGGCCAGGAGGGTCACCGAACCGGCCACCGGGAACCACTTGTACCGGCCGATCCGGGTCATCGCGCGGCCGGTCAGGATCGAGGTGATGATGATGCCGGCCATCATCGGCAGCATCAGCAGACCGCTCTGGGTCGGCGAGGCGCCCTTCACGATCTGCAGGTACAGCGGAATGAAGATGATCGAACCGAACATCACCAGACCGATGATGAGCAGCGCCGAGTTGGCCAACGCGAAGGTGGCGCTCCGGAACAGCCGCAGCGGCAGGATCGGCTCGGCCACCCGGGCCTCCTGGAGGACGAAGAGCACCCCCAGCACCGCACCGACCACGAAGAGCGTGATGATCACACCGGAGCCCCAGGCGTACTCGTTGCCGCCCCAGCTCAGCGCGAGCAGCAGGGAACTCACCCCGGCCACCAGCAGGCCGGCACCGAGCCAGTCGATCGAGTGGTCCCGACGTTCGAACGGGATCAGCCGCATCACGTGGTAGCAGACGACGATCGCCAGGATCGCCAGCGGCACGTTGATGTAGAAGATCCACCGCCAGTCGGTCTCCGCGAAGTAACCGCCCACCAGCGGCCCGGCGACCGACGAGATCCCGAAGACCGCGCCGAACAGGCCCTGGTACTTACCACGTTCCCGGGGTGACACCACGTCCGAGATGATGGTGAACGCGAGCGTCAGCAGACCACCGGCACCGAGACCCTGGATACCCCGGGTGACGATCAGTTGGGTCATGTTCTGCGACAGCCCGGCCAGCAACGACCCGACCAGGAACGTGCCGATCGAGAAGAGGAAGACCGGCCGACGCCCGTACAGGTCGGCCATCTTGCCGTAGAGCGGCGTCGACGCGGTCGAGGCGAGCAGGTACGCGGTGACCACCCAGGAGTAGTGGTTGATCCCGCCCAACTCGCCCACGATGGTCGGCAGCGCCGTACCGACGATGGTCTGGTCGAGGGCGGCCAGCAACATGCCGGTCATCAGGCCCAGCATGAGCAGCCGGATCTGCTGACGGTTCAGCACCGGCGCATCCGAGGCTTCGGTGGTCATGTGGCCGTCTATCCCGCAACCAACAAACCATGCGCCAACCCACCAAAAAACCACCCCCACCCCCACCCCACCCCCACCCCCGCCCCGCCCCGCCCCCGCCCCGCCCCCGCCCCGCCCCGCCAGCGTTGATCATGAAGTTATTGCCACGACACGCCGCGCGAGGTGGCAATAACTTCATGGTCAACAGGGGTTGGGGAGGGGACCTAGGGGGTTGTGAAGGTTTTGGTGATCGTTGCGCAGAAGGCGGGGAGGTCGTGGGGTTTGCGGCTGCTGGTCAGGTTGCCGTCGGTGACGCACTCCTCGTCCACCCAGGTGGCTCCCGCGTTGGTCAGGTCGGTACGCAGGGTGGGCCAGGAGGTGATCCGGCGGCCCCGCACCACGTCCGCCTCGATCAGCGTCCACGGGCCGTGACAGATCACCCCGACGGGCTTGCCCGCGTCGAAGAACGCCTTCACGAACCGCACCGCGTCCGGGTCGCCCCGCAGGAAGTCCGGGTTCGCCACGCCTCCGGGCAGCACCAACGCGTCGTACCCGGCGGGGTCGGCCTTGTCGACGGTCACGTCCACGTCGTACGTCTCGGAGTGGTCCAGGTGGTTGAAGGACTGGATGGAACCAGCCTTCAGCGAGACCAACTCGGCCTTAGCGCCGGCGGCCTCGACCGCCTCGCGTGGCTGGACGTACTCGACCTCCTCGACGCCGTCGGCGGCCAGGAAGGCGACCCGCTTGCCCTGCAATGTCGCTGCCATCTCGGTACATCTCCTTTCCGGGGGTACCTCAATCCCCTTCCCGCCCGCGAACGCCCGAAACAGGTCGCACCGGTGTCGGACCGGCTCGGACCGGTCAGGAACCGCCGAAGACCCCTGACCAGCGGCGGGGACCGGTCGGCGCGCAGGTTTGTCCGCCAGGCCGCTGGGGACCCGGGGAGGCATGGCAGGAGCAGCAGCGGAGCAGCGCCGGCTCGCCACCGTCGTGGAGAGCTGGCTCGGACGCCCAGTCCTGATCGTCGGTGACGCCATGTTGGACGAATGGCGGTTCGCCGACTCCGACCGGCTCTGCCGGGAGGCGCCCGCCCCGGTCCTCACCCTGCGTCGGCGGATCTCCGCCGCCGGTGGGGCCGCGAACACCGCCGTCAACGTCGCCGCTCTCGGCGGCCGGGCGGTGCTGGTGGCGCCGGTCGGTGCCGACGTCGCCGGGGACGAACTGCACGACTGCCTGGACCGCGCGAGCGTCTGGGACCGCACCGTCAACCAACCCGGGCGGCCCACCCCGGTCAAGCGGCGGATGTTGGCCGGCAACCAGATCCTGCTGCGTGAGGACTCCGGCGACCCGGAGGACGCGCTGGACCACGACGGGGTGAGCCGGCTGCTCACCGCCCTGAGCTGCGCCACCGAGGAGTTGCGCGCCGCCGCCGGTGGGGAGGCCCCGACCCTGGTGGTCTGCGACTACGGCCTGGGCGCGCTGCCCGCGCCGGTCCGCGCGTGGCTGGTCGAGAACCGCCAGCGGTACGCCACAGTCGCGCTGGACGCCCACGACCTGGCCGACTGGCGGGGTCTCGCGCCGACAGTGGTCACGCCCAGCTTCGCCGAGGCCACCCGACTGTTGGCCCGCGCGGGCGGTACGACCCGACCGACCGGCGGGACCGAACTGCACCTGGCACACCCGGACGCCGACCCCGCCGACGGGCCCTCCGAAATGACCGTCGGCGCGGCCCCCGGGGCGGTACGCGTCGACGACACCGACGCCGAAGTGATCCGGGCCGACCGCCCGGGGCCGGTCGGCGAGCCCACCCCGGGCGAGGGACGGGTCGCCCTGACCGGCGACGGGCTCAGCGTCACCGGTACCGGCGTCACAGTGAACACCCGGGCCGGCGAGGGCGTCGACCGGGCCGTCCTGGCCAAGTCGCGGCTGGCCGAACTGCGTGCGCACACCGGTGCCGACGTGGTCGCGGTGACCCTGGACACCGAGGGCGCGGTGGTCGGCGGCGCCGACGGGGAGCCACGCCGCAGCCACAGCACTCCGGTGCCGGCAAGCCACGCCGTGGGCGCCGGCGACGCGTACCTGGCGGCGATGACGTTGGCCCTGGCCGCCGACGCGCCCCTGCCCACCGCCGCCCAACTCGCCCAACTCGCGGCCACCATCACCGTCTCGGACACCGGCACCTGTGTGTGCCGACGCGACGACCTGCTGGCCACCCTGGAGCAGCCGACCGACACCGCGGGCCACCCCGCGCTGGTCAGCGGCGACGAGTTGGACACGATCGTCGCCGGGTACCGCGAGGCGGGACGGTCGGTGGTCTTCACCAACGGCTGCTTCGACGTGCTGCATCGCGGGCATGTGCGCTACCTGGAGCAGGCCCGCGCGTTGGGCGACCTGCTCATCGTGGCGGTCAACTCGGACGGCAGCGTTCGTCGGCTGAAGGGCCCGGACCGGCCGGTCAACCCGGTCGAGGACCGGGGTGCCCTGCTGGCCGCGCTGGCCTGCGTGGACCACGTGGTGGTTTTCGAGGAGGACTCACCGACGGCGCTGATCGAGGCGGTCCGACCGGACGTGTACGTCAAGGGCGGCGACTATCCGCCGGAGCTGGTGCCGGAGGCACCGCTGGTGCGCCGCCTCGGCGGCCAGGTGCGCACCCTGGGGTACGTGCCGGACCGGTCCACCTCCGCGATCATCGAGCGGATCCGGTCGCACAGCCAGGACCCGTCGCCACGCCTCGACGACCGAAAGCCCGACCCGTCGCTGCGCACCCGCACCCAGGCGTCGTGAACCGGCCCCTCGACGTCGGCACCCCGGAGGAGTTCCGCGCCGACCGGCTGGTCGACGTGCTGATTCCGACCCGCAACCGGCCCGCCGAACTGGCCGTCACCCTGGGCGGGCTCGCGGCCCAGGACGGGGTGCCCGGTTTCGGCGTGGTCGTCAGCGATCAGTCCGACGGGGATCCGGCGTACGCGCATCCCGCCGCGGCCACAATGGTCCGGGCGCTGCGCCACCGGGGTCACCCGGTGCTGCTGACCCGCCGGCTGCCCCGACGGGGGTTGGCCGAACACCGGGCCTACCTGCTGGCCGCCTCGGCCGCCCGGTACGTCCTCAGCCTCGACGACGACATCTGGCTGGAACCGGGTGCGCTGCACCGACTGGTCGCCGCGATCGGTGAGCTGGGCTGCGGTTTCGTCGGCAACGGCGTACACGGGCTCTCCTACACTGACGACGTGCGGCCGGAATCGCACGGCCACTACGAGGAGTGGGTCGGGCCGCCCACACCGGAGCGCATCCGGCCCGACACCCCGCAGTGGAACCGGGCCCGGATCCACTCGGCTGCGAACCTGCTGCACATCACCGAGCAGTTGGCGCTGCCGCCGGGCGCGTGGCGGGCGTACAAGGTCTCCTGGATCGGCGGGTGCGTGCTCTACGACCGGGCCAAGCTCGTCGACGCCGGCGGCTTCGACTTCTGGCGTCGGGTGCAGGAGAAGCACCAGGGCGAGGACGTGGCGGCGCAGCTCGCCGTGATGTCCCGCTACGGCGGCGCGGGTATCTTGCCCAGCGGCGCGTACCACCTGGAGTCCCCCACCACCGTCACCGACCGGGACGTGGAGGCGTGGGAGGTCGTCCTCGCCGAGGAGGACACCCCACAGCCGGCCTGAAACTACCGGGTGAGCAACTCCCGGGCGGCTTCCAGCACCTCGATCACCGGTACGTCGGTCACGAACGAGTCCCGATGCGGGCAGTCACCGTCGCCGGGTCGGTGCGGATAGATGCCCGGCGTGCAGTCGACCCCGCAGACCGGGCAGTGCACCGTCCACGAGCTGATCGGGCGGTGCCGGCCCCGCAGCGGGCTGGCCCCGTTGATCAGGTTGCCGACCCAGAAGATGCCCACCGTTGGCGTGCCCACCGCGGCGGCCAGGTGCAGCGGGCCGGTGTCGTTCGAGACGACCAACGCGCAGTCGGCGTAGCAGCCCACCAGCCCACCCAGGCTGAGCGTGCCCACCTGTGGGCGCACCGGCACCTGCGCCGCGGCGACGACCCGGTCCACCACCTCCTGTTCGGAGGGCGTGCCGGTGACCAGCACCTCGTAGCCGTCCTCGTGCAGCGCACCGGCCACCTCGGCGAAGCGCTCGGCGGGCCAGCGGCGGCGGGTGTCGGTGGCACCCGGATGCAACGCCACCCGGGGACGGCTCGCCGGGCCGAGCACCTGGGCGGCCTCGGCCCGGTCGGCGTCGGTCACCGCCAGCGTCGGCGTGATGGTGGTGGCCGCCGCTCCCGCCAGCGCCACCACCTCCAGGTAGCGGATCACCTCGTGCTGGTAGTAGACGTAGCGCAGCCACCGGTCCAGCGGCGGCGCGTCGTCGGCGCGCAGGCCGACGGTCAACCGGGCACCGAGCCGGCTGATCAGCGGGTTGGAGTTGGCACCCCCGCCGTGGATCTGCACCGCCAGGTCGAATTCCATCGCGGCGGCAGCGGCCACGAAGTCGTCCCCCGACGACTCCGGCTCGCCCGGCTCCGGTGTACGGATGCCGGGTGCCGGCGGCACCACCAGCACCCGGTCCACCGGGCCGGGCCGGTCACGCCAGAGCTTCGCGTGCCACGGCGCCCCGAGCAGCACGATCTCCGCCGAGGGGTACGCGCCGCGCAAGGCGTCCAGCGCCGGCAGGGCGAAGATGAAGTCACCGAGCGCGTTGGCGCGCAGCACGGCGATCCGCCGTACCTCGGGAAGGCGCTCGGCGGTCGGGCCGAGCACGGACGGGGTTGCCACCCGACCCGCTACGGCCGGTCGATCTCGCCGGCGGTGTCCGGGCGGTGCAGCTCCCGGTCCGCGGCGGGATCGGCTGGCATCGGCGTACCCGTGGAGAGGCCGCCGGAGCGCGGCCCGGTGCGGCCGACGGTGATGGTGCGCGGCGCGGGCCGCGTCGCCCGTGGCAGCCGCACCCGGAGCAGGCCGTGGTCCATCACCGCGTCGATGGTGTCCGGGTCGACCCGCGCCGGCAGGTTGACCCGGTATTCGAAGCCGCGCGTCTCGAAGCCGCCCGGGATGCCATGGTCGGCGTTGACCTCCGCCTCCGAGCGGGCCCGCACGCACAACTCGCGGTCGTCCAACTCGACGGCCACCTCCTCCGGCGCCACCCCGGGCAACCGGACGACGACCTCCCAGCCGTCCGAGGTCTCGGTCAACTCGACGTCGGACGCCCCGCCGCGACCACCGACCAGGCGACTCAACTCGGAGCGCAGCGACTGCAACTCCCCCATCGGGTCCCAGCCCTGCTGCCGGTTGCCC
Organism: Micromonospora sp. NPDC047644; assembly: GCF_040704315.1. Classification (NCBI taxonomy): domain Bacteria; kingdom Bacillati; phylum Actinomycetota; class Actinomycetes; order Micromonosporales; family Micromonosporaceae; genus Micromonospora; species Micromonospora sp. NPDC047644. Next base: position 387,431 of record NZ_JBEYSY010000001.1, read on the forward strand.
CGCCACCCCCGGCCGAAGCCGCCGAACTGCTGCTCGCTCATCACACCTCTCCGATCCGCTGGGCGGCCGTCGGCGGCCGTAGTGAGCTGGGCGCGTCCAAGCCGGCGTCACTGTCGACGCCCACACCGAGCCGGTCGACCAGCTCGCCACCGAGCCAGGCGCTGATGCCGAGAATCGCCAACGCGACCAGCTCGATGGCGATCAGCGCCCCGCCGGCGGCCCGGGAGTCCGCGTTGAGCCGCACCGCCCACACGGCGGCGAAGAGCAGGATCACCGCGACGTTGGCGCCGGCGTGCAGCAGACCCACCCGCTTGGCGCGGGTGCCGCTCGGTATCGCCAGCAGATCGAACGAGCCGGCCGCCGCGGCGAGCAGGCCGCCGATCAGGCCGACGGTGATGTTCCAGTACGCGACCTCGCCGAGGAAGTCGGGACCGCCGACGGTGTCCACCAGGTCGAACAGCACCGCCGTGGCCAGCAGCGCGACCGGGAACATCACCAGCATCGGATGGACTGGGTGCCCCAGCACCTTGAGTCGGCTCTCCATCTCCCGGCCTCCACTGGTCGGCGTCCTGCGGAACGGTCCACGTCGGCGGGCGCGTCGGGTGAGGCCGTACCCCCGGCAACCCGGCACAAACCTCGCGCTGGTCACGGCGGCCTAGGCTGACGACGGTGGTGCCCACCACCGGGTCAACGGCTGAGGGAGGATCAACGTGACGGTGGAGATCACCTCGCACGAGGAGTTGCGCGAGTTGCTCGGTGAGCCGAGCGCGCGGGCCGCCAACAAGGACCGCGCCCGCCTGCACGAACGGGACCGCGATTGGCTCGGGGCCTCGCCGTTCTGTCTGATGGCCACGGCCGGCGCGGACGGCAGCTGCGACGTCTCGCCCAAGGGCGACCCGGCCGGGTTCGCCCTGGTCCTGGACGAGACGACGATCGCGCTGCCCGAGCGACCCGGCAACAAGCGGGCCGACGGCTACCGCAACATCCTCGACAACCCGCACATCGGGTTGCTCTTCCTGATCCCCGGGCGGACCGACACGCTGCGCATCAACGGGCGGGCCCGATTGGTCAGCGACGCGCCCTGGTTCGACGACATGGTGGTCAAGGGGCACCGGCCGGTGCTCGCCGTGGTGGTGGAGATCGAGCAGATCTTCTACCACTGCGCGAAGGCGTTCCTGCGGTCCGCGCTGTGGCGGCCGGAGACCTGGGAACCCGAGGCACTGCCGTCGCGGGCACGCCTGATCAAGGAGGTCGAGGCCCCGACGGAGAGCCTCGAAGATCTGGAACGGCACTACGGCCCGGAGTACGCCACGAAGATCTACGTCTGATCCCGCAGCACGACCCGGCCTCCGATCAGGCCGACCAGCCGGCCGGGTTGCCGAACGACTCCCGGGAGATCCCCGAGCCGGTCTCCGGCCATGAACCGAACCGGTCGTTGTGCAGGTGCGCGAAGAGGTAACACATGCCTTCACAGTCGGCGTCCAGCAGCGCCATCGCGGGGTCGGCACGCACGGCTTCGTAGTAGGCCCGACCCAGGGCCACTATGAAACCTCGGGCGTAGAGGAAGCCGTCGTCCGACCCGTCGGTCACCTCGTGGATCTCCTCCCGGTCGATGTCGTGCAGCTTGCGCTCCACCACCCGGTCGAGATCCGTCAACTCCTGCCCGGTCAGCTCGACGGTCAACTGCCCGAGCCGGTCCAGGAAGGCATCGAGCCAGGCGTCGATCGCGTAGGACGGGCCATCATCGTCGTCGCCGTCGTCATCAGCGGGGTCGCGCTCGACGATGGCCCGGCGCAGCGCCAGTGGCTCCTCGCCCAGCCCGGCCCAGGCGACCTCGATGAGTGCCCACAGCCGGGCCTCGTCGGCAGGGGTGGGCAGCGTTCCAGGGGCATCCGTGGTCACGGTCACCGCAAGACCGTAACCACCACCACCGACGCTTTCAGGATTCCGCGACGGAGACCATCCACAAGTGACCGTCCGGGTCGGCGAAGACGCCCGCGTACCCCCAGGGGTAGTCGGACGTCTCGCTGATGACCTCGGCGCCGGCAGCGCGGGCCCGCTCGACGACCGCGTCCGCGTCGACAAGCGAGTCGACGGTGAGGCTCAGCAGACACTCGCTCTGGCCTCTCGGGGCGACCTCGTGCCGGCCGATCACCCAACCGAAGCCGCCGGTCGGGACGAGCATCAGGCGCAGCCCGTCATTGACCACGAACTGCAACGGTTCCGGGAGGCCGTCGTCGGCCAACTCGCCCACGGCTTCGAGGCCGAGGCCGTCGCGGTAGAACCGGTAGGAGGTGGGACGGTCGGCGATGGGCAGACTCACGATCACGGGTGCGGGAGTCATGGGTGGACGCCTCCAAGGTGCCGGTCATGTCGCTGGACTAACGTTGGCGTCGTGACGGTGGACGGCTGGCTGTCTGATACTCGCACCTCCTACGACACGGTGGCAGTCAGCTACGCACGCCTGGTGCGTGACCTCCTCGCGGGGGCACCGCACGAACGAGCCGCTCTGGCCTCGTTCGCGCAGCTGGTGCTGGCCGCCGGCGGTGGGCCGGTCGCGGACGTGGGCTGCGGGACGGGGCGCATCACCGCCCACCTGCACACGCTCGGCGTGGACGCCTTCGGGATCGACCTCTCGCCCGGAATGATCGACGTGGCCCGCCGTGACCACAGTGAGCTGAGGTTCGAGGTCGGTTCGATGACCGACCTGGACCTGGCCGACGGCTCGGTCGCCGGCCTGGTCGCCTGGTACTCCCTCATCCACATCCCCGACGACCAGATCGACGTCGTGTTCGCCCACTTCCGGCGGGTGATACGCCCCGGCGGCCCGCTGCTGCTCGGCTTCCACGTGGGCGACGAAACGACCCTCAAGACCGAGGGGTACGGCGGGCACCCGATGAGCGTGCGTGTCCATCGTCGGCAGCCGGCCCAGGTGGCGGCCTGGCTACGCCAGAGCGGCTTCACGATCGACTCGCAGACCACCGTCACCTCGGCGGAGAGCCGGCTCGGCGGCATCATCGTCGGACGACGGGAGCCCTGATCGGCACCAGCTCCGTGGCCGGGACCCGGAAGCAGCGCCGACCGTGATCTACCTTGGGAAACGGCAGAAGCCCAGGCCGATGACCTGGGCTTCCGTACCGAGCCGCCTGACGGAATCGAACCGTCGACCTACGCATTACGAGTGCGTCGCTCTAGCCGACTGAGCTAAGGCGGCAACGATCAGCAAGTGTACGGCACCCCGCCGCCACCGACCGAACGGGATACCCCCGTCGCGCCGGTCAGCACCAACCGGACATCGGCTGCCATCTGGACGATTACCAGACAGCGGATGATCGGGTCCGGGACTACGCTGCGGCGGGTGAGCGACGAACGCGACGATTTTCCCCAGCCCGAGCGTCCTGACCCACCGCCGGCCGGTGAACGCGTCGCGCACCGGCCGCGTAGCACCGACCCGCTGGAGTTGGGCTTCACGCCGCGCAAGCCGGTGCCGTGGCTGGCGCCGTTCCTGTTAATCAGCACCGGCCTCCGGACGCTGCTGGCGGTGCTCTTCGGGGCGTACCTCGACAAGCGCGAGTTGCAGAACGCGTTCGGCGACGACATCTTCCGCCAGGTCGGGCCGGACGGCGGGCTGTGGCTCGACTACGTGGCCGACCTCGGCGACGGCTTCAACGCTACGTATTCGGTGGCGTACCTGCTGGCGCAACCCGAGCTGACCGTCGACGGGCACCGCCTGCCCCGGGCGCAGACGCTGGTGATGGGCGGCGACCAGGTGTACCCGTCGGCGGCCTACGCCGCGTACGAGGACCGGTGCAAGGGCCCCTACCAGGCAGCCCTTCCGGTGGCACCGGCAGAGAAGCCGACGCTCTTCGCGGTGCCGGGCAACCATGACTGGTACGACGGCCTCACCGCGTTCCTGCGGTTGTTCGTCCGCTCCCGGGACCGCAACTTCGCGGGCTGGGGCACCGGGCAGTCCCGGTCGTACTTCGCCGTGGAGTTGCCGGCCGACTGGTGGTTGCTCGGCGTGGACGACCAGTCCGGCTCGTACCTGGACGACCCGCAGCTGGCCTACTTCGACGAGGTGGCCCGCCGGCTCGGGCCGGAGTCCAAGGTGATCATCGCAGCGCCGGCACCGACCTGGGTCAAGGCCGCCGACGACCCCACCGCGTACGACTCGATCGACTACTTCATCCGCACGATCATCGACCCGACCGGGGCGCGGGTACGGCTGTTGCTCTCGGGCGACCTGCACCACTACGCCCGCTACTCGGGCGCCGACCGGCAGCTGATCACCTGCGGTGGGGGCGGCGCGTACCTCTACCCCACGCACAAACTGCCGGAACGCATCGAGGTGCCGCCGCGGGACACCCTCGCCCGCAAGGCCAGCACCGCCCAGCCGTACGACCTGGTGGCCCGTTACCCGGACGCCGCGCGGTCGCGCCGCTACGGCTGGGGCATCTTCCCCCGGTTGCCGTTCCGTAATCCCGGCTTCACCACGTTGCTCGGCACCCTGCACACCCTGCTGATGCTGGCCATGGCCGGTGCGACGGCGAACTGGGCCGACAGCACCGACCAGCGGCTGTTCAGCGTCCCGCTGGTGGTGATGGTGCTGGTGACGGTGATCGCGGCGGCCCTGTTCGCGAAGCCGCCGAGCGCGAGCGGCAAACGCCACGCGCGGCACTGGATCCTCGGCGTCGGCCACGGCGTGGCGCAGGTAGCCCTGGCGGCGGGCGGCACCTGGGTGTGGTTGGCGCTGCCGTTCTACGGCTGGCCGTGGCCGCTGCCGGCGGTCGCCGCGGCGGTGCTCTACGGCCCGGTGATCGGTCTGGTGGCCAGCCAACTGGTGGCGGCGTACCTGCTGGTGGCGGGCTCGTTCGGAGTGAACGTCAACGAACTCTTCGCCGGCCAGGGCATCGAGGACTCGAAGTCGTTCCTGCGACTGCGCATCGACCCGGACGGCACGTTGACCATCTACCCGCTCGGCGTGGACCGGGTCTCCCGCGACTGGAAGGTGAACCCCGACCAGTCCCCCACCCAAAGCTGGCTGACCCCCAAGTCCCCCCTGACCCCCCGCCTGACCGAACCCCCCACAGTCCTGCGCTGACCAACCCACCCCAACCCCACACCGCCCCACCCGCGTTGATCATGAAGTTATTGCCCCGACACGCCGCGCCAGGTGGCGATAACTTCATGATCAACGGGGCGGAAAGGCGGCGGTGCGCGGGTGGGGGTGGGGGTGGGGGTGGGGGGGTTAGGGGGTGGGGGTTAGGGGGTGTATTGCTGGTTGTGGGCTTGGCGGGAGCCGCAGACGTCGGCGCGGGAGCACATGGAGCGCGAGCCGTCGGCGTCCAGGCGTACGGTCACCGCGTCACGGGGGACGCTGTGACCGACGACCCGACCGTCACCCTCGGGGGTGGAGACCCGACTGCCGACCGCCGGGGCGGTCTCCTGAAAGCGCTGGTACAGCGGGTGCTCGTACTTGAGGCAGCACATCAGCCGCCCGCACGCGCCGGAGATGCGCAGCGGGTTGAGCGGCAGGTCCTGGTCCTTCGCCATCCGGATGGTCACCGGCTCGAAGTCGGTGAGGAACGTGGCGCAGCACAGGTCCCGACCGCAGGAGCCGATGCCACCCTGCACCCGCGCGGAGTCGCGGGCGGAGAGCTGGCGCAGCTCCACCCGACAGTGCAGGGTCGCCCCCAGGTCGCGGACGAGGGACCGGAAGTCCACCCGGTGCGGGGCGGTGAAGTAGACGGTGCTGCGCTCACCGCTCTCGGCGGAGCCGAGCACATGGTCGACCGCCACCACCTTCATCGGCAGGCCGTGCGAGCGGATCAGCCGTTTCGCGGCCACCTTGGCCTCGGCCTTGCGCCGACGCAACGCCTCGTCCCGGCGGAGGTCGTCGTCGCCGGCCAACCCGACCAGGCGGGGGAAACCGTCGGTCTCCTCGGTCACCCACTGCGCGGCCCACACGCACTCCGCCACCTCGGGCCCGTCATCGGTGGGCACCAGCACCCGGTCGCCCACCTGCGGGCGCAACTCGCCCGGGTCGAGGTAGTAGAGCCGCCCGTACCGGTTGAAGCTGACCGCGCAGAGCATGCCCATCCCCCCACCCTACGACGGGTCACGGCGCAAGGCGCACCGGCCGGCTACGCCCCGCTGCCATTCATGACCGTCGACTCGACCTATTGCCTGGCGTCCCGTCGTGCCGTTGCTGCTCGCCCGGACGGTTGAATCCGGGGCCGGGCAGGAGACAAGACGTGCCTCGGCGGCGTTGAGTGGAGGCAGACCTGCGGGGGGTGCAGGGGGAAGACCACGGCGTCGCCGTGAGCGCCGGCTTCAGGCAGGTGCCCGCGAGCGACGCCGTGGCCTGTCCGAGGCAGAACGGCCACGACTGGAGACCGAAAGGCGGGGCGACGCAGCCACGACCGGAAGGCCGAAATGCGGGGCGACTCGACCACGGTCGGAGGGTCGGGCTCGGCTACCAGCCGACCCGGGTGGGCTGGTCGTAGTGGGGACGCCCGTCCGTTGGCGGACGCCACGCGGTCTCGGCCAGGCTCGGCCCCCACTGACGCAGCAGCGTCTCCGCCCCGTCGTACGCGACGCAAAGCACCGCCAGCACCCGTGCGGCGATCTCGGCGGCGTCGGCCACGCCGGGCCCGACCGGCCCGGGACGGGTCGACGCACCGGTGGCGGTGGCGGCGACCACGGCGACCGCTTCGGCCGAGCGGAGCACGTCGGCCAACGTGCGGGCCAGCGCGAGTCGGCTGCCCTCCACCCAGTCGGCGAGGGCGTCGGCGTAACCGGCGGTGGATTCGAGTCGCCCGACCAGGCTGTCCGGCCCCTCGTCGAGGTGGCGCAGCAGCGCCGCCCGCTGTTGCCCGTACGCCGTGGCGGCCGGACCGGACCAGAGCACCGGGTCGGTGAGCGCGGCGGAGACGTCGTCGTACCCCCGGACGAGCCGGCGCACGGCGTGGCCGGCGCTGGCGAGCGGCACGGGGTGCAGGTCGAGGAAGCCGCGGACCGCGTCGCCCGGCAGCACCTGCATGCGGCGCAGCAGCGGCCAGACCCGGTGCCCCTCGGGGACACCGGCCGCGATCAGCCTGTCCACCCGGCGGAGCAGGTCGAGGCCGGGCTCGGCGAGCCGGTCCAGCGCGTCCATCACGGTTCCCCGGTGAGCCGGCGGCGGGCCGCCCGGTCGACCTCGGCGTAGCGGTCGGCGGCCTCCCGCACGGCAGCCGCGGCGGCGGCCAGTCGACCGGCCGCGGTGCGGGCCTCCCGGGCCCGGTCGTCGGTGGCGGTGGTCCACTGCCGGTGCAGCGCCCGACCGATCTCGCCCGGACGGCCCGGCGCGTCGGCGCCGAACGCGGCCTGGGCCGGATCGCTGGCGGTGACGGTGTGCGAGACGACGGTGAGCGTGGCGCTCGCCTCGTCCAGTCGGGCGGAGAGCGCGCGCAGTGTGTCCATCTCAGGCCCCCGCGAGCGGTCGGTAGGCAGCGAACGTCTCGTTGTGCAGCTTTTCCCGGGCCCATTCGGCGGCGTCGGCCGCCGCGGTGACCGCGGCCTGCACGGAACCGGCGACGTCGCGCGGGCTGCGGCTGTGCAGCGGCCCGAGGAAACGGACGTCGGTGATCCGTCCACCGGCGGTGACCACCACCTCGACCAGGCCGTCCGGCGAGCGGACGGTCACTTCGACGGTCGACACCGCCTGGTCGAACTCGGCCTGGAGGGACTCGATCCGGCGGTAGCGCCGCACCGCCTCCTCGATCCAGGCCTCGTCGATCTCCCCCCGCGGCATCGGCCGACTCCTCCCGGGTGATTCATCACTCAGTGTGGTGCCACCGTCACCACGGCACAGGGACCGTACCGCACCGGAATCGGGCCTGTCGATGCCTGTGGACAACGGCCGGGAAGTGCGGGTCAGCCCTTCCAGAGGGCGAGCATCATCGCCTCGACCGCGATCCGCGGCTTGACGTTCGCCTCGATCGCCGCGCGGCAGGCGAGCACGGCCTCCAACCGGCGCAGCGCGCCCTCGGCGTCCCACTTCTGCGCGCCGGCACCGGCGAGCGCGGCAGTGTCGGTGTGCACCGGGGCGACGGGTGCGCGCAGCGCCATGGTGAGCGCGTCCCGGTAGAAGCCCGCGAGGTCGACGAGCGCCCGGTCCAGTGCGTCCCGCTGGGCCCGGGTGGCCCGGGACTTCTGCCGCTTCTCCAGCTCCTTGAGCTGCCCGGCGGCGCCTCGCAGGGCCCCGGCCGCGCCCCGGCCGGTGCCGCCCGCGCCGAGCGCGGTCTCCAGCGCCGCGCGCTCGGTCGTGTCGGCCTCGGTGACCGACGCCTCGGCCTCCGCTTCGGCCGCCTCGATCAGTGCGGACGCCGCGTCGAACGCCGCGCCGACACCGGTCAACCGGCGGGGCACCGCGAGCACCGCCTCGCGTCGTTTGCGGGCTTCCGGGTCGCGGGCCAGCCGGCGGGCCCGACCCACGTGACCCTGCGCGGCCGCCGCCGCCCACTGCGCCACGTCGGGCGCGATGCCGTCCCGACGCACCAGCACCTCGGCCACCGCGGCGGCCGGCGGCTGCCGCAGGGGTACGACCCGGCAGCGCGACCGGATGGTCACCGAGATGTCATCCGGGTGGGTGGACGGGGCGCAGAGCAGGAAGACCGTCCGCGGCGGTGGTTCCTCGATCGCCTTGAGCAGCGCGTTGCCGGCGGCCTCGGTGAGCCGGTCGGCGTCCTCGATGACCACCACCTGCCAGCGCCCGCCGGACGGGGTGCTGGCCGCGCGGAGTACCAGGGCGCGCATCTCGCCGACGCCGATGGAGAGCCCTTCCGGCACCACCATCCGTACGTCGGCGTTGGTGGCACCCATCGTGGTGTGGCAGCCGGGGCACTCACCGCAGCCGGTGCCGTGCACGCACTGGAGTGCGGCGGCGAACGCGCGGGCGGCGACCGAGCGGCCGGATCCGGGAGGCCCGGTGAAGATCCACGCGTGGGTCATCCCGGCGGACGGGTCCACGCCGGTCACCGCTTCGTCGGCCGTGGACCCGCCACCGCCGGCCGGGCCGGCGGTGACCAACGCGGCTGCGCCGGCACGCAGGACGGCGGCGGCGGCCGCGGCGGCGCGCCGCAGCTCGACCACCGCCTCGTCCTGACCGACCAGGTCGGCGAAGACGTCGGGCATCAGGTCTTGTGCTCCATCGTCACCAGCTCCGCGTCGGATAACTCAGGTTGCACCGAGGTGTCCGGGCCCTGCGCGGGCCGAGGGTGCACGATGCCACCCGGCTTGCCGAGCAACTCCTCGACCCGCCGGACCACCAGCTGGGTGATCTCGTCGGCCGGCCGGGACGCGTCGAGCACCAGGTAGCGCTTCGGGTCGGCGGCGGCGAGGTCGAGGAACGCGTACCGGACGCGCTCGTGGAAGGCGATCGACTCGGCCTCCAGCCGGTCGGTGCCGGTGTTGCGCGAGGCCACCCGGGACAGGCCGGTGCGCGGTTCGACGTCCAGCAGCACCACCAGGTCGGGCTTGAGCCCACCGGTGGCCCAGGAGGAGAGCCAGGAGACCTCGTCGACGGGCAGGGTCCGGCCGGCGCCCTGGTACGCCAGGGACGAGTCGACGTACCGGTCACTGATCACCACGCCGCCCCGAACCAGCGCGGGCCGGACGACGGTGGCCACGTGGTGCGCCCGGTCGGCGGCGTAGAGCAGCGCCTCGGCCCGGGGCGAGGGCGCGTCGTCGCCGGAGGTGTCCAGCACCAGCGACCGGATTCGCCGGCCGACGCCGGTGGCCCCCGGCTCGCGGGTGACCACGACCTCCCGGCCGTGCCCGCGCAGCCGCTCGGAGAGCGCGGTGAGCTGGGTGGATTTTCCCGCGCCCTCGCCGCCCTCGAAGACCACGAAGAGCCCGGCGGAGACGAACGGCTCGGCGGGCATCAGCGGGCGACCCCGGATGGAGCCCCACAGGTCGGCGAGGACCGGGACGCCCTTCTTGTCGTCCATCTGGCCGAACGCGCTGATGCCGGCGAAGATGCCGGCGGCACCGGCGGCGAGCAGCAGCAGTCGGGTGGAGGAGACGGAGATGCCGAGGTCGGCGATTTCCAGCTTGCGCGAGCCACCGACGCCGACCAACACGCTGCTCAGCCCGATGGCGAGGATCAGCACCAGTCGGGTGCCGATCTGCACCACGGCGAAGACCCGGCCCCGCACCTCGTCGGCCACCTCCCCGCCCAGCAGCGTGGTGCCGGCCAGGAAGGCCATCCCGGCACCGGCGCCGACCAGCACCGCGCCGACGATCGCCATGGACAGGTGGATGGCGAAGGCGAGGGTCATCACCGCGGCGCTGGCCAGCACGATGCTCATGCCGAACCAGCGACGCCGGGACATTTCCTTGACGACCATCGGGCCGAGCCCGATGCCGAGCGCCAGGCCGACGAAGATCGCGCCGAAGAGCAGCGAGAACGCGGCATCACCGGCACCCAGTGAGTTGGCGAAGAACTTGGCGGTGCCGACCACGATGCCACCGCCGGCGAACGCGCCGAAGATGCCCAGCACCAGGCCGCGGACGAGCGGGGTCTTGCCGATGTACTTCCAGCCCTCGGAGAACTGCCGGAACATGCTCTGCTCGGAGCGTTCGGCCTCACCCCGTTGCGCCTCGCTGATCTCCTTGATCCCGAATGCCACCACCAGTGCGGTGGCGAGCCGGGAGAAGGCGTTGAACCAGAGGGCGAGCTGGGCCGGCTCGGCCCACGAGGGCAGGTCGCCGCCGACGGCACCACGGACGCCACGGTCGAGCACGGCGAGGCCGATGGCGGCGGCGACGGGGGTGAGGCCGTAGGTGGTGATCAGGGTGAGCTGGTTGGCCGCCTCCAGCCGGGCCCGCGGGATGAGGTTCGGGACCGCGGCCTCCTTGGCCGGGATCCAGAGCAGGGTGAGCGACTCGATCAGGAAGGTGGCGATCAGCGCCCAGCCGACCACCAGGCCGCCCGCGGCCCCGCTGAGGGCGTAGAGCGGAATGGACGCGAAGAGCACGAAGCGCAGCAGGTCGCAGATGACCATCGTCCAGCGGCGGTCGAACCGGTCGGCGAAGACGCCGGCCACCGGGCCGAGCACCAGCGCGGGCAGCAGCCGGATCGCGGTGACCCCGCCGAACGCGGCGCCCTGGGCGGTGCTGCCCTGCACCTGCGAGGCGGCGAAGAGGGCGGTGGCCAGCAGGCCGAGCCAGTCACCGAAGGAGGCTGCGCCGAGCACGATCCAGAGCCGGCGGAACGGCCGGATGCGCAACACGGACCGGATGGCGGCGTAACCGGACGGGTCTGCCTGACCACCGCTGGACGGGTTGGCGCCGTTGCCCGACTTGTCGCTCGAACGCGACACGCCGGGCGACTCGCCGCTGTTCTGGCTTTCGATGGCCGTACCTCCACGTGCCGGCCCATCGCTGGGCACCTCCGGTGCAACACTCTAGACCCGGTGGGGGCCACCCCCCGGGCGACATTCTCCTGCTCGCTGAGCCTAGGCCGCTGGAGGTACCGACCGCAGCCCGGACGTACGCGAGGGTATTTCGCATTCTCCGTCAGACAGTTAGCGTGCACACGTGGCCATCGAAAGCGACAAACTTCGCGAGCGCCTGGATCGGGCGACTGCCCACCTCGACCCCCCGTACGCGGTGGTCGACCTCACCGCCTTCGACGCCAATGCGGCCGCTCTGGCCGACCGAGCCGCCGGAAAACCGGTCCGGCTCGCCAGCAAGTCGGTCCGCAGTCGGGAGTTGATCAGCCGAGCCCTCGCCCGGCCCGGCTGGCAGGGCGTGATGGCCTTCACGGTGCCCGAGGCGATCTGGTTGGTCCGCGCCGGCGTCAGCGACGACGTGCTGGTCGCGTACCCGAGCGCCGACCGGGCCGCCCTCGCCGAGCTGTGCGCCGACCAGACACTCGCCGCCGCGATCACCCTGATGATCGACAGCGCCGGCCAACTCGACCTCGTCGACGCCGTCACGGGCCCGGGGCAGCGCGCCGAGCTACGGCTCTGCCTGGATCTGGACGCCTCCTGGCGACCGGTGCGCGGGGTGCACGTCGGCGTCCGTCGCTCACCGGTGCACAGCGCTCGGGCGGCCGGCGCGCTCGCCGCCGCCGTCGCCGGTCGGCCCGGCTTCCGGCTGGTCGGGCTCATGTCGTACGAGGCGCAGATCGCCGGCCTGGGTGACGCGCCGCCGGGTAAGACGCTGCTGGCGGGCGCGATCAGGCTGGCCCAGCGCGGGTCGTACCGGGAGTTGCTGGCCCGCCGTGGTGCGGCGGTCGCTGCGGTACGCGAGCACGCCGACCTGGAGTTCGTCAACGGCGGCGGCACCGGCAGCATGGCCGCGACCAGCGCCGATCCCGCGGTAACCGAGATCACCGCGGGATCGGGCCTGTACGGGCCGACGCTCTTCGACGCCTACCGCGCCTGGCGGCCCACCCCGGCGGCGTTCTTCGCCTGCGCGGTGGTCCGCCGACCGACACCGGAGTTGGCGACGGTGCTCGGCGGTGGCTGGATCGCCTCCGGCCCGGCCGCCGACAGTCGACTGCCCCGGCCGTGGCTACCGGCCGGGCTGAAGCTGGTCGGCACCGAGGGCGCCGGCGAGGTGCAGACCCCGCTGTCCGGAGCGGCGGCGGCCGGGCTGCGCGTCGGCGACCGGGTGTGGTTCCGGCACGCCAAGGCGGGTGAGCTGTGCGAACGGGTCAACGAGCTGCACCTGATCGAGGGCGACAGGCTCGTGGCGACCGTCCCCACCTACCGGGGTGAGGGGCAGGCTTTCCTCTGAGACCGGACAGCCGCCCCCACCACCGCCGGCCGGGGCCGGCGCCCCACGCCGACTCAGGCGTGTTGGGGCGCCTCGGCCTGCTGGCCGACCACGGGCCGACCGTTCTCCGGGCCGTCGACCTGGCGGTGCAGGTACTCCCGGATCAACGCCTTCGCCTCCAGCAGCACCCGCTCGTCACCGTCGGACTTCCGACGGAACGCGAGCTTGATCAGCGCGTCCGCCGCCTCGACGGCGATCTCCAGCACGAAGCGCAGCTTGGGCACGTCGGTGAGCCCGAAACGCTCGGTGAGCACCCGGGCCAACTGGTCGGCGATCACGCCGTTGTTGTCCCGCTGCTCGTCGAGCAGGTGCAGGTCGACCACGTCGCCGAAGTGCAGGGTACGGAAGCCGGGGACGGTGCGGTGCATCGTGATGTACTCGTCGATGCCCGCGTCGACGCCGTCCCACCAGTGGGTCATCTCGTCGGAGGCGAACCGCTCGTCGAGGCGCTGGAGGTAGGACTCCATGGTCCGCAGGGTCAACGCCTGCACGATGGCTCGCTTGTCCGGGAAGAACTGGTAGACCGACCCGATCGCCACCTCGGCCCGCTCGGCCAGCAGGGTGGTGGTCAGCCCCTCGTACCCCACCTCGTCGACGAGTTCGGCGCAGGCATCCAACATGCGCTGTACCCGCGCGACACTTCGACCTTGCACCGGTACGCGGCGCAGCGGCCCGGTCGTGGCGGCTGGTGTGGACACTCTGCGCCACCCCCCTTCGACGGATGAACATATCTCCACGTCACGAGTCCGTGACTACCGGTACAACGAGCGGATCGCAATTGCGGTATTTACCAGCTAGAACGTTCCTGATATGAAGTCAGTTCATATTCATGAATGAGGAGCGCGCATGGTCCGCACCGCACCCCTCGGGGCTGGATGGTCCAACTGGGCCGGGAACCAGCGTGGCAGCGCCAGCGCGATCCTGCGCCCCGGCTCGCCGAGCGAGGTCGCAGAAGCCGTCAGATCCACCGCCGACGACGGCGGTCGGATCCGGGTGACGGGCAGCGGCCACTCGTTCACCGCCGTCGCGCTCGCCGACGACCGTCGGATGGACCTGTCCGACCTGGACACCACCGTCAGCGTGGACGTCGCACACCGACTGGTCACCGTGCCGGCGGGCATGACCCTGCACGCGCTCAACGGCCTGCTCGCCCGGCACGGCCTCGCCCTGCCCAACCTCGGCGACATCGACGCGCAGACCGTCGCCGGGGCGATCTCCACCGGCACCCACGGCACCGGGGCCGGCTACGGGTGCCTCTCCACCTTCGTCGAGGCGATCACCCTGGTCACCGGCACCGGCGAGGTGCTGCGCTGCTCCGCCGACGAGCACCCCGACGTCCTCGCCGCCGCTGGGGTGTCGCTCGGCGCGCTCGGCGTCCTGGTCGAGGTGACCCTGCGTTGCGTGGACGCCTTCGTCCTGCGCGCCCACGAACGACCGGCCGAACTCGCCGACGTGCTCGGCGAACTACCCGAGCTGATCGGCCGGCACGACCACGTCGAGTTCTACTGGTTCCCGTACACGTCCCGCGTCCAGGTCAAGGCCAACGACCGGGTACCCGCCAACGACCGGCCGCTGTCCCGCTGGCGCGGCTGGGTGGACGACGACTTCCTGTCCAACCGGGTCTTCGCCGGCGCCTGCCGACTCGGCCGAGCCGTGCCCGCGCTGGCCCCGGGGATCAGCGCGGTGTCCGCCCGCGCCCTCACCGAACGGCAGTACACCGGACGCTCCGACCGGGTCTTCTGCACACCGCGCCGGGTCCGCTTCGTGGAGATGGAGTACGGCCTGCCCCGGGAGGCGTTGCCCGAGGCGCTCGCCGCGCTCCAGCGGATCGTGGACGGCCTGCCGTTCAAGGTGCTCTTCCCGGTGGAGGTGCGATTCACCGCCGCCGACGACATCTGGCTCTCGCACGGCTACGGCCGGGACAACGCCTACATCGCCGTGCACCAGTACGTCGGCATGCCGTACGAGCCGTACTTCCGGGCCTTCGAGCAGGTGACCGCCGGGCTGGGCGGCCGCCCGCACTGGGGCAAGCTGCACTACCGCGACGCCGCCTCGCTGGCCACCGCGTACCCCCGCTTCGCGGACTTCCAGGCCGTCCGCGACCGGCTCGACCCCCACCGCGTCTTCACCAACCCCCACCTGAAGCACGTCCTCGGGGTCTGACGGCTCACCTCGGTACGCGCCGTCGCGGTGACCAGCCTTAGAGCGCCAGGTCGTCCAGGTTCACCGCGTCGGCCATCGCCTGCGCGCCCCGGTCGTTCAGGTGCATGCCGTCGCCGCTGTCCAGCGCGGGGTGGATATGGTCGGGGGCGTGCGGATCCGCGACGGCGCTCGCCACATCGAAGACGGCGTCGAAGGCGTCCGTCGTACGGATCCAGTCGTTCACCTCGCGTCGGGTGGCGAGGCCAGCCGGCGTGCTGATCTCCGGGCCGGCACCCGCGAAGGGGCCGATGGTGGCGACGACGATCCGCAGGCCGGCGCCGTGGGCGCGGTCGGCCAGCGCCCGGAAGCCCCCGACGAGAGCGTCGGCGGTGACGGCCGGCTCGCCCAACATGACCGGGAGACCGAGGTCGTTGATACCGAAGTGGACCAGGACGTGGGTCAGGGCGGGGATGGAGAGGACGTCACTGTCGAAGCGCGCCAGCGCGTGTTCACCGACACCGTCACGCAGGAGCCGGTTGCCGGCGATGCCCTGGTTGACCACCCACCCGCGCTTCAGACGCCGGTTGAGGACGTCGACCGAGCGACGATTCGCGCTCGTCGTGGTCCCGACGCCTTCGAACCAGGAGTCGCCGAAGGCCACGGCGACAGCGGTGTCCCGGGGGGCGAGCACGTCCACGCCCGCGAGGTGGTACCGGGCCTCGACCTGCTCGGCCCCCACCAGATCGGGAGAGGTGACGTGATTCCCGTCGACTATCCGGGCGACCTCGGCCGGCTTGTGCGAATGGGTGGCCAGACCGGTCCGCTCCGGAAGGTAGAGGCTCAGCACCAGATCCGTGCCGGCCGCGACGGGGATGCCCACCGGGTCGGTGACCGCCTCCTCGCCCGCCGGGATGACGTGGCGCTCCGCGCCGTCGACGGTGAGAGCCACCCACTGGCCGTCGACGGCGACCGTGGCAGCTCCGATGGTCAACGGGGTGCGGCCGTAGCGGTTCGTCAGCCGTACCCGGAATGCCTCCCCGCCGCCGGCCAGGTGCAGCACCTGACGGACGGTCTGATCGGCGAAGCCACGGGGTTCGCTGAACTGGAGCTGCTCGTACGGGCTGAGCAACCCGGTACGGAAGCCGGCGGTCCAGATCACGGCTGGTCCAGGTCGGTGGTCGTGCCCTCCTCCATGCTGATCACTGATTCGATCAGCGAGAAGAACGTCTGGATGCCGGGCAGGTTGGCGCCCCGGCTGCGGGATTCGGCGTAGTCCTCGGACGAGGCCCAGAAGACGACGTCCAGCCACTCGTCGGCCGTCAGCCGGATCAGTCGCGCACCGAGGAAGCCACCACGGTCGGCCTGGAAGTCCCGCAGCATCGCCGGCCGCGCGGCCAGCAGGGCGTCCGCGTGCTCGTCGGGAACGCGGAAACGGGTGATCTCGACGGTGGTCATCGTGCCTCGATCCGTTCGGGTTGGGAGCCGTTGACGCCCAGCATCAGCCTGAGTTGGGTCAGGAGAACATCGCGGAAGTCCGCCGGTGCCGGCGTGGAATGGTGCTGGACGCGAGAGATGATCAGACCGGCCAGCGCCGAGAGCAGCAGGTCCGTCACCGCCTCGGCGTCGTGGGCCAGCGTGAACGCACCCCGGGCAGCGCCTTCCCGGACAGCGGCCAGGAAGGGTGCCCGGTACCGCTCCTGCACGTTGGCGCTGTAGTCGCGCAGCTCGTCGTCGCGCATCGCGGAGCGCCAGAACTCGACCAGAACCTGTCGGGTCTGCTCCGAGTTGTGCAGGCTCCGGTCGACCAACGCGACAAGTCGTCGCCACGGATCGTCCTCGGCGGTGGAGACGGCGCGCAGGGCCTCCACCTCCCGGTCGGTGAACACCTGCATCGCTTCGATGATCATGTCTTCGCGGGAGCCGAAGTAGGTCTGGAGGGTGCTGATGGCCACCCCACCGGCAGCCGACACGTCCGTGAAGCGGGTGTTCTCGTAGCCGCGGGTGGCCAGGACGCCGGCAACGGCGTCGAGAACGGCATCCCGCTTCTCTCCGCCCGCACGCCTCTTCCTTGTCGGCATGGCCATACGGTACGACGGTACCGGCGAAACCGCGAAGGCCCCGGCCGCTCGCGTGACCCGAAACACCACAAAATAGATCTTGGACAGTTTCCGTCGGAAACTGTCCAAGATCTGGAGCGTCGGAACGGTGCCACCCGACGGGTCGGACGGCGCGGCGGGCTACTCCGTGCTGGTGGCGGCCTTGCGCGGGGCGGCCTTCTTCGCCGGAGCCTTCTTCGCCGCCGTCGCCTTGGCAGTGGTGGTCTTCTTCGCGGCCGTGGACTTGCTGGCGGCAGCCGTCTTCTTGGTGGCCGTCGCCTTCTTCGCCGGGGCCTTCTTCGCCGCCGCCTTCTTCCGCGGCGCCGGACCCTTCGCCCGCTTCTCGGCCAGCATCTCGGACGCTTCCTCGATGGTCAGCGCCTCCGGCGTCTGGCCGCGCCGCAGCGACGCGTTGAACTCCCCGTCGGTCACGTACGGACCGAACCGACCGTCCTTGATCACCAACGGCTTCTCGGTCGCCGGGTCCACGCCCATCTCGCGCAGCGGCGGTGCCGCGGCTCGCCGTCCACGGGTCTTCGGGGCGGCCAGCAGAGCCAGCGCCTCGTCCAGACCGACGGTGAACATCTGGTCCTCTGACTCCAGCGAACGGAACTCCTCGCCCCGCTTGACGTACGGGCCGTAGCGACCGTTGTTCGCGAAGATCTCGACGCCGTCCGGCGCGACACCGATCAGCCGGGGAAGGCTGAGCAGCTTGAGCGCCTCCTCCAGGGTCAGCGACTCCGGGGTCTGCGTACGCAGCAGCGACGACTTCCGCTCGCCGCTGGACACGTACGGGCCGAACCGGCCGGACTTGAGCACGATCGGCTCGCCGGTGCCGGGGTCGTCGCCGAGCTTGCGCTCGCCGCTGCCGCCGAGGAACAGCTCGTGCACCTTCTCCGGGGTCAGCTCGTCCGGGGCCAGGCCCTCGGGGATCGGCGCCCGGTCACCCTGGGCACCGGCCTCCTCGCCCTCGCCCGAAGCAGCGGCCGGTGCCGGCTGCTCGCCGCCGGGCAGCTCCCGTTGCAGGTACGGCCCGTAGCGGCCGACCCGCACGACGACCTCGCGGCCGTCGTCGTCGGTGAAGAGCGGGATGGAGTTGACGCTGCGGGCGTCGATGTCGTTGAGGTTCTCGGTGACCAGCTTCTTGAGCCCGCCGGAACGAGCGATGTCCTGGTCGCCGGCACCGTTGGAGCTGCCGAAGTAGAACGCGGTGAGGAAGTCGACCGCGGCGTGGTCACCGCCGGCGATCTCGTCCAGCTCGTTCTCCATGGTGGCGGTGAAGTCGTAGTCGATCAGGCGGGGGTAGTGCCGCTCCATCAGCCCGATCACCGCGAAGGCCAGGAAGGTCGGGATCATCGCCTGGCCGCGCTTGGTGACGTACCCCCGGTCCTGGATCGTCTGCATGATCGACGCGTAGGTCGACGGACGGCCGATGCCCAGCTCTTCCAGGGCCTTGACCAGCGACGCTTCGGTGTAGCGCGACGGCGGCTGGGTGTGGTGACCCTGCGCGGCCAGCTCGTCGGCGGTCAGCGGCTGGTCCTTGACCAGGGTGGGCAGCCGGCGCTCGGCGTCCTCGGCCTCGGCGTTCTCGTCGTCGCTCGACTCGACGTAGGCGCGCAGGAAGCCCGGGTCGGTGATGGTCTTGCCGGTCGCGCCGAAGTCCGCTTCCTCCTGCGACGTGGAGACCGCCCGGATGCGCACCGACACGCTGGAGCCGACCGCGTCGGTCATCTGCGAGGCGATGGTGCGCCGCCAGATCAGCTCGTAGAGCTTGAACTCCTCGGCGGACAGCTCCTTGGCCACCTCACCCGGGGTACGGAAGTTGTCCCCCGCCGGGCGGATCGCCTCGTGCGCCTCCTGCGCGTTCTTCACCTTGCCGGTGTAGCGGCGCGGCTCCGGCGGAACGCTGCGCTCGCCGTACAGCTCGACGATCTGTCGGCGGGCCGCCGAGATGGCGGTCTCCGACAGGTTGACCGAGTCGGTACGCATATAGGTGATGTAGCCGTTCTCGTACAGGCGCTGCGCGGTGCGCATCGTCTGCTGCGAGGACAGGCGCAGCTTGCGGGCCGCCTCCTGCTGGAGGGTCGAGGTGATGAACGGCGCGTACGGGCGACGGCGGTAGGGCTTCTCCTCGACCCGGGTGACGGTGAACGGCCGCCCCTCCAGTCGGGCCGCGAGACCCCGGGCGCCACTCTCGTCGAGGTGCACGACGCCGGCGCCGGCCCGGACCCGACCGGTGGTCGGCTCGAAGTCCTTACCGGTGGCGATCCGGTCGCCGTTCAACGCGATCAGCGTGGCGTTGAAGTTCCGCGGGCCCTCGCCGGCGTTCGCCACCGCGAGGGTGGCCAGGATGTCCCAGTACTCGGCGGTGCGGAAGGCCATCCGCTGGCGCTCCCGCTCGACCACGATGCGGGTCGCCACGGACTGCACCCGGCCGGCCGAGAGCCGCGGCATGACCTTCTTCCACAGCACGGGGGAGACCTCGTAGCCGTACAGGCGGTCGAGGATCCGGCGCGCCTCCTGGGCGTCCACCAGATCGCGGTCGATCTCCCGAGGGTTGGCCACCGCCGCCTGGATCGCCGGCTTGGTGATCTCGTGGAAGACCATCCGCTTGACCGGGACCTTGGGCTTGAGCGTCTCGACCAGGTGCCAGGCGATGGCCTCGCCCTCACGGTCCTCATCCGTCGCCAGGAGGATCTCGTCGACTTCCTTCGCCAGCTTCACCAGCTTGCTGATCTGCTGCTTACGGTCGGCGGAGACGACGTAGAGCGCCTGGAAGCCGTTGTCGACGTCCACCCCGAGCCGGGCCCAGGGCTCCTTCTTGTGCTTGGCCGGCACGTCGGCGGCGTTGCGTGGCAGGTCGCGGACGTGACCGAAGCTGGCCTCCACGACGTACCCCGGGCCGAGGTAGCCCGAGATCGTCTTGGCCTTCGCCGGTGACTCGACGATGACCAGACGGGTGGTTCCAGCGTTGCTCGGCACGTCTCTCCCCGACCTCACTCCTGCTCGTGGCCTGCCGGCGCCCGGACAGCGACCGCTTTCGACCCCGCCGTCGCACCGGCGGTCCGGATGTCCAACGTAACGCGCCGCCCGCGTTTCGGGTTTCGCGGGCCGCAAACCGCTTCGACGCGGCTGTCGACGCCACTCCGCCGCGCTCGGCACTGCCGGACGGCGCCACCGTACACCGTGGGTAGGGCTCGAAGCGGGTCACTGTGACGATGGTGGGCCCACGACCCACCCGTTTTCCGCCTGGATCGACCCGCCGTCTGTCCGGCACCAGACACCCGGCCACACCGTCCCAAGCCGCCGCCCAATCGCGTCGATCATGGACTTATGGTGGGCGTTTTAGCCACGGACGAGCAATACGTCCACCAGCACAACTCCATGATCGACGCGATGAGGGGTGGGTCAGGTCGGCCAGGCTTCGAGTGGCGTTGCGGGCGGCGGCCCGCCGACCAGCTCGGCGAGCCGCGCCAATCGGCGGCGGCCGGTGATCCGGTACGCCGGGCCGCCCTCACCCGGGCCGAGCAACGTTCCGGCCAGCCCCGCCGAGGCGAGCGCCACGCCGATCGGCTCCCAACACTCCTGGTCGTCGACGCCCAGACGCAACAGGAAGCAGTCCGGAGGCTCCGGCGTCCCGGCGGCGGCGAGCCACAGCCGCAACCGCCGACCGGTCAGGTGGAACGCGGCCGGCGGGCGCTTCGTCGTACCCTGCAGCCAGGCGGCCGCCAGCGGCTTCAAGACCCGGGTGTACGACGTACGGACGGCGTGTCCCGCGCCCTCGGTCGGCTCCCAGCTCGCCGCCAACCCCCGCGCCGCCAGCTCGGCGACGAGCACGTGCACCCGCCAGGCGGCGTCCACCTGCACCGAGAGCCGGGCGGTCCCGCCCATCCGGACCACCTCGGCCGGCCCGGCCAGCAGCCCGGCCAGGTCGGCGACGGTCGGTTCGGCCGCGTCCGCGCCGAAGAAGACAAGTTGCCGGTCCGCGTCGTCGCTCTGGGGCGGGCCGTTGCGAACGTCGGGCGACGAGCGGTCCTGCGGCGCGCCGCCACGGCGTCGCCCGGGAGTGGGCGTGTCGGACTCGGGCGCGGGAAACAGCGCCGGGGGCGGCTGCGCCTTCCCGGTGTCACCGAGCCCGCTCAGCGACACTCCGGCACCTCGTCGAATGCCTGTTTCAACTCCTCGGAGTTGAGCTTGCTGGTGTCCAGCGCGCCGGCGTCGTACTCCTTGTTGAGGGTCTCCACCGCGGCCCGCACGCCGTCGTAGAACGCCGTCGCCTCGCCGGTGCCCAGGCCGTCGATGGTGTCCCGGGCACGGCCGTACGCGTCCCGCATCTTCCCCAGGGAGGTGCGGAAACCCGCGGAGATGGCCTCGCCGTTCTCCGCCTCCGGGATGCCCGCCTTCTCCACCTTGCGGCGCGCGGCCTCGCTGGCCTGCTCCGCCCCGTCGAAGAGCCGCACCAGGTTCTCCTTGGCCTGCGCCGGCGTGGTCTGCGCGGTCATCTGCTCGTCCGTGCTGCTGGTCAGCTTGTTGATCTCGGAGCGCCACGGGGTGAGGGCGCCGCAGACCGAGGCCGCCCAGGCCCGTGGGCTGGGACCCCCGCCGCAGCCGGCCAGAACGACGATCGTGGCCAGGACCACCGTGAGCTTTCCGGCGGCAGACGCCCGGCACGTACGCATGCGTTGCAGCGTACGGCCTTTGGCCAGGTGTGGCACCGGGCCGGACGGCCGGGGTCCCCGGTCGACAAGCCACGTCGACCGGGGACCCGGGCCGTTACTGGATCAGGCGTTGACCGTCTCCGGGCGGTGGTCGGTGCTGCCCGCGCCGGTGTTGCCGTCGGCGTCCGAGTCGGACATCGCGATGCCCTTGCGCTTGCTGAACACCACCGACGCCACGATGATCAGCGTCGCGACCAGGGCGATGCCGATCCGCAGGCCGACGTTGCGGTCGTCGCCGACGCTCCAGGCCACCACGGCGGGCGCGATCAGCAGCGAGACCAGGTTCATCACCTTGATCAGCGGGTTGATCGCCGGGCCGGCGGTGTCCTTGAACGGGTCACCGACGGTGTCGCCGATGACCGTGGCGGCGTGCGACTCGGAGCCCTTGCCGCCGTACGCGCCGTCCTCGACCAGCTTCTTGGCGTTGTCCCAGGCCCCACCGGAGTTGGACAGGAACACCGCCATCAGGGTGCCGGCACCGATCGCACCGGCCAGGTACGCCGCGAGCGCGCCGGGCCCGAGGCCGAAGCCGACAGCGATCGGCGCCAGGATGGCCAGCAGACCGGGGGTCATCAGCTCGCGCTGCGCGTCCCGGGTGCAGATGTCGACGACCTTGCCGTACTCCGGGCGCTGGGTGCCGTCCATGATGCCGGGCAGCTCACGGAACTGCCGGCGGACCTCCATCACCACGGCGCCGGCCGAGCGGGACACCGCGTTGATGGCCAGCCCGGAGAAGAGGAAGACCACCGCCGCGCCGATGATCAGGCCGACCAGGTTGCGCGGGTTCGCCACGTTCAGCGCGTTGAGGATCTCGTTGCCGACGTCGCCCACGCCCGCCGTCGCGTACGCGCTGCTGAGCGTGTCGGTGTACGAGCCGAACAGCGCGGTCGCCGCGAGCACCGCCGTGGCGATCGCGATGCCCTTGGTGATCGCCTTGGTGGTGTTGCCGACCGCGTCCAGCTCGGTCAGCGTGCGCGCGCCGTGCTCGTCGATGTCGCCGGACATCTCGGCGACGCCCTGGGCGTTGTCGGAGATCGGGCCGAAGGTGTCCATCGCGACGATCACGCCGACGGTGGTGAGCAGCCCGGTGCCGGCCAGCGCCACCGCGAACAGCGACAGCGTGATGGAGCTGCCGCCGAGCAGGAACGCGCCGAAGACGCCCGCGCCGATCAGCACCGCCGAGTAGACCGCCGATTCCAGACCGATGCTGATGCCGGCGAGGATGACGGTGGCGGCACCGGTCTGCGAGCTCTTGCCGATGTCCTGTACCGGCCGCTTGTTGGTCTCGGTGAAGTAGCCGGTCAGCGCCTGGATCGCGGCGGCCAGCACGATGCCGATCACGACCGCGCCGATGGCCACCAGTCGCGGGTTGCCGCTGGCGTCGGTGAGACCGCTGTCGAACTCGCCGAAGGTCGCCGGCAGGTACGCGTAGGCGGCGATCGCCACCAGCACCGCGGAGAGTACAGCCGACAGGTAGAAGGCCCGGTTGATCGCGGTCAGGCCGTTGCGGTCGGACGCGCGCAGGCGGGTGATGAAGACGCCGACGATCGCGATCAGCACGCCGATGGTGGAGATGATCAGCGGGAAGACCAGGCCCTGCTCGCCGAAGGCGGCGCGACCGAGGATCAGCGCGGCGACCAGCGTGACCGCGTACGACTCGAACAGGTCGGCGGCCATACCGGCGCAGTCACCGACGTTGTCGCCCACGTTGTCGGCGATGGTGGCGGCGTTGCGCGGGTCATCCTCGGGGATGCCCTGCTCGACCTTGCCGACCAGGTCGGCGCCGACGTCGGCGGCCTTGGTGAAGATGCCGCCACCGACCCGCATGAACATCGCGAGCAGGGCGGCGCCGAAGCCGAAGCCCTCCAGCACCGTGGGCGCGTCACCCCGGTAGACGAGGACGACCAGCGCCGCACCGAAGAGGCCGAGGCCGACGGTGAGGAAGCCGACGACACCGCCGGTCCGGAAGGCGATCTTCATGGCCGCCTCGCGGCCACCGACCCGCTCCCGTGCGGCGGCGGCCACCCGCAGGTTGGCGCGGGTGGCCAGCCACATGCCGGCACCGCCGATGAACGCGCTGAACAGGGCGCCCACCACGAAGAAGAGCGAGCGGCCGATCTTCACGGCCAGCTCACTGCCGTCGGTGTCGTGCACCGGAAGAAGGAAGAGCAGCACGACGGCGACGACGACGAAGATCGCCAGGGTGCGGAACTGTCGGAGCAGGTAGGCCGAAGCGCCCTCCTGGACCGCCCCCGAGATCTCCTGCATTTTTTCGGTGCCCCTACCAGCGGCCAGCACCGTTTTCGTCAGGGCGGCAGCGAAACCAAGTGCCACCAGCGCGACGACCGCGGCGATGACGACGTAGGTGACATTGCTTCCGGTAAGGGAAAGCCCGCCGCCGTCGGCGGCCAAGGTCTCGGACATCTGTGTCCTCCTGTTACCGAACAATCGCGCCGGTGAGTGGAGACGCACTGACCGACGCCTGGATGCGGACTCGCAAGCGCGCGCCAACCCACCAGCGGACCAGCGATGAACACCCATACCCGCTGGCTGCGGGATAGGTCACTTGCTGACAACCCGGGTACTGTAGCCCTCCACAGTGTTGGAGGTCACACCCAGGTGGCACCGTGTCGCGATGATCTTCGTCGCTGTGTTATGAAACTAAATCTGATATAGGGCCCCATCCATGCAAAGAAGGCCGCATCCCCAGCAGGGGACGCGGCCTACACGGCGGAACCGGTCAGCGGCCGACCGGCCACACCATCCGCACCTCGGTGCCGATGCCCTCGTCGACCGGGCGCACCTGGAGGTCCTCGACGAAACCGGCGAGCAGCGCGAAGCCGACGCCGGTGGTGAGCGCCTCGTCGGTCAGCGACTCGTTGGCCAGCTCGTCCGGCGGCAGCGCGGTCAGACCGATACCCGCCTCGATGGGCGCCCGGTCCACCACCCGCACGGCGTACGAGCCACCGTCGGACATCTCGACCAGCACCGGGTCGGCCAGGCCGTACTGCCGGTGCAGGGCCACCGCGCGGGTGCACGCCTCACCGATGGCCAGGCGCACCTCGTCCAGCAGGTCCTCCCGCACCCCGGCCCGCCGGGCGACGGCGACGCCGACCAGGCGGGCGGTGCGCACGTGCACCGGAGCGGGCGAGAAGGAGAGCTTGACTGTCGCCATCACGCGCCGGCGCCCGCCGAGTCGGCGCTGACCGCCGCGTCGACCGTCGGGTGCAGCGGAAACACCTGGTCCAGCGCGGTGATCCGGAAGATCTTGAGCAGTGGCTCCTTGTCGCAGACCAGCGCGAACGAACCGCCGGCCGAGCGAAGCCGCTTGAGCGCGCCGACCAGCACCCCCAGCCCGGTCGAGTCGAGGAAGTCCACCCGACCGAGGTCCACCACCACGTGACGGGCGCCACCGTCGATCAGTTCGAGGAGTCGCTCACGGAGCCGGGGCGCGGTGTAGACGTCCACCTCACCACCGACCTCGAGCACCGTGTGCTCGCCCACGGTGCGGGTCGCCAGTGACAGCTCCATCGGTCCTCCTCGCCAGAGCCGTAAACTCTCGTGGGCATCTAACCACTACCGCCGGGGCGGCCTGCGGACGCCAGCGGAGGCTTCCCCTTACCCCGGTGTCCGACTTTTCATCTCCGAACACCAGTGCGAGAGTGCAGGGCGTGACCTCCGACGACTTCAGCTCCGCGCGCGGCACGCCGCGCCACGACCTGGAGTCGTCGTCCGCGGCCACCGTATCCGCTGGTCCCGGCACCGGGCCAGCGCCCGCCGACCTGCTGCGCCGGCTACGCGCCCGAGGCGCCGCCGACCCGGTCACCCACGTCGAGCGGGTACCGGCCCGCGCCGGGGTGCCCGCGCCGTGGCCGTCGTGGGCACCGGCGGAGTTGCGCGCGGCGTTCACCCGACGCGGCGTGGTCGCGCCGTGGCAGCACCAGGCCGAGGCGGCCAACCTGGCGTACGAGGGCCAGCACGTGGTCGTCGCCACCGGCACCGCGTCCGGCAAGTCACTGGCGTACCAACTGCCCGCCCTGGCCACCCTGCTGGCCGACCCCCGGGCCACGGTGCTCTACCTGGCGCCGACCAAGGCCCTCGCCGCGGACCAGTTGCGCGCCGTCTCCGCGCTGGAGCTGGAAGGGGTACGCCCCGCCTGCTACGACGGGGACACTCCGCGCACCGAGCGGGAGTGGATCCGGCGGCACTCCCGGTTCGTGCTGACCAACCCGGACATGCTGCACCACGGCATCCTGCCCGGGCACGCCCAGTGGTCCGGCTTCCTGCGCCGACTCGCCTACGTGGTGATCGACGAGTGCCACACGTACCGGGGGGTGTTCGGCTCGCACGTCGCGCACGTGCTGCGTCGGCTGCGGCGGCAGTGCGCCCGGTTCGGAGCCACCCCGGTGTTCGTGCTCGCCTCGGCGACGTCCGGTGACCCGGCCACCGCCGCCGGGCGGCTGACCGGGCTGCCGGTGACGGCGGTCACCGAGGACGCCTCCCCCCGTGGTGGGGTGACCTTCGCGCTCTGGGAACCGCCGCTGCTGCCACCCGACTCGTCGGCCTCCACGCCGGTGCCGCCACAGGCGACGGGCGAACACGACGAGCTCCACCAGGTCCGCCGGTCGGCGCTGCGCGAGACCGCGGACCTGCTCGCCGACACGGTCGCCGAGGGGGTACGCACCCTCGCCTTCGTCCGCTCCCGCAAGGGCGCCGAGGTGGTGGCCACCAACGCGCGCCGAGCGCTGGACGACGCGGTTCCGGGGCTCGGCGACCGGGTGGCCGCCTACCGGGGCGGCTACCTGCGGGAGGAGCGGCGCGAGCTGGAACGGGCGCTGTTGCACGGCGACCTGCTCGGCCTGGCCTCCACCAACGCACTGGAGCTGGGCGTGGACCTGGTCGGGCTCGACGCGGTGCTGATCTGCGGCTATCCGGGCACCCGGGCGTCGCTGTGGCAGCAGGCGGGCCGCGCCGGGCGTTCCGGGCAGGAGGCCCTCGCCGTGCTGGTGGCCCGGGACGATCCCCTCGACACCTACCTGGTGCACCACCCGGAGGCGATCTTCGGCGCGCCGGTCGAGGCGACGGTGCTCGACCCGGCCAACCCGTACGTGCTGGCACCGCAGCTGGCCTGCGCCGCGGTGGAGGCACCGCTCACACCTGCCGATCTGGCGCTCTTCGGCGAGGGGGCGAAGGAGGCGGTCGACGAGCTGGTCGCGGCGGGGGCGCTACGGCAGCGGCCCACCGGTTGGTACTGGCGGCACCGGGAGCGGCCAGAGGTGGACCTGCGCGGCGAGGGCGGTGCCCCGGTCGCCGTGGTGGAGTCGTCGACGGGCCGGCTGCTCGGCACTGTCGACGGCGGCTCGTCGCACTTCCTGCTGCACTCCGGCGCGGTCTATCTGCATCAGGGCGTCTCGTACGTGGTCGACCAGCTGGACCTGGCCGACGGTTGCGCGCTGGTACGCGCCGAGGAACCGGACTGGTCCACCCACGCCCGCGACGTCACCGACCTGTCGGTGGTGTCGGTGCGCTCCTACGTGGACGCCGGCCCGGTGGGCATGTTCCTGGGCGAGGTGGATGTGACCAGTCAGGTGGTGTCGTACCAGCGGCGGCGGATCGCCACCGGCGAGGTGATCGACACCCGACCACTCGACCTGCCCACCCGGGAGCTTCGCACGGTGGCGGTCTGGTTCACCCTGTCGCCGCAGTCGTTGGCCCTCGCCGGGGTCCAGCCGGCCGACGTGCCGGGTGCGCTGCACGCCGCCGAACACGCCGCGATCGGCCTGCTGCCGCTGATGGCCACCTGCGACCGGTGGGACATCGGCGGGCTTTCCACCGCCCTGCACCCCGACACCGAAGCGCCGACCGTCTTCGTCTACGACGGGCATCCGGGTGGGGCCGGGTTCGCCGAGCGGGCATACGGGACGGCGGCGGCGTGGCTGCGGGCCACCCGGGACGCCATCGCGGAGTGCGGCTGTGAGGCCGGTTGCCCGTCCTGCGTGCAGTCACCGAAATGCGGCAACGGCAACAACCCCCTGTCCAAGCCGGACGCGATCCGGGTGCTCGACGTGGTGTTGGCGAACCTGCCGGACTGAGCGGCTTGCATGAATCGGCACGGCACGGGGCACAATGGTGTGGGAGCGCTTCCATCGATGCCCATGTTGCCGACCGCCCCCGTGCCCGAGGAGAAGCCGTGGCCGACACCATCGCCGAAACCGTCGACCTGCTCTACACCATTGACCAGGACAATCTCACCCTCGACCAGCAGATCGCGCTGGGGTCGGCACTGGCCGCCCTGGCTCAGGCGGAACGGCTGGAACAGATCAACGAGCGGCTGCGCGGCATCCACCAGGTGCTGAACACCTGGGCGCTACGGGCCGCGAACTCCGTCGACAGTCGCTGAGGTCCTCCGGAGTGGTCCTGCCCGGGCACCAGTGACCACTTTCGTGCTGGGTAGTCGTCCGGCGACCTCGACGGCTACCCAGCAGCTACTGATCATGGGCGGCAGGGGCGCGGCGGTCGTCGGGCTGTGCGAGACTCCGGCGCACCAATCCCCGGAGGAGTACACATGCAGCTCGACAACGTGCAGGGCCAGCACCAGTTCCACATCCGCCAACGACTGCGCATGATGGTCAACCAGTACGAGGTCCGGGCGGTCGCCCCCGATGGCACCGAGGGTGAGCTGCTGGCGTTCGCGCAGCAGAAGCGGCTCGCCTTCAAGGAGCAGGTGACCATCTACACGGATGACTCCAAGCAGCAGCCTCTGCTCGGCTTCAAGGCCCGCCAGCGCATCGACCTCGGTGCCACGTACGACGTCACTGACGCGGCCGGCAACCCGATCGGCCTGTTCCGCAAGGACTTCGCCCAGTCGCTGCTGCGCTCCACCTGGCACGTCGAGCAGGCCGGTCTGCCGCAGGTGACGGGCCAGGAGCGGAGCATGCCGGTGGCACTGCTGCGTCGATTCGTCGACTCGCTGTCCTGGCTTCCGTACCACTTCGACTTCACCGCAGGCGGTCAGTCGGTCTTCACCGTGGTCAAGAAGTGGGGCCTGCGCGACAAGTACGTCGTCGAGGTGCAGCACCCGCAGATCGACCGTCGCCTGGTCATCGCGATGGCCGTCGCCCTCGACGCGCTCCAGGCCCGCTGACACAGCCGGCCTGGGCCACCGCGGGGCGCGGCGACCCCGCACGGTCGCCGTCGCGGCCACCCAATCCTCGGCTGCCGGCCGGGACCTGGACCTCAACCAGTCCCGGCCGGCGGGCCGCAGGCGCCCTGACTCGCTGGCGGTAGACCGTTGGACGGCAGCACTCTTGGGCGAAAGGCCCTTGAACCGCGCCGCCGGGCAGCAGGGCGTTGGTGACCCGGCCCCTGCCCCCGGATGTAGTCCGCTCCCCCTTTGGAGCTGATGTCGTGAACGCATCACGCCTGGCGTCGTAAACGATTCAGCTCCGTAGCGCCCACCGATCCCAGGAGTGCCCCGGGGCCTGTTCCACGGAGGCGGTCGAGCCGAGGCGGAGTCCGGGCCGGCGATCCGACAAAGCCACCGGCATGCCCTCCTCTCGCTGTGTCCGGCACTGCGGCAATGGTGAGCAGAGACGCCGCCGTGCGGCTGAGTCACAGGGCTCAACCACGTACCGGGCCGGCGCGGGCGCTCGCCGTAGCCACCCGGGTCAGGCCGGGTAGTGGTGTGAACGCCACCTCGACCGTCACCAGCACGTCCATCCCGTCGAGGTGACAGCCGACCAGCCGGCCCTCGTTGCGCCCGGCGAGGTCGGATGCCGTCGCGCAGGCCGCGGCGTCGCCGTCCAGCGCCCGCGCCGCCCCGGCCAGCGCGCCGAGGTCGGCTGCAACCGCCGCCCGCTGGCTCGCCATTCCAGCGGCGACGATGGCGGCGCCGAACGTACCGAACACCATGAAGACGAGCCCTATCGCCAGCAGCAGGACCGTCGCTCCACCTCGCTGCCGGTCCGGCCGTCCAGCGACGTACTCCCCGGAGGCCGGTGGGTGACCGGCACGGGGTGATGGATCTCTGCGCACTACCAACTCCCCTCCTGCGCGCCCGGTTCGACGGCGGCGACCGCGGTGGCGACCACGGTGATCCGCGGTAGTCGGCCGCCCAGCGTCCGCACGGGTGCCCGTACCGTCGCCCGCACCCGGTCGCCGTCGACGGACACTGAGACCGTCGCGCCCGGCGGTGCCGCGCTGTCACCGTCCGCGCCGCCGTCCGCGCCCCGGGCGGCGGCGAGCGCTGCCTCCCGGGCCGCGTGCAGGCAACCCGCCTGCGCGCTGACGGCGTTGACAGCGGTCAGGCCGGCCAGCAGGAGCAGGAGCAGCGCCGGCAGGCCGGCCGCCAGTTCGGCGGTGAAGGACCCCCGGTCCCCGCCGACGGGCCGCGGGAGGACGCGAAGTGTCCGCCCGCCGCGTGTCGCCAGCCCGGGAACGCTCGAACCTGGATCGCGGCCAGCCTGCCGGCGCTCGATCACTTCAGTGCCCGGTCGATGACGGCGGTCAGTGCCGACTGGACGTTGCCGGAGGTCAGCACCTTCAGCAGGATCCCGGCGAAGGCGACCGCGGCGAGGGTGCCCACGGCGTACTCGGCCGTGTTCATTCCGGCATCGCCGCGCAGGCGGGCGATGAGTTTGCGCATGACTGTTTCCCTTCTCGATGGGGTCAGAGCACGTCGCCGAGAACGGCGACGATCACCGGCACGAGGCCGGCGAGAATGAATGCCGGCAGGAAGCAGAGCCCCAGCGGCAGGACGATGAGCACACCCGCCCGACGGGCCGATGCCTCGGCGGCGGTGGCCCGGTCGGCGCGCAGGTCGTCGGCGAGCCGGGTCAGTGCGCCGGCCAGGGCTGCGCCACTGTTTGCCGAGCGCAACGCCGCAGCGGTCAGGCGCTCCGCGCCGGGCACTGCGTCCAGCGCGGACCACGCCTCCGCCGGGCCGCCACCGAGCAGCAGCGTGCGGCCGACCCGGGCCAACCGGCCGGCGAGCGGCCCGTCCAGTGCCTCGGCGACGGCCAGTACCGAGCGATCCACCGGAGCGCCTGCCCGCATCGCCGCGGCCAGCAGGTCCGCGGCGAGCGGCAGGTCGGCGGCCTCCTGCTGCCGCCGCCGACGCACGGCGGGCGACTCGATCCGCCGCAACAGGACATCGAGCAGGAACGCGGCCGGGAGAGCGCCGAGCAACCCGAGCCAGCCTTCGACGACGACGGCCACGGCGATCCCCGCCAGCACCGCCGCGAGCCGGATCACGTCCGGTCGCCGCCCGGCTGGGCCCCGGGCGGTCACCCTGCCCGCCCCGGCGCCGCGCCCAGCCGTTCCGCCCAGAGGAGACCCACGACCTGAAGGGCGACCGCGACAATCGCGCTGGCGCCGCCGACAGTGCTGTGCAGGAGCACCGCCAGGGGGTCGACGCCGATCCCGTACCCCAACCCGATCCCCCCAACCGGCAGGGCCGCCAGTAGCCAGGCCGTGGCCCGGGCACCCGCCGCCTGGGCCGCCGCTGCGGCCAGACCCCGGTCGGTGGCCCGAGCATCCGCCTCGATCCGCTCCAGAAGCTCCGCCAGCGGCGCACCGGTCCGGTCGGCCAACCGCACCGCCGCCGAGGTCAGCTGACGTAGGCGGCTCCCCCCGTCACCCCCGGCGGCCGTCACGTCGAGCGCGGGTGGGATGGGCAGCCCGGCCCGCAGGTCCGCCGCGAGGCCGCAGAGCTGGTCCAGCCCAACTCGCCTGTCCCGCTCGGCGCTCCGGTTCACTCGCCAACGCAGCGCGGCGCGCACGGCCAGCGTGCCGTACCCGGCCATCGCGACCGCGGCCACCGGACCGCCAACCACGGCACCCACACCGCCGCCGAGCAGACCGACCACCGGCAGCACGCGGGTCGTCGAACGCGAGATGCGCACCGACGGAGGCGTGCTCGACCGTCTTCCGGTCGCGCCGACGCTCCCGTGGGCGCGGCACTCGACGATCGCGCACCCGTCGGACGCCGCCCCGGCGGACGCGCTGCCTCGACAGGCGGTGTCCAGGTCGCCGTCCCCGTCTGCGGTCGCCGGGCCGGAGACGTCGTGCCGACCGGCCGTGTCGACGCCGCTGGCACCGATCGTGATCGTGGCCGGCGACCCGTCCGGCTGTCGCTCGGCATCAAGCATCGTGCAGGCCACTGCCGGGCGGGCGGTGCTGGTAGGGCGTCGGGGATCCCGCCGGGCCGGTGGGCGCGTCGGCCCCTCCGGGCGTGTGAACCCGTCTGCCGCTCCCGGCCACCTCGGGCTGCGGGTGACGTCCCGGTCGGGCCAACCGAGTGCCGTCCGTCTCTCGCTGGCACCCGACTCGCCCGCGATGCCGACCGGACCCCCGGTTGGGGCAGGTCCGGGGCCGTCGACCGGCCCGTCCGGCGTGTGACCGAGTTCCCTGATCCACTGCACCAGGGCGTCATCGGGATCAACATGGCCGGACATGCGCTCCGGTGCCAGTACGCGACGGCGACGGGACCGAATGCTCCGCACGGGCCACGCCACCAGGGCAGCGGCGATCAGGAGCAGCGCCGCAACCAGCATCGTCTCGGCGGTCATGCCGGACCCGCCGAGCCGGGCCATGGTTCGCTGAGGATGGGTGGCACCGCCACCCCGCGCTCCCGCAGCAGAGCCCCGAGGGCACGGGCGGCGAGCCCGAGCCCGCTGCCGCGCACCCAGGCGGGCACCACCGTCACCAAGCGGTCGGGCCCCTCGGGCAGCAGCAGGCAGACCGACTCCAGGACGCGACCCCGGTCGCTGCGTCGCACCTGGAACAGCACCTGCAACGCGGCGGCCACCTGGGCGTGCAGCGCCAGGCGAGGCAGCCCACCCAACATGCCGAGGGCCTCCAACCGGGCCGGCACGTCCGACGGTGTGTTGGCGTGCAAGGTGCCCGCGCCTCCGTCATGGCCGGTGTTGAGCGCGGCCAGCAGGTCGACCACCTCACCGCCGCGGCACTCACCGACCACCAGCCGGTCCGGGCGCATCCGCAACGCCTGCCGGACCAGATCCGCCAGGCTGACCACGCCCGTACCCTCCACATTGGCGGTACGCGCCTGGAGCCCCACCACGTGCGGATGGCCCGGACGCAGCTCGGCGGCGTCCTCCACCAGCACGATCCGTTCGGTGGTCGGCACCATGCCCAGCAGGGTGTTGAGCAGGGTCGTCTTGCCCGACCCGGTGCCCCCGGTCACCAGGTACGCCAGCCGAGCCGCCACGACGGCGGCGAGCAGAGGTGCCAGCGGTCGCGGCACGGTCCCCTGGTGCACCAGCTCGTCGAGCGTGAACGGCCGGTGTCGGAAGGTCCGCAGCGAGAGGTAGGGACCTTCGGTCGCCACCGGCGGCAGCACGGCATGCAGTCGGGTGCCGTCGGGAAGCCGCGCGTCCGCGTACGGCGAGCCGTCGTCGAGCCGCCGCCCCGCGCTGGCGATCAGCCGCTGCGCCAATCGACGGACGTCCTCCACCGAGCCCATCGGGACGGCGACCTGGTGCAGCCCCGACCCGCGGTCGACCCAGACCCGGACGCCGTTGACGAGGACGTCGGTGACCTCCGGGTCGGCGAGCAGCGGCGCCAACGGCCCGGCGCCGACGAGGTCGTCTCGCACGCGGTCGGCGATCCGCAGCATGGCGGTGTCGCCGAGCACTGCGGCGGCGGGTTCGGCCCGTACCGCGGAGACGATGGCAGCCGCGGTGACCGGGGTGGTGGCGGCGGCGATCCGCTGCCGTACCCGGGCGGCGAGGGTGCCGTCCTCCGGCCCGGCGGTCATGCCGCACCCGTAGCCGGCGCGCCGGTGAGGTCGGTGACGATCCGTTGGCAGAGCACGGCCAGTGGGCCCTTGCCTCCGGCGGCCGGAGCCTCGCCCCGTTCCAGCCGACGGCAGAGTTCCGGCTCGGGCCGCAACGTGCCGGCCAAGGGGAGGCCCAGCGCACGTGCCACCTCGGACGCTCGCAACCGCCCGGGTGCGGGCCCGCGCACCACCACCGAGAGCGCGGCGCAGTGCGGGGCGGCCGCAGCCACCACCCGAGTGGCCGCCGCGGTGGCCCGCAACTCGGCCGGCACGACGACGAACGCCTGGTCGGCGGCTTGCAGCGCCACCACAGCCGCATCGTCCAGCTGTCGGGGCAGGTCGATCACCACGAAGTCCCGCCCACGCCGGGCCGCGTCCACTGTCGCCGCCATCGCCGACGCCGGCAGCGGCAGCATCTCGCCGCGGTCCCAGGAGAGCACCACGAGGTCACCCCGGCTGGGCAGGGCCTGCACCAGCGCCGGGGCGTCCACCCGTCCGTCGGCGCTGGTGAGCGACGGCCAGCGCAGGCCTTCCAACTGCTCCCAACCGAGCACGAGGTCGAGGCCACCACCGAGTGGGTCGGCGTCGACCAGAAGGGTGCGTAACCGGGCCCGAGCGGCGGTAACCGCCAGACCACCGGCGAACACACTCGCGCCCGCACCGCCCCGACCACCGAGGACCGCGACGACACGGGCGCCGACGCCGGCCGGACGATCCGGATGATGTTCGGCGAACCGATCCACCAACCACGGCTCCGCAGCCGGCAGCGTGGCGACGTGCTCGGCCCCGATCAGCTCGGCGATCTGCCAGCCGGGGTCGAGCTGGCCAGCCCGGCCGAGCAGCACCAGCCGGGGGCGCTGCGGCAACCGGGCGCGCAGACAGGCCTGCGCCTGGTCGGCGCCGAGCAGCACCAGGGGCGCGGGAAGCCACCGGGTGCGGGCTGCCGCCGGGTCGCGGACGAGTTCCACCTCCGTGCCGCCGACAGCGGCGAGCCGGAGCACATCGTCGAGCAGGTCGTCGTCGCCGGTGACGACCAGCGGGAGCCGGCGGATCGGCGGAACCGTGGTACGGGGTGGCATCGCGGCCTCCAGCGGTCGGGCTCTGGTATGCCGCCGACCCTGCTCGGAATCCGCCGCACGAGCCGTCCCGATGTCGTCACCTGTGGACAACCTGGTGGCCTGTGGAAAACCCCCGCCGAGACAGTTGATCTGCTATCGGCGCGGGCATCGCCGCAGCTACGGCCGTTGCGGGAAAACAGCGGGGCCGCTCCCGAAAGGAGCGGCCCCGCCGGGATTGCCGCGCGGCCTCAGGCGGCTGCCGCCCACCGGGCAACGAACGCTGCGGTCAGTCGTCGATCGCCTGGTAGACGGTGGTCCAGAAGTCGTGCCACATCGGCAGCCGCTGGTCGCCCGCGTGTGCCCGCTGCATGAACACGATCGCCGCCAGGTCCTCGGCGGCGTCGTTGTACCAGGCCGTGCCGTAGAAGCCGGGCCATCCGTAGCTGCCGACCGAGGGCCCGAGGTGCGTGCGGCGGGTCCGGACCGACATTCCGAAACCCCAGCCGATCGCGTCGAAGTAGCCGGGCCAGAACCCGGAGAGGGCCTTCTGGGTCGCGGTCAGGTGGTCGCTCGTCATCAGCGTCACCGCGGGCCGCGACAGCACCCGTTCGTCGCCGTGGGCACCGCCGGAGAGCAGCGCCGAGGCGAAGGCGAGGTAGTCCTGGGCGGTCGAGACGAGCCCGCCACCACCGGACTCGAACATCCGCGGTCGACTGAACCGCCCGTCGGGACCGTCCTCGACCACCGGCTCACCGGTGGCGGCGTTGTCCTGCTCGTACGCCGTGGCGAACCGGCCGATGCTCTCCCCAGCCACGTTGAAGCCGGTGTCGACCATCCCCAGTGGCTTGCAGACCCGCTCACGGATCGCATCCCCGAAGGACATGCCGGTGGCTCGGGCGATGAGCACGCCGGTCACGTTGGCGGCGGTGTCGTACATCCAGCGCTCGCCCGGCTGGTGGACGAGCGGAAGGTCACCGAGCTGCCGGATCCACGCGTCCGGCGACGAGTATTCGAGTGCGTCCAACGCGTCGGCGATCGGCACCGTGCCCGGCTCGGCGGGGACCATGCCGGTGCCAAGGGTGCCGTCCAGGACGTCCCGCAGCGTTATCGGGCGTTCCGCCGGGACGGTGTCGTGCAGCGGGCCGTGGGGACCGGCGAGCACTCGCATGTCCGCCAACTCGGGGAGAAGATCGTCGACCGGGTCGTCGAGGCGGAGGGTGCAGTCCTCGACGAGGGTCATCGCACACGCGGCGACGATCGGCTTCGACATCGAGCCCAGGCGGCAAATGGTGTCGGCCGCCATCGGTGTCTGCGACCCGGGGCCCTCGAACGCGAGCTGACCCGTCGCCTCGATGCGCACCGCACCGTGCCGGGCGAGGACGACCACCATGCCCGGCACGAAGCCGGACTCGACGTGGTGCTCAAGAAACCCCCGCACCCGGGCCAGCCGTTTCGACGAGAAGCCACCAGCCGCCACGCGTTCCTCCTCAGCTCGTCCCGCTGGGAAATTACACGCCAGGCGACGGTCGCACGGCCCGCGACGACCTGTGGTGGAGGCCCGACCGAGCAGCAGCACCCCCGCTTCCGGGGCACGAGCGAGCCTGCTGGTGTCGGGTGGCGCGCTCCCATGGAAAGGGACGACCCCCGTCGGGGGGAGACGGGGGTCGTCGGAGGTTCGGCTCCGGGGGGGTCGAGCCGAACCACTCAGCGGTCACGGGGGGTGCAACCGCTGAGGGTCTGCCTGTTTCGGGGATGTGAAAGCTCGTCGTACGGACAAGTTTGCCTGAGCGGGCCCGTCACGTCGAGTGGTGCTGCCTCCACTCACTGCGAAATTCTCCTCGCAGAGTGTGAGCGTGATCACGTGGAGCGGAGAGCCCGCAGGTCTGAGGGGTGGCATGACCCCGGGCACCCGCCGACGATAGACCATCCGGCTAGACTTTCGCGCCGTGGGCCGAAGTGCCGCTTTCTTCGATCTGGACAAGACCGTCATCGCCAAGTCGAGCGCCCTGGCGTTCGGTCGGCCGTTCTACCGGGATGGGCTGATCACCCGGCGTGACGTGGTCAAGTCGGCGTACGCGCAGCTGATGTTCCGGCTGGGCGGCACCGACGAGCAGACCATGGCCCGAACACGGGACTACCTGGCTGCGCTCTGCAAGGGCTGGCAGGTGGAGCAGGTCCGCCAGATCGTCGCGGAGACGCTGCACGAGCTGATCAACCCCTACGTGTACGCCGAGGCCGCCGCCCTGATCGTCGAGCACCAGGCGGCCGGGCGGGACGTGGTGCTGGTGTCGGCGTCCGGCGAGGAGATGGTCCGGCCGATCGGTGAGCTGCTCGGCGTGACCGACGTGATCGCGACCCGGATGACGGTGGAGGACGGCCGGTACAGCGGCGAGGTCGAGTTCTACGCTGCGGGCCCGAGCAAGGTCGAGGCGGTCACCGAGTTGGCCGCCGCCCGGGACTACGACCTGGCTGATTCGTACGCCTATTCCGACTCGTACAGTGATCGCCCGTTGTTGGAGTGCGTGGGCCACCCGAGTGTGGTCAACCCGGACCGGCAGCTGCGCAAGCTGGCTTCGGAGAACGCGTGGCCGGTGCTGGAGTTCCGCCACCCGATCCCGCTGGGCCGGCGGTTGCGGGAACGGCCCGCCGTCCCGGTGGCCGCGGCGGCTCTGGGGGTGGGGGTGGGTGTGGCCATCGGCATCGCCTGGTACGGCCGCCACCGCCGAACCCGAGCCGCCACCACCGCCTGACACCACCCGTCCAACTGCTCAGGCGGCGGCGAGGATCTCGTCTCCGATGGCGGTGAGCTGGTCGGCGGCGACCTCGACGGCGGCCAGGTAGTGCCGTAGCCAGGAGCGCAGCCCGTCCGGGGTGCCGGTGGCGAAGGCACCGGCCGCGCCGACGTACTCGGGCTCGCGCTCGTGGTGCCCGACGTCGACGGCGAGCAGGCCACGCGGGTCGAGGCCACTGGCGAGCAGCACCAGCCGGGCCGCCCCCCGGGCCACCACGCCGGACGGCCCGGCGAACGGGCGCAGGTTCAACAACTCCCCGTGTACGACGGCGGCGAGCACCAACGGGGAGACCTTCGTGCCGCCGGCGACGAGGCCGGCCAGCCCGTCCAGTCGGGTGGCGACCACGGGGTCGGCGACCGGGCGGCCCAGTTCGGCCTCCGGCACCAGATCCCGTGCGGCGAGCACGTGCAGCTTCGCGAGCGCCTGGCGGGGCGCCTTCGGCCACAGCTCGCTCAGGCCCGGCAGCGCTCCGGCGACCCGCAGCGCCCCCTGGAGCACCGGTTCGGTGACGGTGCCGGCCCGAACCGCCTCACGCTCGTGCCCGGCCCCCTCAAGGGCCGCGCTGGCGACGGCGGAGCGCAGGCTGACCTCGGCGGCGACCTGTCCGCCGTGCCGGCGCAGCGCCCGGTGCCCGAGCGCCTGGTCGAACCGCGCGCGGGCCTCCTCGACGGCGGCGGCGATGTCGGCGAGCGCGAGCAACGGGGCGAGCGGGTCGGTGGTCACCCCGCCACGCTAACGACCCGGCCCGGCACGGCGGGCCGCACCCGCCCGCACCGCGACGCGGACCACCCGCCCGGCGCGGTCGCATCGCCGAACCACCGCGGCAGTTCCCACACGAGTTCGCTGAAGTCGGGGTGTCCGCCTGGCCGGGACACCGCGATTTCCATGAAACCGTGTTGATCAAGGCATCCGGCACGGAAACCGCTTTGATCAAGGCGGTCCCGCACGGCGGGGACGGGTGGGACGGGCCGCCGGGCGCGCGCCGGGGGCCGCTCGGCGCGAGGCGGTGGGCAGCCGTGGCCGGTCGCAGGCCCCGCGACTACCCTCGTGCCATCGAGACCCAGGTCACCCCGAGGATGAGGAGTCACGGCATGAGCGAGGCATTGGCCAATCTGCTGAACGAGACGCGCCAGTTCCCCCCGCCGGCCGAACTCGCCGCGCACGCCAACGTCACCGTCGACGCGTACGCCGAGGCCGAGGCCGACCGGCTGGCCTTCTGGGCGAAGCAGGCCGATCGGCTGGCCTGGTCGAAGAAGTGGGATGAGGTGCTCGACTGGTCGAACCCGCCGTTCGCGAAGTGGTTCGTGGGTGGGCAGCTCAACGTCGCGTACAACTGCCTGGATCGGCACGTCGAGGCGGGCCGGGGCGACAAGGTCGCGATCCACTGGGAGGGCGAGCCGGGCGACACCCGCACCATCACGTACGCGGACCTGCACGAGCTGACCTGCCGGGCGGCGAACGCGCTCACCGACCTGGGGGTGACCGCCGGCGACCGGGTGGCGATCTACCTGCCGATGATCCCTGAGGCGGCGGTGGCGATGTTGGCCTGCGCCCGGATCGGCGCCGCGCACAGTGTGGTCTTCGGCGGCTTCTCCGCCGACTCGTTGAGCAACCGGATCCAGGACGCCAGCGCCAAGGTGGTGATCACCGCGGACGGTGGTTACCGGCGGGGCAAGCCGTCGGCGTTGAAGCCGACCGTGGACGAGGCGGTGGCGAACTCCCCGTCGGTGGAGCACGTGCTCGTGGTCCGCCGCACCGGCGAGGACGTGGCGTGGTCGGAGAAGGACCACTGGTGGCACGAGACGGTGGAGACCGCCTCGGCCGAGCACACCGCGCAGCCGT
Organism: Micromonospora sp. NPDC047644; assembly: GCF_040704315.1. NCBI lineage: Bacteria > Bacillati > Actinomycetota > Actinomycetes > Micromonosporales > Micromonosporaceae > Micromonospora > Micromonospora sp. NPDC047644. The sequence continues at coordinate 426,701 of NZ_JBEYSY010000001.1, forward strand.
TCGACGCCGAGCACCCGCTGTTCATCCTCTACACCAGCGGCACCACCGCCCGCCCGAAGGGCATCCTGCACACCACCGGTGGCTACCTCACCCAGGCGTCGTACACCACGCACGCGGTGTTCGACCTGAAGCCGGAGACGGACGTCTACTGGTGCACGGCCGACATCGGCTGGGTCACCGGGCACTCCTACATCGTGTACGGCCCGCTCTCCAACGGCGCCACCCAGGTGATGTACGAGGGCACCCCGGACACGCCGCACAAGGGCCGGTTCTGGGAGATCATCGACAAGTACGGGGTGAGCATCCTCTACACCGCTCCCACCCTGATCCGGACGATGATGAAGTGGGGCGACGACCTCCCGGCGGGCTACGACCTGTCGTCGCTGCGCCTGTTGGGCAGCGTCGGCGAGCCGATCAACCCGGAGGCCTGGATGTGGTACAGGCAGCACATCGGCCGGGGTGAGCTGCCGGTGGTGGACACCTGGTGGCAGACCGAGACGGGCGCCATCATGATCTCGCCGTTGCCGGGGGTGACCGCGGCCAAGCCGGGCTCGGCGATGACGCCGCTGCCCGGCATCGTGGCCGACGTGGTGGACGACCAGGGCCAGTCGGTGCCGAACGGCGGTGGCGGCTACCTGGTGCTGCGCGAGCCGTGGCCGTCGATGCTGCGCACCATCTGGGGTGACGACGACCGGTTCATCGACACGTACTGGTCGCGTTTCCAGGGCATGTACTTCGCCGGCGACGGCGCGAAGAAGGACGACGACGGGCACATCTGGCTGCTCGGCCGGGTGGACGACGTGATGTTGGTGTCCGGGCACAACATCTCGACGACCGAGGTGGAGTCGGCGCTGGTGTCGCACCCGTCGGTGGCCGAGGCGGCGGTCGTCGGCGCGACCGACCCGACCACCGGTCAGGCGATCGTCGCGTTCGCCATTCCGCGGGGCAGCACGGAGATCGCCGGCGAGGCGGGTGAGCAGCTCATCGCCGACCTGCGCAACCACGTGGCGAAGACGCTCGGGCCGATCGCCAAGCCGCGGCAGATCATGCTGGTGCCGGAGTTGCCGAAGACCCGCTCCGGCAAGATCATGCGACGGTTGCTGCGGGACGTGGCGGAGAACCGCTCCCTGGGCGACGTGACCACGTTGCAGGACTCCTCGGTGATGGACCTGATCTCCTCGGGGATGAGCGGTACGAAGTCCGACGAGGACTGACGGTAGGCGTACTCATTGGAGGGTGGCGGTCCGTGCGGGCCGCCACCCTCTGTCATGTCTTACGGGTGCGGCTCACGCCGCTCTGCCGGTGTCACATCGGTCGGTCGGGGGAGTCGGGGAAAGCTGAACGGGCACAGGCGTCGGCCACCACTGTCCTTTCGGCCGGTTGTGCTTTAGGTTCACGCAGGTTGGAAGAGTTCGACAGTCATCGCTTCGATGGTCGGCCACCCCAACGTTCTCCCTCCCATGCCCGAGAAACGGAGCGGCATGAACCACAAACCGCAGTCCAGGGCGCGGCGACGTCTACTCGTCGCGCTGCCCGTCCTCGCCCTCGCGGCCACGTCACTGACCGTGAGTGGCAGTGCGGCGGCTCAGCCGTCGTCCGGCACCCCCCAGGCGGTGATCGGCGCGGACGAGCACTACATCAACTACGCCGAGCCCGAGGTGCAGCCGGACACCCCCGGCCGTGAGGTGAAGGGCAAGGGTGGCATCTACACCCCTGCCGCAGAGTCCGCGCGCGCGTTCGACCGCAAGCACGCCCGGGGCAACCCGGTGACCGCACGGCAACTGGCCAAGGACGAGGCCAAGTCGCTGAAGACGGGTCAGAATCCCCGCAAGTTCAAGAAGGCCCCGACCACCCAGACGGCGAAGCTGCTGACGCTGCTGGTGGAGTTCAACGACAAGGCCAACGACGACTTCACGGACGTCATGGTCCCCAAGACGGTGTTCGAGGACCGCACCTGCGTCCCCGGCACCGTGCAGAACGGCCCGAAGCACAACAAGATCCCGGACCCGGCGCGCCTTGCCCACGAGGACAACAACTCGATGTGGGTGCCGGACTTCTCGCCGCAGCACTACAACAAGATGCTCTACAGCAAGAAGGGCATCACCGAGCGGGTCCGCACGGACCTGAAGGGCCCGGACGGCAAGAAGGGCATCGACCTGTCCGGTCGCACCATGCACAACATGTACCTGGAGATGTCCAAGAACGCGTACACGGTGGACGGGCAGGCCAGCCCGTGGATCACCGTGCCGCACTCGGAGGGCTGGTACGCGGCCAACCGCTGCTTCCAGGACGAGACCGGCGCCTGGGTTCCCGGCCGTGAGCAGTCGATGAACGGCCACCCGGACAACCCGGCCGGCGCGGGCCGCCTGGCGACCGACGCGATCGACGCGCTCGTCGCGAAGGACCCGAACTTCCCGTGGGCCGACTACGACATCGAGGACCAGGCCGACCGCGACGGTGACGGCAACGTCTTCGAGCCCGACGGCGTGATCGACCACCTGGTGCTGGTGCACGCCGGCCAGGGCAAGTCCCGTGGCGGCGGCGACCAGGGCGTGTACGCGGTGTGGGCGCACTCCTCCACGGTCGCCGGTGGCTACACCATCCCGGGGACCAACCTGAAGGCGTCGAACTACATCGTGCAGCCGGAGGACGCCGGCGTCGGTGTCTTCGCCCACGAGTTCGGCCACGACCTGGGTCTGCCGGACCTCTACGACACGTCCGGCAACGCCGACTCCGACGTGGACTTCTGGGACCTGATGGCCTCGGGCTCGCACTCCGGTGAGATCTTCCAGGCGCTGCCGACGCACATGGGCATCTGGGACAAGTGGGTGCTCGGTTGGGCCGACCCGCTGACCATCCGACCCGGGTCGAACCCGCGCGAGGTGAAGCTCGGCCAGACGTCGCGCACCCCGATCGACTCCGAGGACGGCATCAAGGTCGACCTGCCGGACAAGGTGACGACGCTGGCGACCCCGCACAGCGGCACGAAGATGTGGCACAGCAACAACGACCAGGAGTGGGCCGACGTCAAGCTGAGCCGCTCGGTCGACGTGCCGGCAGCCGCCGACTCGAAGTTCTGGATGTGGAACAACTACATCATCGAGGAGGACTGGGACTACGGCTTCGTCGAGCTCTCCACCGACGGCGGTACGACCTGGACCGAGCAGAAGGTGTACGACGAGGGCGGCACGGTGGTCACCACGCCGGACGGCTACCCGGACCCGAACGGCCGCATGAACGACTTCGGCGGCAAGAAGTACGGCCTCACCGGCAGCACCGACGGCTGGCGGCACGACTACGTCGACCTGTCGGCGTACGCCGGGACGACGGTTCAGGTGCGGCTGCGGCTGGCCACCGACGAGGCGTTCGAGGAGCGCAACTGGTTCGTCGACGACTTCTCGGTCACCGGCGGCGGCGCCACCACCTGGAGTGACGACGTCGAGGGCGGCGACAACGGCTGGACGGCCACCGGCGGCACCTTCGTCGACACCACCGGCGCGGGCTGGAAGGTCTCCAGCGGCACCGAGGTGCACGCCCAGTACTACCTGGCGGAGTGGCGGAACTTCGACGGCTTCGACAAGGGCCTGCAGTACGCCTACGACACCATCTACTCGCACGAGGCGTGGAAGGTCGACCGGATCTCCTACAACGCTCCGGGCATGCTGGTCTGGTACCGGGACACCGCGCTCGGCGACGTCAACCACGTCACCGGGCAGATGACCGCGCTGCCCAGCTACGGCGCGAAGGGCGGCCTGCTCATCGTCGACTCGCACTTCGACCCGCTGCGCCGTACCGGTGAGGCGGCGGTGAAGGACCCGTCGGTGACCGACAACCTGCCGAGCCGCCCGCAGTCGTCGAACGCGGCGTTCACGCTGAACCGGACGTACCCGTTCACCGAGTGCCTGGAGGCGGCCGACGAGCCGTACAGCGCGTACTGCACGAAGTTCAAGGGGCTGCCGCCGGTGAAGGCGTTCACCGACGCCAAGGGCTGGTACCCGGGCATCGAGATGCGCGACGGTGCCGCCTACGCCCGTGACAACGACGCGTCGGTGGTCCTGCCGTCGCGCGGCAACGCGCCGTACACCACCCGGGTCACCAACCCGGACGGCAGCCCTGCGCCGGAGTTCTACGGCGTGACCCTGGGCGGCGGCGCGATCGTGCTGGGCACCGGCAACCCCGGCGACGCGGGCGTGAACTACGGCGTCTCGCTGACGATCAAGAAGGCTGCCGGGGACAACTCGTCGGCCCAGATCTACGTGACGCCGGCGAAGAAGTAACTGTTTCACTGCTCGACAACTGACGGTGGGGCCGGTGGCGGAGACGCTGCCGGCCCCACTGCCGTTTGCGGACGATCAGATTGATCGAGAAATGTCGTTGTATACGGTCACGCCCGTACCCGTACTGCTCAGCGGGGCTGATGAACCGGCGGGGTGTGACGGTGAAAAGCATTCCCAACAAAATCTTGCAACAAATCGACGCGTTCGTCTTCCCACCTGTCCCGCCAGTAACTATGTTCACCAATGGTCCCACTAGTGGGATCGATCTCCCACCGGCCCGTACCCCCGTTGGGCCGGTTCCCTCACACCGGAGGTACCACGTGCGCAAAGTCGCAGTGGGTCTGCTCGGGCTCTCACTGACGGCGACAGGCCTGGCGTTCGGCCCGTCCGCCTCGGCCGCCCCGCAGCCCAAACTGCCGGCAGCAGCTCCGGCCGCTGCCGAACCACAGGCGCTGAAGGATGAACTCCCCGACAAGCTCGAGGACAAGCGCCGCGAGCTGCGTGAGCAGGGTCTCGCCGACGTGCTGAGCGGGCGCAGCAAGCCGATCGAGCGCAACGGCAGCACTGTCGTCAAGGTCGGCCAGGTCGGCAAGACCGCCACCAACAGCAAGGCACGGTCGGCTGCCGGCGCGCAGGCGACGAAGGACCAGTACGTCGAGCTGAAGCGTGAGCGGACCGACAAGATCTTCGTGATCCTGGCCGAGTTCGGTGACGAGCGGCACCCGTCCTACCCGGACAAGGACATGAACCCGGACGTCGCCGGCCCGGCGACGTTCGAAGGGCCGCTGCACAACAAGATCCCCGAGCCCAACCGGGCCGTGGACAACTCCACCATCTGGCAGCCGGACTTCAGCCCGGACCACTTCCGCCAGCTCTACTTCGGCACCAACCCGGGCGACGAGTCGCTCAAGCAGTACTACGAGGCGCAGTCCTCGGGTCGCTACACCGTCGAGGGTGAGGTGACCGACTGGGTCAAGGTCAAGTACAACGAGGCCCGCTACGGTCGCTCCGACGACCCGAAGGCCGACGACGACCCGACCGGCGACCCCGCCGTCTGCGCCGACAACGTCTGCCCGAACACCTGGAACCTGATCGCCGACGCCGCCAACCAGTGGGTCGCCGACCAGAAGGCCAAGGGCCGTACGGACGCGCAGATCGCCACCGAGATGAAGTCCTTCGACCAGTGGGACCGCTTCGACTACGACGGTGACGGCGACTTCAACGAGTCGGACGGCTACATCGACCACTTCCAGATCGTCCACTCCGGCGGCGACCAGGCCGACGGTGACCCGCAGCAGGGTGAGGACGCCATCTGGAGCCACCGTTGGTCGGCGTTCAACAGCTCGCCCGTGGGCCCGCCGAACTTCCCGATCGGCGGCACCCAGATCGGCAACACCGGCGTCTGGATCCGCGACTACACGATCCAGCCGGAAAACGGCGGTCGTAGCGTCTTCTACCACGAGTACGGCCACGACCTGGGCCTGCCGGACGACTACGGCCCCGCCGACAACAACAACGAGCACTGGACCCTGATGGCCCAGAGCCGGCTCGGCGCCAAGAACGACGTCGGCATCGGCGACCGGGGCGGCGACCTCGGTGCGTGGAACAAGCTCCAGCTCGGCTGGCTCGACTACGAGGTGGTCGTGGCGGGGCAGAAGCGCTCGCTGGAGCTCGGCCCGCAGGAGTACAACTCCGAGAAGGCACAGGCCGCCGTGGTGGTGCTGCCCCAGCGGGAGTACACCTTCAACTACGGCGCACCGTTCGAGGGCTCGAAGCAGTACTTCTCCGGCAACGAGGACGACCTCGACAGCAAGATGACGAGGACGTTCGACCTGACCGGCAAGTCCACGGCGGCGCTGTCGCTCAAGGGCAAGTACAGCATCGAGGAAACCTACGACTACCTCTACTTCGAGGCGTCGACGGACGGCGGTCAGACCTGGGCCGACCTGGACGGAACGGTCAACGGCCAGCCGATCGGCGTCGACGGCGCCGGCCGCCCGGCTCTCGACGGCAGCAGCAACGGCGCGTGGGCCGACATCAACATCCCGCTCACCTCGGTCGCCGGCAAGGTGGCGCAGGTCCGCCTGCACTACGTCACCGACGGTGGGGTCTCCGAGGGCGGCTTCTTCGGTGACGCGATCACCGTGACCGCCGACGGCCAGACCGTGTTCAGCGACGGCGCCGAGACCGACGCCGGTTGGACGCTCTCCACGTTCGAGGTGGTCGGGGCGACCTACACCCGGCTGTTCGACAACTTCTACATCGCCGGCAACCGGTCGTACGTCTCGTACGACAAGTACCTGAAGACGGGCCCGTACTTCTTCGGCTACGCGAACACCCGCCCGGACTGGGTGGACCACTACGCGTACCAGGAGGGCCTGCTCATCTCGTACTGGAACACCCGGTTCTCCGACAACAACACCGCGCCGGCGTCGGCGTCCAACCCGGGTGGTCACCCCGGTGAGGGCCGCAACCTCTACATCGACGCGCACCCGCGCCCGATCTACAACCTGACGGGGGCTCCGTGGCGGGCCCGCATCCAGGTGTACGACGCCCCGTTCAGCCTGAACAAGGCGGACTCGTTCACCCTGCACCTCAACAGCCAGCCGCAGTACATCCGTGGCCAGGCTGCTGAGCCGCTGTTCGACGACACCAAGAAGTACTTCTACGAGGAGCTGCCGAACCACGGCGTCAAGCTCCCCGCGACCGGTGTCAAGATCAAGGTTCTGGAGCAGGACGGCACCTCCATGAAGATCCGGATCAGCTGACCACTGATCCCGCACCAACAAGCGACGCCCGGGCAGGTCATCTGCCCGGGCGTCGCCCTTTGTGACACCCGTCCGGATGGCCACGACCGGGTTGGTCGAGCCGACTCCCCCGGTCGCGGTCCGGGACAACCCGGGGCTTTCCCCTGTTCAACGCGACCACCAGGGTCGCCCGCGGCAACCGGGTCCTAGGCTGTCTGCCATGACCGACCAGCGCGGCGGGGCCGTCGACGAGTCCTGTGTCCTCACCGAGGGGCCGTGGACGCACCGTTTCGTCGGCGCCAACGGCAGCCGGTTCCACGTGGTCGAGGGCGGCACCGGGCCGATGGTGCTCTTCCTGCACGGCTTCCCGGAGCACTGGTGGGCCTGGCACCAGATGCTGCCGGCGATCGCCGACGCCGGCTTCCGGGCGGTCGCCGTCGACCTGCGTGGCTACGGGGCGAGCGACAAACCACCCCGGGGGTACGACGGCTACACCCTCGCCGCCGACATCGCCGGACTGATCCGCGCGCTCGGTGAACGATCCGCGACGGTCGTCGGCAGCGGCCTCGGTGGCATGGTGGCCTGGACGGTGGCCTCGTTCCACCCGTCCCTGGTCCGCCGGCTCGTCGTGCTGGGGGCACCGCACCCGCTGCGACTGCGGGCCGCCATCTTCGCCGACCCGCGCGGGCAGTTCACCGCGTCCACCCCGGCGTTGAAGTTCCAGCTACCTCGCTACGAGCACGTCCTGACCCGTGACGGCGCCGCAGCCGTCGGCGAGATCATGCGCCGCTGGGGCGGCCCACAGTGGGTGGCCGGGCCGGACTTCGAGGCGTACGCCCAGCGGTGCCAGGAGGCGATGTGCATCCCGCAGGCCGCGTTCTGCGCGCTGGAGGGTTACCGATGGGCGTTCCGCTCGCTGCTGCGCCTGCACGGCTACCGGTTCGTCCGCCTGATGCAGAAGCCGCTGTCCACCCCGACCCTGCAACTGCACGGCGCCCTGGACACCGCCTCCCTACCCCGCACCGCGCTGGGCTCCGGTCGGTACGTCGTCGCCCCGTACGAGTGGCGGTTGCTCGACGGGGTGGGGCACTTCCCGCACCTGGAGGCGCCGGAGTTGGTGCTCGGCGAAATCCTGCGATGGGCCAAGACCTGACCGGTCAGACCCGCTGCTCCCGCAGGTCGGTGACCTCGGCGGCCGGTGCCCAACCCTGGTAGACGCCGAAGTCGAAGACCTCCAGGCGCATCGCCTCGGCCACCGGCCAGCGACCACCCGTGTACTCCACCCGCAGCCAGGCGTCGTGCTCGCCGAGCACGATGAACGGCTGCCCCTGCCAGGTGCAGGTGGTCCGCACGTACGCCAGATCCTCGATCTCGCTCGCCGGCAGCACCCGGACGTAGCGGCCCGCGCGGACCTCCTCGAAGCCCTCGCCCGGCTCGGGCTGGTACAGGCGGATGTCGTCACCGTCCGGGCTGGCCTGGTATTCCCGGCCCTGCCAACGGGCCACGTAACCGTCGCGCATCACGCCTCCCCGACCCGTCGCCAGGTGACCGAGTCGGTGTCCAGTTCGGCGACCACCCGCTCGCTGCCGTCCGCGCCGATGCGCCAGAGTTGGGCACCGTGCGGAAGACGTGCGCTGTCCACCTTGAACTCCGCCACCACGTCGCTGCTCTCACCCGGGGCGAAGCCGTTGCCCCGGAACGGCGGACGTTCGATGACCCAGCCCTCCATGGCCCGCATCGCCGGCTCGTTCTGACCGCCGTACGGAATGCGGTAGAGGCTCGGCCGGTGCGCCGGCCAGCGCAGCACGTAGATCTCCTCGGCGTCCTGGGCGAACGGCGAGCCGGGGTAGCTCAGGCCCAGCGCCTCGTGCAGCTGAGCCGGTGTGGTCAGGTGGGACAGCTCGCCGGCCCGGTGCACGAAGCCGGACACCCGGTCGTACCCACGATCCAGGTAGTACGCGAGCTGGCTGGGGGCGACCGCCTTCTGCATGACCGTCGGCCGGGTCGGGTCGACCGCCGCGGGAGCGTACCGGGGACGGGCGGCGGGCTCGGCCACGGCCGGCGCTTCCACCTGGTCCACTTCCAGGTCGTCCCCGAGCCCCACCTCGGCGGCCCAGTTGGCCAACGCGACGATCTGCTCACCGGGCAACTTGGCGCCCACCGGTGTGCCCGGGTTGACGGCGAACGACCAGTCCTCGTCGGGCCAGCGCCGGATCAGTTGGGCGAACTTCACCCGGACCGTGTCGACGTCCCCCTCGACATGGTCGGCGAGGCGCTCCGACGACGTGTAGACCACCACGTACGTCTCGCCGTCGAGCTGCGCGGTACGCCAGACGAAGCCGGGGTCCCCGGGGCGGCTTCCCCGCACCGAGTCCGGTGCCGCCGGCAGCAGCACCCGAGCCAGCAGCAAGGTGGACAGGAAGGTGTCGGTGCTGCCCGAGCCGGCGGCGCTGAGCAGGTCCTCCTCGACCGTGTTCGCCGGCTCGAACTCGACCGGTGGCGGCTCGTCGGCACGCGGCAGGGGGCTGTCGTCCGCCGTCGTGCTCTCGCCGCCGGTCGGGCTTCCCAACGAGCCCCCGCTGTCGGAGCGATCGTCGCCGAGCGGGGCGTCGGCCCCCGGACCGCCCAGGTCACCGCCGACAGCGCCGGACTCCGCCGGAATCACGGGCTGCGGGGCGGACGGGTCCGGGGCGGGCTGATCGGGGCTGAAGGACGGGGGTGCGAAAGGGTCGGGGCTGGGGGACGACGGGTCGAACGGCGGCGCGGCGGCCTCAGCGGGGCCGGGGGACGCCGTGAACAGCCCCGGATCGGAGGGTGCCGGGCTGAACGGTGGTGGCGCGGCGGTCTCTGTGGGGCTGGGCGACGACGGGCCGAACAGGCCCGGACCGGGGGGCGTCGAGCCGAACAGGCCCGGACCGGGGGGCGTCGGGCCGAACGGTGGCGGGGCGGCCTGGGCAGGGCTGGGCCGCCGGGGCGCGTCGACCGGCGCGCTGCTCTCGACCGGGTCGGTGAGGTCGCGGGACTCGATGATGGTGCCCTCGATGACGATGGGCGTGAAGCCCCGGCGTGGCGCCGGCGGCCCGGAGACCGGTTCCGCGGCGGACACCGGCAGATCCTCCGCCGGCTCGAACCGGCCCGGTCGGTCCTGGGGTATCGCCTGCGTCTTTTCCGCCTGCTCGAACCGACCCGGCCGGTCCTGGGGAATCGCCTGCGTCTCCTCCGCCGCCGGCCGCCCGGGCGCACCGGTCGGGCGAGGCTCACCGGTCACCCGGAACGCGCGGGTGGGCTCCTCAGCCAGCGGGTTGTGCCGGCGCGGCGGCAGCGGCTGGGTGATCTCCTCGCCGGACGGCGGCGGGCCCATGCCGCGGGACGCGCCGAGACCGCCCTCCGGCCGTCGTACCGGCTGGGTGGCGGCCGGGTCCGCCGCCATCGGGAAGGCCCGCGTCGCGGTCTCGCCAGCGGGCGCGTCTGCGGGGCGACGGCGGGGGAAGGGCTGGCTGCCTCGACCGAACCGGGTCGGCGGGGCCGCCCGGTCACCGGGACGGCCGCCGCTCTGGGCCGGGTCACGGGCCGGAGCGGGGTCGAAGAAGGAGCGCCGAGGCGCGGCCTGAGGGGCGCCGTTGCCGTTACCCGGGGCGGGGCCGTCGATGTCGCCCGGCCGGGTCGCTGCCGGCCAGCCCACGCCCGGCCCAGCCTGGTCGGCGGTGGGGCCGGCGGTCGCCAACGGGGTGAACCGGGACGGCCGGGCGCTGCGGGGCAGCGCTCCGACGCCTGGGGTGGGCCGCGGCGGTTCGGTCGGGTGCCGCTGACCGGCGGCGGGCAGGTCCTCCGCGCCGGGTCGGCGCGGAGGCTCTGCCGAGGCGGGTGGCCGGGGCGCGGGACCCGGCACGGGTGGGGCACCCACCCGAGGGCCCGGGCTCCGCGCCGGCCTATGAGGTGCGAGCGGAGCGGTCTCGGGCGCGGACGGGGCCGCCCCCGTCAGCGGAGGCGATCCGGCGGCTGGGGCGGCGTCCCGCGGTGGCACGCCGGGCCGGGTGCGGGCCAACGTCTCGGCCCGCTCCAGGCGGGCGCGGGCACCCATGGCACGGCCGGGCAGCCGCACGTCACCTCGGGACAGTTGCGACACGAACCAGGCCGGCAGGTAACCCTCGACCGGCAGACCCGGGTTGACGGCGAGCCACCACTCGTGGTTCGGCCAGCTGGCCGCGAGGTCGGCGAAGGGGATGCGTCGATTGCTGCCGGCATGGTCGCCGAGGCAGGCCCGCAGTGCGGCGGCGGAGGTGAAGGCCAGGACGTGGGTCCGGCCGCCGGTGGTCCAGGTGCCCCATCCCGCAGGTGGCTGGCCGGGCTGCGTCGGCGCGGAGACCGGCAGCAGCACATCGGTGCGGGACAGGAGCCGGAAGTAGAGCTCCTGGTCGTTCGCGCGCAGCGCGTCGCGCATCGCCACCTCGGCCTCCGTGGCCGGTTCCCATGCGGTCACGGCCACCTCCCCTTCCGAGAACAGGCCACAGGTATCGCGTACAACCTACAAGGTGGTACCAAGATCACAATGGCTGGCCGGCGGCGGTCCGCCCGGGCCCGGAGGAGGCGATAACATCCCGTTTCGGAGCCGCCACGATACGGAGGGTGTCGATGTCCGGATCGATCACGCGCCCGGTCCTCGCAGGTCTGGCCGCCAGCCTGTTGACCGTACCGGCCCTTCCGACCGTCGCCGCCACCGCCGGGCTCGGAGCGTCGGCACCGGCCTGCGCGACGCCGCTCGCCCCCGTCCGGCCGGTCGCCGCCAGGCCCTGGCCACAGCAACGGTACGACCCGGCACGGCTCGCGCCGCTGGCCACCGGCGACGGGGTGACGGTCGCGGTGGTCGACTCCGGGGTGGACCGGGTGCACCCGCAACTGGCCGGGCGGGTGCTGGCCGGCACCGACCTGCTCGACCCCGGCGGGGACGGCGGCCGGGACTGCGCCGGGCACGGCACCGGTGTGGCGAGCATCATCGCCGCGGCACCCCGCCCCGACGTCGCCTTCCGCGGCCTGGCGCCGGGTGCCCGAATCCTGCCGGTGCGGGTGAGCGAACAGCAGGTCGTGCAGGGCCGGGAGTCGGGGCGTACGGTCAGCGCCGACGAGTTCGCCAGGGCCATCCGGTGGGCCGTCGACCAGGACGCCGACGTGGTGAACCTGTCCGTCGTGCTGTACGCGGACGACCCGGAGGTCCGGGCGGCGGTGCGGTACGCGGTCGAGCGGGACGTGGTGCTGGTGGCCGCCGCCGGCAACCTGCACGACGGTGGGGACCCCCGACCGTTCCCGGCCGGCTATGACGGGGTGCTCGGCGTCGGCGCGATCGGGGCGGACGGCGGGCGGGCGTCGTTCTCGCAGACCGGCTCGTACGTCGACCTCGTCGCTCCGGGCAGCGAGGTGCTGACCGCCGCACCCGGCGCCGGCCACCATCGGGTCGAGGGGACCAGTTACGCGGTGCCCTTCGTGGCCGCCACCGCCGCGTTGCTGCGGGAGTATCGGCCGGAGCTGACCGCCGCCCAGGTGGCGGAGCGGATCATCGCCACCGCCGATCCAGCTCCGGGCGCGGGCCGGGGCGGTGGGTACGGCGCCGGGGTGTTGAACCCGTACCGGGCGGTCACCGAGACCAGCGGCGGCCGTGCGGCCGGCGCGCCACCGGTCGCCGCGCTCGCCGACGACCGGGCCGACCCGGCGCAGCTCGCCCACCAGGCCCGTCGAGTCGCCGCGCGGGACCGAGCCCTGCTGGTCGGGGCGGTGGCCGGCATCACGGCGGTCACCGTGGCGCTGCTCGCCCTGGTGGCACCCCGGGGCGCCCGTCGACGCTGGCGAGCGGCCGGCCCGGCCTGAGCCCGCCCGCACACGGCCCGAGCCAGCCCGCACAGGGGCTGAGCCCGCCCGCACAGGGCCTGGGTCCGCCCGCACACAACCGTCGTCGCCGACCGGCTGCGGGCGGGGCGCTGGCCCGGACATGGTCAGCGCTCCCAGCCCACATCGCTCACTGGAACAGCCCGGTGTTCTTCTTTTCGGTGTCCAGGTAGTCGGTGGCGGAGTCGTTCACCGCCAACCTGATGTCACGCAGCATCCCCTGCAGGTCCTGCGAGGCCGAACGCCACCGCGCCTGCCGCTGCTCGTAGGCCTGCTGCGCGTCGCCCGTCCAGCTCGCCACCAGCGGGGCGGCGTCGCGTTCGAGTTGCCCGAGCTGCGCGTCGAGGGTGTTCAACGCCTTCTGGATGTCAGCGCCGGCCTGCTGCAGCGCGGCGAAGTTGACGACCAGCACACCATGGTCCATCGGATTCCCTCCCCAACGGGATCAGAGCGGCAGTTGGATGCCGCCGCGGTTGGTGCCGGCCACCCGGCTGGCCACCTCGTCGTCGGACGCGTGGTACTGCCGACCGGCGGTGCGGATCGCACCGGCGGTCTCGCGCAGCGCGCGGTGCAGCGCCGCCTGGTCCTGTGACCACTGCTGCTTGACCTGCTCGAACGACCGGCCACCAGCGCCGCGCCAAGCCTGCTGCAACACCTCCAGCTCGGCCAGCAGGCCGGTCAGCATGGACTGCAACGACTGGTCCACCTGCTCGAACTTCGCGGCAGTCTGTTGCATGACCGCTGCTTCTGCCTTGGTTTGGGACATCCGGACGTCACCTCGTCTCTCGGATCGCACCTGGCCGTCGACGCGCCCACCCGGGGCGACGCGTCGTCGCTTGGCCCGGTCTTTCGAGCACTGAGACACGGGTCAGCGAAGGACTTCGTGGCTGACGGTAGCGACCTCGTAGCGGTTCTGCTACCCCACCGGCTTCCCCTGTGGACAACCGAGGCGGCCATCGGTCGCTTACGATGTGCCGCAGCCACGTCGCGGCGCGTGACGGGTCGCCGAAGGGCGGCCGGCCGTCCGACCCCGGTCCCCACTGGTCGAGGAGGCACGGTGCCGGCGATCACCACCGGAGGGCCGCACCCGCCGACCCCTCCCGGGTCCGAGGCGGGCCCCTCCCCACGGGTGGGCGGGCCGGGCCGATCCACCGACAGCGGCCCGCTGCCGGTCGATCAGCGCACCCCCCGTCGCCGATCGCGGGCGGCCCACTGGGTCGCACTCGGCCGTCGCGCGGCTGCCGGAGCGCGAGCCGGCCAACTGGTCACCGCACAGGTCGCGGCGGCCCTGGTGCTCGTCACCCTCGGTCGACCCGCGCCGATCGTCGCGGCAGCCCTACTGGTGGCCGCGCTGCTGGTGGCCGCCGCCTGGGTGCCGGTGCGGGGCCGGTGGCTGTTCGAGTGGCTGGGCACCGCCGTCGGGCACCTCACCCACCGGCGGGCGTTGACCGGGCCGGCCGACGCGGCCGCACTGCTCGACCTGGTCGCCCCGGGCACCGTGATCCGCTCGACCGAGTTGACCGGCGGACTGGCGGCCGTCCTGGAGGACAGCACCGGCATGGTCGCGCTCCTGGAGCTCGGCGACCCCGGCGACCTGCTGGGCGACGTGTCCCAGGCGATCCCCGCCCCGGCCACGTTGCTCCCCCCGACCGGGCCGGACCAGCCCCCGCTGCTGGTCCAACTGCTGCTCGCCGGTGCGCCGGCACCGGTGCCGAGTGCCGGTGGCACGGTCGGCACGTCGTACCGGCAGCTCACCGACGGGCGGCTCGCCGGGCGTGAGCGGGCGGTGGTGGCGGTCCGGGTGCTGCGGGTGAACGGTTGGTCGGAGGAGGACCTGCGCCGGGTACTCGCCGGCACGGTCCGCCGGATCGTCCGCCGGCTCGGACCGTTGGCCGCGCGACCGCTCGGGGTGCCGGCGGCGCTACGCGTACTCGGCGAGCTGGCCCACCACGACGGCGAACCGGTCCGGGAGTTGTGGCCGGCGATCCGCTCCGGCAGTCTCGTCCAGGCCACCTTCCGTCTGCTCCACCGGCCGGACGCGGGCGCTGCGGCTGGACGCCGGCTGGTGCCCCGCCTGCTGGCGCTGCCGGCGACGGCCACGACCGTGTCGATCTGCTCGGGTCCCTCGCCGACGATCTCGTCGTCGTCGGTTGGCGGAGTGCCGACCGAGCTGACCGTACGCCTGGCCGCCGGGACGGCGACCGAGTTGGCGGCGGCCGGGGAGGCGCTGGTCCGCCTGGTGACCGACCTGGGCGGAAAGCTGCGGCGACTCGACGGCGCGCACCTGGGCGGGCTGGCCGCCACGCTGCCGTTGGCGCTGACGGCACCCGGAGCGCAGCCCAGCCCACCGGTGCCCGGCCCGACCGTGGACGACTGGGAGCTGTCCCTGGGCGACGCGGGAATGATGGTCGGCACCAACCGGCACGGCCGGGCCGTCACCGTGCGACTGTTCCGGCCGGAGGGCACCCGCGTACTGCTGGTCGGCGGGGTACGGGCAGCCCAGCTGGTGGCGCTGCGCGCCCTGGCGCTCGGCGCCCTGGTGGTGGTGCAGACCGCCCGGCCACGGGCCTGGGAGCCGTTCGTCCGTGGGGTTGGCGCACCGGGCGGCACGATCCCGTTGCTCCCTCCCGGTCGGGCGGTCGCCGACGGGGTGGGCACCGCGCTGCGGCCGTTGCTGCTGATCGTCGACGCCGGGCCGGTGGCGGCCGAGGCCGTGCCGGGTCCGCCGTGGCGGGCCACCCTGGTGGTACGCGACGAGCTGACCGCGGCCGATGTGGACGCGTTGAGCCGCGCCGACCTGGCGCTGCTCCAGCCGCTGACCGCCGCGGAGGCCACCCTGGCCGGAGCCGCGCTCGGGCTGGGCGGCTCGGCCGAGTGGCTGACCCGGATCCGGGAGGACATGGTGGCGGTGGTCAACCGTCGGGCGCTGCGCTGGGCACTGCTCTCCGCCACCCCGATCGAGGCGCAACTGATCGGCCCGCCGACGCGCGGCTGAACTGACCGGCCCGCCGACGCGCGGCTGATTCCAGCGGACCCGCCAGCCGGCGGGTTACGTCGCCGCGGTGTCCGTGGCACGATCCCCGCCATGGGTTTTCTGAAAGGTCTGCTGATTCGGCTGGCCAGCACAGCTCTGGCTTTCTGGCTGGCCACGCTCCTCATCCCGGGCATCTCCCTGGATTCGAACTCGGCCACCGAGACGGTGACCACGCTGCTCCTGGTGGCGGTGATCTTCGGTGTGGTCAACGCTGTTCTCCAACCGATCATCAAGACCGTCGGTTGTGGCTTCTACCTGCTGACCCTGGGTCTCATCGCCCTGGTGGTGAACGGGCTGCTCTTCCTGCTCACCAGCTGGATCGCCGACCAGGCCGGGTTGCCGTTCTCGGTTGACGGTTTCTGGCCGGCGGCAGTGCTCGGCGCTCTCTTCGTGAGCATCGTGACCTGGATCCTCGGCGCCGTCCTCGACCGGGACTGACCGCTGACCAGTCAGCACCGACCCGGTCCGTCCGGGGCTCCGACCTCGGCCGGGGCCCCGGCGGGCCGATGACCAGAGTTCGGGAATGTGGCGGCCCGACCGCCCACCTCGGCGGTTAGCCTCGCGGCATGTTCTCGCTGACCTATTCCGACGGCCACCTGCTCAGCACCGATCCGGCGCGGATCGACCTGGACCTGGTGCACCACTGGTTGTCCACCGACGCGTACTGGGCGCTCGGACGGGACCGGGAGACCACCGAGCGGGCGTTCGCCGGCTCGCTGCCGTTCGGCATCTACCGGCCGGAGGACGGCCGCCAGGTCGCCGTGGCCCGGGTCGTCACCGACGGCGCCACCTTCGCCTGGCTCTGCGACGTGTACGTCGACCGCGCCGCCCGGGGTCGCGGGCTGGGCGGACGGCTGGCCGGCGCGGTCCGCGACCACCTGGATGAGCTGGGCGTACGCCGGATCCTGCTCTGCACCAACGACGCCCACCAGGTGTACGAGAGGGTGGGCTTCACCCCGCTGGACGCGCCGCAGCGGTGGATGCAGCTCGACCGGCGAGCCCCGGTGACCCCACTCACCGGAAAGGAACAAAGCAGCAGTACGCCCCTTACGGTGTAGGCGTGACGCCACTCCGCCTGGGATACCTGTACGGCCTCGGCGCGTACCTGCTCTGGGGTTTCTTTCCGCTCTACCTGAAGCTGCTGCGACCCGCCGGCCCGCTGGAGATCCTGGCCCACCGGATCGTCTGGTCGGTGGTCTTCGTGGCTCTGCTGTTGGGCGCGCTGCGCAACATCGGCTTCCTGCGGGCGTTGCTGCGCCGCCGGTGGGCGGTGGCGGGGATCGTCGCCGCCGCCGCGCTGATAGCTGTCAACTGGGGCACCTACATCTACGGGGTCAACTCGGACCGGGTGGTGGAGACTGCGCTCGGCTACTTCATCAACCCGCTGGTCGTGGTGCTGCTCGGGGTGACGGTGCTGCGGGAGCGGCTACGCCCGGCGCAGTGGGTGGCACTCGGCATCGGCGCGTCGGCGGTCGCGGTGCTCACCGTGGACTACGGCCGGCTGCCCTGGCTGGCGTTGACCCTGGCGTTCAGCTTCGCCGGCTACGGCCTGGTGAAGAAGCGGCTCGGCCTGCCGGCGGCGGAGGGGCTGTTCGTCGAGTCGGCGGTGCTGGCGTTGCCGGCGCTGGGCTACCTGGGCTGGCTGACGGCGAAGGCCGATGTGACCTTCGGGCATGTCTCGGCCGGGCACACCGCGCTGCTGGTGCTGGCCGGCGCGGCCACGGCGATTCCGCTGCTGCTGTTCGCCGGGGCGGCCAACCGACTGCCGCTGAGCAGCCTGGGCATGGTCCAGTACCTGGCGCCGATCCTTCAGCTCGGCTGCGGGGTGCTGATCTTCCACGAGCCGATGCCCCCGGCCCGGCTGGCGGGCTTCGCGCTGGTCTGGCTGGCCCTGATCGTCTTCACCGCCGACGCCGTCCGAACCTCCCGCCGCACCCGGCCCCGCCAACCCACCCCTCCCCCCACACCCGTCCCCACCCCCTGACCGCCCCCGCGATCTTGCACTTTGTGTCGCCGGTATGCCCCTGCATGCCCCTTGTGAAAGAACAGAAAGTGCAAGATCGCGTGAGAGAGGGGTTACGGGACGGCGTAGGTGAGGAGGGGGGTGCCGTCGGCCTTCTGAAGCTCCACGCTGGCCAGCTCGGCGTCGGTGAACCTCGTGTTGCCGGTGAAGCTGAGGTCGTCACCGGGGGCGGCGAGCCAGGAGCCGATCTGCTCGGTGGCGCCGTTCGGCCCGCGCGCCACCAGCCGGAACGGGTACGCCTTGCCGTAACTCGTCCGCGCGTCGTACCCGCACCGCATGGTCACCCGGGTGCCCCACTTGGTGCCGACCAGCCCGATGTCGGCGTGCACCGGCCCGGCGGTGGCCACCGGCCGCATGGCGACCATCGACACCTGTGGGCCAGGGGTGCCCTGCGCCGTCGGCGGCGGGGTCACCGATCGGGGCAGCACCGCCGCCGTCCCGACACCCACGACCAGGGCCAGCCCGGCGGCGGCCAGGGTGGTCAGCGCGTACCGTCGCCGGTCCGCGGCGCGTTCCCGACGACGAAGCGCGCGGGCCTCGTCGAGCAGCGCGGGCACCCGGGGCGGGGCCGGCGGCGGCAGGATCTGCTCCAACCCCGCCGGGTCGAGGCGCCCGAGCAACCCGGGCAGGACGGCGATCTCGGCGACCGCCTCCCGACACGAGGCGCAGCCGCCGAGGTGCCGCTCGTAGGCGGCCCGTTCGGCGGGGGCCAGGGCACCCAGCACGTACGCGCCGTCGTCGTACGCGAACTCGCACCGGGTCATCCCGTCACCCCCATCTCGGCCAGGACCAACCGTAGAGACCGCAGCGCGTAGTGGGTGCGGGACTTCACGGTCCCCGGCGGTACGCCCAGGCGGGACGCCGCCTCGGCCACCGACCGCCCCTGGTAGAAGCACTCGACCAGCACCTCCCGGTGGGTCGGGCTGAGCCGGTTCAGGGCCTCGGCGACGGTCCACGCCTCCACCGCCCGTTCGGCCTCGTCGATCACCTCGGGTGGTTCGGGCAGATCGTCGGTGAACACCTCGCCGACCCGGGTGGATCGCCGCCGCCAGGCGTCGATGGCCAGGTTGCGGGCGGTGGTGAACAGCCAGGACCGCACCGATCCGCGTCTCGGGTCGAGGGACTCCGGATGTCGCCAGGCCCGCAGCAGCGTCTCCTGCACCAGGTCCTCGGCCCGCTGCCGGTCCCCGTTGACCAGCCGCAGGGCATGGGCGTACAGCGCCTCCGCGTGCTCGTCGTGCAGCGCGCGGAGCAGTTGGGCGTCGTGGTCGCTGATGGCGGTCTCCTCGCTTCCGGCGCGCGTCCGGCGGTGCGTTCGCTCGGGAATACGTGCGGTCACGCCGAACGGTTCAGCCCGAGGTCAGACGGTTGCCGCCCGGAGAGGTGTTCATGCCCGGTTCACATTGCGGCTGACGGGCGCTCACCACGTCCTCCTAGCGTCCGGCTGGTACGCCGCCTGTCGTGCCACCGACTCCTCTGGAGGCCTCCCCCATGAGCGACCGCCCCCGGCTGCTCCCCCTGTTGAACGGCACCCGCCATGGCACCCGTGATGCCATGACCTGCCTGTACCGGTGCGGAAACGCGTGTGACCACCCGGTCCCGAACACCTCCGACAACGCGTACTTCGGTGACGTGGTGAACGCCGAGGTGTCGCGGCGTGGCGTGGTCCGGGCCGGCGCGGTCGGCGCGCTGGTGCTCGGTTTCGGCGGCACGGCGGCCGGCGCGCTCGCCGGGGCGGCCCCGGCGATGGCGGCCCCGACCGCCCCGGACGTTCCGGAGAACTTCGGATTCGGTCGTCCCAGCACCGGGATCGGCAGCGGCGCGCTGACCTTCAAGCCGATCCCTCCGAACAAGTTGGACACCCTGGTCGTGCCGAACGGCTACGACCACGCCGTGGTGATCAAGTGGGGTGACCCGGTGCTGCCGGGCGCGCCGGAGTTCGACCTGCACCACCAGAGCGCCGCGGCACAGTCCAAGCAGTTCGGCTACAACAACGACTTCGTGGGCGTGCTGCCGCTGGACAAGCAGGGCAAGCGGGCACTGCTCGTGGTCAACCACGAGTACACCAACGAGGACCTGATGTTCCCGGGCTTCCCCGGCCTGGACGGGCTCTCCGTGGAGCAGTTGAAGACCGCCATGGCCGCGCACGGCATGTCGGTGGTGGAGCTTGAGCGGGTGGCGGGCACCGGGCAGTGGAAGCCGGTCGGCAAGGGCCCGCGGCCGTACAACCGGCGGGTCACCGCCCTGAGCACCAAGTTCGACCTGACCGGCCCGGCCGCCGGCTCGGCCTGGCTGAAGACCGCCGCCGACCCCAGGGGCCGTACGGTCGTCGGCACGCTGAACAACTGCGCCGGTGGCGTGACCCCGTGGGGCACCGTGCTCTCCGGCGAGGAGAACTTCAACCAGTACTTCGTGGGCGCCGACGCCGTCCCGGCCGAGCTGAAGCCGAAGCTGGACCGCTACGGCATCAGCACCGCCAGCCGCTACCCCAGCGGCAGCCGCAAGTGGGAGCGTGCGGACGAGCGCTTCGACCTGGCGAAGCACCCCAACGAGGCACACCGGTTCGGCTGGGTCGTCGAGATCGACCCGTTCGACCCGGAGAGCCGCCCGCGCAAGCACACCGCGATGGGCCGGTTCAAGCACGAGGGCGCCAACGTGATCGTCGCGAAGGACGGTCACGTGGTCGCGTACATGGGCGACGACGAGCGGTTCGACTACCTCTACAAGTTCGTCTCGGACAAGAAGTTCATGAAGGGCAACTCCTGGGCGGCCCGCAAGCAAAACCTGACCCTGCTGGAGGCCGGCACGCTCTACGTGGCGAAGCTCGACCAGACCAGCGCCGCCGAGATCGACGGTACGGGCAAGCTCCCCACCGACGGCGCGTTCAACGGTCGGGGCCGCTGGATCAGGCTGGTCAGCGGCAACCGGTCGTTCGTCGACGGGATGACCGCGGCGGACGTGCTCACCTTCACCCGGCTCGCCGGTGACAAGGTCGGCGCGACCAAGATGGACCGCCCCGAGGACGTCGAGCCGAGCCTGCTCACCGGCAAGGTGTACGTGGCGCTGACCAACAACACCAACCGGGGCGTCGGCAGCAACCCGAAGCCGGACGAGGCCAACCCGCGCAACGCCAACAAGCACGGGCAGATCCTGGAGCTGGTCGAGGACCGCAACGACAACACCTCGGAGACCTTCGCCTGGTCGTTGCCGATCGTGTGCGGCGACCCGACCGACCCGTCGACCTTCTTCGCCGGGTACG
The DNA here is from genome assembly GCF_040704315.1 of Micromonospora sp. NPDC047644. Classification (NCBI taxonomy): domain Bacteria; kingdom Bacillati; phylum Actinomycetota; class Actinomycetes; order Micromonosporales; family Micromonosporaceae; genus Micromonospora; species Micromonospora sp. NPDC047644. The sequence goes on from NZ_JBEYSY010000001.1 coordinate 447,918, forward strand.
ACAAGGCCAAGGTCTCCCCGATCTCCTGCCCGGACAATGTCGCCTTCGACGCCACCGGCAACCTCTGGATCTCCACCGACGGCAACGCGCTGGGCAGCAACGACGGCCTGTTCGCCACCGCCGTGGAGGGTCCGGAGCGGGGTCACCTCAAGCAGTTCCTGACGGTGCCGCTCGGCGCGGAGACCTGCGGCCCGTTCATCACCGGCGACAACCGTTCGGTCTTCGTCGCCGTGCAGCACCCGGGCGAGATCACCGGAGCGTCGGTGGAGAACCCGGCCTCGAACTGGCCGGACGGTGACTACGCCAAGCCGGGCGTGGTGGTCACCTGGCGTCTCGACGGCGGCCCGGTGGGCAGCTGACGGCGTAATCGCCGCTGACGTTGCTCCGGCGGTCCCGCGTTGGACCGCCCCGAGAGGCCCTCTCCCAGCCCGGGAGAGGGCCTCTCGTCGGTCAGTTGTCGCCGGCGATGCCGTCGGCCACGCTGCGGGCCACGGTGAGCAGTTTGGCGCGTACCACCCGGGCGGAGGTCATCATCTCGCTGGCGGGCAGCGCGCAGGCCAGCACGACCCGACGTTCCATGTCCTTGTCCGGTGCGACGAGCACCGCGGCGCAGGCCACCCCCTGGCGGAACTGCCCCATCTCCAGTTGCATGCCGCGCCGGTCGCCGGCGGCCAGGTCCGCCTCGAAACTCTCGGTGGTGGTGAGCGTGGCGGTGGTGAACGGGCGCATGCCGTACTCGCGCAGATAGCGGTAGCGCTGGTCGGTCGTGAGGGTGGCGAGCAGCGACTTGCCGAGCGCTGTCGCGTGCGCGCCCTCGTCGAAGCCGGGCACCAGATCCTCCAGGTAGGGCGAGCGGTGCCCCTCGGCGACAGCGGTGAGGGCCACCTGACCGCCGACGAACCGACCGAGGTAGTGGCTGTAGCCGGTGTCCAGGGCGGCCCGGCGCAGTGTCTCACCGACCGCCGGCGGACCCCGGAACGCCGTCACCAGCTCCCGGTACCGGTCGGCCACCTCCAACCCCACGATGTACGTGCCGTCCTCGCGACGGATCACGTAGCCCTCGTAGGCGAGGGTGCGAACCAGGTGGTAGGTGGTGGCCACGGTCAACTCGCAGCGTCTGGCGATCTGCTTGACGGTCAGGCCCTTCGGGGCACGACCGACCGACTCCAGCACCCGTAGCGCTCGGGACACGCTGCGAATCAGGTCCGAAGGTTCTGCCAAGGGGTCGCGCACAACCACCTCCGCCGCCGTGGACTTACACCATATGAAAAACAGGCCCGGTGCGAAATGCCTGTTCGGGTCGAGGATGCCAGATCACCATCCACAGGTTGTTGCCCGCCGGTCACGAGGAGTGCGGTGAGCGGGGCTCGCGTAGGTTTGCCGAACGATGACCGACACCTCCGAAACCCCTGATCCGGCCGTTGCCCAACCCCGTCCGGTCCGGGCCAGCGCCGGCGCAGTCGTCACCACGGTGGCCTGCGTACTCCCCGTCTTCCTGCTCGGCGGTCTCGCCGTGCAGATGGGCACGGACCTCGGCTTCTCACCGGCCGGCCTGGGCCTGGCCGTCTCCGTCTACTTCGGGGTCAGCGCGCTGGCCTCGGTGCCCTCCGGGCGGCTGGTCGAACGGTACGGACCGGCAGTCGTCGCCCGCTGCGGCATCGTGCTGGCCGCCGGATCGATGCTGGCCGTGGCCGCCTTCGCCAGGTCGTACCCGGTGCTGGTCGGTCTGCTGGCGCTCAGCGCCGCCGCGAACGCGCTCGGCCAACTGGCCAGCAACGCGGCGCTGGCCCAGCACGTGCCCGCCCGACGGCAGGGGCTGTCGTTCGGTGTCAAGCAGGCCGCCATCCCGGTCTCCACCCTCCTGGCCGGCGCGGCGGTGCCCACCATCGCGCTCACCGCCGGCTGGCGCTGGGCGTTCGTGGCCGCCGCCGTGGTCGCGCTGACGACGCTGGCCGCCGTACCCCGACAGTTGCCCGGCCCGGCCAAGCGGGCCGGCGCCACGCGCGCCGGGAGGGCGACGGCGGCGCTGGTGGTGATCGGCGCGGCGGCGACGTTGGCGTCGGGCGCGGCCAACGCGCTCGGCACCTTCCTGGTGGACTCCTCGGCGGCCCGAGGTCTGTCGCCGGGCCTCGCCGGTCTCACCCTGACCCTGGGTAGCGCGGTCTGCGTGGCGGCCCGGGTGGGCGCGGGCTGGTTGGCCGACCGCCGCGAGACCGGCCACGTCGCCCTCATCGCCGCGATGCTGCTCGTCGGCGCGGTCGGGCTGGGCCTGCTCGCGTTGACCGGCTCGGTGCCGCTGGTGGTCGGTGTGGTGCTCGGCTTCGGCCTGGGCTGGGCCTGGCCCGGCCTGATGAACTTCGCGGTGGTCCGACTCCACCCGCAGTCACCGGCCGCCGCCACCTCGATCACACAGACCGGGGTGTACGCGGGCGGCTGCCTCGGCCCGCTGAGCCTCGGCCCCCTCGCCGCCCACCTCGGTTACCCGGCGATGTGGACCGTCGCGGCCATCGCGATGCTGCTCGCCGCCGCCCTCATGCTCGTCGGCAGCCGACTGTTGACCCGCGCCGCCGCCGCTGCGGGCCGAGGTGTGGATCAGCTGGTGCGGTCGGCGATGTAGTCGCAGAGCGACTCCAGCGCGCTGCGGGACGGGCCGTGCGGCAGCGGGGCGAGCTGCGCGCGGGCGTCCTCGGCGTAGCTGCGGACGGTCTCGCGGGCCCGCTTGAGCGCCGGGCTCTCCCGGAGCAGCCCCAACGCCTCGGCGTGCAGCGCGTCGTCGGTCAACGGGCCGGTCGCCAGGATCTCCCGCAGCCGCACCGACGACGCGTCCGAGTCGTCCGCCTCGCGGGCGTAGAGCACCGGCAGCGTCGGAACACCCTCGCGCAGGTCCGTGCCGGGGGTCTTGCCCGACTGCACCGACTCGGAGGCGATGTCCAGCAGGTCGTCGGAGAGCTGGAAGGCGACGCCGATCGTCTCGCCGTACCCGGCGAGGGCCTCGACGTGCTCCGGGGCGGCCCCACCGAACATGCCGCCGAACCGGGCGGACGTGGCGATCAACGAGCCGGTCTTCTCGGCGATGACGTGCAGGTAGTGGGCCACCGGGTCGTCGTCGGCGCGCGGCCCGACCGTCTCCGCGATCTGACCGTGCACCAGCCGGGCGAAGGTGCGCGCCTGCAACCGGACCGCCTCGGGGCCGAGGTCGGCGGCGATGTCCGCCGCGCGGGCGAAGAGGTAGTCGCCGACCAGGATGGCGACCGAGTTGGTCCACCGGGAGTTCGCGCTCGGCGCGCCCCGACGAACGGCCGCCTCGTCCATCACGTCGTCGTGGTAGAGGGTGGCGAGGTGAGTGAGCTCCATCACCACGGCGGCCGGGACCACCTGCGCGCCGGTCGGATCACCGAACTGGGCGCCGAGCGCCACCAGCAACGGCCGGAACCGCTTCCCGCCGGCCTCGACGAGGTGCCGGGCGGCCTCGGTGACGAACGGGTCGGCACTGGCCACGCTGGCCCGCAACTCGACCTCGACCGTGTCCAGCAGACCCAGCACGGACGCCTCGACACGGGGATCGGCGAGGCTCAGGCCGAGCGCGCCGAACTGACTCATGCTCGCCCGACCCCGCCGACCGCCGGAGCCGGAGGCACCTGAACGCTCGCCCGCCGGATTCACCACGCTATCAACCATGCCACACCCGTACGACCTGCTCCGGCCCGGGGATACGCACCGGGGGCCGGCACGTGAACACGCGCCGACCCCCGGTGATCGATCCTTCGGTCATCTAACGAATTCGGCGGCTCCGGCGGCCAGATCGAGCAGCGGCGCCGGGGCGACACCCAACACCAGCGTCGCCAACACACCGATCATCAGCGCGGCGGCGGTGAGCCCACCGGGCACCGTGACGGTCGGGGTCGAATCGCCCGGCTCGGAGAGCCACATCATCACCACGACCCGCAGGTACGGGAACGCGAGGATCATGCTGGTCAGCACACCGGCGATCACCAGCCAGGCCTGGCCACCCTCCAGCGCCGGCCCGAAGATGGCGAACTTGCTGGTGAAGCCGCTGGTCAGCGGGATACCGGCGAAGGCCAGCAGGATGAACGTGAACAGCGCGGCGAAGAACGGCGACCGGCGGCCCAGCCCGGCCCAGCGGGACAGGTGGGTGGCCTCGCCGTCGTCGTCGCGTACCAGCGTCACCACGGCGAACGCGGCCAGCACCGAGAAGCCGTACGCGACCAGGTAGAACATCGTGCCGGCCAGCCCGTCGCGGCTCGGCGCCAACACGCCGACCAGCAGGTAGCCGGCGTTGGCGATCGAGGAGTACGCGAGCAGCCGCTTGATGTCGGTCTGGGTGACCGCGAGCACCGCGCCCACCAGCATGGTCAGCACCGCCACCGCGCCGAGGACCGGGGTGAAGTCCCAGTTGGCGTCGGCGAACGCGACCTGGAAGACGCGCAGCAGGGCACCGAACGCGGCGACCTTGGTGCAGGCCGCCATGAACCCGGTGACCGGGGTCGGAGCGCCCTGGTAGACGTCCGGGGTCCAGACGTGGAACGGGGCCGCCGCGGCCTTGAAGAGCAGACCGATGGCGAGCAGCGCCATGCCGGCGAAGAGCAGCACCGGGCTGGCCGGCGACTCGCCCACCGCCGCGTGGATGGTGGCGAAGTCGACGCCGGCCGTCCGGCCCGGGATGCCGGCGGTGAAGCCGTAGATAAGGGCCACGCCGAACAGGAAGAACGCCGAGGCGTACGCGCCGAGCAGGAAGTACTTCATGGCCGCCTCCTGGCTCAGCAGACGCCGGCGACGGGCCAGCGCGCAGAGCAGGTAGAGCGGCAGGGAGAAGACCTCGAGGGCGATGAACATGGTCAGCAGGTCGTTCGCCGCCACGAAGATCAGCATGCCGCCGATGGCGAACGTGGTCAGCGGGTAGACCTCGGTGAGGCCGTTGCGTCCCTCGGCCTGCCGCCGGTCGTCGGCCGACTCGGCGGTAACCGCGGCCTGGGCGACGAACGCGCCGCCCCGCTCGACCGAGCGGTCGCCGATCAGCAGCAGCGCCATGGCGGCCAGCACCAGGATCGCGCCCTGGAGGAAGAGCGTCGGCCCGTCGATCGCGAGCGCCTGACCCGCTGTGATGATCCGCTCGTCGGCGCTGAGGACCACCATGGTCAGCGCCGCGAGCACGGCGAGCAGCGCCAGCGTCAACTGCACCACGTGCCGCCAGCGTCGAGGCACCAGCGCCTCGACCAGCACGCCGAGCAACGCGGTGCCCAGCATGATCAGGATCGGAGAGATCGCCGCGTAGTCGATCGACGGCAGCTTCAACTCGGTCACTTTGCCGCCTCCTGGACGGTGCCGCCCACGGACGGCGCCGGGTCGGTTCTGCCGATGTCGTCCATTGTTGCCTGGACGGCGGGGTTGATCACGTCAGTGACCGGCTTGGGGAAGAAGCCGAGCAGCACGATCAGCGCGATCAGCGGGGCGACCACGACCTTCTCGCGCAGGTTGAGGTCCCGGCGCATGCCGTCGACCTCGGTCAGCGCCGGGTTGAGGGTGCCCTGGGTGGTGCGCTGCACCATCCACAGCACGTACGCGGCGGCCAGGATGATGCCGAGTGTGGCGATGACCGCGACCGGCTTGTTCACCGTGAACGTGCCGATCAGCACCAGGAACTCGGAGATGAACGGCGCCGTGCCGGGCAGCGCCAACGAGGCGAGACCGGCGAAGAAGAGCACCCCGGCGAGCACCGGGACGAGCTTGCCGGCGCCACCGAAGTCGCTGATCAGCGCCGAACCGCGCCGGGAGATCAGCATGCCCACCACCAGGAAGAGCAGGCCGGTGGCCAAGCCGTGGTTGAGCATGTAGAGCACCGCGCCGGTGCCGGCCTGGGTGGTGAAGGCGAAGATGCCCACACCGATGAAGCCGAAGTGCGCGATCGAGGTGTACGACACCAGCCGCTTGAGGTCGTTCTGGCCGACCGCCAGCAGCGCGGCGTAGACGATGCCGATCACGCCCAGGGCCAGCGCCCACGGCGCGAACCACTTCGACGCCTCCGGAAACAGCGGCAGGCAGTAGCGCAGGATGCCGAAGGTGCCGACCTTGTCCAGTACGCCGACGAGCAGCGCCGCCGCCCCCGCCGGGGCGGCGCCACCGGCGTCGGGCAACCAGGTGTGGAACGGGAAGAACGGTGCCTTGATGGCGAACGCGAGGAAGAAGCCGAGGAACAGCCACCGCTCGGTGCCGGTGCTGATGTCGACCTGCGAGAGCGCCTGCCAGTCGAAGGTCTTCCCGCCGACCACCCACAGGCCGATCACGGCGGCCAGCATGAACAGACCGCCGACGAGCGAGTAGAGGAAGAACTTCACCGCCGCGTACTGCCGCTGGTGGCCGCCGTAGCTGCCGATGAGGAAGTACATCGGCACCAGCATGACCTCGAAGAACACGTAGAACAGGAAGACGTCGGCGGCTGCGAAGACGCCGATCATCGTGCACTCGAGGACCAGCAGCAGAGCGAAGTAGACGGGCACCGACCGCTTCGACGACTCCGCGTCGTGCCAGGACGCCAGGATCACCAGCGGCACCAGCACCGCGATCAGCATCAGCATCACCAGCGCGATGCCGTCGGCGGCGAAGGTGAAGCTGACCCCCCAGTTCGGGATCCAGGAGTACGACTCGCGGAACTGGAACCGGTCACCGCCGGCGTTGAAGCTGACCCACATCACCACCGAGAGCACCAGCACGAGCAGCGACCAGGCGAACGCCACCTGCTTGGCCAGCTCCGGGCGGTGGCGCGGCAGGAAGGCCACCACCAGGGCGCCCACCAGCGGCGCCACGGTGAGCACCGAGAGGAACGGGAAGTTGGACATTATGCGGCCTTACCTCCGTCGTCACTGCGTGGTCCGCCGGCGGGGGCGGCCGGAAAGAGGTCGATCACGCCAACCACCCCGCCTGCACCGCCAGGAACGCCGCCATCACCAGCAGCGCACCGGCCAGGATCGAGGTGGCGTACGAGCGGACAAAGCCGGTCTGCATCCGACGGAGGCGACCCGAGCCCCCGCCGACCGCGGCGGCGAGCCCGTTGACGAGACCGTCGATGCCCCGGTTGTCGAGGTACACGAGCGCCCGGGTGAGGAAGATGCCCGGCTTCTCGAAGACCGCCTCGTTGACCGTGTCGGTGTAGAGGTTGCGCCGGGCGGCGGTGACCAGCACCCCGGCCGGTTGCGGCGCGGTGGCGGTGCCGGCGCGGAACAGGAACCAGGCGAGCCCGGCACCGAGCACGGTCACCAGCAGCGACAGGATGGTGATCACGGTGTGCGAGAGGACCGCTGCGTGCTCGGAGTGCTCGCCGCCCAGTCCGGCGGTCTCCGTCAGCCAGTCCGGAACGGACGTGGCGAGCAGGAAGCCCGCGCCGACCGACCCGACCGCGAGCAGGATCAGCGGGATGGTCATCAGCTTCGGCGACTCGTGCGGGTGCTCGATGTCCTCGGTCCACCGCTGCGGCCCGTGGAACGTGAGGACGAACAGCCGCGTCATGTAGAACGCGGTGAGCCCGGCGCCGAGCAGTGCCGCACCGCCGAAGAGCCAGGCGGTCCAGTCCTCCCGCTCGAAGGCGGCCACGATGATCGGCTCCTTGGAGAAGAAGCCGGAGAAGGGGAACATGCCGATGATGGCCAGCCAACCCATCATGAAGGTCAACCAGGTGATCTTCATGTACTTGGACAGCCCACCGAAGCGGCGGATGTCGACCTGGTCCTTCATCCCGTGCATGACCGAGCCCGCGCCCAGGAACATGTTGGCCTTGAAGAAGCCGTGCGCCAGCAGGTGCACGATGGCCAGCGCGTACGCCGCGCCACCGAGGCCGACACCGAGGAACATGTAGCCGATCTGGCTCACCGTCGACCAGGCGAGCACCCGCTTGATGTCGTCCTTGGCCGCACCGATGATGCAGCCGATCAGCAGGGTGAGCGCGCCGACGCTGACCACCACGAGTTGCAGCGTCGAGTTGGCCGAGAAGATCGGGTTGGACCGGGCGATCAGGTAGACGCCCGCGGTGACCATGGTGGCGGCGTGGATGAGCGCCGACACGGGGGTCGGACCCTCCATCGCGTCCGGCAACCACGCCTGGAGCGGGAACTGACCGGACTTGCCGGCCGCGCCGAGCAGCAGCAACAGGCCGAGGACCAGCACCGTGGCGCCGGTCAGCGAGCCGACGCCGTTGAACACCTCGTCGTACTGGGTGGTGCCCAGGGTCGCGAACATGATGAAGATGCCGATGGCCAGGCCGGCGTCGCCGACCCGGTTCATCAGGAACGCCTTCTTGCCGGCGGTGGCCGCGCTCGGCCGCTCGGTCCAGAAGGAGATCAGCAGGTACGACGCCAGACCGACGCCCTCCCAGCCGAAGTACAGCATCACGTAGTTGTTGCCGAGCACCAGCAGCAGCATCGCCGCGACGAACAGGTTGAAGTACGCGAAGAACCGACGACGGCCCGCGTCGTGCGACATGTACTCCACCGCGTACAGGTGGATCAGGAAACCCACCCCGGTGATCAGCAGTACGAAGACCGCGGCCAGCGGGTCGAACAGCAGGCCGAAGTCGACGCGCAGATCACCGACGGCGATGAAGTCCCAGAGGCTCAGCTCGACGGACTTGTTCTCCAGGCCACGCAGCTGGAAGAAGAAGCTCAGGCCGAGCACGAACGCGGCGCCGATGGCGGCGACGCCCAACCAGTGCCCCCAGCGGTCGGCCCGGCGGCCGAGCAGCAGCAGGATGGCCGCGCTGAGCAGCGGGATCGCCACCAGCAGCCAGACGCCCCCAAGCAGCCCCGTGGCCTGGGCGTATTCCACAGTCTCTTCCACCGGTGGACCCCTCTAGTACTTGAGCAGGTTGGCGTCGTCGACACTCGCCGAGCGTCGCGTCCGGAAGATGGACATGATGATCGCGAGCCCGACCACGACCTCGGCCGCCGCCACCACCATCACGAAGAACGCCATGATCTGGCCGTTGAGGTCACCGTTGATCCGGCTGAAGGTGACCAGCGTCAGGTTGGCCGCGTTGAGCATCAGCTCCACGCACATGAACAGCACGATCGCGTTGCGCCGGATCAGCACCCCGGCCGCGCCGATGGTGAACAGCACCGCGGCGAGCACGAGGTAGTAGGTCGGCTCGACCGAGAAGAACGTTCCCATTACTTGTCCGTCCCCTTCAGCGAGGTCTCCTCGGCGGTCAGCTCGCGCTGCGGAAGGATCGCCGGGGTGCTGCGGTCGGTCAGGCGGCCGTCGGGCAGCCGGGCCGGGGTGGCCACCGAGGAGGAGGTCGCGAAGACGCCGGGGCCCGGCTTCGGGCCGGGGTAGTTGCCCGGGGCGAAGCGTGCCTTCATGGTGGACACCTGGTCGACCTTGTCCTGCTTCCGCCGCTCGACGTGGGCCAGCACCATGGCACCGACCGCCGCGGTGATCAGCAGCGCCGAAGTCAGCTCGAACGCGAAGACGTACTTGGTGAACAGCAGCCGGGCGATGCCCTGCACGTTCCCCTCGGCGTTGACCTGGTCCAGACCAGCCGTGTTGGTCCGGTCCAGCGCCTGGTAGAGGCCGGTGCCGACCAGACCGGCGAAGCCCAGGCCGAGCACGATCGCGGCGACGCGCTGGCCGCGCAGCGTCTCGATCAGCGAGTCCGTGGAGTCCCTGCCGACCAGCATCAGCACGAAGAGGAACAGCATCATGATCGCGCCGGTGTAGACGATGATCTGCACCATGCCGATGAACGGGCCGGCCTGGAGCACGTAGAACACGCCCAGGCAGAGCATTGTCAGCACCAGCCACAGCGCCGAGTGCACGGCGTTGCGCGCGGCCACCATCCCGATCCCGCCGACCAGCGCGAGCGGGGCGAGGATCCAGAAGGTGACGGCCTCACCGGTGGAGACCGAACCCGCCGCGGCGAGCACCGTAGACGTGGTCATGCTCCCTCTCCCTTGCCGGCCGCCACGCGCTGGGCGGCCTGCTCGGCGCCCGGGAACGTCACGCCGGGGTGCTCCTCGACCTGGTAGCGGCCGGGGCCCATCGGGGACGTCTCCGCACCGGCGGAGGTGCCCGGGTTGTCCAGCGCGCCGACGTAGTAGTCCTTCTCGCTGTCACCCAGCCGCATCGGGTGCGGAGGCTGCTCCATGCCCTCCAGCAACGGCGCGAGCAACTGCTCCTTGGTGAAGATCAGGTCCTGCCGGTTGTCCCGGGCCAACTCGTACTCGTTGCTCATGGTGAGCGACCGGGTCGGGCAGGCCTCGATGCACAGCCCGCAGAAGATGCAGCGGGCGTAGTTGATCTGGTAGATGCTGGCGTACCGCTCACCCGGCGAGAAGCGCTCCTCGTCGGTGTTGTCCCCACCCTCGACGTAGATCGCGTCCGCCGGGCAGGCCCAGGCGCACAGCTCGCAGCCGATGCACTTCTCCAGGCCGTCCGGGTGCCGGTTGAGGATGTGCCGCCCGTGGTAGCGCGGCGCCGACACCGGCGGCTTGAACGGGTAGTCGGTCGTGACGACCTTCCTGAACATGTGCGAGAAGGTGACACCGAATCCCTTGAACGTTCCGGTGATCGCGCCCACGTCACACCTCCCTGGAGTCCGAGCCGGCAACGATGTTGGCCGGCTCCCGCTCGGCGACCACGCGCGTGATGCGCGGGCTCGGTGGTACCTGAAGATCCATCGGTGGCAGCGGGAAGCTCCCGTGCGGCCGGTTGTCGACCTGTTCCTGCGTCGTCGGCGTCGGCGTCGGTCGCCGGCTGGGCCAGAAGATCGTGGCGATCAGCAGAATTCCGGCGGGGATGCCGACGGCGATCACCTTGCCGCGGGTGTCCCAGTCCTCGATGGAGCGCAGGCCCGACAGGACCAGGATCCAGGCCAGGTTGATCGGCAGCAGCACCTTCCAGCCGAGCCGCATGAACTGGTCGTACCGCAGCCGGGGCAGCGTGCCACGCAGCCACACGAAGACGAAGACCAGGGCGATCACCTTGCCGAAGAACCAGAGCATCGGCCACCAACCGGAGTTGGCGCCCTCCCAGATGGTGATCGGCCAGGGTGCCCGCCAACCGCCCAGGAACAGCGTGGTGGTGACAGCGGACATGGTCACCATCGCGACGTACTCGCTGAGCATGAAGAGCGCGAACTTCAGCGAGCTGTATTCCGTCATGAAGCCGGCGACCAGCTCGGACTCGGCCTCGGGCAGGTCGAACGGCGCCCGGTTGGTCTCACCCACGGTGGCGATGAAGAAGATGATGAAGCTCGGCAGCAGCAGGATCGCGTACCAGCCCGGGGCCGGGATGGTCTGACCGAAGACGGTCAGCTGGGTGCCATCGCCCTGAGCGGCGACGATCCCGCTGGTGCTCATCGTGCCGGCGGTCATGAAGACCGCCACGATGCTGAGCCCCATGGCGACCTCGTACGAGATCATCTGGGCGCTCGACCGGAGACCACCCAGCAGCGGGTACGTCGAGCCCGAGGCCCAGCCGCCCAGCACGATGCCGTAGACGCCCATCGAGGAGCAGGCGAGCAGCAGCAGCACCGCCACCGGCACATCGGTGACCTGCAACGGCGTGTGGTGACCGAAGATGCTCACCATCGGGCCGAACGGCACCACCGACAGGGCGGTGACCGCGCAGATCACCGAGATGGTCGGGGCGAAGAAGTAGACGACCTTGTCGGCCGCCTTCGGCAGGATGTCCTCCTTGAAGGCCATCTTCAGGCCGTCGGCGAGGGTCTGCAGCAGGCCGAACGGGCCGACCTGGTTGGGGCCGGGCCGCACCTGCATGTAACCGACCACGCGCCGTTCGAACCAGACGCCGAGCAGGGTGGCCAGCAGACCGAAGGCGAACGCGAAGACAATCTTGCCGAGGACCAGCCACCACGGATCCTTGCCGAAGTCGGCCAGCGTCGGATCCTGGGCCAGGTAGATCGGGCTCACTGGTTACCCCCGGAGTTGAGGAGCGGACCCGGGAGACCGGTCTCGTCGGCCGCCACCCGTCCGGCCGGGATGGCCGTACTCGGTGCGGGGACGGAGATCCGGACGACCGCGCCGGACGTCGCCCCGAGGCTGCGCCGCACGGTCGAGCCGGGTGAGTTGGTCGGCAGCCAGACCACGCCGTCCGGCATCTCGGTGAGTTCCGCCGGCAGGGTCAGCGCCCCCCGGTCGGTGCCGACCGTGACCGCGTCACCGTCGACCACACCGAGCGCCTCGGCGGTGCCCTTACCCAGCCGGACCACCGGCGGGCGGGCGGTCCCGGCGAGGTTCTCGTCGCCCTCGGTCAGGGTGCCGAGGTCCACCAGCTGGTGCCAGGTGGCCAGCACGGCCTCCCCGGCGTTCGGCTGCGGCACCCGGCCCGGTGCGACCGACGGCGCGGCCGGCCGGGACATCCGCGTCGCCGGCAGCGTGCCCAGCTCACGACGCACGCTCAGCACGTCGGCCGTGCCGAGGCGTACGTCGAGCAGCGCGGCCAGCGCGTCGAGCACCCGGCCGTCGGTCATCGCGGCGGTGTTCAGCACCGCCTCGAACGGGCGCAGCCGGCCCTCCCAGTCCAGGAAGCTTCCGGCCTTCTCGGCCACCGGGGCGACCGGCAGCACCACGTTCGCCCGCCGGGTCACCGCGCTGGCCCGCAGCTCGAGGCTGACCAGGAACGGCACCGCGTCCAGGGCGGACTCGGCCAGTCGCGGGTCGGCCAGGTCGGCCGGGTCGACACCGCCGACGACAAGCGCGCCGAGCTGCCCGTTGGCGGCCGCGGCCAGGATGCCGTCGGTGTCCCGACCGGCCTGGCTCGGAATCACCCCGGCCGGGATGTCCCACGCCTCACCCAGCTCGGCCCGGGCGGCCGGCTCGGTGACCAGGCGGCCACCGGGCAGCAGGTTGGGCAGGCAGCCCGCGTCGACAGCGCCGCGGTCACCAGCGCGCCGCGGCACCCAGGCCAGCTTCGCGCCGGTACGCCGGGCCACGTCGGCCGCGGCGGACAGTCCACCCGGCACGCTGGCCAGCCGCTCGCCGACGATCAGGATCGCGCCCGGCGCGCTCAGCGCCTCGCTGACCGTGGCGTGCTCGGCGAGCACGCTGGCCTCCTCGCCCGGCACCACCCGGGCCAGCTTGGCACCGAGCTTCTCCAGCCCGCGGGTGGCGAAGGGCGCCAGCGCGTACACGGTCAGGGTCTTCTTCAGGTACGCCTTGCGCAGGCGCAGGAAGAGGATCGGGCACTCCTCCTCGGGCTCCAGGCCCACCAGCACCACCGCCGGCGCGTTCTCCACGTCGGTGTAGGTGACGTCGGTGACCCCGGCGACCGAGCTGGCCAGGAAGTCGGCCTCCTCGCGGGAGACCGGGCGGGCCCGGAAGTCGATGTCGTTGGTGTTCAGCGCGACCCGGGCGAACTTGGCGTACGCGTACGCGTCCTCGACGGTCAGCCGGCCGCCGGTGAGCACCGCGGTGCCCTGCCCGCTCTCCCGGGCGATGTGCAGTCCTTCGGCGGCGACGGTGAGCGCCTCACTCCAGGACGCCTCCCGCAGCTCACCGGTGCGCTCGTCGCGGACCAGCGGAGTGGTCAGCCGGTCGGCGGCCCGGGTGTACTGGAAGCCCCAGCGGCCCTTGTCGCAGTTCCACTCCTCGTTCACCGCCGGCTCGTCACCGGCCAGCCGGCGCAGCACCTTGCCACGCCGCCAGTCGGTGCGCTGCCCACAGCCGGCCGAGCAGTGCTCGCAGACGCTCGGGCTGGAGACCAGGTCGAACGGGCGGGCGCGGAAACGGTACTGGGCACCGGTCAGCGCACCGACCGGGCAGATCTGCACCGTGTTGCCGGAGAAGTAGGAGTTGAACGGGACGTCCCCGGCGTCGCCCTCTTCGCCGTACGCGTCGTCCCGGTAGATGTTGATCTCCTCGGCGGACGACCGGCCCATCAGATCGATGAACTTGTCGCCGGCGATCTCCTCGGAGAACCGGGTGCACCGCTGGCAGAGCACGCACCGCTCGCGGTCCAGCAGCACCTGGCTGCTGATCGCCATCGGCTTCTCGTACTCCCGCTTGTGCTCGTGGAAGCGCGAGTCGGTGCGGCCGGTGGACATCGCCTGGTTCTGGAGCGGGCACTCGCCGCCCTTGTCACACATCGGGCAGTCCAGCGGGTGGTTGAGCAGCAGCAGCTCCATCACCCCCTCCTGCGCCTTCTTGGCGACCGGGGAGGTGATCTGGGTCCGCACGACCATGCCGTCGGCGACGGTCTGGGTGCAGGAGGCGACCGGCTTGCGCTGGCCCTCCACCTCGACCAGACACTGCCGGCACGCACCGGCCGGGGCCAGCAGCGGGTGGTCGCAGAACCGGGGGATCTCGGTGCCCATCTGCTCGGCGACCCGGATCAGCAGCGTCCCCTTGGGGGCGGTGACCTCGACGCCGTCGATGGTGAGGGTGACGGTTTCGGTCTGCTTGGCTACGTCGGTCATCAGTGCGCCCCTACCAGGGTCTTCTCCGACAGCTTGGGTGCGGTCCGACCCTCGATGTAGTCGAGGTAGTCCTGCTTGAAGTACTGCAGCGAGGAGGTCACCGAGCTGGTCGCGCCGTCACCCAGACCGCAGAACGAGCGGCCGAGGATGTTGTCGCAGGTGTCCAGCAGGGTGTCCAGGTCTTCGTGGGTGCCCTGACCGGCGAGGATCCGCCGATAGACCCGGACCATCCAGTAGTTGCCCTCCCGGCACGGGGTGCACTTGCCGCACGACTCGTGGTGGTAGAACTCCAGCCACCGGTACGTCGCGTAGACCGGGCAGTCCTGGTCGGAGAAGATCTGGGTGGCCGTGGTGCCGAGGATCGAGCCGGCCGCCGCCACCCCCTCGAAGTCCAGTGGCACATCCAGGTGCTCGGCGGCCAGCAGCGGGGTCGACGAGCCACCCGGGGTCCAGAACCGCAGGTTGTGGCCGGGCTGCATCCCGCCGGCCAACTCCAGCAGCTCGCGCAGCGTGACACCCATCGAGCACTCGTACTGGCCCGGGTTGGCGACCCGGCCGGAGAGCGAGTAGATCATCGGCCCGGAGGACTTCTCGGTGCCCATGCTCTTCCACCAGTCGGCCCCACCGAGCACGATCGGCGGCACGCTGGCGATGGTGCCGACGTTGTTCACCACCGTCGGGCTCGCGTACAGGCCGTGGGTGGCCGGGAACGGCGGGCGCAGCCGGGGCTGACCCCGGAAACCCTCCAGCGAGTCCAGCAGCGCCGTCTCCTCGCCGCAGATGTACGCCCCGGCGCCGGAGTGCACCACCAGCTCCAGGTCGTAGCCACTGCGCAGGATGTTCCGGCCCAGGTAACCCTTGTCGTACGCCTCCTGGACCGCGTTGCGCAGCCGGCGCGCGGCGTGCACCGCCTCGCCCCGGATGTAGATGTAGGCGCGGGCGGCCCGGATCGCGTACGAGGCGATGATGACGCCCTCGACCAGCGCGTGCGGGTCGTGGGTCATCAGCGGCAGGTCCTTGCAGGTGCCCGGCTCGCCCTCGTCGGCGTTGACCACCAGGTAGTGCGGCTTGCCGTCGCCCTGCGGGATGAAGCCCCACTTCAGGCCGGTCGGGAAGCCGGCACCGCCCCGGCCCCGCAGCCCGGAGTCCTTGATCAGCTGGATCAGGTCGTCCGGGTGGGCCTTGAGTGCCTTGCGCAGCGCGGCGTAGCCGTCCAACTGCTCGTACGTGCCGATGCGCCAGGCGTCCGGCGACAGCCAGCGCTTGGTCAGCACCGGCGTCAGCTTGGCCAGCGTCTCCGGGCGGGGAGTGGTCACTTCTGGGCCCCCGTTTCGTTCGCGTCGGAGGAGGTCGCGCCGTCGGCGTCCGTCCCAGCCTTCGCTTCGGTGAGGTTGCGCTCCTGCGCCCCGGCCTCGTCGCCGGCGGGCTTGCCGTCGCTGGCCGGCGCGTTGGCCGCCACTCCGGCGGCCTCGGCCGACCGCGCGTCGCCAGCCTCGGGCGCGGTGCCGGTGCCGTCCGTCGGGACCTTCGTGCCGGGGGCGTCCGGCACTGCCGTGTTCGCGTCCGGCTGCCGGGTCTCGGCGGTACGCACCTGCGGCGACGTGTCGTCCGGTGCCTTGACGTCACGCGTGGTGCTGCCGCTGGCCGCTGCCGACGTCGCCGCCGGCTCGGTCGCGTCTGCGGACTTCGCCGGTTCCGTAGCCGCAGCCGGCTCGGTGGCGTCTGCCGACTTCGTCGGCTCGGTGGCCACTACCGCCCCGGTCGGGGCGGACGCCCCGTCGCCGCCCTTGACCGGCGCAGCGCTGGCCTCGACGGGCGCCGGCTTGGCGGCCTCCGCCTTCGCCTTCGCCTCGGCGGCGGCCTTGTCGGCCTCGGCCTTGCTGCGGATCGGGGTGTTCGGGTCGAAGCCCGGCACCGAGACGCCGTGCTGCTGGGCCAGCCGCAGGCCGCGCAGGGTGGGCTCGCCCGGCCCGCCGTCGGCGACCGCACCCTCGCGCTCGTCGGCGAAACCGGCGAGCTGCACCGCCATCTCCTTGAGGGTGCAGAGCCGGGCGCCCCGGGTCGGCATCGGTCGACCGCCGGCCCGCAACTCGTCCACCACGCCGACAGCCGTGGAGGCGTCCACACCGTCGAAGAAGTCGTAGTTGACGGTCATCACCGGGCCGTAGTCGCACGCCGCCAGGCACTCGGCGTGCTCCAGCGTGATCGTGCCGTCCGCGGTGGTCTCGTCGTGCCCGACGCCCAGGTGCTCGGCGAGGGTGTCGTAGACCTCCTGGCCACCGAGCACGTTGCACATCGTGTTGGTGCAGACGCTGACCAGGAAGTCACCGGTCGGCTTGCGCTTGTACATCGTGTAGAAGGTGGCCACCGCGCCGACCTGGGCCTTGTTCAGCCCCAGCACCTCGGCGCAGAACGCGACCCCGGCCGGGGAGACGTACCCCTCTTCGGCCTGCACCAGGTGCAGCAGCGGCAGCAACGCCGAGCGGGACCGGTCCGACGGGTAACGGGCGATGATCTCGCGCGCCCGCTCCCGGGTCTCGTCAGTGAAAGTCGTCGTCATCAGAGCCGCCTTCCGTTCGCGACTGCGGGGCTCGCAAGCTCACTCCTCGCGCTCACCTGTCACACCCGCCCATGACCGGGTCCAACGAGGCGCCGCCGGCGATCACGTCGGCGATCAGACCACCCTCGGCCATCGCCGGGAGGGCCTGGAGGTTGACGAAGCTGGGCTCCCGGTAGTGCACCCGGTAGGGCCGGGTGCCGCCGTCGGAGACCGCGTGCACGCCCAGCTCGCCGCGGGGCGCCTCGATGGCGACGTACACCTGGCCGGGCGGGACCCGGAAGCCCTCGGTCACCAGCTTGAAGTGGTGGATCAGCGACTCCATCGACTGACCCATGATCTTCGCGACGTGCTCCAGCGAGTTGCCCATGCCGTCCACGCCGATGGCGAGCTGCGCCGGCCAGGCGATCTTGCGGTCGGCGACCATCACCGGGCCGGGACGGAGCCGGTCCAGCGCCTGCTCGACCAGCTTCATCGACTCCCGGATCTCGGCGAGCCGGACCTGGTAGCGACCCCACACGTCACCGTCGGGGTGGGTCGGCACGTCGAACTCGTACGTCTCGTAGCCGCAGTACGGCATGGTCTTGCGCAGGTCCCAGGCGAGGCCGGCGGAGCGCAGCACCGGGCCGGTGATGCCGAGCGCCACGCAGCCGGTGACGTCCAGCACCGCGACGCCCTTCGTCCGCTCGGTCCAGATCGGCTGGCCGGAGAGGAGGTCCTCGTACTCCTTGAGCTTCTTCGGCATCATCTTGAGGAACTCGCGGATCTTGACGATCGCCTCGTCCGGCACGTCCTGCGCCACACCGCCCGGCCGCACGTACGCGTGGTTCATCCGCAGACCGGTGATGGTCTCGAAGATGTCGAGGATGTACTCCCGCTCGCGGAAGCCGTACAACATGATCGAGATCGCGCCCAGCTCCATGCCGGTGGTGGCCAGCCAGACCAGGTGCGACGAGATCCGGTTGAGCTCCATCATCAGCACGCGGATCGTGGTGGCCCGCTCGGTGATGTCGTCGGTGATGCCAAGCAGCTTCTCGACCGCGAGGGCGTACGCCGTCTCGTTGAAGATCGGGGCGAGGTAGTCCATCCGGGTCACGAACGTCGAACCCTGGACCCAGTTGCGGTATTCGAGGTTCTTCTCGATGCCGGTGTGCAGGTAGCCGATGACCGAGCGGGCCTCGCGGACCGTCTCGCCCTCCAGCTCCAGGATCAGTCGCAGCACCCCGTGCGTGGACGGGTGCTGCGGACCCATGTTGACGACGATCCGCTCGTCGTTGATCGGGTCGGTGCCCGAGACGATGGTGTCCCAGTCCCCACCGGTGACGGTGAAGACCCGACCCTCGTCGGTCTCGCGCTCGCTGGCGTAGTTCGACGTCGTCACTGGTACGACCTCCGCTCGCTCGGCGGCTGGATCTCCGCGCCCTTGTACTCGACGGGCACGCCGCCGAGCGGGTAGTCCTTACGCTGCGGGTGGCCCTCCCAGTCGTCCGGCATGAGGATCCGGGTGAGGTTGGGGTGGCCGTCGAAGACGATGCCGAACATGTCGTACGCCTCGCGCTCCTGCCAGTCCGCCGTCGGGTAGACGGCGGTCACGCTGGGCAGGTGCGGGGCCTCGGCGGAGACCGCGGCCTCCAGCCGGACCTGCCGCCGGTACGTCATCGAGGTGAGCAGGTAGACCACGTGCAGCCGACGCTCGTCGGCGCCCAGGTAGTCCACGCCGGACACCGAGGAGCACAGCTCGAAGCGCAGCGCCAGGTCGTCCCGCATCGCCTGGCACACCTCGGCGATCCGCTCCGGGCGGACGTGCAGGGTCAGCTCACCCCGGTCGACGACCACCTTCTCGATGGCGTCGTTGAAGGCGGGGTACGCCTCCTCCAGCGCGTCGCGGACCTCGTCGAAGTAGCCCCCGTACGGCCGGGACGCCTCTTCGATGGGCTGGCGCTGGCGGACCAGGCCGCCGTAGCCGGACACGTCGCCGGTGCCCTGGTTGCCGAACATGCCGCGCCCCGCCGGGCTGGCCGGCGGGTACTCCGCCGGGGCGGTGGTGCTGGCGCCGACCGGGGTGACCGGCACCGGCACCCCGCCGTCATTTGGCTTGTCGGTGGGTGACGTCATTTCGGGCCTGCCTGCGGGTGGAGGTGGTTCTGAGCGTTCATCCAGTTCTCGATGCGCAGCTGCTCCTCGCGGCCCTCGCGGACCGCCCGGGTCCACTCGGCGCGCCGGGCCTTGTCGCTGCGGTACGAGGAGGGCATCGAGCCGTACGGGACGATCGGAACGTCGCCGCGCTCCTGGCGGGCCGCCAGCATCTTGCGGCCGTTCGGGCCCAGCGGCTCATACATGATCTTCTCGCGGAGCTTGAGGATCGCGTCGATGAGCATCTCCGGCCGGGGCGGGCAGCCGGGCAGGTACATGTCGACCGGCACCACGTGGTCGACGCCCTGCACGATCGCGTAGTTGTTGAACATGCCGCCGCTGCTGGCGCAGACGCCCATCGACAGGACCCAGCGCGGCTCGGCCATCTGGTCGTAGATCTGGCGCAGCACCGGGGCCATCTTCTGACTCACCCGGCCGGCCACGATCATCAGGTCGGCCTGCCGGGGCGACGCCCGGAAGACCTCCATGCCCCAGCGGCCCATGTCGTAGTGCGGACCACCGGCGGCCATCATCTCGATGGCGCAGCAGGCCAGGCCGAAGGTGGCGCCCCACACGGACGACTTCCGGGACCAGTTGACCAGCTTCTCCACCGAGGTGAGCAGGACGCCGGCGGGAAGCTTCTCCTCGATGCCCATCTGACGTTCCTTCCTCAGTCCCAGTCCAGGCCGCCGCGCCGCCACACGTAGGCGTACGCAACGAAGACCGCGACGATGAACAGGACCATCTCCACGAAGCCGAAGATCGGCAGAGCGTCGAACGAGACCGCCCAGGGGTAGAGGAAGATGATCTCGATGTCGAAGACGATGAAGAGCATCGCCGTCAGGTAGAACTTGATCGGGAACCGCCCGCCGCCGACCGGCTGCGGGCTGGGCTCGATGCCGCACTCGTAAGCCTCGAGTTTGGCCTTGTTGTAGCGACGGGGACCGGCGAAGCGGGCGGCGCCGACGGAAAACAGCGAGAACGCCGCGGCGAGGGCGAACAGCCCGATGATCGGTGCGTAAGGCGAGAGCGACATCGTTTTCTCCTGCTCGTCCTTCCCTGCCCTCGGTGCTTGACGAAAATCACACTATTCACGTCCCTCGCCGTGGCAGTCGGCGGGGGTCGATCTTTGTCGGCATCGGCGCTGTGACCAGCGCCGATGCCGTCCTACTCAGACAGCTGGGGCGGCCTTCGTCATCGCGTTGATGACCCGATCCATCGCGTCCCCGCCGCGCGGGTCGGTCAGGTTGGCCAAAAGCTTGAGTACGAAACGCATCAGCGTCGGGTGCGGCATGCCGTGTTTGGTGGCGATCCGCATGATCTCGGGGCGGCCGATCAGTTTCACGAAGATGCCGCCCAACCGGTAGTAGCCGCCGAGCCGGGCCTTCAACTCGTTCGGGTACGCCAGCAGCGCACGCTCGCGTTCCGGGCCGGCGGGCCGGGCGAGCGCCTGGACCACGACCTCGGCGGCCAGCTCGCCGGACTCCATCGCGTACGCGATGCCCTCCCCGTTGAACGGGTTGACCATGCCGCCCGAGTCGCCGACCAGCAGCACTCCGCGGGTGTAGTGGGGCACCCGGTTGAAGCCCATCGGCAGCGCGGCACCGAGGATCGGGCCGTCGGCGTTGGTCTCGTCGGTCATCCCCCAGTCCTCGGGGGTGTTGGCGAGCCAGTCGGTGAGCAGCCGGCGGTAGTTGGTCTTGCCGAACGCCGAGGACGAGTTGAGCACGCCGAGCCCGACGTTGACCCGCCCGTCACCGAGGCCGAAGATCCAGCCGTACCCGGGCAGCAGGTTGTCGCCGCTGTCCTTGCTGCGCAGCTCCAGCCAGGACTCCAGGTAGTTGTCCTCGTGCTTGGCCGGCGAGCGGTAGTAGCGGCGGACGGCGACCCCGATCGGCCGGTCCTCCCGCTTGGCCAGCCCGAGCGCCAGCGGGAACCGGCCGGAGACGCCGTCCGCCGCGACGACCAGCGGGGCGTGGAAGGTGGTGGGCTCCTTGCCCGGCCCGACCTCCGCCCCGACGCCGGTGACGCGGCCGTCGCCGTCGAGCACCGGGCCCAGCACGTTGACGCTGGTCCGAAGTTTCGCGCCGGCAGCCACCGCCCGCTGGGCGAGCAGGTCGTCGAAGTCCAGGCGCGTGCGCACCAGACCGTAGTTGGGGAAGCTGGCCAGCTCCGGCCAGTCCAGTTCGAGGCGTACCCCACCGCCGATGACCCGCAGGCCGCGGTTGTGCAGCCAGCCCGCCTCGGGTGAAGTGTCCACACCCATCCGGATGAGCTGGCGCACCGCGCGCGGGGTCAACCCGTCGCCGCAGACCTTCTCCCGGGGGAACTCGGTCTTCTCCAACAGCAGCACCCGTACGCCGTGCCGGGCCAGGTGGTACGCAGTCGCTGATCCACCGGGACCGGCGCCCACGACAATGACGTCGGCGTCATGCTCCACCGCGGTCATCCGCGCCTCCTCCCGCACGCTCGTGAAATGCTTCACAAGCCAGACGGGACGAGTGTATGACCGGCGTCATACCAGCGCAGGATCAGGGGTACCTAACTCGCCGATGTGACAGCTCTCGACCGTCCACAGCAGTCAGGTGTCAGGCCGTGCTGGAGGCGTCCAGGCCCGCATCGACCCGAATTGTCTCCGGCAGATGCTCGCGGAGCGCCCCACCCGCCGCTCGGTCCAGCGCCGCCAACACCTCGGCGACCACCTGCCGGACCTCCACCGGGTCGGCACCGGCCAACTCGCGCAACTGGGAGATGAGTTCGGCCGCGTCGTCATCGGTCGCGGCCACCGGGTCCGCCGGGTCTGCTCCGGTCATGCGATCGAGCGTACCGGGCAAAGTGGACCAAGTCCGATATTCACGGAACCTGAATAATGTCCGTGCCGGCTGGTGCGCTCCGCCCGCTACTCGCGGATCCCCCGGTGCAGGGCCACCACGCCACCGGTCAGGTTGCGCCACGCCACGCGCCCCCACCCGGCCGCGGCGACCCGGCCGGCCAGCGCGGACTGCGCCGGCCAGGCCCGGACCGACTCGGCGAGATAGACGTACGCCTCGGGGTTGCTCGACACCGTGCGGGCCACCGCCGGCAGGGACCGCATCAGGTACGACAGGTAGACCGTCCGGAAGACCGGGTTGACCGGGGTGCTGAACTCGCAGACCACCAGCCGGCCGCCCGGCCGGGTCACCCGGGCCAGCTCACGCAGCGCCGCGTCGGTGTCGTTGACGTTGCGCAACGCGAAGGAGATGGTCACCGCGTCGAAGCTGGCGTCGGCGAACGGCAGCCGCAGCGCGTCTCCCGCCAGCAGCGGCACCTCGGGCCGGGCCCGCTTGCCGGTGTGCAACATGCCCAGTGACAGGTCGACCCCGACCGCGTACGCCCCGGACTGGGCCAGCTCCCGCGTCGAGACGCCGGTGCCCGCGCCCACGTCCAGCACCCGCTCGCCCGGTCGCAGCCCGAGCGCCGCCCGGGTGGCCCGCCGCCAGGAGCGATCCTGGCCCAGCGAGATCACCGTGTTGGTCAGGTCGTAACGCTCGGCCACGCCGTCGAACATCGCGGCGACCTCGTGCGGCTGCTTGTCCAGACTGGCGCGCTGGCCCTGCGGGGTACGGCTCACCCCCTCACTCTGCCAGCCGCCCGCCAACCGACGTCCGCTGGGTGGGCGGCCGGCAGCCCGTACGCGTGCGGGCGGGGTGGTCGCCCACCCCGCCCGCACGTCGTACCCGCGTCCGTGACACCTCGGTCAGAACGCCCGGCGCCATCGCACCCGTCGCGGTCGCGCCGCTGGTCAGGACACCGGTGTCAGTCGGTCGACTTCTCGTCCGTCGGCGAGACCAGGACCACCTTGCGGCGACGGGTGAGCACCAGCAGCGCCCCACCCACCAGCAGGATGATCACGCCGATGCCGCCGATCAGGCCGACCTGCACACCGGTCACCGGCAGGCCGCCACCGCCCGAGCCACCACCGGTGGAACCATCACCGGCGCCCGGCGAGACGGTCGTGCCCGGCGTCGTCGTACCGCCGGGGACCGGCGTCGGAGTGGCCGTCGCGGTCGGAGTGACCGTCGGCGTCTCCGTTGCGGTCGGGGTTGGGGTCGGGGTAACGGTCGGCGTCTTCGTCGGCTGCGGCGTCTCGGTCGGGGTGACCGTCGGCGTCGGCGTCGGCGTCTCCGTTGGCGTTGGCGTTGGCGTGACCGTCGGCGTCGGCGTCTCCGTTGGCGTCGGGGTCGGCCTCGGCGTCTCGGTCGGAGTGACCGTCGGAGTCGGCGTCGGCGTCTCCGTTGGCGTGACCGTCGGCGTCGGAGTCGGCGTCTCCGTCGGCGTGACCGTCGGAGTCGGCGTCGGAGTCGGCGTCTCCGTCGGGGTCGGCGTCTCCGTCGGAGTGACCGTCGGCGTCGGGGTCGGCGTCCCCGTCGGCGTGACCGTCGGGGTCCCCGTTGGCGTCGGGGTCGGGGTGGCCGTCGGCGTCGGGTCGACGGTCTGGTCGACGAAGACGTCGAAGATCGCCTGGTTGTCGCCCTCGTCGATCTCGGTGAAGGCCTTCCGCTGGGCGGTGCTGGCCCGTCGTGGCTGCTCCTCGGGCTTGCCCGCTGCCGCGTCGAGGCCGTGCGCCACCAGCTCGCCGACCCGCAGCACGGGCTCGGTGACGTCCTTGCCGACGGTCACCTTGATGTCCGCGGTGTAGTAGTCACCGGGGCGGATCACCGCGCCGTCGTCCTGGCAGAGCGCCTGAGCGACGCCGAACGTCTGCCTGGTGCACGTGTCGGGCAGGGTGTCGAAGGTGACGCCCGCCGGCAGGGTCAGCACGTAGGCGAGACCGGTGGCCTTGCGGCTGCCGTCGTTGTAGACCGCCCAGTCGACCGGCACCGTCTCGCCCGGCCGCACCGGCCGAAGGTCGGGGTCGTCGCCGTTGACGCCGTTCAGCACGACGTTGGCGTTGACGTCCTGCACCCAACTGGTCAGGTCGTACCCGGGCTCGGTGACGGTGATGTCGTGCTCGACCTTGTTGTCTTCCTTGTTGGGGTCCTCGGTGGCCGAGCGGATGGTGACCACCAGGGTGCCGGCAGCGCCCTTGCCACCGGTGGAGAAGACCGGGATTCCGAAGTCCTCGCTGGTGCCGGCGGGCAGGTCGCCGAGGCGGCAGGTGAACTTCTTGCCGTTCACCCGGCAGCCGTCGGGCACCACGACCCGGACCTTGTTCGTCTTCAGCTTGCTGGTGTCCACCGTGTAACTGACACCCTTGGCGTCTTCCTCGCTGCGGGTGTTGTCGACGGAGAACTTGAACGGCTTGCTCTTGGCCTCCGTGACGCCCTTGGCCAGGTTGTAGCTGAGCGGCACCAGGGCCAGATCGGCCTGCTCGGCCGCCAGCACTGGGGCGGCCACGGCGGCGATGCCGCCGGCCGCGAGCAGCGCCACGACACTGGCGCGCACCAGCGTCGAGCGGTGGAACGCTGTCATCAGTCCCCCGGGGGTAGGGAAGAAAGAATGGTTGCGGAACGAGCGGACGCTATCGGAGGCCGATCTTCCACGCCAGCAGGCGGAGGGGTTTTCATCCGTCCGGCCCGAGCTGCGCAGACAGTACGGGCGGAATGGTCACCCATCCCGCCCGTACTGCCGTGCGTTATATGAACGACCCGCAGCGGGCCGATGGAGGACAGCCTCTTCCGTCGACCGTGGCGACGAATATGAGCCGGGACGCTAGCCGCCGACGATCACCTCCACCAGCCCCGCACCGGAGAGGCTGACGCTGCGGCGGCGGGGACCACCCGTACCGCCGGGGTGATCCGGCGGGAGCATGAGCGTCGATCAGCCGAACGGCCGGGGGTCGACCGTCAGCTGACGTCCACCAGCGGCAGGGATCGGCCCGCGCCGCCGCCGGGCAGCGCGATCGAGGAGAAGTGCGAGACCACCCGCTCGTCGGTCGGGTCGTCAGCCGGCGTGTGGTGCACGGCGAGCCGGTTGTAGAGGGTGTCGCGCTGCGCGGGGATCCGGTCCGCCGAGCGGACCATGCCGATCAGCTCGTGCAGGTTGGAGCGGTGCCGGGCACCGGCGGAGGAGATGACGTTCTCCTCCAGCATGATCGACCCGAGGTCGTCCACGCCCATGTGCAGCGAAAGCTGGCCGACGTCCTTGCCGGTGGTCAACCAGGACGCCTGCAGGTGCGGCACGGTCTCGAAGAAGAGCCGGGCCACCGCGACCAGCCGCAGGTATTCCAGGGTGGTCGCCTGGGTGCGGCCCTTCAGGTGGTTGTTCTCCGGCTGGTACGTCCACGGGATGAACGACCGGAAACCGCCGGTGCGGTCCTGCACGTCGCGGATCATCCGCAGGTGCTCGATCCGCTCGGCGTGCGTCTCGCCGGTGCCCATCATCATGGTGGCGGTCGACTCGATGCCCTGCCGGTGGGCCAGCTCCATGACCTCCAGCCAGCGCTCGCCCGACTCCTTGAGGGGGGCGATCGCCTTGCGGGGCCGCTCGGGCAGCATCTCCGCGCCGGCGCCGGCGATCGAGTCCAGGCCGGCGGTCTTGATCCGGGCGATGGCCTCGTCCAGGCTCACCCCGGACACCTTGGCCATGTGCAGGATCTCGCTCGGGCCGATCGAATGGATGACCAGCTGCGGGTAGGCCTGCTTGACCGAGGAGAACAGCTCCTCGTAGTACTCCACGCCGTAGTCCGGGTGGTGCCCGCCCTGGAGCATCACCTGGGTGGCGCCCAGCTCGACCGCCTCGCCGCAGCGGCGCAGGATCTCCTCGGTCGGGTGGGTCCAGCCCTCGGAGTGCTTGGGCGCCCGGTAGAACGCGCAGAACTTGCACGCCGTCACGCAGACGTTCGTGTAGTTGATGTTGCGGTCGATCAGGTAGGTGACGACGTTGTCCGGGTAGCGCCGCCGGCGCACCGCGTCCGCCGCCTCGCCCAACGCGTGGAAGGGCGCCTCGGTGTAGAGCAGCAGCGCCTCCTCGGGCGTGATCCGCCCGCCGTCCGCGCCGCGCTGCAGGATGTCGTCGATCTCCCGGCTCACCGTCACACCCCGAGCCTACGCCGGTGACGCGCCCCTTCCCTGAGGGGTGCTCAGGCTGTGATTCGCTCCGCAGACGGCTGGACCCCACCGACGCCAGCACCGAGCGGGTCGCCGCCACACCCTCACCGCGATCTTGCACTTACTGTCGCGACACACCGGGGCATTCCGTGCACATCGACAACCGAAAATGCAAGATCGGCGCGGATGAGGGGCGGGGTGGGGTGGGGTGGGTGGGGTGGGGTGGGGTGGGGTGGGGTGGGGGGTGGTCTAGGCGTCGTAGTCGACGGTGAGCTTGTCAGTGGTCGGGCTGGACTGGCAGGTGAGCACGTAGCCGGCGGCCAGCTCGTCGGGCTCCAGCGCGTAGTTGCGGGCCATCGTGACCGCGCCGTCGACGACCTTCGCCTTGCAGGTCGAGCAGACGCCACCCTTGCAGGCGTACGGCAGCTCACCCCGCACCTTCAGCGCGGCGTCCAGCACCCGCTCCTCGCGACCCATGGTGAAGCTCGACGACCGGCCGTCCAGCACGATCGTCACCTCGGCACCGCCGCCGGCCTGGTCGACCGCTCGGCGCACCGGCTCCGGTGGCGTGTCGACGTGGAACAGCTCGGTGTGCACCGCCGACTCGGGCAGCCCTCGACCGGTCAGCACGTCCCGGACGTCGACCACCATGCCGTACGGGCCGCAGAGGAACCACTCCTCGATCAGGTCGCCCGGCACGATGGTGCCCAGCAACCGGCCCAGCCGCTCGGCGTCGATCCGACCGGAGAGCAGCGGCGACTCGCCCTGCTCCCGGGAGAGGACGTGCACCAGGTGCAGCCGGGTGGGATAGCGGTCCTTCAGGTCGGCCAGTTCCTCGGCGAACATCACGGTGTTCGCCGTGCGGTTGCCGTACACCAGGGTGAAGGTGCTGGCCGGCTCGACGGCCAGGGCGGTCGCGACCAGCCCGAGCACCGGGGTGATGCCGGAGCCGGCGACGACCGCGCCGTAGTGCCGCGCCCGGTCCGGCGCGAACGCCGTGGTGAAGGTACCCAGCGGCGGCAGCACCTCCACGGTGTCGCCACCGCGCAGCGCCCCGCACGCGAACGCCGAGAAGGCGCCGCCGGGGACCTCCCGCACCCCGATCCGCAACCGGCCGTGCCGGGCGAGATCGTCGGGGGTGGAGCAGATCGAGTACGACCGGCGCACGTCCGCGCCGTCCTCCGCGACTCGCCGCACGGTGAGGTGCTGGCCGGCGCGGAACGCGAAGGTTTCCCGCAGTTCCTCGGGTACGGCGAAGGTCACCGCCACGGAGTCGTCGGTGAGCCGGTCGACGGCGGCGACGGACAACGGGTGGAAGACCGGCCGGCGGCGAACCGGGCGGGTGATGGTGACAGTCACAGCGCCTTCAGGTGGTCGAAGGGTTCGGAGCAGGAACGGCACCGCCACAACGCCTTGCACGCTGTGGAACCGAACCGGCTGACCTGCTCGGTCTCCGGTGAACCGCACTGCGGGCAGCGGACCGCGAGCGTCAGCGGCACGACACCGGCGGCGGGCACCGGGGCCGGCGGGGCGATCCCGGCGGCGGCGAGCTTGGCCCGCCCAGCCTCGGAGATCCAGTCGGTGCTCCACGGTGGGCTGTAGACGGTCTGGACCTGCGCGTCCGGGTGGCCGGCGGCGGCGAGCGCGCGGCGGATGTCGGCCCGGATCACGTCCATCGCCGGGCAGCCGGTGTAGGTCGGGGTGATGGTGACGGTCACCCGGCCACTGGTCGGATCCTCCTCGACCGCCCGCAGGATGCCCAGCTCGTCGATGGTGATGACCCGGATCTCCGGGTCCACGACGCTGGCGGCGGCCTCCCGTGCGCTCCCCCTGCCGGCGCGGTCGGCGACTGCCGGGCTCGCGCTCGGCGCGCTCACCACTGCGCTCCGGGGTGGGCGCGGTGCAGCACCTGCATCTCGGCGAGCAGGTAGGCCAGGTGCTCGGTGTGCACACCGGCCCGCCCACCGGCCGGGGCCCAGGAACTGTCCGGCCGGGTGAGCGTCGCCTCGGCCAGCACCGGGCCGACGACCTCGTCGAACGAGGGCCGCAGGGTGGCCGGATCGACCGGGGCCGCCGGGTCCGCGGCGAACAGCTCGTGGGTGTACGGCCACACCTGGTCGACGGCGGCCTGCATCCGACGATGCGACTCCTCGGTGCCGTCACCGAGCCGTTTCACCCACAGCGCGCCGTGGTCCAGGTGGTACGCCGACTCCTTGCGCGCCTTCGCGCCGATCGCGGCCAACCGCTCGTCCGCGCAGCCGGCCAGCGCCCCGTACAACGGCAGTTGGTACGCCGCCAGGAAGAACAGCTTCGCCATCGTCACCGCGAAGTCGTCGTTGGGCAGCTCGACCAGGAGCGCGTTGCGGAACTCGCGGTCGTCGCGCAGGTACGCCAGGGCGTCCTCGTCTCGGCCGGCGCCCTCCAGCTCACCCGCGTACGACAGCAGCAACCGCGCCGCCCCGAGCTGGTCGAGGGCGATGTTCGCCAGCGCGATGTCCTCTTCCATCTCCGGCGCGCGGGTGGTCCACTCGGCCAGCCGCTGAGCCGCGATCAACGCGTCGTCGCCGAGCGAGATAGTGAAGTCGAAGGGCCCGTTCACGCCGTCACCTCGCTTCGCTCGACGGCGGCGCGAAGCGCCCCGCTGCTGAGCTGGCTGGTTCGCTCGCTCCGCTCGCTCACAGGTGCGCCACCCCGTCCGGCACCTCGTAGAAGGTGGGGTGGCGGTAGACCTTGTCGGCGGCCGGGTCGAAGAAGGCGTCCTTCTCGTCCGGGCTGGACGCGGTGATCGCACCGGCCGGCACCACCCAGATCGACACGCCCTCCTGGCGGCGGGTGTAGAGGTCACGGGCGTTGCGCAGGGCGAGCTCGGCGTCGGGCGCGTGCAGGCTGCCGACGTGCGTGTGCGACAGCCCACGCCGGGCCCGCACGAAGACCTCCCACAGAGGCGAATGACCCGTCATGCCGGCTTGTTCGGCTTGCTCGCTACGCTCGCTCACGCGGCCACCGTCTCCTTCTGTCCCGCCCGCTTCGCGGCGTACGCCGCGGCGGCCTCGCGTACCCAGGTGCCGTCGGCGTGCGCGGCCCGGCGGTGGGCCATCCGCTCCCGGTTGCACGGCCCGTCGCCCGAGATCACCTGCATCAGCTCGTCATAGTCCGGCTGGGTGTAGTCGTACGCCTGCCGCTCGTCGTTCCAGCGCAGGTCCGCGTCGGGGATGCGCAGCCCGAGGATCTCGGCCTGCTGGACGCACATGTCGACGAAGCGTTGGCGCAGGTCGTCGTTCGAGAAGCGCTTGATCTTCCAGGCCATCGACTGGGCGGAGTGCGTCGAGTCGCCGTCGGGCGGGCCGAACATGGCCAGCGACGGGTACCACCAACGGTCCACCGCGTCCTGGGCCATCGCCTGCTGCGCCGGGGTGCCGTGCGCCAGGGTGTGCAGGATCTCGTAGCCCTGCCGCTGGTGGAACGACTCCTCCTTGCAGACCCGGATCATCGCGCGGGCGTACGGGCCGTAGGAGCAGCGGCAGAGCGGGACCTGGTTGACGATCGCCGCGCCGTCCACCAACCACCCGATGGCCCCGACGTCGGCCCAGCTCAGGGTGGGGTAGTTGAAGATCGAACTGTACTTCTGGCGGCCGTCGAGCAGCAGTTGGACCAGCTCGTCGCGGCTGATGCCGAGGGTTTCGGCGGCGGCGTAGAGGTAGAGGCCGTGGCCCGCCTCGTCCTGCACCTTGGCCAGCAGGATCGCCTTGCGCTTGAGCGACGGCGCCCGGCTGATCCAGTTGCCCTCCGGCTGCATGCCGATGATCTCGGAGTGGGCGTGCTGGGCGATCTGTCGGATCAGCGTCCGCCGGTACGCGTCGGGCATCCAGTCGCGGGGCTCGATCTTCTGCTCGGCGTCGACGACCTCCGCGAAGTACGCCGCCAGGTCCTCGTCCGGCGCGGGTCCGCCGCGCCGCCCGCGCGCCGCCGCTGCGCGCAGCTCGGCCTCGGCGGCCTCGACCTCGCCCAGCAGGCCGCCGGGCGCCTCGTCGGTGGCGCCGTCCGGGGCGGAGAAGTCGTTGCCATACATGAGGCTAAGTGTTACAGCTTGCGCCTCGTTGCACCAGGGGGTGTAACAGGAATCCGCCCATCCCATCTGTGAGCGGATGACTGCTTTGCGCCACCTGGGGACCGTGACGGCACCGTGACCTAGGCCACGAAACAAAGGTGAATCACTGCAAAAACCTCATACCGGCCTCATATCCCGCCTTTATCCCAGGTTGCCTAGTGTCGAACCCTGGCGGTCCGCCGGTACGGACGTAGACTTCTGCCGGACAACCAATCGGCTGCCGACATCGACATCTCCACAGAGGCCACCTCCCCCGGCCTCGGCGATCGCACCCGATTCGTCCCGACGACAAGCCGGTCCCCCCGGCCCTGACACCTGGAGTTCACCCACTCATGCGATCTCGCGTGACCCTGGTGCTCGCCATCACGGCGGTCGTGCTCGGCGGCGTCCTACTGGTCCCCACCGCGTACGCCCGGCTCGCCAGCGACGACAGCGGCGGCGGAGGCGGAGGCGGCACGTCGAGCGTCGCCGCGCCCGCGCCCACCCCACCACCGCCGCCCACCCTGGCCGCCGGCCCGGTGTCGGTGAGCTTCAAGGGTGAGTTCTTCTCGTGGGCCCTGCTGGACCGGAAGACGGGCAAGATCTCCGGGTCGCCGAACATGACCGCGACCAGCTCCACCGAGTCGATGATCAAGGCGTGGATCGTCTCCGACTACCTGCGACAGCTCGGCGACAAGGAGCCGCCCGCATCGTTGAAGGAGGCGGCTCGACTCGCCATCGTCGACAGCAACGACGGAGCGGCCAACAAGGTCCACGCCGCTGCGGGTGGCTCCTACAAGCCCTCGTCGAGCAGCGTCCCCGACGCGGTGATCCAGCGGGCGATCAAGATCTGCGGGCTGACCGACACCAAGCGCGGCAACGTCAAGCCGTACACCGGCTACTGGAGTTTCACCCGGATGTCCCCCCGCGACGCGGCTCGTGTCGGCGACTGCATCGCCGACGGTAAGGCCGCCGGCCCGAAGTGGACCAAGTGGGTGTTGGACCAGATGAGCAAGGTGAAGGGCACCACCGCGGCCAAGGACCAGAGGCCCTCGTCCGGTGGTGGCCGCTGGGGAATCATCGACGGTCTGCCCAAGTCGATCACCGCTCAGGGCCCGGTCAGCATGAAGAACGGCTGGACCCCCATCTACGGCGACGGCGACTGGCACGTCAACTGCCTCGCCGTCACCAGCAAGTGGAGCCTCGCGGTGATGCTGCGCTACCCGATCAGGACCGGTCTGGACTACGGCGCGAAGGTCTGCGCCAGTGTGGCCACCCAACTGGTCACCCCGCAGCCGGGTGCCGCGCTCAAGGTGCCGCAGCAGCCGGTCGGAAAGCTCTGATGGCCGGCAACCGTCGAGTCGACCGCCGCAACGGCGGCGAGGCCTCCCCGGTTCGGCTGATCGCCGTCGCGGTCATCCTCATCGGGCTGGTCCTGGTGTCGCTGCGACTGCTGCCCGGGTCGCCGTTCGAGTCGTCCGCCGCAGCCAAGTGGGGCGACGCGGGCTCCGGCACCAGCGACCGCCCCACCGGATCCGGCACCGACCGCAGCGCCCGCCAACCGTCCTCGCCGTCGCCGAAGCCCAGCCCGTCGCTGGAGCCGCTGCCGTTCGTTGCCAAGGACCTCGACCTGAACATCGAGGGCTGGTACTCCTGGAGCGTCCTCGACCGCCGAACCGGAAAGATCATCGGTTCGAAGAACATGGGCGAGACCAGCACGACCGCCTCGATGATCAAGGCCTGGATCGTCGCCGACTACCTGCGTCGCGCAGCCGACGCCGGCCAGACCCCGAGCGACGCGAAGCTCGCCGACGCGACGCGAATCATCCGGGACAGCGACAACACCCGGGCCGAACAGTTCTACAACCAGGTCGACCGGGAAGCGTCGATCAAGCGGCTCATCTCCATGTGCAAACTGACCGACAGCAGCGTCGCCCCCGACGGCGGCTGGAGCCGGACGGCACTTTCTCCCCGGGACACCGCCCGGATGGGCAACTGCATCGCCACCGGCACGGCCGCCGGGCCGAAGTGGACCAAGTGGCTGCTCAACGAGATGAAACTGGTTCGTGGAGCCGGCGACTTCGGGATCCGCAAGGCCTTCCCGGCCTCCGAGCAGAAGAAGATCGCCATCAAGAACGGGTGGATCGACCGGACCAAGGAGCAGGAGATGCACATCAACTGCCTGGCCATCGGTGACACCTGGACGATGGGCGTGATGGTCCAGTACCCGATCAACATGGGCTACGACTACGGCATGAAGAACTGCGAAAAGATCACCGAGGCGCTGCTCCGCCCCGGCACCTGAGCCGGTCAGGCTGACGCCGGCCGCGCCCCGCCCCGGGCCTTCTGACCCGGGGCCTGGTCTCGCAGCTTGGCGCTCTGCCCGGCCTGGCCGCGATCAGCCGGCGAAGAACTCCGGGCCGCCGTCCGGCAGCGCCGGGGCCTCGCCGATGGCGGCGGCCCGACGGGCCCACTCGCGCAGCCCGGCGACCTGCCGCTCGCCGAGGGAGAAGTCGAGGGTCCGGAAGTACGTGGCCAGCGTCGCCGCGTCGAACGTCTCCCAGCGGGCCGCCGACTCGGCGACCTGGTCCAGCTCGGCCAGGCAGAGATCCCGCGAACGCAGGAATGCCTCGTGCACCTCCTTCACCAGGCCCGGGTGGGCGGCGGCGAAGTCGCGGCGGACCGCCCACACGGCGAAGACCATCGGCAGCCCGGTCCATTCCCGCCACGCCTGCCCGAGGTCGGTGACGGTGAGGCCCTTCTGCGGTGCCTCGTAGTACGCCCGCAGCGCCACGTCCCCGATCAGCACGGCGGCGTCGGCCTCCAGCAGCATCTGGGTCAGGTCCGGCGGGCAGCGGAAGTACTCGGGCCGCACGTTGTACTGCTCGGCGAGCAGCAGTTGGGCCGTCATCACGCCGGTACGCGAGGTCGAACCGAGCGCCACCCGGGCACCGTCCAGCTCGGCGAGCGGTCGGGTGGAGACCATGTTGACCGAGAGCACCGGCCCGTCGCTGCCCACCGCCAGGTCCGGCAGGAGCAGCAGTTCGTCGGCGTGCTTCAGATACTCCAAGAGCGTGATCGGGCCGATGTCGAGGTCGCCGGCGACCAGCGCCGCGCTCAACCGGTCCGGCGAGTCCTTCTGCAGGTCGACGTCGAGCAGGGCACCGGAGCGCATCAGACCCCAGTAGATCGGCAGGCAGTTCAGGAACTGGATGTGCCCGACCCGCGGGCGTGCGATGCGCTCAGCCATGGCCCGACCGTATCCCCGGCGGCCGGCTCCGGCTCGGCGGGCCGGCCCGGAGTGGCCAAGCCCGCACTTGACGACCGTCGTGCCGCCCCGGTCACGAACGGCACGAAGACCAGCACCACCAGCAGCCCGACCACACCGGCTCCGGCGATCAGCGGCCGAGGCGGAACGACCGCGAGCAGCGCCCCGCCGATCAGAAACCCTGCCATCGAGCCGCCCTGCACCGCCGCGCCGTAACTGGCGTACGCCCGGGCGCGCACCGCCTCCGGCACCCGCCGAGCGGTGAGCAGGTTGGCGAAGACGTTCTCGCCACCGTTGGCCGCACCACCCACCAGCCAGAGCGGCACCAGCACACCTGCCGCCGGCACCGTCGCCGCCAGGAACACCATCAGGCTGCACACGGCCAGAGTCGCCAGCACCCCCCGTACCAACGCGCCGTCGTCGTCGAGCCGCCGGGCAAGTCGTACGGCGAGCCAGGTCCCCGGCAGCATGCCGGCCATCCATGCGGCGCTGACCAGGCCGTACGTGGTCGCCGAGCCACCCAGGGTCTCCCGGATGAAGAAGACCTCGATCACGTTGATGCCGCCGATCGCCGCGATCACCACGGCAGTGCTCACCACCATGACGAGCATCAACGGATCGCGGCGCAGCCGCCAGCCGCCCTCCGTACCCCCCGGGGTTGCCACGCCGCCCGAAACGGCCGGGCTGCTGACGGCGGCAGCCCGGCTGGGTGCGGCGCTGCTGGGTGCGGCCGTGCTGGCCGCGGCGCTGCCGGGCGCGGCGGCGGGTCGTCGGCCGCCGCGTCGGGTCCGCAGGAGTAGGCCCGCGACCACGAGCGCCAGGTAGGTCGCCGCATCGAGAAGCAGCGGTACGCGAGTGCCGAACTGCCCCACCAACAGGCCGGCCAGCACCGGGCCGCCGAGCGCACCGAGCGAAACGGCGGTCTGGCTGATCGCGCTGGCGCGTGGCAGGTCAGCCGGGCGGACCATCGCCGGCAGCAGCGCGGCGAGACAGGGTTGGGTGACCGCGAGCCCGCAGGCCAGCAGGGCGACGAGCCCCACCACCAGGACCGGTTGCTCGACGACGGCGAGGAGGGCGCAGATCGCGGCCTGCCCGAACCCGATCGTCACCAGCAGGGTACGGCTGTCCGTCCGGTCGGCGAGTCTGCCCGCGAGCGGGGCGAGGACCACCAGGGGCAGGGTGGCGGCCAGCAGCAGCCCCGACACGGCCAGCCCACCGGCGCCGGCACCCTGAAGTGCCAACGCCAGCGCGGTCGCGGCAAGGAAGTCGCCGCAGATCGTGGTGCCCCGAGCGGCGGCGGCGAGCCAGACGTCCGGCCAGCGCGACTCGTCAGTTGTGAAGGACATACTTCGAAAATAGTCCTTCACAACTGATCCATGCAAGCCCGGCTATGCCAGCGGCACCGTCCGGTACTGCACCGCGACCGTGCGCGCGCCCGGCGGTGCGCCACCCTGCCGCCGCCGCGGGTGATACGGCCGAAGCAGCGCCATCACCGCCTCGTTCAACTCGGTCAACTCCTCGGCGGTGAGCAGCACCAGCGTGTCGGTGAAGAGAGCCGTCTCGTACCACTCGGCCGGCTCGTCCCCGGCACGCCGCAACCAGTCCCGAGTCCGCTCCATGGCCCGGACCGCATGCGCCTCCACCAGCGCCTGCTCGGCCGCACGCGCCTCAGGCCCGGCATCGCGACCCGCCTCGACCAGCACACTCACGCTCGGCACACGCCACAAACGCTCGCGCGCGTCCCCCCGGCTCGGCGCCTGCTCAACCAGGCCGAACTTCGCCAGCGCCCGCAGGTGGTAACTGGTAGCGCTCGGCGACAGCCCAACGATCTCGGCACACTCGGTGGCAGTCCCACCACTCTCGCGACTGTTCAGGTACTCCATGATCGCGATCCGGGCCGGATGCGCCATCGCCCGCATCACCTGGGGGTCACTGATCGTCATCCGGCGCGAATCGGAGCGGGCCTCGGTCATACACCCATGATCCCGGCCGCCTCCCCAACCCGCCATCACCCCCGCGTCCCGTCGGCCACGCCTGCACCTTCGGCGGCCATCAGCCGGATTCGACGGCGGGCGCGGCTCGACGGAGTGGCCTGCATGGCGAGCGTGGCCTGGCGGCGCGGCCAGCCCAGCGGCGCGGCCAGCCCACGATGCCCACTTCCACTTATTGGTCGATACGACTCCGAAAATGTCGTACACCAGTTCTATTCTGGTTCCATGTTGGAGGCGTTGGCGCAGGTGAGCGGGGCAGTTGACGACTGTGCCGAAACCGCGCTCTGGGCGCTCTCCGATGACGAGTTGCTTGCTTCACTCGATGCGACCCAGGTGTTGGGGCAGCGGTTGGCCGCCGTCCAGTTGGGCCTGGTCCGCGAGTTGGATGGCCGCGGGGTGGCGGTCGCTCAGGGCGCCTCGTCCACAGCCGGGTGGCTCCGGGAGCGGCTGCGGCTCTCAGGGCGCAGCGCCCGCCAACTGGTCCAGCTCGCCGCCACCATCGACGCCGCTCCGCCAGCGGTACGCGCCGCGCTGCTCAGCGGCGCCATGACGGTTGAGCAGGGTCGGGTGGTGGCCGAGACGATCGCCGCCCTCCCGGTCGAAGCAGGCCCCGAGGCGGCGGACAAGGCCACCCAACTACTGGTCGCCTGGGCCGACCGTTTCGATCCGACCAGCCTGAGCCGGCTCGGTGAGCGCGTCCTCGCGCACGTCGCCCCGGAGTTGGCCGACCAGGCTGAGTTGAAGGCTCTGGAGCGGGCCACCGAGCGAGCAGAGGCCCGCCGGCACGTCACGCTCTCCGAACAACGAAACGGCGAGGTACGCCTCAGCGGCAACCTCGACACCGAAACCGCGAGCCTGCTGCGCGAGGCGATCGATCCGCTCTGCGCGCCGTCCGGTGAGCACGATGACCGCAGTCCTGGTCAGCGCCGCGCCGATGCGTTGGGCGAGATCTGCCGACTGGCTCTACGCACCGGTCAGCTGCCCGACAACGGCGGTGACCGGCCTCAACTGGTGGTGACCGTTCCGCTGGAGGAACTACTCAACGGCGTACGCGCCGGGACACTGGAGACCGGCACACACCTCACCCCCGGTGCGGTCCGCCGCCTGGCCTGCGATGCCGGTGTGCTGCCAGTCGTGCTGAACGGCAACAGTCAGGTCCTGGACATCGGCCGCCAGCGCCGACTCTTCACCGGCCCGTTGCGGCGCGCGCTGGTCCTGAGGGACGGCGGTTGCGCCTTTCCTGGTTGTGATCGCCCGCCGAGATGGTGCGACGGCCACCACATCCGACACTGGGCCGACGGTGGCGAGACGGCGCTGGGCAACGCGGTGCTGCTGTGCGGCTACCACCACCGGCTCATCCACCGCGGTGACTGGACGGTCCGACTCGCGGACGGTCGACCTGAATTCATCCCGCCCAGCTGGCTAGACCCACTGCGTTCCCCACGTCGCAACCTTTACCATCTGCGCTGCTGATGCGGCCAACAACGCCCACTCCGCTCACGACTGCGCCTGGCCACCTCGACCGGCGACCGCCAAGGCGCGCCCTGCCACCGCGGTCGGCAACCGCGACCGACGGACAGCCAGGCCTCGCCACTGCCACCGGCCACCCCGACCGGCAACCCGACTGACAGCCGCACCCTGCCACCACTACCGGCCACCCCGAGCGGCAACCGCGACGGACAGCCGCACCTTGCCACCGCCACCGCCGCCGCCACCGGCCACCCCGAGCGGCAACCCCGACCGGCAACCGCGACGGACAGCCGCACCTTGCCACCACTACCGGCCACCGCCACCGGCAACCCCGACTCATAGCCGCACCTTGCCACCGCCACCGCCACCGCCCGCGCCTGCGGCCGCGGCCGCGACCGCGACAACCCTGCGGTTCCCTGCCGTCACGAGCCGCGTCTCCCCCGCTGATCGCGACTCGACTTGCTGGAGACCGGGGCATCGCACCGGGGCCGGGCACCGCGGCCCCCTGAAGGCCGAGTCGAGTCGATCTCTGAAGTCGCGGCGCTCGCGGCATGAGGAGGCGGAGCGGGCGTGATCTCCCAGCGACAGCCGGCCGGGCGACACGCCGTCTCGGACGGGTGGTCGCGTCGGTAATTCGATGGCTGCGGCGGGGTGGGAGGCGTAGGGTTGCAGGCCGCTTGACGGCCGAGGTGAGCTGCACCGGAACGGACGTCTTCGCGCCGGGCGGCCGGCCATCCGCCCCCGGACACGCGAGCGCGCAGCAGATGTGAACGATGGGACGTCAGCATGCCCGCACTTCATCTCGACACCGACGCCGACACCAACACTGAGGCCGACGCCGACACCAACACTGAGCTCGACGCCGACACCAACACTGAGGCCGACACCAACCCCGACACCGACACCGACACCGACCTCGACGCGGACCTGGCCGCCGAACGCGCCCACCTCAGCACCTCGCGGGCGGCACTGGCTCGGATGCGGGAGCGGGCCGAGTCTCTCTTCGCCACCGGTGACCAGGTGGCTGGCGACGCGTACGCGGCCGAGACGCTCGGCCGCACCCTGGCCCGCCGGGTCGCCGAACTGGCCGACGACCCGACCACTCCGCTCTTCTTCGGCCGCCTCGACTTCGCCGGCGCCCCTGACAACAGCACCGCCGATGCCCCTGACAACAGCGCCACGAACAACAGCGCCACGACCAACAGCGCCACCGACAACCGGACCGCCGGAGGCAGCACCACCACGGACAGCAGGACCACGAACAACCGAACCGTCGAGGGCAGCAGCACCACGAACAACCGGACCGTCGAGGGCAGCACCACAGGCAACACGGCCACAGGCAACACACCCACCGACAACCGGACCACCGCCGGCAGGTCCGGCAGCGAGCCGACCGCGCCTGACGCCAGCGGTGATCATCACGGGCGGCGGTATCACGTGGGGCGGCGGCATGTCACCGATGAGCGCGGTGAACCGTTGGTGCTGGACTGGCGGGCACCGGTCTCCCGGTCGTTCTACCGGGCCAGTGTGCGGGATCCGCAGGGGGTGGCGGTTCGGCGACGGTTCGGGTTCAGCAATGGTGTGCTGACCAGTTTCGAGGATGAGCGGCTGGATCGGGGTGAGGAGCTCGGTACGAGCAGTCGGATCCTGACCGCCGAGATTGAGCGTCCACGTGTCGGGCCGATGCGGGACATCGTCGCCACGATCCAGCCGGAGCAGGACGAGCTGGTTCGGGCTGATCTCGCCGACTCGATCTGTGTGCAGGGCGCGCCGGGTACGGGAAAGACGGCTGTGGGTCTGCACCGGGCCGCGTACCTGCTCTACCTGCATCGGGAGCGGTTGCGGCGGGCGGGTGTGTTGATCGTCGGGCCGAACCGGGCGTTCCTGTCGTACATCGCGGCGGTGCTGCCGGCACTCGGTGAGGTCGAGGTGGAGCAGGCCACGGTGGAGGAGTTGATCTCCCGGGTGGCGGTTCGGGCGGTCGAGGCACCGGCGGTGGCCGCGCTCAAACACGACGTACGGATGGCGAGCGTGCTGCGACGTGCCGTGCAGGCGCGGATCGGCACTCCGACCGAGTCGATCACCGTGTCGGACGGCTCGTTCCGCTGGCGGATCGGGGTGGAGCCGCTGCACCGGATCGTCGAGGAGACCCGCCGGGAGGGGCTGCCGTACGGCACGGGTCGGGAACGTGTCCAGGCGCGGGTGGTGAGTCTGCTGCAACGGCAGGCCGAGGCGCGGCGTGCGGAGTCGCCCAGCGACGCCTGGCTGCGCCGGATGAGCCGCTGCCGCCCGGTGCTCGACTTCCTGGACGCGGTCTGGCCGTCGCTCACCCCGGAGGGGCTGGTGCACAGCCTGTTCTCCGATCCGGACCGGCTCGCCGCCGCCGCGGACGGCCTGCTCAGCGACGCTGAGCAGGCGCAGTTGACCTGGGTGAAGCCGGCCCGCACGCCGAAGGCGACCCGTTGGACCGCCGCCGACGCGGTGCTGATCGACGAGGCGACCGGGCTGCTGGAACGGCTCCCCGGGTTCGGGCACGTGGTGGTGGACGAGGCGCAGGACCTCTCCCCCATGCAGTGTCGGGCCATCGCTCGGCGCAGTGAGCACGGCTCGGTCACGCTCCTCGGTGACCTCGCCCAGGGCACCGCGCCGTGGGCGGCGACGGATTGGCGGGAGTCCCTCGCCCATCTGGGCAAGCCGGACGCGGTGGTGGTCCCGTTGACCGTCGGTTTCCGGGTGCCCGCCGCAGTCGTCGCGTTCGCGAACCTGCTGCTCCCGGCGCTCGCGGTGGACGTACCGCCGGCTGAGTCGCTGCGCCACGACGGCGGCCTGGACGTGCGTACGGTGACCGACCTGACCTCGGCGACGGTGGCCGAGGTGCGCGCGGCGCTCGCGCACGACGGATCGGTCGGGGTGATCGCCGCGGACGACGAGGTCGACGGCCTGCGCGCGGCGCTGGCCGAGGCCGGTGTCGAGACCGCGACCGCCGACGACGTGGCGGCCGCAGAGCGCGTCACAGTGGTGCCGGCGACGCTGGTCAAGGGCCTGGAGTACGACCACGTCGTGGTGGTCGAGCCGGCCGCGATCGTCGCGGCCGAGCCGCGTGGGCTGCACCGGTTGTACGTGGTGCTCACCCGGGCGGTGTCCCGGCTGGCGGTGCTGCACGTCGCGCCGCTGCCCGCCCCGCTGGTCGAGGGCTCAGCCGGCTGACAGGGCTGCCGCGACCTCGCGCAGCGGGCGGCTGGAGTCGGCCAGCGGCACGTGGAACGACAGCCACGACCCGTCGGCGAAGTCGAGACGCAGCCGCTTCCAGTTCAACCGGTACCTGCCGACCCGGGCGGCGACGGTCGTGCGTGGGACGGACCCGAGCAGTTCGATGTCGGTCTGCGCCTGTTCGTCCGCTGCGGAGCTGGAGAGCAGGCCGACGGGTGCTGTCGCGCCGAGCAGCAGCCGCTGGTCGGTGACCCCCAGCACGAGGGTCCGGAGGCCGCTGCCCTTCGCCGCCTCGGTCAGGGCGTGGTGCAGCACTGATGCTTGAGAGTCTGGCTCGCCTCGACCTCCGACACCGAAGAAGAGCCAGTCGACGGCGTTGTCCGCCCGACCGAAGGTGATGTTCGGTGAGAGGACGTTGAGCAGGACACCCAGGAAGCCCGGCCCACCCGTGGCGGGTGGGGCCGACGGCTGCGAGGGAGGCGCGGGCGTCAGCCCGCCGCCCGCTCGCACCTGGGCCACCGCGCGCACCTGCTCCCCGGCCGCCAGCAGTCGGGTGACCCCCTCGACGTAGCGTGCCTGACTCCCGTCGATCGTCATCAGCGTCCCTCGTGGTCGGCGGACCGGCGCGGGCCGGCGCCCGGGTCGCCGATGACCTCCCCGACCAACTCGCGGACGCGGGCCGCGGCGGCCTCCTGTGCCCGGTTGGCGGCCGCGGTGAACTCCTCGGCCAGGCTGTAGGAGTCCAGTCGCATGGCCCGGGCGTTCAGCTCCGAAGAGAGGATCTTGCCGTCGGCCGCGGCGGTGACCCGCACCAGACCGGAGTCACTCACACCCTCGGCGCTGGTCTGCTCCAGCTCCGCCATCCGGTCGGCGAGTTGCCGCTGCCATCCGTCGAGGTTGCGAGCCAGCGCCTCGATGCGGTCCAGGGCGGGGAAGGTCATGGCTGCCTCTCAGTTCACGATGGAGTCGAAGACATTCTGCACACCCGCTGTGTACGGGCCCAGGTCCTCGCTGTACGTGCCGTCCACCAGGTAGTTGCGGTCCTTCTGCCCGTCGGAGATGTCGTGCAGGCCCACGCCGGTGTCCAGCAGGGCGCCGCCGAACCCGGGGATGTTGACCGGCGAGACCTGGTTGATGACGAACTTGCCCGGGAAGAGGGTCTTGAACTTTTCCACCTGGAAGGCCCGCCCCTCGGCCGTCCAGCCGCCCTTGCTGAGCAGCTTGTACTGCTTCTTTCGCTTCTTGATCTCCATGACGGTGTCCGCGTACTCGCGGAGCTGCCCGGCGACCTTGCCCAGCCGGGCGGCGAGGCGGGTGAGCACCTCGGCGAACCGTGCGACGATCTTGACCATCCGACCCACCGTGGTGGCCAGCCGGGCCAGCACCCGGACCACCGTGGCGGCCAACGAGACGCCGGCGCTCAGCGCCGCGGCCACCGCCGCGATGATCACCTCGGTGAGGAACCAGAGCAGGAACTCGAGGATCAGCTCGACCAGCAGATTGAACGCGTCCACCGCCGCGTTCGCCGCCTCGACCAGCACGTCCTTGGTGCCGTCGAGCCCCTGGGCCAACTTCTCGATCGCCGCTTCCACCGACTCCATCGAGGCGTGGAAGCTGTCGGCGGCGTCGCCCGTCCAGGCGCCACGCAACCGGGCCCGGTCGGCGATCTGGTCACCGGCGATCTCCCGTACCGCCGCCCCGGTGTCCAGGCAGAGCTGCGCGGCCCGCATCAGGTCGTCGGGTTCCCCGGCGACCAGCTCCAGCAGCTGCTCGAAGGGCCAGAGCACCGCGTTGGACAGCGGCTTGAAGGGGTCGGGCGTGCCCGAGACGATCTGCTCGAAGTAGGTCTTGTTGCGCTGCAACGCCTCGGTGCTCATGCCGGCACCGGACCGGTCGGAGCGCCGGTGCCACCCGACCAGGGGCCGGGCGCGATGAGGTCGGGAGCGGGCGGTCGGCCAGGCACGAAGAGGTCGGTGTTGGCCACGTCGGTGCCGGTGTAGGCGGCGGCGGTGTCGTCGAGCCCCTCGGCGATGTCGGCCATCATCTCGGCCCCGTCGGCCAGCCCTTGAAGGCACGCCTCGAACTGCTCGGCGTACGCCGCCGCGAGGTTGAAGGACGCCGGCATCACCCCGAAGGCGTGCCGCGGCACGTGCCCGTCGCCGAAGGCGCGGTGCAGTTCGCGGAAACGGGCCGCCCGATCCCTGGACCCGGCGGCGAACGCCGTCAGAGCCTCCGGCTGGACCTCCAGCTCATTGCTCGGGCTTGACACGGACCCTCCCCTGTGGCCTGTTCGACGGATCAGTCGTCACGACTGAACCACCATAGGCAATGCTCGCCGGGATCGGGGGTCCCGTCGGTGATGACGGGGTCACCCCGCTCGACTTTGTGTCTTAAAGTAGTTTGCGTGGACCTCGACGATGACTCACCACCCTCTGACGCCGCGGCGGCGCTCCGGCTGATCCAGGACCAGCGGTCCGCGACGGCACGCCAGCTCGACCCCGACGCCCGCCTGCTCTACTGGCCGTGGGGTGTCGCCTGGCTGGTCGGCTTCGGGCTGTTCTTCCTGCGGTTCCCCCCGAGTGACCGGGCGCTGGTCGCACTACCGAGCTGGCTGCCGCTGACCGTCCTCTTCGTACTGCTCGCGAGTGCCGGAGCGACCCAGGCGGTGGTCAGCGTGCGGGCCTACGGCCAGGTGAGCGGCGACTCCGCCCGGCGGGGCAAGTGGTACGGGTACGCCTGGGCCCTCGGAACGGTGAGCGTCTACGCGGGGCTGGGCCGGATCTCCGAGCACCTGCCACACGACCTGGCGGCGCTGCTCTGGTCGGCGACCGCCGTCGGGCTGACCGGTGCGCTGCACATGGCCGGCGGGGCGATCTGGCTGGACCAGGACCTGTTCCGGCTGGGCGTCTGGATCAGCGTGATCAACCTGGTCGGGGCGTTCGCCGGGCCGGGCTGGCACCCGCTCGTCGTGGCGTTGGCCGGCGGCGGCGGAATACTGGTGGCCGGCGCGCTCGCCCGGCGACGACAGCGACAGCGACAGCAGCCGTGACCGAGCTGGATCCGGTCATCCACGCGCAGGCCCGGCTGCGGGTCGTCGCCAGCCTCTCCGCTCTCAACGTCGGCGACAAGATCGCGTTCCCCCGCCTACAGGAGCTGCTCGCGATGACCGCCGGCAACCTATCGGTGCACCTGCGCAAACTCGAGGACGCCGGCTACGTGGAGATCAGCAAGACCCATCGTGGACGCACCCCGGCGACCCTGGTCGGGCTCAGCCGACGAGGTCGGCTGGCGTTCGAGGAGTACACCGAAGCGATCCGCGCCCTGCTCGACCCCACCCCGTCGAAGGAGCAGCCATGACCCTCGCCCGCGCCGACCAGGCCAGCCGCCGGTACGGCGACGTCCTCGCACTCGACCGTGTCGACCTGGAAGTCCGAGCCGGTGAGCTGGTCGGCCTGCTCGGGCCGAACGGCGCCGGCAAGAGCACCCTGATGAACCTGTTCGTCGGCCTACGTCGCCCCAGCTCGGGGCGGGTCGAGCTGTTCGGCGGCGACCCCCGCGACCCGGCGAGCCGACGACAGGTCGGGGTCACCCCCCAGGAGACCGGCCTTCCGGGCACGCTGCGTGTCGGCGAGGTCGTCGACTTCGTCTCCGCGCACTACCCGGACCCGGTGCCCCGCGGCGAACTGCTCGACCAGTTCGGCCTGGGCGACCTCACCCGGAGGCAGACCGGTGGGCTCTCCGG
The DNA here is from genome assembly GCF_040704315.1 of Micromonospora sp. NPDC047644. Taxonomy (NCBI): domain Bacteria; kingdom Bacillati; phylum Actinomycetota; class Actinomycetes; order Micromonosporales; family Micromonosporaceae; genus Micromonospora; species Micromonospora sp. NPDC047644. Next base: position 491,844 of record NZ_JBEYSY010000001.1, read on the forward strand.
GGGGCAGCGCCGTCGACTGGCGGTGGCGTTGGCGTTCGTCGGCCGACCCCGGTTGGTGCTCCTCGACGAGCCGACCACCGGCCTGGACGTGGCCGCCCGGCACACCCTGTGGGAGGCGATCCGCGCGTTCCACTCCGACGGCGGCACCGTGCTGCTGAGCAGCCACTACCTGGAGGAGGTGGAGGCGCTGGCCCACCGGGTGGTGGTGATCGGGCAGGGCCGGGTGCTCGCCGACGACACGGTGGGCGCGGTGCGCGGCATCGTCGGCGTACGCCGGGTCAGCCTCGTCGCCGACCACCTGCCCGACCTGCCGGGGGTGGTGCGCACCGAACGGGTCGACGGTCGCCTGCACCTGCTCACCACCGACGCCGACGAACTGGTTCGAGCGCTGGTCACGGCCGGAACTGCCTTCACCGACCTGGAGGTACGACCGACCTCGCTGGAGGAGGCGTTCCTCGCCATCACCAGCGGGGACGGGTCCACCCCGGAGCAGACCACCGCCGCTGACCGACCCGCCACCGCCGTTCCCGGCGGCCGACCCACCACCGTCTGAGGAGGCCGCCGTGCAACTGGCCCTGGTCCACGCCCGATACCAACTCCTGGAGATCATCCGGATTCCGGTGGCGATCGTCGGGAGCGCCTTCTTCCCGGCCGCCGCCATGATCTTCTTTGTGGTGCCGTTCGCCGGGGACGACTCGGTCGGCGCCACCCTCGCCACCGCGTCGATGGTCACCTTCTCGGTGATGAGCGCCAACATCTTCCAGTACGGCGTCGGCGTCGCCGAGGACCGCGACCAGCCGTGGAACCCGTACACCCGGACCCTGCCGGCTGGACCGGCGCCCCGGTTCGCGGGCCGGGTGCTGGCCGGCCTGGCACTGACGTACCTCTCGCTGATCCCGGTCGTGGTGATCGGTGCGACGCTGACCGCAGCCGAGGTCACCCCGATGGCATTCCTGCTGGCCATGGGCACCGTGGCCGTCATCTCGGTGCCGTTCACGCTGATGGGCCTGGCCATCGGCTACTCGCTGCCGAGCAAGGCGGCGATCGTCGTCGCGCAGATCGTCTTCCTGCCGCTGGCGTTCGGCGGCGGACTGCTCTCCGCGCCGGGCGACGCGCCCGGGTTCATCGAGACGATCGCCCCGTTCCTGCCCACCCGGGGCGCGGCGGAGCTGATGTGGGCGGCGGTCAGCGACTACCGCGCCCAACCGCTGGCGCTGATCATGCTCGGTGTCTGGGTGGTGCTGCTCGCCGCGCTCGCCGGCTGGGCGTACCGACGGGACGAGGGTCGCCGGTTCAGCTGACGATTCGTCCGTTTCCACCCCGGGCCGCGGCGGGACGGTGCCAGGATTCCGGCAGGGGGCCGCATGGGCCGCCGGGTCGAGAGGGGTCGTGACGTGAGCACCGTCCCGCCGGGTACGCCCTGCTGGGCCGACCTGGCCACCCCGGACCTGACCGACGCGCGGCGTTTCTACCCGGAGCTGTTCGGTTGGACCGGCCGGGTCACGCCGGAACCCGAGGCGGGCGGTTACACGGTCTTCCTGCTCGACGGCAAGCCGGTGGCCGGCGCCGGCCCGCCCGCGATTCCGGACCAGATCCCGATCTGGTCGACCTACCTCGCCACCGACGACGCCGAGCTGGTCGCCGGCCGGGTCGAACGGGCCGGCGGGCAGGTTGTCGTACCACCGTTCGAGGTCTTCGACAGGGGCTGGATGGCGGTCTTCGCCGACCCGGCCGGTGCCACGTTCAGCGTCTGGCAGCCACTGACCATGGCCGGTGCCGAGGTGTTCAACGTGCCGGGCGCGATGAGCTGGAACGAACTGGTCACCCCCGATCCCGAGGGCGCGAAGGTCTTCTACGAGCTGGTGTTCGGCTGGCAGCCCGACGACCAGGCGGTGGGCGCGATGACGTACACCGGGTGGCGGCTCGGAACGCAGATCGTCGCCGGGATGATGCCGCCGCTGGCCGACGACTTCCCGGCCGACCTGCCCGCGTACTGGACGGTGTACTTCGCGGTGGCCGACGCGGATGCCGCCGCGGCCCGCGCCGCCGAGCTGGGCGGAACGATCCTGGTCCCGCCCCGCGACATCCCGGCGGGCCGCTTCGCCGCCCTCCGCGACCCCCAGGGCGCCCTCTTCTCCGTCATCGACCTGGGCCCCTGACCCAGCGTCCGCGTGCTCAGGGGCGGGCGGGGCGGACGGGGACGACCAGCGGGCCGTGGGCGCCGGGGACCACCCGGACGCTGGCCCGGTAGTGGGTGGCCAGCAGCTCCTCGGTCAGCACCTCGGTCGGACTTCCGGCGGCCACCACCTGACCGGCGGCGAGCATCACCATCCGGTCGGCGTACTCCCCGGCCAGGGAGAGGTCGTGCATCGTGGCCAGGACGGTCAGGCCGTGCTCCCGGCGCAGCTGGTCGACGACTTCGAGCACGTCCTGCTGGTGGCCGATGTCGAGCGCGCTGGTCGGCTCGTCGAGCAGCAGCAACGTCGCGCCCTGGGCGAGCGCGCGGGCCAGGAACACCCGCTGCCGTTCGCCGCCGGAGAGGGTGGCCAGTTCGCGACGGTGGAAGCCGGCGAGGTCCAACCGCCTGAGCACCTCGTGCACGGCGTCGACGTCGGCTGTCGACTCGCGGCCCAGGGCCGGGATGTACGGGGTGCGGCCGAGCAGCACGTAGTCCAGCACCGACATGCCGGGCGGCACCACCGGGGACTGCGCCACCGTGGCCACTATCCGGGCGCGGTCCCGACGGCGCAGCGCGGCGCTCGGCGTACCGAAGAGAGTGATCGCCTTCGGCGCGGCCAGCAGGCCGCCGACGGCGCGCAACAGGGTGGACTTGCCGGCGCCGTTCGGGCCGATCACGGTGACCCACTCGCCGACGGCGACGGTGAGGTCGACGCCGGTCAGGATCGGCGTGCCACCGAGGGCGACGTGCAGCCCGCGCACCTCGACGGCCGGTGTGTCGGCGGCGGATTCGCGGCTCACGTGAGCGCCCGTCGGGCGGTCCGCAGCACGAGGACGAAGAACGGGCCGCCCAGCAGGGCGGTCACCACTCCGATGGGCAGCTCGGACGGCGCGGCGGCGGTGCGGGCCACCACGTCGGTCAGCGCCAGGAACGCGCCGCCGAACAGCAGTGACATCGGCAGGATCACCCGGTAGCTGGACCCGGCGAGCAGCCGGACGGTGTGCGGCACGATGATGCCGACGAAGCCGATCAGGCCGGTCGCGGAGACCGCCGCGGCGGTGCCCAGCGAGGCGGCGGCGATCAACAGGTATCGGGTGCGCTGCGGGTGCAGGCCCAGACTCCTCGCCTCGTCGTCGCCGACCGCGAGGACGTCCAGCTCGCGGCGGTGCAGCAGCACCACCACGGTGGTCAGCGCGGCGTACGGCAGCACCAGCAGCACGTCGTGCCAACCGGCGGTGGCGAGCCGGCCGAGCAACCAGGAGTACACCGGCTGGATGCTGTCGGCGTTGCGTTGCAGGAGGTACGTCTGCCCGGCGGAGAGGAACGCGGAGACCGCCACCCCGGCCAGGATCAGCATGGCCGGCGACCCGCGTCGTCCACCGGCCGCGCCGAGCACGTAGGTCATCGTGACGGCGAGCAGTGAACCGGCGAACGCGGCCAGCGGAATGGTCATCGGCAACCCGGAGAGCGTGCCCTGCCGGCCGGCACCGCCGAGGGCGATCGCCGCGGTGACCGCGAGGCCGGCGCCGGCGGCCACACCGAGCAGGTACGGGTCGGCCAGCGGGTTGCGGAACACGCCCTGGTAGCAACCACCGGCGAGGGCGAGCAGACCGCCGACGAGCAGGCCCAGCACCACCCGGGGCAGGCGCAGCTCGGTGACGATGGCGATCTCACGTTCGGTCAGCCCGCTGTCGAGGTGCACCCCGGGAAACAGGTTGAGCAGCTCGGCGGCGACGCTGCCCGGGGGCAGGCTCACCGGGCCGAGTGACACCCCGACGACGAGCGCGACGAGCACCGCTACCAGGCCCGCGACCAGCCACCGCATGCGCAGCCCGGCGGGCCGGGCCCCGGACGGCAGCCCGGCGGGCCGGGCCGAAGAACGTGGCTCGGCCCGCGGGGATGACGGCGGCGGCTCGGTCGACCGACCGGTTGGTGCCGGATCGGACACCTGGCGCGACCCGGTCACCGACGGACGACGGTCACGCGGGCACCTTGGCGACCGCGTCGATGATGACCCGGAGCAGGTCCACGACCCGTGGGCCCCAGCGGGAGGCGATGTCGTCGTCGAGGGCGACGACCTGGTTGTTCTTCACTGCGGTGAGGCCCGCCCAGCCACTGCGCGCCTTGACCGTGTCGGCGCTCTGTTGGCAGCACTTGGCGTCGGCCAGGAAGACGAAGTCCGGGTCGGCCTTGACGATGATCTCCTGGGACAGCTGCGGGTAGCCGAAGTTCTTACCGTCCGCGTCGGCCGGGTCGGCGATGTTGGTCAGGCCGGCCTGGCTGTAGAGCGAGCCGATGAAGGTCTTGCTGGTGGCGCTGTAGAGCTCCGGGCCCAGCTCGTGGAAGTACGTGAGCTTCTCGGTGCGCTGCGGCAGGTCCTTGACCAGCTTGGCGATGTCGTCCTTCATCCGGGTGGTGACGTCGGTGGCCTGGTCGGCGTGACCGGTCAGCGTGCCCAGTTCGGTGATCTGCCGGTACGAGTCGTCGAGCGAGACCGCCGCCGGGGTCTGGTACACCGGAATCTTCAGCTTGCCGAGCTGCTCGACGATCTTGTTGCGGTCGTCGGAGAGCACCACCAGGTCGGGGTTCTTGCCGGCGATCGCCTCGGCGTTCGGCTGGAAGGCGGAGAGGTCGGTCTTGGGCGCGTCGGCCGGGTAGTTCGACTGGTCGTCGACGGCGGTCACCTGCGGGCCGGCACCGATCGCGAAGAGCATCTCGGTGGCGGTGGGCGACAACACGACGATCTTTTCGGGGCGCTTGTCGAGGGTGAGCGCGCCGACCGTGACCGGGTAGGCGGCGGCAGCGGTGCCGGCGCTCGGCTTGTCGTCGGCCTTCTCGGCGCACGCGCCGAGGGCGAGCGCGGCGACCGCGAGGGTCGCCGCGAAGATCCGAGGGGTAGGTCTGTTCATGGGGGCCTCCTGTCGGTCGAGGAGTGTGGTGCTTCGCCGACAGGGACTTTCGTGCGCCCGCCCACGAGGCGCCCTTCCTCGAGAGCGCGTTTCGCGACCGATCCGTAGGCGACCTGGCTCGTCCCCACCTGCCGGTGGGGCATCACAGTTGCGGGACAGCGCCGGGATGAGCACCGGCTTCGCTGCGGACTGGTCGCTAAGACGGTAGCGCACCGCCAGGACGTGCCGGATCGATCAAGGGCCGATCGGCGTGGCTCGATCGCGCAGCCCCGTCGCACGAGGGGTTTGTCCCGGATCTGGAGGCGCAGGAGCGGGTGGTGGGGCCCCGCCGGGGCGGGACGGGGCCCCACCCGATCAGGAGGACGTGATGGTGACGTTGTCCACAGCCGCCTCCACCAGGCTTGCTCCGGACGCGTCCGCCGCCTCGACCAGGATGCGCACCGACTGGCCGGCGTACGGGGTCAGGTTGAGGTTGGCCACGGCCCAGCTCCCGTTACGGTTACTGGCCGCGCCGGCCTGGGTGAGCAGCGCTGTGGTGCCGCCGTTGTGCACCACGCTCACCCGCAGGTAGTCCGCCGACGAGGCGTTCGAGCCATGCGCCAGGTACCAGGCGAGGGAGAGGGTCAGCGTGCCGGACGACGGCAGGGTCACCGCCGGCGACCGGGCACTGGTCACTCCGCCGTCCACGTCGTAGTCACCGGCCGCCGAGCCGGCGAGCCGGCCGGTGACCAGGTCGTTGGACCCGGCGTACGGGGTGAGTTGCTTGGCCCCGGAGGACGTGGTCGCCTGGGCGGCGCCCCGCTCGAACGCGCCGAGGGTGGCGGTGTCGGTGCCGGACGGGTTGATGGTCCAGCCGGTGGCGGTCTCGAAGGTGTCCGACCAGACGGTGGTGCCGCCACCGCCGCCGCAGTACTGCGCCTGCTTGCCGATGGCCCGGTACGGGCAGTCGGCGTACTCGCTGAGGATCAGCACCGCCTCCCGGTTGCGCGAGGTCTGCGCCGGGATCACCTCGTCGGGCGGGTAGAAGCCGCCGCCGCTGGCCGAGCCCGGGTACATCTCGAAGGTGTAAGCCCAGATGTTGTGGGTCGCCCACATCCAGTCGAGGCTGTCTCCGTCGGTGATGTAGAGGTCGCTGGACTGTTCCGGGGTGTAGCCGTTGGTGGCCGCCATCTGCTGGCCGATGGTGGCGAAGGTGTTGTACTGATCGGCGTTCATCCCGGTCGCGGTGTTCGCCGTCGTGTAGCCGTACGGCCAGAGCACCAACTGCGAGTACGTGTGGAAGTCGATGTTGGCCTTGATCTGCTGCACACCGCCGACGACCCGGCCGTTGACGAAGTTGCGCAGCGCCTGCGTCTCGGGCGCGGAGAACGCCGAGGGCCCACGGTAGGTCTCCGACGAGGTGCTGCCGGACGAGCCGCCGCAGCATCCCCAGTTGTAGGACCAGTTGCGGTTCAGGTCGGTGCCGACGTTGGACGAACCGCTGTTGGGTTGCCGGTTCTTGCGCCAGGACCGGTACGACCCGGTGGCGATGTCGTACTCGCTGCCGTCCGGGTTGACGGTCGGCACGATCCAGAGCTCCCGACCGTTGACGATGTTGGTGATCCGGGAGTCGCTGCCGTAGCTGTCGGTGAAGAGGTTGAGCAGGTAGATCGCCATCTCGACGGTCAGGTGCTCACGGGCGTGCTGCTGGGAGTTGAACAGGATCTCCGGCTCGTTCTCGTCGGTGCCGACGTTGTCGGAGATCTTCACGGCCATCAGGTCGCGGCCCTCGTACGACGAACCGATGCTGATCTTGCGGGCGATCGCCGGGTGGTCGGCGACGACCTGGTTCACGACGGCGGTCAGTTCCGCGTAGTCGTGGTAGTTCGAGTCGGCCGGCGGGAAGGCCAGCGCGCCGAAGTCGCCGGCGCCGCGCTCGGCGTTGGGTGGCGGGGCGAGCGGTTCCAGCCGGAAGCCGAGCTTGCCGATCGCGGCGGCCTCGGCCGCGGTGGCCGAGATGTGCAGCACGCCGTGTTCGGAGTAGTCGATGGCGGCTCCGGTGCGAGCCACCGCGTTGCGGTCGGCGAGGGTCCGGGGCCCGAGCACCCGGTAGCCGGCGGCGGCCTGCTCAGCGGTGCGGTCCGGTGCCGGTCGGGCGGCGACCGGGCCGGCGGCGACGGTGACGATGCCCAGCCCGGTGACGACAGCGAGCACCAGGGCACGGCGGAGGGGGATGGGCGTGCGGAGGGCCATGGACTACCTCCTCGATGGGCGGGAGATCCCGCTCGGTGAAGGACACTTCACCACCTGTCACATGGTCATATCAACATTGATCGTTGCGTTGGCCATCCCAGGCGGATCATCATGGCGGCAATGATTTTCCACCTATCAACATCTGGCGAAACTTCCCTCCAAGCGGAAAACTGACCAGCGACGATGCCCCCTCGACACCGCGGAGCACCCATGGCCAGACCCCGCCTGAGCGCGGCCGCCCTCGCCGGCGTCACCACGCTCACCCTGCTCACCAGCGCCACGCCCGCGCTGGCGGCGCACCCGCCCGCCCCCGCCCACGACGAGCAGATCACCTACCAGGACTGGTCCGGGCCCGCCGACTGGCACCGGGGCAGCCGGGCCGGCACCCGCGTCGTGCCCGGTGCCCGAGCGGGCGTCACCCTGGCCCGCCCGGCCGGCACCACCGAGTATGCCGACCCGCACACCGGCACCACCCGCACCTGGGAGTACGGCACCTGGACCTCACCGGTGACCCGGATCGGGTTCGACGCCACCGAACTGATCGCCTCCTGGAACGCGGAGACCCCCGCCGGCACCTGGATCCAGGTGGAGATGCAGGGCAGCTACACCAGCGGCGACCAGACCCCGTGGTACGTCCTGGGTCGCTGGGCGTCCGGCGACACCGACATCCGGCGGACCAGCGTCAACCGACAGGGCGACCCCTGGTCGACGATCTGGACCGACACCTTCAGCATCGACGACGCCACCGCCGGGGTGCTGCTGCGGTCGTACCAGCTCAAGCTGACCCTCTACCGCGCGCCCGGGCAGAGCGCCGCCCCGGTGGTCCGGATGCTCGGCGCGATGAGTTCCACGGTGCCGGACCGGTTCACGGTGCCGCCGAGCGCCGGACACATCGCCTGGGGTCGGGAACTGCCGGTGCCGCGCTACTCGCAGAACGTGCACTCCGGGCACTACCCCGAGTACGACGGCGGCGGCGAGGCATGGTGCTCGCCCACCTCGACGGAGATGGTCGTCGAGTACTGGGGTCGCCGGCCGTCGACAGCCGACACCTCCTGGGTCGACCCGACCTACCCCGATCCGACCGTCAACCACGCCGCCCGGATGACCTACGACTACGCGTACGACGGCGCGGGCAACTGGCCGTTCAACACCGCGTACGCGGCCAGCTTCCCCGGGCTGGAGGGCCGGGTGACCCGGCTGCACTCGCTGGACGAGCTGGAGCGCTTCATCGCCGCCGGCATCCCCGTCGTGACCAGTCAGTCATTCCTCGCCAGTGAGCTGGACGGGGCGAACTACGGCACGTCCGGGCACCTCTTCGTGGTGGTCGGCTTCACCGCCGACGGCGACGTGATCGTCAACGATCCGGCCTCGTCCAGCAACGATGTCGTGCGCAACGTCTACAAGCGCGCGCAGTTCGAGCAGATCTGGCTGCGTACCAAGCGCGTCAACGCCAGCGGCGGCGTCTCCGGCGGCTCCGGTGGCATCGCGTACCTGATCAAGCCGATCTCGAAGCCCTGGCCCAAGGCCCCCGGCTCCACCACCTGGTAACCCAACCCCCAACCCCATCCGGTAGGCCGATCCCGGCCCGCCTCGTCGGTTGATCATGAAGTTATTGTCCGGCTGATCGGCGTGTCGCGGCAATAACTTCATGATCAACGCGAGGGCTGGTCGGGGGTGGGGGGTTCGTCCTCGCCGGCCAGGGCGGAGCGGAGGCGTTCCTTCTCGGTGCGGCGGCGCTCGGTCGCCTCGGCGATCTCTCCGGCCATCTCGTCCCGCCAACCACGCAGCAGGAAGAAGGAGAGCGCGGCGGAGAACACCAGCGCCAGCATCAGCTTCAGGAACACGTTCATGTCGACCAGCCAGAGGCCCGCCAGCACTGCGACGAACAGCCCGATCCGGCCCAGCGTGTACTTGAGCGCGGCACTCACCTGCACCACTCCGTTCTCTCCGTCGCCCGCCACTGCCGGCGGAAGGGTCGAGCCGCCCGACGGGCGGTCGCGGTCAGCCGGTCCGGCGGGCCAGCCAGCGGACACCCGGGAACCAGAGGGCCGCGTACGCCACCGTGAACGCCCCCGCCGCCAACGCCCCGGAGAGCAGCGGCGGCAACCCCGCACCCAGACCGGCGATCAGCAGCCCGGCGAACACCCCGACGGCAGCGGCGACCACCGCCGCCACCACCCGGGCCGCGCCGAACTCCCAGGCCCGGAAGTCGTCCCAGAACAGCCAGGCCGGCAGGATCACCGCCAGCCAACCGTTCGTGTGCCCGAAGTCGCCGGCGCCGATCGAGGCGAACGCCCAGTCGAACAACACCAACGCGAGCACGCCGATGACCAGGCCGGCCAGGCACACCCCGAGCAGATCGCCCAGGGTACGGATGCGGCCCTCGGCGTCCCGGCGGGGAAACCCGCTCGGCGGCTCAGGTCCTCGTTGCTCGGTCATCGACTGCGAGGGTACGTGGTGACTCAGGCCCAGACCTGCTGCGGCTCGGCGCGCCGCTGCGCCAGCGACGGGGCCTTGTCGTACTCCCGGACCACGTTGTAGCGGGTGTCCCGCTCGACGGGCTGGAAGCCGGCGTCCCAGATCAGGTGCAGCAGGTCGTCCCGGTGCATCGTGTTCGGGGTGCCGTACGAGTCGGCGTCGTGAGTGATCTTGTATTCGACGACGGAGCCGTCCAGGTCGTCCACGCCGAAGTTCAGCGAGAGCTGGGCCACCGACAGCCCGTGCATCACCCAGAAGTTCTTCAGGTGCGGCACGTTGTCGAAGAGCAGCCGGGAGACGGCGAACGTCTTCAGCGACTCGGCCGGCGAGGCCATCGTGGTGCGCGCCTGGATCCGGTTGCGGATCTTGCCGTCCGCCGAGTCGACGAAGTCGTGCTGGTAGCGCAACGGGATGAAGACCGCGAAGCCGCCGGTCTCGTCCTGCAACTCACGCAGCCGCAGCACGTGGTCGACGCGGTGCCGAGGCTCCTCGATGTGGCCGTACAGCATCGTCGCCGGGGTCTTCATGCCCTTGCTGTGCGCCAGGGCGTGGATGCGCGACCAGTCCTCCCAGTGGCAGGCGTGGTCGACGATGTGCTGCCGGACCTCCCAGTCGAAGATCTCCGCGCCGCCACCGGTCAGCGACTCCAGACCGGCGTCCATCAGCTCGTCGAGGATCTCGTCGGCACTCAGGCCGCTGATCTTCTCGAACCACTGCACCTCGGTCGCCGTGAAGCACTTGAGCTTGACGTTCGGCAGCGCCGCCTTCAGCTCACGCAGCACCTTCGGGTAGTAACGCCAGGGCAGCGTCGGGTGCAGGCCGTTGACGATGTGCAACTCGGTGAGCTGCTCGTCCTCCATCTCCTTGGCCTTGCGGACCGCCTCGTCGACGCGCATCGTGTACGCGTCCTTCTCGCCCGGCTTGCGCTGGAACGAGCAGTACGCACAGGACGCCGAGCAGACGTTCGTCAGGTTGAGGTGCCGGTTGACGTTGAACATCACCCGCTCGCCGTTCAGCTCGGTGCGCTTGTGGTGCGCCAGCCGCCCCAGCCAGGTCAGGTCGTCGCTCTCGTAGAGGGCGACCCCGTCCTCCCGGGTCAGCCGCTCACCGGCGTACACCTTCGCTTCGAGCTCACGCTTGAGTCCGGCGTCCATGGCACGTCCCTTCCACCTGCGGTCCGGATCGAGCGTACGTCGCGACACCGACGGGTCCGGCGGCACGGTCGCCGGCAGCGACCCACCTCACCAGACTCTCAGCCTCCCGTAACCCGACAACGCATCGACATGAGTGGCGCGGTGCGGTAGTAACAAGGTGGGGCGGAACACACACACTGGTACCGTCCCGGCGGTCGCGCCCACCGAGCGCGGCGACGAGTGGTTGGACGGGGAGCGGCATGGTCTACAGCGGGCGCGGGCGACGGCAGCGACGACGGAGCCCGGTGATCTCGCCGGTCCTGCGTCCGAAGCTCTGGGCCGCCCTGCTCGGCGCGATCGCCGCAGCCGTGCTGGCCACCCCCGCGTACGCGGAGCCCGGCGTGCCGGCCACGGTGCCGGACACGGGTTCGCGCCCGGCCGTCACCGGCTCGCTCCAACTGCCGGGCAGCGCTCCGGTCGCCGGCGTGCCCGCCCCTCCGGTGGTCAACATCGGCAACGGTCCGCTGGCCACCGCGATCTCCGCCGGTGAGGTCCAGGTCGGCGCGCTAGGCGAGGAGTTGCTGGTGAGTCGGCAGCAACGCGTCGACGCGCAGGCGCAGCTCGACGCGGCCGGCAAGGCGCTGGCGACCGCGCAGGACGCCCTGCTCCGCGCCCAGCAGTCGGCCGACACCGCCGCCGCCGAGGCCGTCAAGGCCGCCGCCGCGCTGCCGCCGGGCGACTTCGCCAAGGACATCCGCGGGCTCAGCCGCCTCCAGGCGATCACCCGCGGCGAGAAGGTCGACGGCGGCACCACCGGCGTGGCCGGGGAGCTGTCCCGGGCCCGCGCGGGCGAGCAGGCCGCGTACCAGAAGCACAGCCAGGCCAAGGATCTGCTGACCGCCGCCGAGGCGAAGTTCACCGCCGGTGAGACGGCGCTGCGCACCGCCGAGGCGAGCCTGCTCAAGCTCCGCCGGGACAACGCCGCCGCGCTGATCGAGATCGAACGTCAGCAGGAAGCCGCCGAGCAGCAGATCGGCGCCGGCTACGTCTCGAACCAGAGCATCAGCGGCATGGCCGCGCACCCCCGGGCACTGGCCGCGGTCCGGTACGCGCTCGCCCAGCTCGGTGACCCGTACAAGTGGTCCGAGGAGGGGCCGAACGAGTTCGACTGCTCGGGCCTGATGTGGGCGGCGTACCGGTCCCCCGGCGCCGACTACTTCGACCTGCCACGGGTCTCCCGCGACCAGTACGCCGCCACCCGGGGCCGCACCGTCCCGCAGAGCGCGCTGCTCCCCGGCGACCTGCTCTTCTTCGCCTCGGGCAGCAGCTGGACGACGATCCACCACGTCGGCATGTACATCGGCAACGGAAAGATGGTGCAGGCACCCACCACTGGTGACGTCGTCAAGATCTCGGTCGTCCGCTGGTCCCGGCTGTACGCGGCCACCCGGGTGATCGGCGCGGTGCCGGCACCGGTCGTGACCAACCCGACTCCGCCCGTCTCGACCCCGAAGCCGACGCCCACCCCGTCGCCGACGAAGACCACCAAGCCGACGCCGACCCCGTCGCCCACGAAGACCACCACCCCGAAGCCCACCGAGAGCGCGACGCCCACGCCGACGCCGACGCTGACGACCACCCCGACGCCCACCCCGACCCTCAGCACCACGCCGAAGCCGTCGAACACCCCGAGCAACACTCCGACGACGCTGCCCTCGGCACCGACCAACGCGCCGACCAGCGCGTCTCCGACGACCACACCGAAGGCCAGCACGAGCGCGACGGGCAGTAGCAGCGCGACGGGCACCCCGAGCGCCACGGGCTGATCCGCCACGACCGGCTCCGGCTGTCCGCCCGGGAAGATCTGTGGCACGGTGACAACCAGGCACATCCGACTCGACGTCACGGGTCCGGGTGCGAGCATGGCGCGGAGGGCGGAAATGGCCGAGCAGAGAGATCCGGCGGAGACTGTCGACCCCGTGGTCGACCAGGCCGGCCCACCGGGGCCGGTTGCCGCCGACCCGGCCGGCCCACCGAGGCTCGACCCCGTGGTCGACCAGGCCGGCGGGTCGGACACTGCCGAGCCGGCGGCTACCAGCGACGCCGCTCCGGCCGCCACCAGCTCCACAGACAGCGCCACCAGCTCGACGGACACCGGCTCCGCCGACAGCGACGACGCCCCCGCGGTCAGCGGCACGGCTGACGGTGGCACGGCTGACGGTGGCACGGCGGCGGTCGTCGTTGACGACTCGACCGACGCCGATGACGACGCGTCGGCCGGCGATGAGCGCCAGAGCCCGGCGGCGGCACCGGTACGCGCACGTGCCAGCGTCGTGACCGCCGGTGCCCTCCGCAGTGACCTGCCGGCCAGCGCTCCGGTCGCCGCGACCACCTACCGTGCGACCGGCTCGGCCAGCCCAGCCGACGTGTCGTTGCCGGGCCAGCGAAGCGACTCCTCCGCGCCGGCCCGGGCCAGCGCCACGGTCCCCAGCAGCAGTCGGGGCACTGCCAGCGCCCTGGGCACCCCGGACCGTCGCGAGAGCGCGCCCGCCGTCTATCGAGCCGCGCCGGTTGGTGCCGAGCCGGCCCAGCCTCCGACCCCGTCGACTCCGGAACCGGAGCCGGACCCCACACCACCCGGCCCCGGGCCGACCCAGCCGTCGCCACCGGAACCGGAGCCCGCGCCGGCCCCGGGTCCGTACCCGCCCGGTCCGGCACCGACGCCGGGTCCCCGACCGACGCCGCCACCCGGTCCGGTTCCCCCTCTTCCGGGCCCGCCGTCCCCGCCGCCCTCGCCGATGCCGCCCATCCCCGGTCCGCCGACGCCGCCCGTCCCGAGCCCGCCGCTGCCGCCACCCGGTCCGCCGGTGCCGGCACCACCGGCCCCGCCCGGCCCGATGCCGGCGCCCCCGTTTCCGCCGCCGCCCGCGATGACCGACACGCCCGGCGTACGGGCCGGCGCCTCGGTCTCCGCACCACCGGCCGGGTGGTCGTCCCCCGCCGGGGCGACCCGACCGACGTCCGGTGCCGAATGGGCCGGCACAGCCGTCTCCGCGCCACCGGTGGTGCCCGCACCAGCACTGCCGAGCTGGCCACCGTCCACGGCCGGGGCACCTTCGTCGACCGCGAACGCCGGAAGCTCGCGTGTGACAGCGCCGCCGAGCGGCCCGCCGGCCGGGTCCACCGGGCGGGACGCTGCCGGCGCCCGTGGTGGGCGGCGCGACAACCGCACCGATCTGGCCGGCACCGTCTACGGCAACGGCGAGGGCGCTGGCTTCGCCACTGTCGCGATACCCGCCAACGCGGTGGAGACCTCCGGCTCGCTGACCGGGCACATCCTGGCTCAGGGGTGGTCCGACACGCCGACCGAGCGGTCCACCAACGCCCGGGTGATGATCGTCCTGGCCGCCGCTCTGGGGCTGCTGGTGGCGATCAGTGTCATGGTCGTCCTGCTGGCCGGCGACGCCCTGGACGGTCTGGTGGGCAGCGTGCTCAACGGGTGAGCCAGCGAGCGCCGGCGATGGTGAGTCCGCCCACTACGGTCGGTCAACCGGCTGGCGGCTTCGCCAGACCGCCGTACACTGGCTGAGATCACTGACCCGGCGCGCGTGGTGTGCGCCCCTGGGCGATCTTGCGGGCGATCCGGCGGCACAGCCGCGGCAGGCCATCGCGAAGATGCGCCCCGCTCGAAAGGTTTTTGTTGACCACCTCTGCTGACCACAGCACCGTTACGTCCGTTTTCAACTCAGTCCCGGCGGCCGACGCCGCCCGGGAGCAGCTCGACGTCGCCCCGAGCGAGGCCGGCACCCCTGCGGTCGAGACCGCCGAGCCGATGAGCTTCGCCACTCTCGGCCTTCCGGAGCAGTTGGTCCGCGCGCTGGGCCAGCAGGGCATCACCAGCCCGTTCGAGATCCAGCGGGCCACCGTTCCGGACGCGCTCGCCGGCCGCGACGTGCTCGGCCGCGGGCAGACCGGTTCGGGCAAGACGCTCGCCTTCGGTCTGCCGATGATCGCCCGGCTGGCCAACCGCAACCGGGCCCGGCCGATGCGTCCGCGCGCCCTGGTCCTGGTGCCCACCCGCGAGCTGGCCATGCAGGTCAACGACGCCCTGGTGCCGTTGGGCAAGTCCGTCGGCATCTTCCTCAAGACCGCCGTCGGCGGCGTTCCGTACGACCGTCAGATCGACGCGCTGCGCCGCGGCGTGGAGATCATCGTGGCCACCCCGGGCCGGCTCGGCGACCTCATCGAGCGGGGCATCTGCCAGCTCGACGACGTCGAGGTGACGGTGCTCGACGAGGCCGACCAGATGGCTGACATGGGCTTCCTGCCCGAGGTGACCGACCTGCTGGCGAAGACGCCCGCGAACGGTCAGCGGCTGCTCTTCTCGGCCACCCTGGACGGTGACGTCGACGCGCTGGTCAAGCGGTTCATGACCGACCCGGTCACCCACTCCACGGCGCCCTCCACCGCTTCGGTGTCCACCATGGACCACCACATGCTGTTGATCCCGCCGCACGAGAAGTTCCCGGTGGCGGCCTCGATCGCCGCCCGGGACGGCCGGACCATGGTCTTCGCCCGCACCCAGCTCGGGGTGGACCGGCTGGTCGAGCAGCTCGCGGCCGTCGGCGTACGCGCCGGTGGGCTGCACGGCGGCAAGACCCAGCGGATGCGCACCAAGACGCTCGCCGAGTTCCGTGAGGGCCGGATGAACGTGCTGGTCGCCACGGACGTGGCGGCGCGAGGCATCCACGTCGACGGGGTCACCCTGGTGCTGCACGTCGACCCGCCGAAGGACCCCAAGGACTACCTGCACCGCGCGGGGCGTACCGCCCGGGCCGGCGAGTCGGGCGCGGTCGCCACGCTGGTTCTGCCCAAGCAGCGCCGTACCACCCTGGCGATGATGGAGAAGGCCGGCGTCGCGCCGGCCGAGACCCGGGTCCGGGTCGGGGACGCGGCGCTGGCCGAGCTGGTCGGTGCCCGCGAGCCCAGTGGCGTGCCGGTTCGCGTCGAGGCGGAGCCCCGGGGCTACGGCGACCGCTCCGGCGGTCCGCGCCGGTTCGGTGACCGCCCGCAGGGCGAGCGGCGCTACGGCGACCGGCCCACCGGCGAGCGGCGCTACGGCGACCGACCGCAGGGCGACCGGAGCTACGGAGGTCGGCCTACCGGCGAGCGCCGCTACAGCGACCGACCGCAGGGCGACCGGAGCTACGGCGACCGGCCCACCGGCGAGCGCCGCTACAGCGACCGACCGCAGGGCGACCGGGGTTACGGCGGTCGGCCGCAGGGCGACCGGGGTTACGGCGGTCGGCCGCAGGGCGACCGCAGCTACAGCGACCGGCCCACCGGCGAGCGCCGCTACAGCGACCGACCGCAGGGCGACCGGAGCTACGGCGACCGGCAGCACGGCGACCGGCCGCAGGGCGAGCGGCGTTACGCCGATCGGGACAGCCGGGGCTACGGCGACCGGCCGCAGGGCGAGCGTCGGTTCAGCGACCGGCCGCAGTTCGGTGACCGCGACGGTCGGGGCGACCGACCGACCGGCGAGCGGCGCTTCGGCGACCGGCCGCAGGGTGACCGGCGCTTCGGCGACCGGGACGCTCGGGGCGGTTTCCGCTCGGAGAGCCGGGTCCGGGACGACCGGCCCCGCGATGACCGCCCGCGTGACGACCGGCGCGGTTTCGGCGGGCGACCGGCAGCTCGTACCCACTGATTGATCTACCGAACGCCGTCGTGAAGCCCCGGCTTCGCGGCGGCGTTCGCGCATGTCCTGCCGATACCGAGCGGGTCGCGTAACGTCCGGCTCATGCCGACCATGCCGAAGTCGATCTTCTGGTCCCGGACGGACACCGCCGGCAGCGAGCAGGTTCTGCTCGACGACGGCCATGGGTTGACGGCCCGGGGCACCCTGCTCGCCGTGGACCCCATCCCGTGGACCGCCCGCTACCAGCTGACCACCACGCCGGACTGGGCCACCACCCGTGTCGAGGTCGAGGCAGAGGGTCTCGGCTGGCTGCGTCGGGTGACCCTCGAGCGGGCCACCGGCCGCTGGCGGGTGACCACCGCCGAGCAGGGCGACCTGGACGCCGCACTGGTCGCGGCCGGTCATCCCCGAGCCGGTCTGCCGGGTACGGACGACCCGGACCGGCTGGCCGACGCGCTCGACGTCGACCTGAGCGGTTCGCCGCTGTTCAACACCCTGCCGGTCCATCGGCTTCGGATGGCGGCGGAGCCGGCCGATGTGGCGCACCGGATCACAGTCGCCTGGGTGCTGCTGCCCGGCCTCGAGGTGGTGCCGGCCGAGCAGATCTACACCGGGCGCGGGCCCGGTCGGGTGCGCTTCGCCAGCGGCACCTTCACCGCCGACATCGATCTGGACGACAGCGGCTACGTGGTGCGCTACCCCGGGCTGGCCGAACGGATCGACCCACGCTGATCCGAATCCTGGCGGGCCAGAGGGCCTGGCCGCTCGGCCCTGGGTGGGTCAGCCCCCGCTGACGGCCCAGGAGGGCAGGCTGCGCCGACCGCGTCAGGCGGGCCAGCTCCCGCTGGTCAGGAAGCGGTCGATGGTGGCCAGGTGCGGAGCCAGGTCGAGGCCCTGGGCGGCCACCCAGTCGTCGGCGTAGTACGTGTCGGCGTACCGGTCGCCCGGGTCGCAGATCAGGGTGACCACCGAGCCGG
This sequence comes from Micromonospora sp. NPDC047644, assembly GCF_040704315.1. Lineage (NCBI taxonomy): Bacteria > Bacillati > Actinomycetota > Actinomycetes > Micromonosporales > Micromonosporaceae > Micromonospora > Micromonospora sp. NPDC047644. The sequence continues at coordinate 509,453 of NZ_JBEYSY010000001.1, forward strand.
TCCGACGCTCGGCGAGCATCGCGGCGATCAGTCCGAAGGCGCCCCACAGGTTGGTGCCGGTTGACCCGCCCACCCGGCGGCCGAGCAGCGCCGAGCCGGCCCGCATGGCGGCCAGGGACGCCGCGTCCGGCACCTGGACCATCCGGTCCACCACCGAGGGCAGGAACGACGCCTCCACGGTGGGCCGGCCGATCCCCTCGATGCGGGAGCCCTTCCCGGTGCGTACGGACCAGTCGGCGGCCAGCCAGGCCGGGTAGAACGCCGAGTTCTCCGGGTCAACGACGCAGAGCTTGGTGGCGAGCCGGCGGTACCGGGCGTATCGGCCGATGGTCGCGCTGGTGCCCCCGGTGCCGGCGCCCACCACCACCCAGGCGGGGATCGGGTGCCGCTCCAACTCCAACTGCGCGTAGATCGACTCGGCGATGTTGTTGTTGCCCCGCCAGTCCGTCGCCCGCTCGGCGTAGGTGAACTGGTCCATGAAATGTCCGCCGGAGTCCTCGGCGAGCCACCGGGCCTCGACCACCACGCTCGCCGGGTCGTCGACCAGGTGACACCGGCCGCCCTGGAACTCGATCTGCGTGATCTTCTCGGGCGAGGTGGAGGCGGGCATCACCGCGATGAACGGCAGGCCCAGCATCCGGGCGAAGTACGCCTCGGAGACCGCCGTCGAGCCCGACGACGCCTCGACGATCGTGGTGCGCGGCCCGATCCAACCGTTGCAGAGGCCGTAGAGGAACAGTGAACGGGCCAGCCGGTGCTTCAGCGAGCCGGTGGGGTGTGACGACTCGTCCTTGAGGTAGAGGTCGATCCCCCACTCCCTGGGCAGCGGGAACGGCAGCAGGTGGGTGTCGGCGGACCGGTTGGCGTCTGCCTCGACGGCGGCGATCGCCTCGGTCACCCAGGTTCGGCTGGATTCGTCGCACCGGTCGAGATGAGTCACGTTCGGAAACCTAGCAAGCGGGCCAGCGGTGGTCAGCGCGGGTCCGGCGGCGTTGACCTGCGGCGTTGCCGGCGCTGACCGGCGCGGCCGGCGGCCCGGACGATCGGGGTGAGCGCGACGGCCAGCCTGGGCAGCGCGTCCAGCAGGCGCACCTGCGCTCCCCGCCAGCGGGGCAGGCTGACCACCGGACGTGGCCGGCGGGCCAGCCGGACGGCCCGCGCCGCCACCTGCTGCGCGGTCAGCATCGACCCGGTGAACGAGGCGACCGCCCCCGGGTCGTCCAGCCGGTCGTGCAGCATCGGGGTCCAGATGCCGTCCGGGCAGAGGCAGGAGACGTGCACCCGCCGGTACCCGGCCATCCGCAGGTCGGACAGGGTGCCGAGGCTGAAGGCCAGCAGGGCGTGCTTGCTGGCCGCGTACACCGTCTCGCCGGGCGCGGCGACCAGCCCGGCCAGCGAGACGACATTGAGCACGTGGCCGTGGCCCTGGGCGCGCATCACGGCCAGCGCGGCGAGGGTGCCGTTCATGGCCCCGTGGGTGTTCACGTCGAGCAGCCGACGGCGGGTCGCGGCGTCGTGCTCCCACGACGCACCGGTGACCAGAATGCCGGCGTTGTTGACCCAGAGGGCGAGGTCACCCCGGCCTGTCGCGTTCGCGGCGACGGCGGCGCAGGCGGCCTCGTCCCGGACGTCCAGGGCGGCCGACCAGCCGCCGAGCGGCGCGGCGGCGGCCCGCACCGCCACCGGGTCAAGGTCGGTGAGCAGCACCGACCAACCGTCGGTGTGCAGCGCGGTGGCGATGGCACGGCCCAGGCCGCCGGCAGCGCCGGTCACCACGGCCACGGGACGCGCTGGCTCGGTCACCGGCGCACGCTACCGCCGGCCGCCCGGACGACACCAGGGGTACACGGCGGTCAGGCCGCGGGCGGGCCGACCGGCTGGGGGCGGTTCTCCCACTTGGTGGAGAGCGCGATGGCGGTACGGGTGGAGGCCACCCCCGGCGTCCGGTTCAACCGCACGATCAACTGCTCCAGCTCGGCGATCGTACCGACCCGCGCCTTGAGCAGGAACGACTCCACGCCGGCCATGAAGTAGCAGGACTCGATCTCGGGCAGCACCCGCAGCGACTCCAGCATGTCGTCGCTGTCGGCGCCGGAGTCCTCGACGATGCCGATCAGCGCCGTGACACCCAACCCGATCGACTCCGGGGCCACGTCCGCGCGGTAGCCCCGGACGACGCCGCTGCTCTCCAGCTTGCCCACCCGCTCGTGCACGGCCGGTGCCGAGAGACCCACCTGACGGGCCAGCTCGGCGTACGAGAGGCGGGCGTTGCCGCGCAGCAGGTCGACGAGGCTCAGGTCGATGGCATCCACAGAGAGTCACCTTAACCGCTGACGCGTAACGTGCGGCCTTCGGCACCCGTTGGACTGAGCGGTGAGTCACTGTTCATAAACCGCCGGTCAGGGTCGAGGTAGCACCAGTAACATTACTAACTCCCCACTCAGTGCATTTTTCGCGTTTGGGCGGACAGGCCATGTCCCTGGTGCTGTAATTGCCATACGTCCCTCATGACGGCTCTGGGCTACGCACCAGCCGGGGGCAGTGTGTTCAGCCGGGGGCTTCGTCGACGCGAGGAGGGGGCTGTGGACACTGGAGATCGCCTGCTGACACCGGGTGAGGTCGCCGCGCTGTTTCGGGTAGACCCGAAAACTGTGACGAGATGGGCGGCGGCCGGCCGGATAGGAAGCATCCGGACTCCAGGCGGGCATCGCCGGTTTCGGGAATCCGAGGTGCGAGCCCTGCTTGAGGGGGAGGGCATGCTGGACGAGGTGGATGAGGTCGGTAAGCCACGCAATGTGGGGCCGGCGGCATCCACGGGGCCGGGTCCGGCCAACGCCGGCATGTACTGAACTGGTGCGGACAACGCCACGCGGACCGGACACCAGTCCGGTCCGCGTCCCGCTTCGGCCAACCGCCGGGCTGCAGCACCGCTCGTACTGAGTGGCACAACCATGCCCAGCACGAGCGGGCCGGGTCACCACGTGCGGGACGGCTCAGCTCCGGGCTGCCCCGAGCTGGCCGGACCACCGTCGGAACAGGGTGTGCGGGACGCCGAGCGCGTCCAGCACCTTGCCGGCCACGAAGTCGACCAGTTGCTGCGCGCTGGCCGCCGCGCCGGCGCCGTAGAAGCCGGGGCTGGCCGGCAGCACCACCGCGCCCGCGTCGTGCAGGGCGATGAGGTGCTCCAGGTGGCTGCGGGTCACCGGTGTCTCCCGGGGGACCAGCACCACGGGCCGGCGTTCCTTGAGGTTGACCTCGGCGGCACGCTGCAACAGGTCCTTGGAGAGCCCGATCGCGATCCCCGCGCAGGCGGCCGTGCTGGCCGGGACCACTGCCATTCCGCGTACCCGGTAGGAGCCGCTGCTCGGCCCGGCGGCCAGGTCGCCGGCCGGCCAGTGCCGCACATCCGCCGTGGCCAGGTCCCGATCCAGCCAGGCGGCGAGGTCCTCGGCCCAGTGCCCGTCACGGAAGGGGCGGCCGGTCTCGTCGAGCACCGTGAGTCGCGCCGCCCGGGACACGATCAGGTCCACCGGCTCGCCCGCGTCGAGCAGTCCGCCGATGACGGCCGCCGCGTACGGCGTGCCGGAGGCACCGGAGACCCCGACCACCCATGGTTCCCGCATCCCCCCAGCCTGCCTGGTCCGGCTGGCCCACCGGTCGGCACCCCCGTGGTTGGTCCGGTCCGACATGTCGGGCGGGGCGCCGGCGCAACCCGCCGACCTGACATGCTGCTGCTGGCGATTCGCACCGGATCCATCTCGAAGAGGAGGCATCGGTGACGACCGGCGAGATCCTCCGGGCGCTGCGTGCCGAGTGTCCGATCCCGCCACGGCTCCCACCACCACACGTCGATCGCGTGCAGGCCTGGCTGCTCGATCTGCTGCCCGAGCTCGGCTTCCCACTGGACGACGCCGCGCTGCGCCGGCTGTCCCAGGGCGCCTTCGCCCGGTACGCCGCGAGGCTCTACCCGGCGGCGACCGAAGCCGACCTGCGGGTGCTGGCCGCGATCTTCACCTGGTTCTTCCTGGTCGATGACGCCTGCGACGGGCCGGACCGGTTGACGCCGGAGCAGATCCGGGCGCTGCGCAACGGCACCCTGGCGCTCCTGCACGACGGCGCCCGGCTGCGACAGGCCGGGCTGACCGGCCCGCTGCGCCGACTGCTGGTGCTGGCCTGGCGGGAGCCGCGCCGCCGGATGCCGGCACGGTGGCGGCAGCGTTTCGCCGACGCGGTGGCCCGACACCTCGACGGCACCTGGCAGGAGGCCGTCAGCAAGGAGGCTGGCCGCCGCCCGAGCGTGGACGAGTACGTCGAACTCCGTCGGTCGACCTCGGCGGCGGAGGTGTCGTACCCGCTCGTGGAGTTCGTCAACGGCCGGCTGTTGCCCGACCCGGTCTACCACCACCCGCTGCTGCGTCAGATCGCCCGCACCGGCAACGACCTGCTCTCCTGGTACAACGACCTGGCCTCCCTGAGACGGGATCGGGTGGCCGCCGGCGGGCACAACCTGGTCCTCGCCATCGAGGCCGAACTGGGAGTTTCGGAGGCGGAGGCGGCCGAGCGTGCTGCCGAGCACTGGCGGGAGGCGATGCGGCGCTTCGTCGCGTTGCGGGCCGCGGTGCCGTCGTTCGGCCCGGCGTTGGACGAGGCGGTCGCCGACCATCTCGACGGGGTCGCGAACGCCGTGCGCGGCACCATCGACTGGACCTTCGAGAGCGCGCGCTACCCGGTCAGCGCCTCAGGGCCGTAGGCCGAGCCGGATCACCAGGTCGAGCAGGGCGAAGAAGAACAGCGCGATGCCGACGAACCCGTTCGCGGTGAAGAACGCCCGGTTGACCTTGCTGAGGTCGGTCGGGGTGACCACCAGGTGCTGGTAGGCGAACGCCACGGCGGTCAGCGCCAGCCCGATCCACCAGAGCCAGCCGAGACCGATCAGCGCACCGAACCAGACGAACAGCGCGAAGGTCACCACGTGCGCGACCGAGGACGCGTGCAGAGCGAAGCGCCGACCGTACCGGGCGGGCACGCTGTGCACGCCGATCTCCCGGTCGATCTCGGAGTCCTGGCAGGCGTAGATCAGGTCGAAGCCGCCGATCCACAGCCCCACCGCCGCGCCGAGCAGCCAGGCCGGCCCGGACCCGTCCAGGGTGCCGGTGACCGCCAGCCAGGCGCCGACCGGGCCGACCGCCTGGGCGATGCCGAGGATGGCGTGCGGCCAGTTGGTGAACCGCTTGGCGTAGGGGTAGACGACCAGCGGCACCACGGCGAGCGGCGCGAGCACCAGGCAGAGCGGGTTGAGCAGGGCGGCGGCGGCGAGGAAGACCACGAGTGCGACGGCCGCGCCGGTCCAGGCCGTGCGGACGCTCACCGCTCCGGTGACCAGTTCCCGACCGGCGGTACGCGGGTTCCGCGCGTCGATCTCGCGATCGAGGATCCGGTTGGCGGCCATCGCGAACGTCCGCGCCCCGACCATCGCCACGGTGATCAGCAGCAGGTCGAGCCACCGTACCCGCCCGCCGGCACCCTGCATCGCGGCGAGCGCGGAGAGGAACGCGAACGGCAGCGCGAAGACGGAGTGCTCGACGGCGACGAGCTTCAGGAAGGCCCGCACCCTCGTCCGCGATCTTGCACTTTCTGCGGCGACAGAAGAGGAGGAAGGGGAGGAATCGTCGACCGAAAGTGCAAGATCGCGGGGGTTGTTGGTGGTGGCCATCAGATTCCGTACTCCTTCCAGCGCTTGTCGACCAGAGACGTGACCTCGGGACTCATGCGCATCTCCTCCGGCCAGCCGCGGGTGTAGCCCTCGGTGGGTAGCTTGCGGGTCGCGTCGACGCCCGCCTTGCCGCCCCAGAACTGCTGGTACGACGCGTGGTCGAGGTGGTCCACCGGGCCCTCGGTGAGCAGCAGATCGCGCGAGTAGTCGACGTTGCCGAAGGCGCGGAAGGCGACCTCGTTGTAGTCGTGCACGTCGCAGTCCTCGTCGACGATCACGATCAGCTTGGTCAGCGACATCATGTGCGCGCCCCAGATCGCGTTCATCACCTTCTGGGCATGCTTCGGGTAGCGCTTACGGATCGACACGATCGCGCAGTTGTGGAAGACCCCGGCGGCGGGCAGGTTGTAATCGACGATGTCCGGGATCAGGAAGCGCAGCAGTGGTGCGAAGATCCGCTCGGTGGCCTTGCCGAGGCCGTGGTCCTCCTGCGGCGGCTGCGACGTGACGATCGAGTGGTAGACGGGGTTGCGCTGCATGGTCATCGCTTCGATGTGCATCACCGGGAACGGCTCGACCGGCGTGTAGAAGCCGGTGTGGTCGCCGAACGGGCCCTCCGGCAGTCGCTCGCCCGGCTCGATGTAACCCTCCAGCACGATCTGCGCGTGCGCCGGCACCTGCAGCGGCACGGTCAGGCAGTCGACCATCTCGACCCGCTCGCCGCTCAGGAAACCGGCGAACAGGTACTCGTCGATGTCCGCGGGTAGTGGCGCGCTGGCCGAGTAGGCGACCGCGGGGTCGGCACCGATGGCGATCGCGACCGGCAGGCGCTGCCCGAGCCGCTCGGCGACCGCGTGGTGCGCCGTGGAGTTCTTGTGGATCTGCCAGTGCATGCCGATGGTGTTGTGCGAGTGCTGCTGCAGGCGGTAGAGCCCGAGGTTCCGCTTGCCCGTCTCGGGGTGCTTGGTGTGGGTCAGCCCGAAGTTGTGGAAGATCCCGCCGTCGCCCGGCCAGACCTGCAGCCCGGGCAACCGGTTGAGGTCGACGTCGTCGCCGCGGTAGACCACCTGCTGGCAGGGGGCCGTCTTGACCTTCTTCGGCGGCATGGACTTGAGCTGCATGACCTTGCCGAGCCCGCCCATCATGCCCGAGAAGCCCTGCGGCAGTTCCGGCTTGAGCATCTCGCCGATCCGCGCGCCGATCTCGTCGAGGTTCTCCACCCCGAGCGCCATCGCCATCCGCTTCTCGGTGCCGAACAGGTTGATCGCCACCGGCATCTCGCCCCGGGTCGGACGCTCGAAGAGCAGCGCCGGGCCGCCGGCCCGCACCGTGCGGGTGACCACCTCGCTGATCTCCAGAGTCGGGTCGACCGGGACGTCGACCCGGCGCAACTCCCCCGCGCGCTCCAGCGCCGCGAGAAAGTCCTTGAGATCGGTGTACGGGAAGCCACGAGCCGCCATGTCGCCCAGTCTCCCGCACCGGCTCCCGAACGGCCCAAGCCGGGTGCTGTGAGATCGCCCCCTGCCCGCGGCGGACGGCGGCCGTAGATCGACTCGGCTTTCAGGAAGTCGCGGTGTCCCAGGCTGCCGGACACCGCGACTTCAAGGAGGGCGAGTGGATCAACCGGCACGACCCGAACCTCGCGGGCATGGCGGGCGGTTGAGCGGGTAGCCGGGCGGACGGACGGCGGGCGGGGGCGGCGAATGGGCGTGGAGCGGGTTCCGGCGGGGTTCACCGAGCAACGGGCACGGGTCGGCCAGATCACCATGAACTACGTCCGTGGCGGCACCGGCCCGCCGCTGGTGCTGCTGCACGGGTACCCGCAGTGCTGGTACATGTGGCGGCACCTGCTGCCCGAGTTGGGGCGCTCCTTCGACGTGGTCGCGCCCGACCTGCGGGGCTTCGGGGGCAGCGACGCCCCGGTCGACGGGTACGACAAGTTGACGGTCGCCGCCGACCTGCACGGCCTCCTCGACCAGCTCGGCCTGGTCAGTGACCTTCGGCTGGTCGGACACGACCTGGGGACCATGGTGGCGTACGCGTACGCCGCCGCCCATCCGCAGCGGGTGAGCCGACTGGCGCTCACCGAGGCACCGATCCCCGACGAGAGCATCTACACGTTCCCCGCGCTCACCTCGGCCGGCCCCGGGGTGTGGAACTTCGGCTACTTCTCTCTCGGCAACGGGCTACCGGAGGCCCTGGTCGAGGGGCGGGAGTCGCTCTGGGTGGACAGGTTCACCGACGCCCTGATGGTGCGAAAGGGCAGCATCGCCCCGGCCGACATCGAGGAGTTCGCCAGCCATCTGCGCGACCCGGCGCAGCTGCGGGCCAGCTTCGCCTACTTCCGGGCGTTCCAGCAGGACATCGCGGACAACGCCGCGTACCGGGGCACGAAGTTGACCATGCCGGTGCTGGCCGTCGGGTCGGCGGCCAGCCTCGGCGGACAGGTCGCCGAGCAGGTCCGCAGGTACGCCGACACGGTCCGCGGCGAGGTGATCGAGGACTGCGGGCACTGGCTGTACGAGGAGCGGCCCGACGAGATGCTCGCCCTGCTGCGCGACTTTCTGCAGGCCGACTGAAGCAGGCGCCAGCGGTCAGGCGGCCGGCGTCCAGGCGTGGGCGGCCAGTGGTGGGTCGAGCCGTGCCCGGGTGAGGCGGTTGGCGAAGGTGGACATGGTGTACGCGCCGACGCCGAGCACCACGTCCAGCGCGTGCCGGGGCTGGTAGCCGGCGGCCAGGAAGTCGCTTACCTCGTCGTCCGGCGCTGCGCCCCGGTGGTCGAGCACGGCCAGCGTGAACCGACGCAGCGCCTCCAGGCGCGGGTCAGGCAGCGCCGAGCCGGCGCGCAGCGCGGTGATCAGTTCGGCGGTCGCGCCGAGCCGGGTGAGCGTGCCGGTATGCAGGGCGACGCAGACGTGGCATTCGCTGGTGGTAGCGACGGCGAGGACGACCACCTCCCGCTCCAGCGGGGCGAGGTCGGTCTGCTCGAAGCCCGCGCTGACGGTGAGGAAGCCGGTGAGCAGCTGCGGCGAGTCGGCCATCAGCGCCACCGGGGTGGGCAGCCAGCCGAAGCGGTTCTGCACACCCTTGATGGCGCGACGGGCGGCGACCGGTGCGGTCTCGGCGGTGTGTTCGGTGAAGACGGACATTGTGCACCTGCTTTCGGAGAGGACGGCACGAGGTCGGGAGGGCGGGAGGCCGCCAGGGCTGACATCGGTGCCGCATCCGGTACGATAGTCAACGTGGTTGACGAAATAGTAAACGTGGTTGTCGAAGATGGCAACCGCTGACCCCGCGCGCCCCGGCTTCGCGCTGCCGCTGTTGCTGCTGGCCGGGTTCCGGACGCTGATCGACGAACTGCACACCGAACTGGCCCGGGAGGGCCACCCGGAGCTGCGACCGCTGCACGGGTTCGTGCTCCAGGCCGTCGGCGCGGACGGCACCACCGCCACCGAACTGGGCCAGCGGTTGGGCATCTCGAAGCAGGCCGCCGGCAAGACAGTCGACCGGCTGGTCGCCGTCGGCTACCTGGAGCGGGTCGACGACCCTTCCGACGCGCGACGCCGGCTGATCCGGGTTACGCCTCGCGGCGCAGACGGGCTGCGCCGCTCGGCCGAGATCTTCGACCGGCTGCGTGCACAGTGGGCGGACACGCTCGGCCCGGAACGCGTCACCGCGATGGAAAACGACCTCGGCACGATGGCCTCGGCCAACTGGTTCCGGCTCGACGTGCCCGGCTGGTTCGGCGGCTGATCGCGGGCGCGGGGGGCGAGCGAGACTTCCAGGCCATCCTGACGGGTGGCCCGGGTCGGGTGCGGGGACGCCTGCGGCTAGCCGGCTGAGTAGCCCGTCAGTGGGTGCGGGCCAGCTCGACGAAGGCCCGCCACGCGGCCGGGGCAAAGGTCAGCAGGCCGCCGTCGCGGTCCTTGGAATCGCGGACGTGCACCCGGCCGGCTAGATTGTCGGCGACCTCGACGCACGCGCCGGCGTCGTTGCCGCTCCGGGTGGACTTGCGCCAGCGGGCTCCGGTCAGATCCATGGCTTCACGATCTCCTCGAGCAGGTCGATCGACTGCTGCCGGGGCAGCGCGTCACTGCGCAGACTCTCCCACCTTCCGAGCAGGGTCGCCACCTCGAAGATGTCGTCCACTGCGGTTCCGCCGGTCTGGTTGTCGAGGAAGCCGAGCCAACTGCCGTCGGCGGTGCGGCCGAGGATGAACGGCCCGAAGAGGCCGGCGTGCAGGCCCACACCCTGTGGCAGCACGTGCACCCTGATGTGCGGGCGGCGGGCGCACGCCACCAGGTGCCGGAGCTGCTCGGCCAGCACCCCGGCGCACCCCTCCGCGAAGCGCTGTAGCGCGGCCTCGTCGATCACGGCGGTGAGCTGCGGTGGGTGCTCGTGGTCGAGGATCGTCTGCCGCTCCAGCCGGGCCGCCACCAACTCCTCCACCCGGTCAGCGGTCAGCCCCAGGTCGAGCCGGAACACCGCCCGGGCGTAGTCGGCGGTCTGCAACAGCCCGGGAACCATCGTCGCGCCGAAGCATCGCAGTTGGGTGGCGACCCGCTCGACCTCCAGCCACGGGCGGAACCAGACCGGCTCGCCGTCGCGGCGGCCCAGGTCGCGGAGCGAGGTCAGCAAGCCGCCGGTGTCGAGCACCTCGTCAGCCCGCTTCAGGTACGCCTCGTTGGGTGCCGTCTGCCCCAACTCGACGGCCGACACCATGGACGGCGAGTAGTGCGCGCGTTTGCCGTACTCCTCCTGAGTCAGCCCGGCTGCGAGCCGGGACCGCCGCAGCTGCTCCCGGATCAGCGCCGCCGTGGACACCCTTGTGGTCACCGCACCCACCTTCCGCCGCGATTGTCAGGGTTGTGCAACCCCACCTGCCGCACGGTAGCGAGCACTCAACGCTGCGTCAGGCCGTGACGCGCATATCGGGGTAACGCGAGCTGCGACCCGACCCGGGGGTGGCCGGCAAGCACAAGATCCACTCGGGTTTCGCGAAGTCGGGGTGTCCCGGGCCGCAGGACACCCCGACCACCTGAAAGCCGAGTGGATCAACGGGCGACCACGCGCGGGACACCGCCATATCGCCGCCCAGGGCCGAGTCAAGCCCGGCAGGCACATCTCACCGTGCCTGGCCGAACGGCGGGACGCGGGAGCAGAGTGGCTTCATGTCGGACGCGTACGTCGTCGGCGACCCGGACGGGTTGTCGCCCCTGCTGGTCGAGCTACGTGACGCCGTCGCCCGGGAGCTGCACGCCCAACTGGCGATGCGCGGCGAGCGGATCGAGCTGGCGGATCTACCGGAGGTGTCCTACCAGGTCACCGTCCAGGTCGAGCGGGCCATGCGGACCTGGCGACCCACCCGGTAGACGCGGGCCGGGCACGGACGCACCCGTGACCGGCCCGTACCGCGTTGCCAGGATCAGTCCAGCCCGCCGTACGAGTGCAGGCCGGTGAAGAAGATGTTCACGCCGAACAGGTTCATCAGCACGGTGAGGAAGCCGAGCACCGCGATCCAGGTGGCCACGTTGCGCTTCACGCTGGGCGTCGCGCGGGCGTGCAGGTAGCCGGCGTAGACCACCCAGGAGATGAACGCCCAGGTCTCCTTCGGGTCCCAGCCCCACGGCCGTCCCCAGGCCGCCTCGGCCCAGATGGCACCGGCGATCACCGCGAAGGTGAAGATCGGGAACGCGAAGGCGTGCAGCGCGAAGGTCAGCCGCTCCAGGCCGGCCGCGCCGGGCAGCCGCTTGGCCAGGGTGTACGGGAAGCTCCGCTTGCCCTGCTCGAACCCGTTGCGCATCAGGAAACCGACCGCCGGCACCACGCCGAGCAGGAAGATGCCGGACGCGAAGACGATCGTCGAGACGTGGATGATGAACCAGTACGAGTTCAGTGCCGGCACCAGCGGCACGATCGGCACGTACAGCACCAGCTCGGCGGTGGCGACCAGCAGCACCATCACCAGGGTGAGGAAGAGCCCGAGCTTACGCAGCGACGGCCGCTTCCAGAGCACCACCAGCCAGGCGGCCACCCCGATGAACGTCACAGTGAGCACGAACTCGTACATGTTGCCCCACGGCATCCGGTCCGCGGCAAGCCCACGGGTGACCAGTGCCGCCAGGTGCAGCGCGGCGGCCACCGCGGTGGCGCCCACTCCGATCAGGCCCGCGAGCCGCGCCCGCCCGGCCGAGCGGTCGACCGTCGGTGGCGACGGGACCGGCGCGGGCGGCGTCGGGACGCCACCGGCACCGACCAACTCACGCGCCGGAGCCGCCGTGGCGACCCGGGTACGGGCGTTGCCCAGCGCGTACTCGACGGCGTGGCCGATCATCGCGACCAGGTACGCCAGGATCGCGAATGTCACCAGATTGTCGGAGAGTGCGGACATCACTCGGCTCCTTCTCGCACGCCGGCCCGGTCAGCGGAGTCAGCGCCAGCACCAGCCCGGTCGGCACCGCTGACGGCGGCGACCAGCTGGGTGAACTCGTCGGCGAACCCTGGATAGTCGGTACGCGGCAACCCACCGACCTCCATCAAGCTACTACCGCTCGTCGGAGATCCTTCCCCGGGGTCGGCCGGCACCACCCGGAAGAACACCCGGCGGCGCTTGCCGAACAGCGAACCCATCAGCCCGACCAGCAGGACGCCGCAGCTGACCAGCAGCATCGTCGAGCCGGGATCGTGCCGGACGGAGAGGGTGACGTACCGCTCGGTGCCCAGGAACTCGACTGTCGTGCCGTCGTCGAGCTTCCAGGTCTCGCCCTTGCGGAGCAGTTTGGTGCCGACCTCCTTGACCTTGCCGGCCCGCACCTGCCGCTGGTCGAGCTGGTAGACCGAGCCGGGGATACCGGCGTCCAGACCGAGGTTGCCGCGGTAGGCGACCAGGTTCAGCGCCGGGTTGCGCTCGGTCGGGTACTGCGAGCGGACGAACGGCGCCTGCTCCGGCGCGGTGGGCAGGTAGATGCCGGTGAACGCCATCTGCAGATCCGGCGCGCGCCGGCCGGTCGCCGGGTCGACGTTCGCGTCCGGGAAGGCCGCCAGCCCCTCGCTGGTCAGGCCCATGTCGCCGGTGGTCAGGAACGGCTCGTCACTGATCTGGCTGTTGCCGAACCGGTCGGTGTAGCGGATCACCGGGGCGTACCCGTGGCCGAGCAGGTAGACGCTCGCGCCGTTGAGGCGCAGCGGCGAGTTCACCGAGAAGTCGGCGCTGCGGGTCGGCTCGTCCGGGCCGTTGACGGTCACCCTGGCGTTGAAGAACTCCGGCTGACCGGTTTCCAGGAACCGGGCCTGGAAGTCGTCCAGCCGCAGGCAGAAGCCGGGCAGGTCGGCGCTGTCCACCTGGGGGCCGAGCTTCGCCTCGGCGTACTGCTGGCGGGTGTTGCAGAACGCGTTGTCCGCGCCGGCCACCAGCAGCCGGTTGCCGCTCCAGCCGTACCAGGAGCCGAGCGCCACCCCGATCAGCACCGCGATCAGCGAGGTGTGGAACAGCAGGTTGCCGGTTTCCTTGAGGTAGCCCTTCTCGGCGGAGACCTCGTCGCCGCCTACCTCGACGCGCCAGCGCTGCTTGCGCAGCACCTCCGCGATCGCCGCCGTCCCACCGGGCGGGGCGGGCAGCACCGTGTGCTGCGGCAGCCGGGTCATCCGCTTCGGTGCGGCCGGCGGACGGGACCGCAGCGTGCGGACGTGGTCGCGCAGTCGGGGCGTGATGCAGCCGATCAGGGAGGTGAACAGCAGCAGGTAGATCGCGGAGAACCAGACCGACCCGAAGACCTCGAACGCGCCGATCCGGTCCAGGCGGGGGGCCCAGTCCGGGTGGTCGACGAAGTACTCGTTGACCTTCTCCGGGCTGATTCCGCGCTGCGGCAGCACCGAGCCGGGGATGGCGGCGATGGCGAGCAGGAAGAGCAGGATCAGCGCCGTACGCATGCTGGTGAGCTGCCGCCACGAGTTGCGCAGCAGGGCCAGCAGCCGGTTCGGCCGGCGGCGTGGCGCGGGCGCCGCGGTTTCCGGTCGGTCGTCGACGACCGTCATCAGATGCTCACCTCGCCCACCCCGACGGTGGTCTGCAGCCAGATCACGAAGCTCTGCCATCCGCCGGTGACCAGGGCCAGACCGATCAGGATGAGCAGGGCGCCGCCGACCCGGGTGACCCAGCGGCTGTGGCGCCGGACGGCGCGGAAGACCCCGAGCAGGCGTTCGAAGCCCAGCCCGAAGACGACGAACGGTATCCCCAACCCGAGGCAGTACGCCACGGCGAGCACCACGGCGCGATCGGTCTGGCCGCTGGCGGTGGCCATGCCCATCACCGCGCCGAGGGTGGGGCCGGTGCAGGGCACCCAACTGAGTGCGAAGACCGCCCCGAAGACCGGTGCGCCGAGCAGCCCCGCCGACGGCAGCCGGGAGATCCGGAACTCCCGCTGCAGGGCCGGGATCATCCCGAGGTAGCTCAACCCCGCCACGATGACCAGCACGCCGACGCCGATCTGCAACTCGCGCTTGTAGTCGAAGAACACCCGACCGATGCTGGCGAAGAGGATCGCGGTGGCCACGAAGACGGCTGTGAAGCCGCCGATGAAGAGCAGCGTCCCGGCGAGCACCCGACCCTTGACCGCGCCGACCCGCGCGACCCGTTCCTTGACCGCGACACCCCCGCCGGCCGGCTCGGGATCGGCCTGCGGCCGCCGGCCCTCCAGGTCGGCCCCGGCCAGACCGGTCACGTACGACAGGTAGCCGGGGACGAGCGGGAGGACGCACGGGGAGAGGAAGCTGACCAGGCCGGCGAGCGCCGCCGCGCCGATGGCGAGCAGCAGCGGCCCGCTGAGGGCCAACTCCTTGAAGGTCTCGCCCATCAGTTCGACGCCGGCTTCTCGGCGGCGACCCGTTCGACGATCGGCCGTAGCTCGTCCCTGGTCGTGGCGCGACGGATCACCACGGCGATCCGGCCGTCGCGGTCGAGGACCACCGTCGCCGGTGTGGAGTTGGGCGGGATGTCGAAGTTCAGCGCCTGGCTGCTGGACGGGTCGAAGATGCTCGGGTAGGTGACCCGCCCCCGCTCGAAGGCGATCGCCTTGTCCTTGCTGTCCTGCACGTTCACGCCGAGGAAGGTCACCCCGGACGCCTTGGTGGCCTGGTAGGTGTCCTCCAGGTCGTCAGCCTCCGCACGGCAGGGCGCGCACCAGGAACCCCAGAAGTTGACGACGACGACCTGGCCGCGTGCCTGGGAGATGTCGTACCGGCCACCGGTGAGAAGTTCGCCGACCACCTTGGGCGTCTTCGACCGCTGGTCCGGCGCACAGGTGATCGTGAGGCCATCACTGGTGCACTGCTTCTCCCCGTCGCCCCCGGACGTGCAGCCGACCAACGCCACCGCGGCGACGGTGGCGAGCAGACCGGCGGTCCACCTCCGGGCGTTCATCAGGCCCCCTTGGCCGTCCGGGCGGTCGCGGAGAGAGCGATCAGGTGCGCGGCCGGCTCGCTGTAGCCGATGCCCGCCACCTTCGCGCCGTCGAAGTGGAACGAGGTGAGACTCGCCAGCCCGCACTGCCGCTTGCGGGGGTCGTGCCAGAGCCGCTTGCGCTCGACGTGACGGCGCAACGTCCAGATCGGGAGCTGGTGCGACACCAGCACCGCCTCGCGCCCCTCGGCGGCGACCCGGGCGGCGTGCACGGCGGCGAACATCCGCTCGGCGATCACCCGGTACGCCTCACCCCAGGACGGGGTCACCGGGTCGCGCAGCACCCACCAGTTGCGCGGGTCGCGGAACGACCCGTCACCCGGGGAGACCTTCTTGCCCTCGAACCAGTTGGCGCTCTCGATCAGCCGCTCGTCCACCCCGACCGGCAGCCCGAACTGGGCGGCGATCGGCTCGGCGGTCTGCTGGGCGCGCTCCAGCGGGCTGGCCACCACGTGCACGATCTCCCGGTCGGCCAGGCCCTCCGCAGCGGCCTTGGCCATCTGCACACCCAGCTCGGAGAGGCGGAAACCGGGCAGCCGGCCGTAGAGGATCTGGTCGGGGTTGTGCACCTCGCCGTGCCGCAGCACGTGCACCACAGTCTTGCTCAAGGTTGTCTACCCCCCGTGACCAGCCGCTGCCGCCGCGTTCGCCGCGGTGGGCAGTGCGGCGGCGATGTGCTCCAGAGCGGCGTCGTCGATCGCCGCCGAGACGAACCACGACTCGAACGCGCTCGGCGGCAGGTAGACGCCGGCGGCGAGCATCGCGTGGAAGAACGCCTTGAACGCGGGCACCTGCTGGGTGCGCGCGCTGTCGTAGTCGACCACGTCGGCGTCGGTGAAGAAGATCGAGAACATGCTGCCCGCGTACGACAGTCGGTGCGGGACCCCGGCGGCGGCCAACGCGTCGGACGCCAGCTTGCCCACGGCGGCGGCCGTGTCGTCGAGCTTGCGGTACAGCGCGTCGTCGGCGAGCCGCAGGGTCGCCAGGCCGGCGGCGCAGGCCAGCGGGTTACCGGAGAGGGTGCCGGCCTGGTAGACCGGGCCGGCCGGCGCGAGCCGCGCCATGATGTCCGCGCGCCCGCCGAACGCCGCGGCGGGCAGGCCGCCACCCATGACCTTGCCGTACGTCCACAGGTCAGCGTCGGAGGCGTCGAGGCCGTGCCACCCGGCGCGGGAGACCCGGAACCCGGTCATCACCTCGTCCACCACCAACAGGGCGCCGTGGGCGTGCGCGATCCGGGCGAGCTGCTGGTTGAAGCCGTCGCGGGGGGCCACCACGCCCATGTTGCCGGCGGCGGCCTCGGTGATCACCGCGGCGATGTGCGGGCCCTCGGCGGCGAATGCCTCCTCGACAGCCCGGATGTCGTTGTACGGAAGCACGATCGTCTCGCTGGCCGCCGCGCCGGTCACGCCGGGCGAGTCGGGCAGGCCCAGGGTGGCCACGCCGGAGCCGGCGGCGGCGAGCAGCGCGTCGACGTGGCCGTGGTAGCAACCGGCGAACTTGATGATCTTCGAGCGGCCGGTGAAGCCGCGGGCCAACCGGATCGCCGACATGGTCGCCTCGGTGCCCGAGTTGACCAGGCGGACCTGCTCGACCGGGGTCCGGGCGACGATTTCGGCGGCCAACTCCACTTCACCGGGGGTGGGCGTGCCGAAGCTGGTGCCCCGGGCGGCGGCGGCCTGGACGGCCTCCACCACCTGCGGGTGGGCGTGCCCGAGGATCAGCGGGCCCCAGGAGCAGACCAGGTCGACGTAGCGGCGACCGTCGGCGTCGTAGAGCCACGGGCCCTCACCACGGACCATGAAACGCGGGGTGCCGCCGACCGCCTGGAAGGCGCGCACAGGGGAGTTCACCCCGCCCGGCACGATGTCGCGGGCGCGGTCGAACAGGGCCTCGGAGGCCGGCGCATCGGCTGGGTAGCGGCCTGATCCGGCGGAAAAGATGTCGGTCACGATGCCGCCATTGTGACAGCGCCGGACGGTCAACCAGCAGCCACCCCGTGGTGGGGTTACCCGGCTCACCTGTGACCCGCGCCGGTCAGCAGCGCCGACACCGGGGGCCTCGTGGCCTGGACGGCGACGGCTCACGGCCTCGACAGGCCAGGTCGGTCGGATCGCGCTAGGCTGACCGGGTGGATCGTGCCGAACTGTCCATCACGCTACACCGGACGGGCGACGAAGCAGTCTTGCGCCTGGCCGGTGAGATCGACATGCTCACTGCGGCCCAGCTCTCCACCGTCGTCAACGAGGTGCTGGCCGACCCACCCCCGAAGATCATCCTCGACCTCGGCGGCGTCACCTTCTGCGACTCACAGGGCCTGGGCACCCTGGTGGTGCTCAGCCGCAAGGCCAGCCACGCCCAGAGCCTGCTGATGCTGACGCACGTGGGCGACTTCCTGATCCGCGTACTGGACATCACCGGCCTGCGCAGTGCGCTGATGATCCGTAACGACCAGCCCACCGGCTGAGCCGCCCCGCCCCACCGCGTCAGTCGGTGTTGCCCCAGCGGGCCTGCTCAAGCAGCCGCACCGCCCGGTCGCGGACCTCCGGGTCGTCCGAGCGGAGCTGGGCGGTGGCCTCGTCGACCGCGTCGGTGAGCCGCCGCCACTGCGTGTCGCGCTCCCGGACCAGATCCGACTGGGTCGCCAACTGCCGGGTCTTCACCCACAGCTCGACGAAGACCGACACCTTGGCCCGGAGCACCCACGGGTCGAACGGCTTGGTGAGGTAGTCCACCGCGCCCACCTGGTAACCCCGGAGGGCGAGCTGGGCGTCCCGGTCGGCGGCGGTGAGGAAGATGATCGGCACGTGCCGGGTCCGCTCGCGGCGCTTGATGTGGCTCGCCGTCTCGAAGCCGTCCATGTCCGGCATCTGCGCGTCCAACAGGATCACCGCGAAGTCGTCCACCAGCAGCTGCTTGAGCGCCGCCTCGCCGCTCTCCACCGCCACGGACTGGACCGGCAGGCCCTGGAGAATCGCCTCCAGGGCCGTCAGGTTCTGCCGCCGGTCGTCAACGAGCAGCGCTTTGGCCATCTGGGTCACGAAGTCTCCTCGGTCCGGCTGCCGTTGATCCAGGACGACATCAACTCGATCAGGTCGTCCAGGTCGACCGGCTTGGTGATGTAGTCGCTGCCCCCGGCAGCGAGCGCCGACTCACGGTCACCCGGCATCGCCTTCGCGGTCAGGAAGACCACCGGGAGGTCGGCGAACCGGTGGTTGCGGCGAATCTGGCGGGTGGTCTCGTAACCGTCCTGGTCGGGCATCATGGCGTCCATCAGCACGATGTCCACCTCCGGATGCTCGGCCAGCAGACGGACACCGTCCGCCCCGTTGTCCGAGTACAGCACGGTCATCCCGTGCAGCTCCAATGCGCTGGTCAAGGCGAAGACGTTGCGGACGTCGTCGTCCACGATCAGCACCGTGGCGCCGTCCAGTTGACGGGTGACCGGTGCCTCCGGGCGTTCCGGCAGCAACTCCAGCGGCGGCATCAACAGCGACGACGGCAGCCCGGCACGCTGCGGCGACGGCGTCTGCGGCACGACCACCGCGTCCGGGGCCAGCACCTGCGGCACGAACAGGGTGAAGGTCGAGCCCTGGCCCGGGGCGGACGAGACGGTGATGGTGCCGCCGATCAGTCGGGCCAGATCGCGGCTGATCGACAGGCCCAGGCCGGTGCCGCCGTACCGGCGACTGGTCGTGCCATCGGCCTGCTGGAACGCCTCGAAGATGATCGACAACTTGTCGTCGGAGATGCCGATCCCGGTGTCGATCACGGTGAACGCGATCACCTGCTGAGCGTTCGTCAGCGCCGGCACGTCGAACACCGCGTTCTCCGCGGCCGGGGCGATCCGCAGTGTCACCGCACCGTTGTCGGTGAACTTCACCGCGTTGGAGAGCAGGTTGCGCAGGATCTGCTGCAACCGTTGCGCGTCGGTCACCAACGCCGGCGGCAGATCCTTGCTCACCCGTACCTGGAAGTCCAGGTTCTTCTCCTCGGCCTGCGGCGCGAACGCCTGCTCGACGTAGCCGCGCAGCTCGGTGAAGCGGATCTCGGTCGGCTCGACGTCCATCCGGCCCGCCTCGATCTTGGACAGGTCGAGGATGTCGTCGATCAGTCGCAGCAGGTCGGAGCCGGACCCGTGGATGGTCCGGGCGAACTCGATCTGCTTCGGGCTGAGGTTCTGCTCCGAGTTCTCGGCCAGCAGACGGGCCAGCAGCAGCAACGAGTTCAGCGGAGTCCGCAGCTCGTGGCTCATGTTGGCCAGGAACTCCGACTTGTACGCCGACGCCCGGGTCAGCTGCTGCGCCTTCTCCTCCAGGCCCAGCCGCGCCAGCTCGATCTCCCGGTTCTTCGTCTCGATGTTCCCCTTCTGCTCGGACAGCAGAGTGGCCTTCTCCTCCAGCTCGGCGTTGGTGCGCTGCAACTCCGCCGACTGCTCCTGCATTTCGTGCGCCAGCCGCTGCGACTGGGCCAGCAGCTCCTCCGTACGCCGGTTGGCCTGGATGGTGTTGACCGCGATGCCGATGGTGAGCACCAGCCGCTCCAGGAACGACAGGTGCAGTTCGGAGAAGGCCGACACGCTGGCGAACTCGATCACCCCGAGCAGTTCGCCCTCGAACAGGACGGGGAGCACCACCAGGTCGGACGGGGGTGTCTCGGCGAGGCCGGACCGGAGGGTGAGCCGACTGTTCGGGGAGGCGCTGACCCGGATCGTGCGACGGGAGAGCGCGGTCTGCCCGACCAGCCCCTCACCCGGCCCGAAGGTGACGTCGTGCCCCCGCGCCACGTACCCGTACGAGGAGGTCAGCCGCAGCCGCATGCTGCCGTCGGTGTCGTCGGCCAGGAAGAACGCACCGAGCTGGGCGTCGACCAGTGGAGTCACCTCCGTCATGATCATGCGGCAGACCTCGCCGAGGTCGCGCTGGCCCTGCAACAGGCCGCCGATCCGGGCCAGGTTGGAGTCCAGCCAGCCCTGCTCGGCGTTCTTCTTGGTCGTCTCCCGAAGGGTGACGATCATCTGGTTGATGTTGTCCTTCAGCTCGGCGACCTCGCCCTGCGCCTTGACCGCGATCCGCTGGGTCAGGTCGCCCCGGGTCACCGACGTGGACACCTGGGCGATGGCCCGCAACTGCGTGGTCAGCGTCGAGGCGAGCTGGTTGACGTTCTCGGTGAGGTCGCGCCAGGTCCCGGAGACGCCCTTCACCTGCGCCTGACCACCGAGCTTGCCCTCGATACCGACCTCGCGGGCCACCCGGGTCACCTCGTCGGCGAACGACGACAACTGGTCCACCATCGTGTTGACGGTCGACTTCAGCTCCAGGATCTCGCCCTGGGCGTCCACGGTGATCTTCTGCGACAGGTCGCCCTTCGCCACGGCGGTGGTCACCGAGGCGATGTTGCGGACCTGGCTGGTCAGGTTCGACGCCATCGAGTTCACGTTGTCGGTCAGGTCCCGCCACGTACCGGAGACGCCCTTGACCTGCGCCTGACCACCGAGCTTGCCCTCGGTGCCCACTTCGCGGGCCACCCGGGTCACCTCGTCGGCGAACGACGACAACTGGTCCACCATCGTGTTGACGGTCGACTTCAACTCCAGGATCTCGCCCCGCGCGTCCACCGTGATCTTCTGCGACAGGTCGCCCTTCGCCACCGCCGTCGAGACCTGGGCGATGTTGCGGACCTGGGCGGTCAGGTTCGACGCCATCGAGTTCACGTTGTCGGTCAGATCGCGCCAGGTGCCCGCGACCCCGCGCACCTGGGCCTGACCGCCCAACTTGCCCTCGGTGCCCACCTCACGGGCCACCCGGGTCACCTCGTCGGCGAACGACGACAACTGGTCCACCATCGTGTTGACGGTCGACTTCAACTCCAGGATCTCGCCCCGCGCGTCCACCGTGATCTTCTGCGACAGGTCACCCTTTGCCACGGCCGTGGTCACCGAGGCGATGTTGCGGACCTGGCTGGTCAGGTTCGACGCCATCGAGTTCACGTTGTCCGTCAGGTCACGCCAGGTGCCGGAAACGCCCTTCACCTGCGCCTGACCGCCCAGGTTGCCCTCGGTGCCCACCTCACGGGCCACCCGGGTCACCTCGTCGGCGAACGACGACAACTGGTCGACCATCGTGTTGACGGTGTTCTTCAGCTCCAGGATCTCGCCCTGAGCGTCCACCGTGATCTTCTGCGACAGGTCACCCTTCGCCACGGCGGTGGAGACCTGGGAGATGTTGCGGACCTGGCTGGTCAGGTTGCCGGCCAACTGGTTGACGTTCTCGGTGAGGTCGCGCCAGGTGCCGGAGACGCCGCGCACCTGGGCCTGGCCGCCCAACTTGCCCTCGATGCCCACCTCACGGGCCACCCGGGTCACCTCGTCGGCGAACGACGACAACTGGTCCACCATCGTGTTGACGGTGTCCTTCAGCTCCAGGATCTCGCCCTGCGCCGCCACCGTGATCTTTTGCGACAGGTCACCGCGCGCCACCGCGGTGGAGACCTGCGCGATGTTACGGACCTGGGCGGTCAGGTTCGACGCCATCGAGTTGACGCTGTCGGTCAGGTCCTTCCAGGTGCCGGCCACGTTCGGCACCTCGGCCTGCCCGCCCAACTTGCCCTCGGTGCCCACCTCACGGGCCACCCGGGTCACCTGCTCGGCGAAGAGCCGCAGCGTGTCGGTGAGGTAGTTCATCGTGGCGGCCAGCTCGGCCACCTCACCACGCGCGCTCACGGTGATCTTCTGCGACAGGTCACCCTTGGCCACCGCCGTCGCCACCTGCGAGATCGACCGCACCTGGCCGGTCAGGTTCGACGCCATGGTGTTCACCGAGTCGGTGAGGTCCTTCCAGGTGCCGGCGACGCCCCGCACGTCGGCCTGGCCACCCAACTTGCCCTCGGTGCCCACCTCACGGGCCACCCGTGTCACCTCGTTCGAGAACGACGAGAGCTGGTCCACCATCGTGTTCACGGTGCGCCCGATGCGCAGGTACTCACCGCGCAGCGGCCGACCGTCGATCTCCAACGCCATGTGCTGTGACAGGTCACCGTCGGCGACCGCCACGATCACCCGGGCGATCTCCGTGGTCGGTCGACCCAGGTCGTCGATCAGCGAGTTGATCGCCCGCTGCCCCTCCGCCCAGGAGCCGTCCAGCCCCTCGTCGTCGAGCCGCTCGGTGAGCCGGCCGTCGCGACCCACGATCCGGCTGATCCGCCGCAGGTCCAGATACTGCCGCTCCTGCAGCGAGACCACCTCGTTGAAGGCGTCCGCCACCTCACCGGCCGCGCCGGCCCGGCGGGGAAGCCGGACCTTCAGGTCGCCCCGCCCGATCCGTCGCAGTGCCTCGGTCAACTCACCGAGGAGCGCCTCGTTGTCGAGCGCGGACGGATCCGCCACCGACTGCTTAGACGTGGTCATCATTCCTCGCTCAACTCGGGGGCGCCGATCCGTGCGGACACACCGGCACCCCATATTGTGCCCGCGCGCGCCGTGGTGCCAGGGTGCGCGACCCGCCAGATGGCATCGATCGCCCCGTCGACCCGCCCGATCGGCGTCGAGCCGGCACGCCGCGCCGCAAACCTCGCCCGGCTCCCGCGCCGATCGTTTCGACGCGTCCGACCCCAGCGCCGCCGGCGGGACCGCTGAGCGACGCGACAGTGCCGGATCGTTGATCGGCTTGGCAGCCGGCAGTGCGACGGTGGAGGATACGGGGGTGTCAGGCGAGGTTGGGCCCGCGACGGCCGGGGCCCAGGACGGGGCCGTCCGGCGTGTCCGGCTGCCCGCCGACCGCCGCACACCCGCCGCCGCCCGCGCCGTGGTCCGCTCGGTGTTGACCGAGTCACACCTCGACGAACTGGCCAACGAGGCGCTGCTGCTCACCACCGAGCTGACCACCAACGCCGTCGAGCACGCCCGCACCGAACTGGACATCGAGGTCGTCGCGGACGAGATCGGGCTGACCGTCACCGTCTCCGACTTCGCCCCCGGTTCCGGCGACGAGCTGACCGTCGGCGACCGCAACGACTCCGCCGAGATCAACGAGGTCTCCGTGCGGGGCCGGGGCCTGTTGCTCGTCGACCACTTCGCCAGCCGCTGGGGCACCACCTACCTGCCCACCGGCAAGGGCGTCTGGTTCCGACTGGACCGCCCCGGTGCCGACCTGCCCGCCGGCGGGAGCATCAGCGATTCGACACCGGCCAACGTCGGCCCCCGGACGAGCACCGACGGGTCCGCGCCGAGCGCCAGCGCGATGAGCGAACTCATGCAGACCGCCCCCGACCTGTACGGGGACGACCCGTTGCCCGACTTCGCCACCAGCCTGCTCAACCGGGTCGCCGAGATGGTGGGCGCGGCCGGCGGCACCATCCGCCTGGACCGCGGCGACGGGCAGGGCCGCCAGGTGCTGGCCCGCTTCGGTCGGCCACCCCGCCCCGGAAGCGAACTGCTCCGGGTGCCACTGACCGTGCACCGCCCCTACGCCGGGGAGTTGGAGTTGGACGCCGCGCCGTCGGCGTACGCCCAGCCCTTGGCGGTGCTCACCGCCGAGCGGCTGTCGCTGCACCTGGAGAACGACCGGCTGCGCCGGGCCGACGTCCGCCGGCAGGTGTGGCTGACCTTCCTGGCCGAGGCGAGCGAACTGCTGGCCCAGTCGCTCGACGTCGACCTGACCATGGCGCTCGTGCCGCAACTGGTGGTGCCGCGACTCGGTCAGTGGTGCGCCGTGCACACCACCGACGAGTGGGGTCGACTCCGGCTGGCGGCGGCCAGCCACGCCGACGAGTCGATGCTTCCGCAGTTGCACAAGGTGCTGGCCGAAACCGGTCCGGACTCGGTCCAGGCCCGCCTCCGCGAGGCGTCCCGCAGCGCGGCGCAGATCCCCCTGGGCGGGCCGATGGAGGGTTTCGCCGTTCCGCTGATCGCCCGTGGGCAGCGCCTCGGAACCCTGGCGGTGGGGCGGCACCAGCGGCACCGGCACGACCCGGACGAGGTGGCCGTGTTGGAGGACGTGGCCCGGCGGGCCGCATTGGCCATCGAGAACGCCCGGATCCACGCCGAACGCCGTCGGGTGGCGCAGACGCTCCAGCAGTCTCTGCTGCCGCCGGTGCTGCCGTTGGTGGACGGGATCGGTTTCGCCGCCGAGTACGTCCCGACCGGCGACGACGCCGAGGTGGGTGGCGACTTCTACGACGTGGTGCCGCTGCCCGACGGGCGCTGGCTGGTGGTGATCGGTGACGTCTCGGGCAAGGGTGTCCAGGCCGCCGCGGTGACCGGGCTGGTCCGGGACGTGATCCGAGTGCTGGTCGGCGACGGCAAACCGTTACCGGAGGCGCTGGCACGGCTCAACGAGACACTTGTCGAGCGCGGTGGCGGCCGCTACTGCACGCTGGCGCTGGCAGCGGTCGGGCCGGGCGAGGGTGACCGGTTGGACGTCTCGCTGCACCTCGCCGGGCACGACCGGCCGGTGCTGCTGGCCGCGGCGGGCGGCGCCGGGTTCGTCGGCACCGGCGGCACCGCACTCGGCCTGCTCGACACGATCACCTCGCCGACGGCGGAGATCACGCTCGCACCGGGCGACTCGCTGATCTTCTACACCGATGGCGTCACCGAGCGGAGGCGTGGCCGGGAGCTGTTCGGCACCGACCGACTGCGGGACGCCGCCGCGCCCCTGGCCGGATATTCGGCCGACGTGGTGGCCGCCCGACTGCGCGCCGCAGCGATCAACTTCTCGGTCGAGCCGCCCCGGGACGACATCGCCGTCCTGGTGCTCCGTAACGACGCGACCTGACCGTCGCTCCGGCCCCCAGTTCTCGAGGCCGCTCGGTAGATTGACGGCCATGACGAGCGTCGCGCAGGTCACGTCGTACTCCCGGCCGATGGTTCGGGCCCTGATCGCCGCGCAGTTCGCGACCATCGGCGGGTTCCTCGCCGTGCTGCTGCTCTACGTCGGGCGGATGACCAGCGCCGGCGTCGGCCCGGCCGAGATGCTGACCGGCGCGTACGACCCGAAGGACATCGCCTTCTTCGGTGTGCTCCACCCCGTGGTGGCGGTGCTCTACCTGACGGGTGCGGTGCTCGGGCTGCCGTTGGCGATCGTCGCGGGCGCGGTGGTCGCCCGGGAGCGCGCGGTCCTACCCCGGGTGACCCGGTCACTGCTGCTGGCCGGCGCGGTGGGCGGCCTGCTGGTAATGGTGGCCCGTCTCACCCCGCCGCTGCTGGACATGCACCGGTGGTGGATGGACTGACCCGCTGCCGGCCCGGCCGCGCAGGCCGCCGGGGAGCCGGCCCGGGGCTCACCGGCCGCCGGGGAGCCGGCCGGGGCTCACAGGCCGCCGGGAAGCCGGCCGGGTGCGAGCCGGTGCTCCGGATCCAGGTGCCGCTTCGCGGCCCGCAACTGGGCCAGGCCGGCCAGCTCGCCCCAGAGGTCGACCGCCTGACGGACCGCCGCCGGAGCGGAGACCACCACGCAGCGACCCTGCCGGGCCAACAACACCCCTCTGACGGCGGCCAGGATGGACGCCACCCGGTCGGCTGGCAGCGCCCCGGGCAGCGCCGCGTGCACCACGCCCAGCCCGGCGGAGCCGCGCACCGGCACCGGCGCTCCGGCCGCGTCGCGCAGCGCGTAGACGGCGGCGTGCAGGTCGCCGATCGGCACCTCCAGTCGCAGCGCCGTGTCACCGGGCGCGAACGGGTAGCGACGCCACCACGTCGGCGCGGAGTGGGCGATCGTCGCCTCCCCGTGCAGCAGGCCGACCAGCCGCTCGGCACGCTCGGTGACGTCGGCGGGACCGCCCTCCAGCAGCACCACCAGGCTGCCGGCCCGGGACGGGGCGCCGGCCCGGCCGGACATCGACGGGTGGCGTTCCCGGGCGGTGGCCGCCGGGTGACCGGGCGGGTACGGCGTACGGGGGCGGGGGGTGCCTCCGGGCAGGTCCAGCTCGATGGCCGACGGCTCCAGCCGAGCGGCGAGGATCGTCCGGACCAGGTCGTGCACCTCCAACGGCGTCCACACCGGGCGGGAGACCCAGAGCCTGCTCGCCGGCACCGGCTGCACCCGCAGGCTCGCCGACACCAGCACGCCGAGCGCGCCCTGGGAGCCGCAGAGCAGGCGGGCCAGGTCGAGCCCGGGCGCACCGCCGCCGACGCTGATCAGCTCGCCGTCGGCGGCGAGGTAACGCACACCGAGCAGTTGGTCGCAGGGGCTGCCGTGGCGGTGGCGCAGCGGGCCGGCCTCGCCGGCGGCGAGCACCCCGCCCAGCGTCGCACCGGGTGAGGGGGCGTCCATCGCGAGCCGCTGCCCGGTGCGCTCCAGGGTGGCCTGCACCGCCCGCAGTGGAGTGCCGGCACCCACGTCGGTCACCAGCGAGTCGACCGGCTCGTGACCGATGCCGGCCAGCCGGCCGGTGTCGAGCAGGATGTCGACCTGAACGGGGGCGGCCCCCCAGTCGATCTTCGTGCCCGCGCCTCGGGGCACCACCGCCAGATCGTGCACGGCGGCCAGTCGCAACACCTCGGCGGCGGCGTGCGGGCCGCCCGGGACGGCGACCCAACGCGCCGGCCGCCCCGCCACCTCGTCGGCGGGCCCGGCCAGCCGGGAGAACGGTGGACCGCAGATCGCCGCCAACCGCCGGGTGATCTCGAGGGCTCCGGACCGGCCGAGGGAACTCGCTGCTGCCGCCATGCCGGCCATCGTACATGTGTTCGAAAGTCGTGGTGACGAGTATCGGGATGCCGCTGGTCCGGCGCGCTGCGGCTGCCGGCCGGTAACGTGGCCGCCGTGACCACCGAGACTGCCCCGCCCGCGGCGAAGCGGGTGCCCAGCGAGCGCACCCACCACGGCGACACCGTCGTCGACGAGTACGCCTGGCTCGCTGCCAAGGACGACCCGGAGACGATCGCCTACCTGACCGCCGAGAACGAGTACACCGACGCGCGCACCGCGCACCTGGCCGATCTGCGGGCCGACCTGTTCGAGGAGACTCGCCGACGCACCCAGGAGACCGACCTGTCGGTGCCGACCCGCAAGGGCGGGCACTGGTACTACACCCGGACGGTCGAGGGACAGCAGTACGGAGTGCAGTGCCGCCGGGCGGTCCGCGACGGCGAGACCGACCCGCCGGTCAGCGCGGACGGCGCCCCGCTCGACGGCGAGGAGGTGCTGCTCGATGGCAACCTGCTGGCCGAGGGGCACGACTTCTTCTCGCTCGGCGCGTTCGACGTCAGCCCGGACGGCCGCTGGCTGGCCTACTCCACCGACTTCTCCGGTGACGAGCGGTTCACCCTGCGCGTGAAGGACCTGACCACCGGCGAGCTGCTGCCGGACGAGGTGCCGGACACGTTCTACGGCACCGCCTGGTCGTCGGACGCCTCGGTGCTGTTCTACGTGACGGTGGACGACGCCTGGCGGCCGAACCGGGTCTGGCGGCACACCATCGGCTCCGCCGCCGCCGACGACGTGGTGGTCCACCAGGAGGACGACGAGCGGTTCTGGGTCGGGGTGGAGCTGACCCGGTCGGAGAAGTTCATCCTCATCGACGTGCACAGCAAGGTGACCAGCGAGGTGCTGGTGATCCCCGCCGGCAACCCGACCGGCGCGCCGGCCGTGATCGCCCCCCGCCGACAGGGCGTCGAATACACGGTGGAGCACCACGGCCACCGTTTCCTGATCCTGCACAACGACGGCGCGGAGGACTTCGCGCTGGCGTTCACCTCGGCGGACGTACCGGGCGACTGGGTGCCGCTGATCGAGCACAACCCCGGCACCCGGCTGGAGGCCGTCGACGCCTTCGCCAACCACCTGGTGGTGTCGCTGCGCACCGACGGGCTCACCGGGCTGCGGGTGCTGCCGGTGGGCAGTGACGACGGGTACGACATCGACTTCCCCGAGCCGCTCTACAGCGTCGGGTTGGACGCCAACCCGGAGTACCGCACCGGTCAGGTCCGGCTGCGCTACTCCTCGCTGATCACCCCCGACTCGGTGTACGACTACGACCTGGTCACTCGGCAGATGGTGCTGCTCAAGCAGAAGCCGGTGCTGCCCGGTCCGGACGGGCGACCGTACGACCCGGCCGAGTACGAGCAGCACCGTGACTGGGCGCTCGCCGACGACGGCACCCGGGTGCCGATCTCACTGGTCTGCCGCGTCGGCACCCCCCGGGACGGCTCGGCCCCCTGCGAGCTGTACGGCTACGGCTCCTACGAGGCCAGCATGGACCCGTGGTTCTCGGTGGCCCGGCTGTCCCTGTTGGACCGGGGCGTGGTCTTCGCGGTGGCGCACACCCGCGGCGGCGGCGAGCTGGGCCGGCGGTGGTACGACCAGGGCAAGCTGCTGGCCAAGAAGAACACCTTCACCGACTTCGTGGCGTGCGCGCAGCACCTCGTCAAGGCTGGCTGGACGGCCAGCGACCGGCTCGTCGCCCGGGGCGCGTCGGCCGGGGGCCTGCTGATGGGCGCGGTGGCCAACCTCGCTCCGGACGCGTTCGCCGGGATCGTGGCGCAGGTGCCGTTCGTGGACGCGCTCACGTCGATCCTCGACCCGTCGCTGCCGCTGACGGTCACCGAGTGGGAGGAGTGGGGCAACCCCCTCGACGACCCCGAGGTGTACGCGTACATGAAGTCCTACACCCCGTACGAGAACGTGGCCGCCGTGGACTATCCCGCGATCCTCGCGGTGACCAGCCTCAACGACACCCGGGTGCTCTACTCGGAGCCGGCGAAGTGGATCGCCCGGCTGCGCGCGGTCGCCCCGGGCGGCGACTACCTGCTGAAGACCGAGATGGGCGCCGGGCACGGCGGCCCGAGCGGTCGCTACGACTCGTGGCGCGAGGAGGCGTTCATCAACGCCTGGATCCTGGACCGCATCGGCCACGCCTGACCCGTCGGGTCAGCGTGATCGCGCCCGGTGGTGGGAGTGGTCCCCTCGGCGTCCCCGGGGAGACCACGCACTCCGACGATCGGGCGCGATCCTGGCCGGGTCGCGCAGGGCGGCTCGGCCTTTCCGGGTCGCTGCGGATGTCGCGGCCTAGACTTCCGGGGGTGACCGGGGCTACGGATAGTGACGGCGGAGCCGCCGAGGACACCCGCCGACCGAGCGTGGCGGCCGTTGCGCGGGACCGCCGGGTCTGGCTGATCCTCGCGGTGGTCGCCGGCCTGCTGGTCTGCTGTTGCTCGGCCGTGGTCGGCACCTTGATCGCACTCTCCTCCGGGCTGCTTGCCGCCTGACCCGACCGCGCGGGTCAGGCCGGCCGGCGGGAGCGGTCCGGATCAGGTCGTCCGCAGCTCGTCCAACGCGGTGCTGGCCCGCAGGAAGAGCAGGCCGACACCGACCGTCACCAGCACCGCCGCCAGGGCGCCGGCACCGAGCCACGCCAGGTGCTCCAGAGGTACGGGGACGGCTCGCTGCACCACGGGGAAGTACACGATCCGGGAGTACTGGTCCCGGGTGGCAGGGTCGTCGCAGAGCGCGGCCGGAGCATCACAGACCAACGCTGACCCGCCGCCCTCCGACACCTCCGCGACGAGCCCACGGCCGAGCAGCGTGCCCACGGTGAGCGCGAGCAGGATCGCCGGCACGGCCGGCACCAGCGCCTGCCAGGCCACCGACCGGCCCAGCGTGGCGCGGGGCACCCCGGTGGCGACCAACGCGGCGTAGGCACGGCGTCGGGCGACGATCCCCTCGACCAGCGCGACGATCAGGCCGCCCGTCGCGATCAGGATGGCCACGGCGATCGCGCCGTCGACGAGATCCATCGTCGACAGGTAGAAGGGGTTGGCGCCACCGTCCCCCCCGGCGAGCCGGCTCTGCTCCCGCTCGATCTGGTCCTTCGTGGCGAAGTAGGCGCGCTGGGCCGCCGCACCCGCGCCGAAGATCAGGGCGGCGAGCAGCGCCGCGAACGTGCGGCTTCCCGCCCACGGATCGGCCATCAGCCGGCCCGCCGCGAGGAGGGCAGCCGGCCTGCGGGCGTGCCGACGTAACAACCGCCCGCAGTGGTACGACAGCCAGCCGGTGCCGATCACCACTCCGATCATCGCCGCGAGCGCGCCCACCGCGAACAGCAGTGGCACCAGTCGGCCCGCCATCTGCCCGTCGGCGACCCGGTAGACCACCGGGCGGATCAGCGCGAACGAGACCACGCCGAACCCGATCAGGAGCCCGGCCCACGGGCCCGGACCACGCTCGCGGGCGGCCTTACGACTCACCCCGAGCGGGCTGGTGGTGACCGTACGCAGCATCAGGGCGGTGGCCAGCGCCGCCACGACCGGCAGACCGAGCACCACGCCGGCCAGCGCGCCGGTCGACGGCAGCACGTCGGTGGGCAGGGCCAGTCGACCTTGCGCGTCCGGGCGATGCAGCAGGTCGCGGCCGACCAGGTGGACACCCAGCCCGACGAGCGTGCCGAGCAGCGCGGCCACGCCGGTTTCCAACACCACCAGCCGGGTGACCTGACCGGGAGTGGCGCCGGCCAACCGGAGCGCGGCCAACCGGCGGTCCCGGGCCGGCGCGCCGAGCCGGGCGCACTGACCGGCCAGCGCCAGCACCGGGACCATCAGCATCAGCAGCGCGAACGCCGTGCCGCCGCGCAACCCGGGCTCCCGCAGCAACGCGTTGCGGTACTGCTCGGACTGCTCCCAGGCGTCGCCAACGGGTTTCTCGATGGCCAGCACGGTGAGCGCCGCGAGCCCGGCCAGGGTGGCCAGCAGGGCGCTGAGCGCGGTGAGCACCACCCGGGCGGTGTCGGTGCGGGTGCCGGCGAGCGCGAGGCGGAGCAGCGTCGTCGGCCTCACCGGGCGCCGCCGGCCAGCGGCACGTCGAGCCCCAGGCCGGTGTGGTCCACCAGGCCGTCACGCAGCACGATCTCCCGATCCGCGTACGCGGCGATCCGCGGCTCGTGGGTGACCAGCACGACGGCGGTGCGCTGCTCGCGGGCGAGCCGGACCAGTTGGGTGAGGACCTGCTCGCCGGTGAGCGTGTCCAGTGCGCCGGTCGGCTCGTCGGCGAAGAGGACCCGAGGTTCGGTCACCAGCGCCCGAGCCGTCGCGCAGCGTTGCTGCTGACCCCCGGACATCTCACCCGGCCGCACGTCGGCCACCTCGGCCACCCCGAACCGTTCCAGCCAGGTGAGCGCCGCCGTCCGTGCCTCTCGCCGCCCCGTGCCGGCGAGGAGCAGAGGAAGTGCGACGTTCTCGGCGGCCGTCAACTCGGCCACCAACTGGCCGAACTGGAACAGCACCCCGAACTCGGTGCGCCGCAGCCGGGACCGGGCCGCCTCCGACCAGGTGTCGATGCGGTGCCCACGCCAGCTGACCTCGCCGGCGTCCGGCCGGAGAATCCCGGCCAGGCAGTGCAGCAGTGTCGACTTGCCGCAGCCGCTCGGCCCGGTGACGGCGACGATCTCACCCTCGGCGAGGTCGAGCGTCACGCCGCGCAGTGCGGGCGTCGGGCCGTACGCCCGAACCACGCCGCGAGCCTGGAGTTGCGTCACGGATGCACCTCCCGGTGCCAGTCGGCGACCCGGCCCAGGGTGGCGTGCAGCCACCGCAGATCCGCGTCGAGGTGGGCGATCGCGAAATCGGCCGCGACCACGTCGCTGAGGGTGGCGGCCGGTTCGCCCTTGACCGCGGTCAACTCACGCAGCCGTGCGGTGTGTGCGGCCCGCTGGGCGATCAGGTACGACCGGGCCCGGTCCGCATCGGCGACCAGCAGCGCCACCACGACCTTGGCGAAGAGCGTGCTGGCCACGTACGGCATCGGCGCTTCCACTGTGGACAACCACTGGTCCAGCGCGTCCCGCCCCTGGCCGGTCAGCTCGTACGCCGTGCGATCCGGCCCGGCCACCCGGTCCTGGCCGGCGGCAGCCACCAGCCCGTCCCGTTCGAGACGGCCGAGAGTGGCGTAGACCTGCCCGAAGGCCAGCGGCCGCGCCCGCGGCAGCCGCTCGTCGTGCGCACGCTTCAGCTCATATCCGTGCCGGCTGCCCCCAGCGAGCAACCCGAGCAGAACATGCGGCGTGGACACCCCGCCCACTATTCACCCAGCGAATACCCAAGTCAACAACCCCCACCCCCACCCACCCACCCTCCCCCACCCACCCACCCACCCACCCCGTTGATCATGAAGTTATTGCGCCGACACGCCGAGAACGAGGGCAATAACTTCATGATCAACGAGAACGGGGGTGGGGGTTAGGGGGTTTGGGGCCAGGTGGGGGTGCGTCCGGTCTGGGTGAGGAGGTGGGCCAGGTCGGGGGTTGGGTTGGGTGGCCCGGCCGGTGCCAGACCAGGGGGCGGGTCGGCGAAGACGCCCATCTTTCGGGCGGTCGGACCCAACTGCTCCACCAGCGCGTGCAGCTCGGCCACCACCTCCGGGGCTGGCTGGTACGGCTGGCCGGTGGCGACCGCGAGATCCCAACCGTGCACGGTCAGGTCCAGCAGGGCCATGCCGCCGATGACGGGTTGCGGCATGCCCATGCCCGGGGACACACCCTCCAGGGTGGACGGATCCGACCAGGCGGTCACCAACCGGCCGGTCTCCGCCTCGAAGCGGTCCCGCCAGCCGTCGCCCAGGTGATCGGGCTTGTCGGCCCACTCCACCTGCCGCTTCTCGGCCAGGTCCTGAAAGTTGACCACCACCTGGAAGAGGTGGTTGAGCAGATCACGGACCAGATAGTCGCTGCACGGGGTGGGCAGGTCCAGTTGGTCGTCGGAGACACCCCGTACGACATCGACGGTGCGCGGCGCGGCGGCCGCCAGCAGCTCGCTAGTCTGAGTGGACATAGGGCCAGCGTATGAGGGTGGTCTTGAACAAATGCGACAGCGACCGCGTGGCGACAGTCGGGGAATTCTCGACCCCGGGCGCCTGCTGCGCGAGATGCGCTTCCGCCGACACCTGCCGGCGGAGTCGCTGCGCCCGTGGGTCGAGCACTACTGGTTGATCGACTGGGCGTTGAGCGCGCCGTTCGAGCAGCGGGTCGTGCCGCACCCGGCGGTGAACGTGGTGTTCCGACGCGACGACGACGGGCCGGAGTCCGGCGAGGTGGCCGGGGTGGGCCGCGACCTGTTCCGGGTCACTCTCAACGGCACCGGCCGGGTGTCCGGGGTGCAGTTCCGCCCCGGCGGCTTCCACCCGTTCTGGCGGCGGCCGGTCGGTGAACTGACCGGCCGTCGGGTGCCGCTGCCCGTCGGCCGGTTGACCCACCCGGACGTCCCGGTGGGCGTGGGCACGTCCCCCACCTCGGCGGCCGGCGACGACGAGCGCTGCCGGGCGCTGGACGCCCTCCTCACCGCCTGGCAGCCGGAGCCGGACCCGCTGGCCGAGGAGGCCGTCCGACTGGCCGAGGCGATCCGTACCGACCGCACGGTGCTGCGCGTCGACGACTTCGCCGCGCGGCACGACGTTCCGGTCCGCCGGTTGCAGCGGCTGTTCATCGAGTACGTGGGGGTCGGGCCGAAGTGGGTGATCCGCCGCTACCGGCTCCAGGAGGCGGTCGAACAGGCCACCGGTGGCCCGCTGAGCTGGGCTGATCTCGCCGCTGACCTCGGCTACAGCGACCAGGCCCACCTGGTCCGTGACTTCACTGCCGTCGCCGGGGTGTCCCCTGCCGCGTACGCCCGCTCGGTGCGCTGAGAAGGCCGGGAAGCTGCCGGAGCTGACCGATCAGCGACGCCGCAGGACGACCACGGCGACGTCGTCCTGGATCTCCGGTGGGGCCAGTTCCACCAGCAGGCGGGCGCAGAACTGGTCCAGGTCACCGTCGACGGTCGCGGCGACCCCGGCCAGTGCGGCCAGCCCCTCGTCGATGGTGGCGTCCCGTCGCTCGATCAGCCCGTCGGTGTAGAAGACCAGCGTGGCCCCGGCCGGCACCACGAACTCCAGGTCGGCCGGGCGCGGGGCGCGGACGCCGAGCAGCGGCGCGGAATGCTGCACGAAGTCGACCTTGCCGTCCGTGATCAGCAGCGGTGGAAGGTGCCCGGCACTGGCCAGCCGGACCCGTCCGGACGGCGGGTGCAGCAGCAGCACGCAGAGCGTCGCCAACTCGTTCGGCAGCAGTGTCCGCATCAGCTCGTTGACGCGGTGCAGGATCTCGCCGGGCTGGTGGCCCTCGACCGCGTACGCCCGCACCGCGTGCCGCAGCTCGGCCATCACCGTCGCCGCGTGCAGCGAGTGGCCGGCGACGTCCCCGATCGCGAGCAGCAGGTGACCGTCGAGCATCACCAGTTCGTAGAAGTCCCCGCCCACCTCGGTCTGCGCGCTGGCCGGCTCGTAGCGCACCGCGAGGTCCAGGCCGGCCACCGTGGGCAGCCCGCGCGGGAGCAGGCTGCGTTGGAGGGTGACAGCGATCCGGTGCTCCTCGTCGAACGAGCGCTGCCCCTCCACGGCCGCCGCCACCGCCTGGGCCAGTTGCTTGAGCACCGGGGTCTGGGCGGTCTGGGTAGCGGTCGGAACCACCACGTACAGCGGGGCCCGGTCCTCGCGCAGCCGGGCGGCGGCGACTGTCACGGTGTCGCCCGCCGGCCAGTCGACGAGAGCCCAGCTCTCCGGGGCCTCCACCCGCACCGTGGCGCCGGTGGGCACCCCGGTGTCGTCGACGACCCACGGCACCACGGTGGCCGCCGTGCCGGGACCGGCGCAGACGCCCGCGAGGCAGTCACCGTCGAAGGTTTCGGCGATCACCGCCGCCGGGCTCCGGAAGATCTGGGCAGCGCCCTCGGCGGCGGCTTCCAGCAGGCGCGCGAAGGTCGGCGCGGCGTGCACCGCGACCGTCGTGTCGGCCAACCCGAGCAGCCGCTCGGCGAGCAGTTCGGCACGCTGCCGCGCCTGGTAGTAGCGCAGCACCGCCCGGGTGGTGGCGATCAGCTCCTCGGGCTCGATCGGCTCGGTCAGGTACGCGTCAGCGCCCCGGGTCAGCCCCTGGGCGCGGTCGGCCACGTCCACGGCGTGCGCCGACACGTGGATGACCGGCATCGCCGGATGCCGCGACTTGATCTGCTCGCAGACCTCGTAGCCGCTCAGGTCGGGCAGTCGGACGTCGAGGACCACCAGGTCGATCCCGTCCGCCTCGACCCGAGCCAACGCCTCGGCGCCGTTCTCGGCCTCCTGCACCGTGAACCCGGCCCGGGTCAGCCAGCTGACCAGCAGGTAACGCTTGGTACGACTGTCGTCGACCACCAGGATGGTTGTCGGCATGCCGTCCACGCCGTCACGCCCCGCCTGTGGGCAGGGAGACGGTGAACGTGCTGCCTTCGCCCTGCGCGCTGGTCAGCTCCAGTGACCCGCCGAGCAGCGTCACCAACCGCCGGGCGTACGGCAGACCGAGGCCGGTGCCGCCGACCCGGGTGGTGCCGGGGATCTGGTAGAACTCCTCGAAGATCCGGTCGTGCAGCTCCGGAGCGATGCCCGGCCCGGTGTCGCTGACCTCGAACTGCCAACGATCGCCGTGTCGGCTGGCCCGCAGCCGCACCTCGCCGTGCTCGGTGAACTTCAAGCCGTTGTGCAGCAGGTTGCGCAGCACCTGACCGAGCAGCACCTCGTCGGTGCGCAGCAGTGCCGGCCCGGTGGGCTCCTCCACGACGAGCTCCACCTCCGGGCGGGTGGCCAGCGCGCGCAGGGTTCCGCGGAGTTGGCCGAAGACCGGCCGCAGGTCGACGTCGGTCAGGTCCGGCTCGATCCGGCCGGACTCCGCCTTGGCCAGGTCGAGGAGTTCGTTGACCAGGTTGAGCAGGTCCGCCGCCGACGATCGGATCAGGTCGACCTGGCGGCCCTGCTCCTCGGTGAGCGGGTCGGACGCGGAGTCGGTGAGCAGCCGTCCCAGGCCGATGATCGCGGTGACCGGAGCGCGCAGCTCGTGACTCACGTTGGCCAGGAACCGGCTCTTCGACTCACTCGCCGCGCGGAGCTGGGCCGACTTCTCGTCCAGCTCGGCGTAGAGGGCGACGACACCCCGGTTGGTCTCCTCCAACTCCTCGGTGAGCTGGTTGTAGAGCGCCAGCACACCGCGGTTGGTCTCGGCCAGCTCCTCGTTGAGCACGGCCAACTCGTCGCGCTGACTGCGCACCTCGTCGAGCGCGGCGATGAGCTGCCCGTTCTGCACCGTCAACTCGTCCAGCGCACTGCTCGGCGCGGTGCGGCCGAGTTCGGTGCGGAACTCGGCGAGCCGCTCCGGGGTGGGTATCGGCGCGTTGGCCGGGACTCGTCGGGACATCCGTACGACCGTAACCCCCTCGACGGTCCACACGCTCAGTGTGTCGACCAGACGGGACACCGCGCCGGACTGCGGTTGGTAGCCGTCGTCCGGCAGCGGGGACACCGGGGCCAGGTCGGCGCGCAGGTGGAAGCGGCCGTCGGCGCCCGCGTCGACGTGGAAGGAGACGTCCGCTCCCCCGGTCAACCGCAGCAGATCCCGGGCGACCTCGCTGAGCGCGGTGGCGATCCGCACCTGGTCCTGGTGTTCGAGGCCGACCACCGCGGCGACCTCGCGCCCCCGCTGGCGGATCACGAAGATGTCCTGCTCGACCCGCAGTGCCATCTGCAGCAGCGGCTGCGCCGTAGGTTCGCTGGTCATGCCCAGGACCTTGCGACGAGGACGCAGGCGTCGTCGCGCCGCACACCCGCGTCACGCAGCAGCGTCGCCGCCATCACCAGTGGTGACTTCTCCAACAGGCCCGGGTAGTCGGCCAACCGCCACCGGTCGGCCACCCCGTCGCTGTGCATGACCAGTCGGGTGCCCGGACCGAACGGGTACGCGTACTCCCGGATCGTCGGCCGCTGGTGCCCGGCGATGCCGGGCAGCGATACCAGCCCGCGACGCTTGTCCTCGGCATCGACGACCACGCCGGAGATGTTGCCCAGGCCGGCGTAGTGCAGCACCCCGGCCTCGGGTGCCAACTCGGCGACCGCGAGCGCGGCACCACGGGTGTGCGACATGCTGCGGTGCAGGTGACCGACCACCGTCGCCGGTGGACCGGCCGGGGCGTTGCGGAACGCGGCCAGCGCCGCATCGGTGGCGGCCCCGGCCAGCGGGCCGTGCCCCAACCCGTCGCTGACCAGCACCTGGTGCCGCCCGTCGGCGACCCGGACGGCGTACCCGTCGCCGCT
The DNA here is from genome assembly GCF_040704315.1 of Micromonospora sp. NPDC047644. Classification (NCBI taxonomy): domain Bacteria; kingdom Bacillati; phylum Actinomycetota; class Actinomycetes; order Micromonosporales; family Micromonosporaceae; genus Micromonospora; species Micromonospora sp. NPDC047644. Next base: position 546,699 of record NZ_JBEYSY010000001.1, read on the forward strand.
CACCGTCTCGCCGTTCAGCGGTCGGGTGAGGGCGCCGGCCCAGGACGGGGACGGCCGTGCCGCAGCCGGCCAGACCTGCACGGCGAGGACCGTGCCCCGGCCGGGCAGCGAGTATCCGTCGAACCAGCTGGCCTGCCGGACGATGGCACCCAGACCGATGCCGAGTGTGCCGGCGGTGGAGTGCCCGTCCCGGGACGAGACGGTCAGGTCGGCCATGCCGGGCCCGGAGTCGATCGCCACCAGCTCCACGCCGGCCTGCCCGGCCCGGCGTGCCGGTCGGAGCAGCAGGACACCGTCCTCGGCGTGCTTGACCAGGTTGCTGGTCAGCTCGGCGGCGACGATGGCCAGGTCGGCGATGCGCGCCTCGCCCATCTCCACCTGCGCGCCGAGGCGTTCGGCGGCACGCCGGACGGCACTCGCGGCGCTGCTGGCCTCCACTCTGAACCAGATGCCACTGTCGGCGACCGCGTCGGCGTTCACCTGGACCACTTGATGACCGTGATCCGCGTACCAGTCTCCGCTGACGTCTCGATCTGGAACTCGTCGACCAGGCGTCGCGACCCACTGAGGCCGAGGCCGAGGCCGCCGCCGCTGGTGTAGCCGTCGGTCATGGCCAGGTCGAGGTCGGCGATGCCCGGCCCGGAGTCGGCGAACACGATCTGCACGCCCTTGCGCCGGCCGTTGTCCACGACCGTCACCTCGACCGAACCGCCGCCGCCGTACACGAGGGTGTTGCGGGCCAGCTCGCTCGCCGCGGTGACCACCTTGGTCTGGTCGACGAGGGACAGCTTGCTGGCCACCGCCACGGCGCGGACCAACTGCCGGACGCGCACCACGTCCTCATCGCTGCGGACCGACTGCGCCTGTGGCTGGCCCAGGTCGACGCCCGCGGTCACAGCGTGGCCGTCTCGGCGTCCGGATCGTCGTCGAGCTGGTGGTCGAGCTCGTCGGCGTGGGCGGTCGCGATCAGCTCCATGCCGCGCTCCACGTTCAGCGCGGTACGGATGCCGTTCAGCGACAACCCGAGTTCGACAAGGGTGATGGCGACGGCCGGACGCATCCCGACCACCACCGTCTCGGCGTCGAGCACCTTGGAGATCGACGCGATGGCGGAGAGCATCCGCCCCACGAAGGAGTCGACGATGTCCAGCGCGGTGATGTCGATGATGACGCCGTGGCAGCCGGTCTCCACGATCCGCTCGGCCAGGTCCTCCTGGAGCTGGACCGCCGTCTGGTCGGACATGTCGAGCTGGATGGAGACGAGCAGGATGTCGCCGATCTTGAGGATCGGTACGCGTTCCATCAGAGGCCCCGGCGTGGCGGGCGGCGGGCGGTCTCCACCCCGGTGAGCCGCAGCACGTGGCGCAGCGCGTCGGCGAGGCTGGCCTTGGTGGCGATGTCACCGAACTCGATGCCGAGCGCCACGATGGTCTGCGCGATCTGCGGCCGGATGCCCGAGATGATGCAGTCGGCACCCATCAGTCGGGCGGCCACCACGGTCTTCAGGATGTGCTGAGCGACCTGAGTGTCCACCGCCGGCACGCCGGTGATGTCGATGATCGCGTACGGCGAACCGGTGTCGACGAGGGTCTGCAGCAGGCGCTCCATGACCACCTGGGCCCGGGCCGAGTCCAGGGTGCCGACCAGCGGCACGGCGACGACGCCCTCCCAGAGCTTGACCACCGGCGTGGAGAGCTCGAGCAACTGCTCGGCCTGGTCGGCGATCAGGCTCTCCCGGGTACGGACGAAGCTCTCGAAGGTGAACAGGCCCATCTCGTCGATCAACTTCGAGAAGGCGACGTAGTCCCGCAGTGCCTCCGGGCCGCCGGCCTCCTGCACCAGCTCGGCCAGTACGTCCTTCAGCGCGAAGACGCTGATCGAGGTCTCGGTGGCGGAGAAGCCCTGCCGGGCCCGGCCACGGGACAGCTCGGAGAGCGCGGCGCGCAGTTCGGCGGCGCTGTCGGCGGACAGGTCGATGCTGCCCTGCTCGCTGGTGGCGACGATGGCGCGGTGCAGGTCCTGGACCTGCCGGCGCAGCTCCGCCTGGCTCAGCCGGCCCCGCAACGAACTGGTGACGATCTCGGTCCACCGAGTCGTGACCCGTTCGTCCTGCCCGCTGAGCAGCGCGGCGAGCCGACCACTTTCTTCGGTGCTCAACGCCATTTCGAACCCCCTTGACCTGGACCGGGCGGACTCTATCACCGGGGTCTGATCAACTACTTGCCCCGTAGCAACGGAATGACGATGGCCACCGGATCACGGCTCCCGTTCTACCTCCGGTCGTGGTGGTGGGATACCGTTCCCCCGATAACAGGAGGTCTGGCGAATGTCGTTGACGGTGCACACGGAACAACGCGGCGACGTGGTCGTCGTGGCGGTCGCGGGCGAGCTGGACATGGCCACCGCACCGCAGCTGCAGGACCAGATCACCGACCTGCTCGACAAGGGCCGCAACCGGCTGGTGTTCGACCTGGCGGACGTCTCGTTCTGCGACTCGACCGGTCTGTCGGTCTTCGTCCGCGCCAAGAACAGCTGCGACGAGGCTGGCGGCGTGGTCCGGCTGGCCGCCCCGCAGCGCGGCGTGCTGCGCATCCTCGAGGTGAGTGGGCTGGTCGAGGTGCTGCACACCTACCCGACGGTGGATGAGGCAGTCGCTGGCGAACCGACGCCGGCTTCCTCCTGAGCGTCGGCGTGCGTCACTCGTCCTCGACGTAACGGGGACGGGCGATCGCCATGCCCGCCGTCGTCTGCACGGCCAGGGCGCCCAGCAGGAACCCGATCGGCGCGGTCCAGCCACCGGTGGCCTCGTAGAGGATGCCGACCATCAGCGGGCCGAGGGCGGCGATCACGTACCCGGTGCTCTGCGCGAACGCGGAGAGCGCGACGGTCCCCTCGGCGGTGCGGGCGCGTAGGCCGATGGCGGTCAGGATCATCGGGAACGCGCCCTGCCCGATCGCCAGGAGGGCGACCCAGAGCAGCGCGGCGCCGTGCGGTGCGAGCGCCAACCCCAGGTAGGCCAGTGCGGACGCGGTGGTGAGCCCGAGCACCAGCGGCCGAAGGTTGCCGAGCCGACCGGCCAGGGTGGGCATCAGCAGCGCGATCGGCACGCCGAGCGCGGTCACCCCGGCGAGCAGCAGCCCGGCCGACTCCGGCTGGTAGCCGGCGTCCCGGAACAGCTGGGCCAACCAACCCATGATCGCGTACCCGCTGAGCGACTGCGCCCCGAAGTAGACGGCCATCGCCCAACCGAGCCGGGTCCGCGCCGGCCGGATCCGCGTGGGCCCGGCGGCGGTCGCCGTCGGGGTCCCCCGCCGCGCCGCGGCGCGGGTCCGCAGCGCCAGCGGCACCCACGGGAGTACGGCCACCGCGGCCATCGCGGCCCACACGCCGAGCCCGGCCCGCCAGGACCCGAAGGCGTGCGCGATCGGCACCGCGGAGGCGGCGGCCACCGTCGTGCCCACCGTCAACGCCATCGTGTACGCGCCGGTGACCAGGCCGGTGCGGTGCGGGAAGTGCTGCTTGACCAGCATCGGCAGCAGGATGTTGGCGACCGCGATGCCGGACAGCGCCAGCGCGCTGGTGAGCACGAAGATCACGGCGGAGTCGGTGGCGACCCGGAGCACCTGGCCGACGGCGAGGGCGAGCATGGCGACCACCAGCACCCGGGCCGGCGCGACCCGGCGGACCAGCCACGGGGTGAGCGCGCCGAGGCCGGCGAACGCGATCGTCGGCAGGGTGGTGACCAGGCCGGCGGTGACGCCGGAGAGGCCCAGCCCGTCGCGGACCTCGTCGAGCAGTGCGCCGAGGCTCGTCACCACGGCGCGCAGGTTGAGCGCGACCAGCAGCATCCCGACCAGCACCAACGCGCCACCGGTCGCCGGGTGTGTCCGCCGGCCGGTGCCGGGGTCCCGCGTCCGACGACTGTCGATGGCGACGGGAGCGGCGACGGGAGCGGGCAGCGCCGGAGCGGCGGTTGGTGGCGGGGTCATGACCGCTAACCTACAATCATGGGATGAATTTGGGACCGGTGGTGTAACCAGTGCCACCGTCGGTTGAATTCCCCTCAGCGCCGCCGGCACCGCCCCGCGGTCAGTCCGCCGTGCCACCCCGCGGTCAGTCCGCCGTGCCACCCCGCGGCCACCGGGTCCGGCAGACCACCGAACAGCTCCGCGCCCGCATCCTGGGCGGCGAATGGCCCGTCGGAGGGCGCATCCCCACCGAGCCACAACTGGTCGCCGCGCTGGGCGTCGGGCGCAACACGGTCCGCGAGGCGGTTCGCGCCCTGGTGCACGCCGGGGTGCTGGAGTGCCGGCAGGGCTCCGGCACCTACGTGGTGTCCACCGACGAACTGGCCCCGGTGGTCGCCCGCCGACTCGGCGACGACCGGATGACCGAGGTCATCGAGGTACGCCGCGCCTTCGAGGTGGAGGCCGCCCGGCTCGCCGCGTTGCGGCGTACCCCGGACGACCTGGCGGCGCTCGACGGCGCGCTCGCCCAGCGCGAGGCCGCCTGGCACGGCGGCCGGGTCGACGCGTTCGTCGAGGCCGACGCGGCACTGCACACCGCGGTGGTCGCCGCCGCGCACAACGCCATGCTCGCCGAGCTGTACGCCTCGGTGGGCACCGCCCTGCGCAGCACGGTCGCCCAGGCCATGGGCGGGGAACTCACGCCCGAGCGCTACGTCGACCACACCCGGCTCGTCGAGGCGATCCGGGCCGGCGATCCCGGCCGCGCCGCGCTCGAAGCCGGCGCTTTTCTGGAACCCGCCGAACGGGCATAGGTTGTGCCCGACAGAAAAGCGGACACCTCGGGAGTACGGATGCTCAAGGGCTTCAAAGACTTCATCATGCGCGGCAACGTCGTCGACCTGGCGGTCGGTGTCGTCATCGGCGCCGCGTTCACGGGCGTGGTCACCCAGCTCACCAAGTCGTTCCTCGACCCGCTGATCCGGGTCTTCGTGCTGCTCATCACCGGCAGCGACAAGGGCCTGGCCGGCACGGCACCCAAGTTCCGTGGCATCCCGTTCGACTGGATCGCCTTCGTCAACGCGGTGATCACCTTCCTGCTGACCGCGGCGGCGCTCTACTTCCTGGTCGTCTACCCGATGAACAAGCTGGCCGAGCGCCGGCAGCGGGGCGAGGAGCCGCCGCCGGCGGCGCCGAGCGAGGAGGTCAAGCTGCTCACCGAGATCCGGGACGCCCTGGTATCCGCCGGTCACACCACCCCCGGCCAGCAGCGTGGGGCGCTGGACGACGTGCTGGGCCGCCGCCCGGAGCCGCCGACGCAGCGCTGATCCGAACGGATGCACATCGGCCCCTGTGGGATTCCCGCAGGGGCCGCACCTTCTCGTACGTGTGTTCGATAGAGTCCCGCCATGGAGCAGCGGAAGCACTGGTGGAACGGGAAGTGGGGGCGACTGGCCCGGCGGGACGTCTTCCTCCGGGTGGACGCCGACCGCTGGCACGTCGAGCAGCGGGCCGGCGGCGCCGAGGGCATCTCCCGTTTCTACGAGTACGGTAGTGCGGACGAGGCCGAGGACACCGTCCGGGCGCTGCTCGACGGCCCGGACACCTGGCGGGAGCTGTCCCCCCGCCCACCCGGCAGCTGGACCCTCCCGAACACCTGAGCGCGCGGAGCACCGTGCCGCCTGCCGCCTGCCGCGCGCGGCGCGCTGCGTCCCGGATGCCGTCTGCCGCGTGCTGGGGCTCGGTGCCGTCTGCTAATTGCTGGTGGGCTAGCTGCGGGGTGAGCGCTGAGGGCTGGGCGCTGGGAGGGCTAGGTGCGGAGGGCTGGGCGCTGGGGGCTGGGCGCTGGGGGCTGGCGTAGCGGCCACCTTGCGCGGCCCGTGGGGGCGGTATTGATTTTGCCGGTGATGACTCTGAGGCATAAATATGATTCACAGTCATCACGCTCCCTGAGCCATTGCCTCCCAGACCCACCGCCACGGACCGGCCACCACCGAGCCCACCGCCTCCCCAGCCCACTACCTCCAGACCGGGCCCCTCCGAGCCCACCGGCCCATCGCCCCCGGACCGGCCACCACCGAGCCATCGCCCCCGGGACGGCCCCCACCGAGCCGCTGCTCTGGGACGAGGTGCGACCGCACCGAGGTCGCGGCCGCCGTTGGGTGGCGGGTGTCGACCAGCCCTGCGTGTTGCAGCCCCGGCCACCGCTCGGTGCCGAGCCTTCCGGCGGGGGTGGGCTCGGCTGGGCGGGACGGGCAGGCGAGCCCGCAGCGGATGGGTGGGGTGGGTGGGCGGCGGCGTTTAGCGGCGCGCTGCGCTGGGAACCGCAGCGGGATGGACCAGCAGGACGAGCAGCAGGCGACCATCTCGCGGATCACCACCGGGATGCCGGTGATCGACTCAGCTGGCACCGAGGTCGGCACCGTGGACCTCGTCCAGCGGGGCGACCCGAACGCGGTGACCGTGCAGACACCGACCGCCGACCCGGGCAGCAGCCTGGACGAGCTGATCGAGGCTACCGCGGTCGAGGAGCCGGACGTCCCCGCCGATCTGGCGGCGCGACTGCTGCACAGCGGCTATCTGAAGGTCTCGACCGACCTGACCCGCACCGGCGCGGTCTACGTACCGGCCGACCGGATCGGGTCGGTGGCCGACGGCCGGGTCCTCCTGGCCGTCGGGGTGGCCGACCTGCCGCCCGAGGAGTGACCCAACCGCCCTGATCGACTCGGGTACACGGACATCGGGGTGTCCGGAGCCTCGGGACGGCCCGACTTCATCGAACTCGAGTGGATCTGTCCGACGCGGCGGGAGCGGGCTCGTCGGGCGCGGGCCTGTCCGGCGCGGCGGCGGAGGCGGGCTCGTCGGGCGCGGCGGCGGGAGCGGGCTCGTCGGGCGCGGCGGGGGTGGGCGCAGCTGGGGCGGGTTGGCGGCGGCGGAAGAGCAGCAGCATGAGGCAGCCCGCGACCAGGCCCCAGAACGCGCCGCCCACGCCGATCAGCGTCACCCCGGACGCGGTCACCACGAAGGTGACCACGGCGGCCTCCCGGGTCGCCGGGTCGGTCACCGCCGCAGCGAGCGCGGTGGCGAGGGCACCCAGCAGCGCCAGCCCGGCGACCGCCTCGATGAGGATCGGTGGGGCGACCGCCACCAGCGTGGTGGCCACGCCGGCGCCCAGTCCGAGCACGGCCAGCCCGGCACCTGCGGTGACCGAGGCGATCCAACGGCGCTCCGGGTCGGGGTGCGCGTCGGGACCGGCGGCCAGCGCGGCGGTGATCGCCGCGAGGTTCACCGCGTGCCCGCCGGCCGGGGCGGCCAGCAGACTGGCCAGGCCGGTGGTCCGCAGTGCGGCGCCGAACGGCGGCCGGTAGCCGTAGCCGACCAGCACCGCCATGCCGGGCACGTTCTGCGCGGCCATGGTGACCAGGAACAGCGGCAGGGCCAACCCGACGAGTGCGGACGCGTTCCAGGCTGGCGCGGTCAGCGTGACGGACGGGATCAGCGCGGCACCGGTGAGGCCGGTCGGCGGTGCGGTCAGTGCGATCGCCGCCACGGCCACCACCAGCGCACCGGGCACCGCCCAGCGTCGGGCGAACCGGTGCAGCAGCAGCCAGCCGACCACCACCGACCCGGCCACCACCGGCAACTCGACCAGCGCGCGGACCGGGGCGGTGCACAGCGGCAACAGCACCCCGGCGAGCATGGCGCCGGCCACCGGCTTGGGGATGGCGGCTACCGCACGGCCGAGCGGCGGAAACAACCCGGCCGCTACGATCAGCACTCCGGAGACGAGGAACGCGCCCACCGCCACCGGCCATCCTCCCGGCGGCGGCCCGGTCGCCACCAGCAGCGCCGCGCCCGGAGTGGACCAGGCCACGCTCATCGGTATCCGGTATCGCCAGCCCATCCAGGCGGCGCCGAACCCACTCGCCACGCAGAGAGCAAGCAGGCCGGAGGCGGCCTGTGCGTCCGACGCGCCCGCCGCTCGGAGCCCGGCCAGCACGACGGTGAACGAGCTGGCGAAGCCCACCAGCGCGGTCACCACCCCTGCCAGCACCGGTTGCACGCGTCCGGCCACCACACCCCTCCGAGCTGTTCCATTTACGGAACGGAAGCGTGTAGCACGATAGCCGGGTGCCGCACCCACCACCAGCCCCCCGCCCGGGCCTCGACGTGGATCCCGTCATCGTCGGACGCCGGGTCCGCGCCCTGCGCGAGGAGCAGGGGATCTCGCTGTCCACACTCGCCCGGCTCGCCGGTGTCGGAAAGGCCACCCTCTCCGGCCTGGAGCACGGCACCCGCAACCCGACCCTGGAGACGCTCTGGGCGGTCACCGCGCAGCTCGGCGTACCGCTGACGGCGGTTCTGGCGGAGCCGGCCGCCGGGCCCACCGTGCACGGCACCGCGGTCACCGCCACCCTGCTGGAGGTCTTCACCGACACCGACGCGACCTACGAGCTGTACCGGATGCGGGTCGCGCCCGGCCCCGGCCAGCTATCCCCCGCCCACCCGGCGGGAGTCACCGAGCACGTCACCGTGTTCGCCGGGGTGCTGCGCGCCGGGCCGGCCGACGCACCGCTGACGGCCACGGCCGGCGGCCACCTGCGCTGGGTGTCGGACGTGCCACACAGCTACGCGGCGGTGGGCGACGAGGAGGTCGCGGCGAGCCTGCTGCTGCGCTATCCGCGCCGCTGAGATCCCGCCGATCGGTCACGGACCGTCGGCCTCGTCGACGAAAATCGCAATCATTTCTCGACCTAGGTAGGAGGCGTAGAGACGAATGCGGGTTGTTCTTGGCAAGCTTGACCCCATGACGCTGATCCTCCGCTCGGTCATCCTCAACGACATCGGCTTGGTGCGCACCAACAACGAGGACTCCGCCCTCGCCGGTGACCGCCTGATCGCCGTCGCCGACGGCATGGGCGGGCTGCCTGCGGGTGAGGTGGCGAGCGAGATCGTGATCCGGATCCTGGACGAGCTGGCTCCCCCCACCGACCCCGACGGCGCCGCCGACGCGCTGCGTGCCGTGGTCAGCACCGCCAACCAGCGCATCCATGCCGCCATCACCGTCGACCCGAGCCGGGACGGCATGGGTACGACGCTCACCGCGGCGCTGCTGGCCGGGGAGACACTGGTGCTGGCCCAGGTGGGCGACTCCCGCTGCTACCTGCTGCGCGAGGGGGAGCTGACCCAGCTCACCCGGGACGACACATTCGTTCAGGCGCTTGTGGATCAGGGCACCCTCTCGCCAGAGCAGGCCCGCCACCACCCGCAGCGGTCCCTGGTGACCCGGGCCGTGCAGGGCGCCGACACCCCACCGGCGGTCGGGGTGCTCACCGTGGTGGCCGGCGACCGGCTGCTGCTGTGCAGCGACGGGCTCTCCGACTACGTCGAGGACGAGGCCATCGCCGCGGCCCTGGGCATGTACGCCGACCGCCAGCAGTGCGGTGAGCAGCTGGTGAAGCTGGCTCACCATGCCGGCGCACCGGACAACGTCACGGTCGTGGTCTCCGACGTCGTCGCCCGCTGACCCGTACGGCTTTCTCGGCGGCTCACCCGAACCGGCTGGTTCGGGTACCGCTGCCACAGTAGGTGGTTGTGCCATCTAGCTAGCGCCGCTACTGTCCGACGCGTGGATTCCGACCGGCGTGGGCAGTGGCTGCGGGGGGTGCTAGACATCTGTCGGCTGACGCCGGGCCGGCCGTGGATCGGGCCAATCCGGTTGCTGTGACCCGCGCGGCGGGTTGAGATGGGCGAATGACCATCCGCCGGGTGACCGACGACGACCGTCTCACCACCAGCTTTCCGCTGGCCGCGTACGCCTTCGAGTCCTCGCCGCTCAGCGCCGCCCGGTCGGCGGAGTTCCGCGACTACCTGCCCTACAACCAGGGCAACCGGACGTTGATCGCCGAGGAGGACGGCACCACGTTGGCCGCCGTCTCGGCCATCCCCATGCGACAGAACCTGCGCGGGGTGGTGCTGCCGATGGCCGGTGTCGCCGGGGTGGCGACCCATCCGCTGGCCCGCCGGCAGGGGCACGTGCGGACGTTGCTGCACCAACTCCTCGACGAGATGCGCGACGAGGGCCATCCGCTCAGCGCGCTCTATCCGTTCCGGCCCAGCTTCTACGCCCGGTTCGGCTACGTCGGGCTGCCCAAGCCACGGCGGGTCACCTTCGGCCCGGCCAACCTGGGCTCGCTGCTGCGGGTGGATCTGCCCGGCGAGGTCGGCTGGGAACGCGTCGCCGCCGGCTATCCGGCATGGCGGGCGTTCACCGAACGCAACCTCCAGGAACGACACGGCTTCGCGATCTTCCCGGACCACCGGGCGGTCGGAATGCGTGACCGTGACGAGTACTGGCTGCTCACCGCCCGGGTCGGCGGGGAGGTCACCGGCGCGGTGACGTACCGGATCGACGAGTACGGCGGCACGCTGCACGGCAACGAGCTGCTGGTCACCGACCCGCTCGCGCGGGCGCTGCTGTTGCAGTTCTTCGCCCGGCACGTCGACCAGATCGAGCGGATCACCGTTCAGGTTCCGCCGGACGAGTTGCCCGAGCTGTGGCTGACCGACCTGGACGTGCACGTCGAGGCCCGTACCCGGGTGCCGGGTGCGTCCGCGCCGATGGCCCGGCTGCTGTCGCTGGACGCGCTGAGCGGGCTGCCCGCGGGCCCCGGCCGGGTGCGGATCGAGCTGACCGGGGACCGCTGGTTGGCCGGCACCCACCTGCTCGACGGCACGACCGGGGCGCTGGAGTTGGTCGACGACACCACCGGCCGCGCGCCGACCGCCACGCTCACCGCCGCCGGGCTCTCCGCCCTCGCGTACGGGGTGCTGGACCCGGCCGAGCTGCCACTGCGCGGTCTGGGCGAGGTGCCGGTGGACGCCGCCACGGAGTTGCGCGGCCTCTTCCCCCGCCGGGTGCCGTACCTCTTCGCGGACTTCTGAGCCCTCCTCACAAACGGGTTTGTCGCCTCGGCGCACGTGGGTACGGTCCCGCGAATGCCGGAGTGGTTACAGGCGGGTGGCTGGGGTTTGCTGGCCGGGTCGGCGCTGCTGGTCGGGGCGGCGGTCGGCTGGTTCGCCCGGGTGCCGCAGCGCGTCATCGCGTCGATCATGGCGTTCGGCGCGGGAGTGCTGCTCTCCGCCGTGTCGTTCGAGTTGATCGCCGAGGCGCACGCGCAGGGCGGCCTCCTACCCACCGCTCTCGGGGCTGCCGCCGGCGCGGTGGTCTACACAGTGGCCAACATGGCGCTCGCCCGACACGGCGCCCGGCACCGGAAGCGGTCCGGCGACCAGCAACCCTCCGAGAGCGAGCAGCCTGGTTCCGGCTCGGCGCTCGCCGTCGGCGCGCTGCTCGACGGCGTACCGGAATCGGTCGTGATCGGCGCCAGCCTGCTCGGCGGCGGCGCGGTCAGCCTGGTCACGGTGGCGGCGGTGTTCCTCAGCAACGTTCCGGAGGGGCTGTCCAGCGCCGCCGGCATGCGCCAGGCCGGTCGCAGCCGACGTTACGTGTTCCTGCTCTGGAGCGGGATCGCGCTGATCAGTGGCGTCGCCGCGCTGGTCGGCAACACGCTGCTGGGCGGCGCGCCGCCGGAGGTGCTGGCCGCCATCACCGCGCTGGCCGCCGGCGCGATCCTCGCCATGATCACCGACACCATGGTCCCGGAGGCGTTCGAGAACGCGCACCTGCTGGTCGGTCTGATCACCGTGGCCGGCTTCCTGACCGCCTTCGCCCTCTCCCACACCTGATGACCAACGCCGCCGGTCGTCGTCCGGGCCCGCCGCAGGCCGGCCAGTTTCTGATGAAACAGGCATTAGCATCACGGGGTGCGCATGACGTCGCTTGCCGCTCTCCTCGCCCTCGGTGTCGCCACCGCGACCCTGCCCGCCTGCGCGCCCAACGACCCGGCCCCCACCTTCGAGGCCGGCTCGACCGCCTCGCCGACGGCCCCGCCCACCGACGGCCCGGGTGAGCCGCCGGGGGCTCGCGACGGCCTCGGCGGCCCGGGGGCCAGCGCCAGCCCGAAGCCGGCCAACAAGGTGCTGGCCGCCGGCAACCCGAGCGGCAGGGCCACCGTGCCGGTCGAGGCACGAGCGGTGGACACCTCGAAGCCGACCCGGAAAATCGGCACGGGCACCCCGGCGAGCTGCACCTCCGCGGCGGTGGTGAAGGCCGTCGCGGCCGGCGGAGTCATCACGTTCAACTGTGGACCGGCCCCGGTGACGATCAAGATGGCCGCGACCGCCAAGGTCCGCAACGCCAACGGGCCGAAGATCGTGCTGGACGGCGGCGGCACCGTCACGCTGAGCGGCCAGGGGCAGCGCCGCATCCTCTACCTGAACACCTGCGACGAGGCCCAGGGCTTCACCACCTCGCACTGCCAGAACCAGGATCACCCGCAGCTCACCGTGCAGAACCTCACCTTCGCCGACGGCAACTCCACCGGCGAGAAGGCCGAGGGCGGCGGCGGTGGGGCGATCTTCGTACGCGGCGGGCGGCTGAAGGTGGTCAACTCGCGTTTCGTCCGCAACCGCTGCGACCGCACCGGCCCCGACCTGGGTGGCGCGGCCGTCCGGGTGCTGAGCCAGTACGAGAACAAGCCGGTGTACGTGGTGGGCAGCACCTTCGACGGCGGCTCCTGCTCCAACGGAGGGGCACTGAGCAGCATCGGTGTGTCGTGGGTGGTGCTGAACAGCCTGCTCAGGAACAACGAGGCGATCGGCAGCGGCGCCAATCCGGCCAAGTCCGGTACGCCCGGCGGCGGCAGCGGCGGCGCGATCTACTGCGACGGCAACGAGTTCACCGTACGGATCGCCGGCACGATCATCGAGAACAACAAGGCCAACGAGGGTGGCGGCGCGGTCTTCTTCGTGAGCAACAACCGCACCGGCACGATGAGGATCGAAAACTCGACCCTGCGTCGCAACCCCAGCGCCACGTTCGAGACCCGCGGCTTCCCCGGCATCTTCTTCCTGGGCGCCCGCAACCCCACCCTCACCAACTCCAAGCTCTCCTAACCACCCCTCCCGCCCCGCCCCGGTGATCTGAGAGGCGGGGTGGGTGGGTCAGTAGGGGTTTCCTTCGCCTGGGGGGCGGGCGTGGAGGAGGGCGGCGGGGCGGCCGGGCAGGTCTCGCGCGCCGGACATCGGTGGGCTTGAGGTGTGGTCGCCGTCGGCCATTCCGGCGAAGAGTTCCTTGAGCGCCGTCAGCGCGCTGATCTTCGGCTGCCAGCCCAGTTCGGTCTCCGCGCGCTCGCTGGACATCAGCGGGGCGTTCAGACCCAGCTCCACCCAGCCCGCGTCGACCGGTTGCAGCCGCGCCCGCCAGCTCAGCCCCGCCGCCGCCCGCAGCACCGGCGCGGCGACCGGCACCGTCCAACCATGGAAGTGCCGGGCCACCAGCTCTGGAGTGAGCACCGGGTCCGCGGCGACGTTGAAGGCACCGCGCGCATCACCCAACACCGCCCGGGTGTACGCGTCAGCCACGTCGTCGGCGTGCACCGCCTGCATCCGCAACCGGGGGTTGGTCGGCACCAGTGGGATCCGGCCGAAGCGCAGCAGCCGCACCGGCGCGAACGGGCCGAGGAAGTAACGCGTGATCTCCGCACCGGCGGCCCGCTGGAAGATCAACCCGGGGCGCATCCGTACCACCCGCAGCGTCGGGTGATCCCGTTCGAGCCCGTCCAGCAGCGCCTCCACCTCGGCCTTGTGCTCGCTGTACGACGAACCGGGCACACCGGTGGCCGGCCAGCGCTCACTGATCGGGTGGTCCTTCGGGCCGGGGGCGTAGGTGCCGACCGACGAGGCGTACACCAGGGCCGGCACGCCGGCCTGGACCACCGCGTTGATCACCGCCCGGCTGCCCTCGACGTTGGTCCGGCGCAGCACCCGCTGGTCGTGGCTGGGCTGGATCTGCCAGGCCAGGTGCACCACCGCGTCCGCACCCGAGAACACCTCGGCGAGCTGCCCGGCCGCGCCCGGTGCGCCGATATCGCAGGAGTGCCACTCCACCTGGTCGTACGGCTCGCCGGCATCCGGGCCGGGCAACCGTCGAACGACCCCGGCCAGCTCAACGCCCCGCTCCCGGCGCAGCCGCCGCAGCAGCGCCGTACCGACGTTGCCGCTCGCCCCCACCACCACGATCCGCATGCCCGACCCCGTACCCGCCCAGCAGCAGCTCAACCACCCACCACCGCGCCCCTTGATCCACCCGACTTCCTGAAAGTCGCGGTGTCCGAGCGCCCAGGACGGCCCGACTTCCGGGATCCCGAGTCCCGCCGCCTGGGTCCTGCCTGACGTCAGGCCCGTGCGCTGGCGGTCGAGCGGTGTCCGCAGGTCGGGCAGGCGTCATCGAGCACCCGCCGACGTACGGTCCGGTGTCGGGCGGCCTGGCCGGCGAGGGCCGCTGCCAGCAGTGCCGTGCCGACCAGAAGGATCGTCCCGGTCGTGCTGGCGTAGGCCGCCGAGGTCGGGCCCCCTCCCTGGCTGCCCCAGATCCCCTGGCTGAGCTGATTGGCACCGAACAGGGCGGCCGGTGTGGCGAGCAGCACTGTCGCCCAGAGGCCGGCATCGTCCGCTCGCAGGGCGCGGCCGAGACCGACGAGCAGGACCAGTGCGAACACCAACCCCCCGAACATCGCCAACAGCTCAGGGGTCGAGCCGTACGAGGTGAACATGTTCCCGCCGTGCTCGGCGGCGCTGAATGCCACCGATGCGACCGTCACACAACCGGCAGTGAGCAGCGGCAGGCTCCGCGCCCCCAAGCCGGGATGGGAGGGCAGCGCGAGCGTGGCCAGGCCGAGCGCGACGGCGGGGACCAGCACGAACAGCGGCGGCCCCGGCTGCCCGGTGGCGGCGGCCACGGGCGGCACGACAACGGTCAGCAGGAGACCGCCGGCCGCGACAGAGCGGGCCCAGTTCCCCGGCAGCGTCGTGGCGGCGACCGCGACGAGCAGCCAGCCCAGCCAGATGACGGCCCCGAGGGTCTGGAACGGGCCGACCGAATCCAGCCCGGCGAAGCGGGGATCTTCGAACTCGACCTGTAGGAGCAGGAAAACGGAGAGCGCGACCAGGCTGTTCAGCGCGGCGGTCGCGGCCAGCGGGAGAGCCGCGACCAGCCCGAGAGCGCCGTACCCGCGCAGTCGCTCCCGGAGCCCGGCGCCGAGCAGGTCGACGGCGTCGTGTGGGGATGGCCAGCGCCGCCCCGGATCGACGGTGTCGAGGTACGTCCCGACGATCTCGTCGCTCCGCTCAACCCGGTAATCACTTGGGTAGGTCCACAGCAGCCGCCGGTAGCGAGACTCCAGCGGCGACCCGGCCTGATCCTGCGCGGGGTGGGGCTGGTTCATGCCGGGCCTCCGGTCGGAAGAAGAATGGGGCGGGCCGGCAGGAGAGGGCCGCGTGAGGTGCCGTCGGCGGCCCGGGTGCCCGCAGGTCGAGCACGTAACCGCTGCGTGGCGGCCTCGACGTTGCGGCGCAGCCGTTCGGTCTCGGCGGTGAGCACGGACCGGCCAACCTCGGTGAGCCGGTAGTAGCGGCGTAGCCGTCCCTCGACGACCTCCTCACGGTCCCGCTCGACCAGCCCCTCGTCGGTGAGGCGGTCGAGCGCGCCGTAGAGGGTCCCGGGCCGCAGCGCCAGCCGCCCACCGGAGAGGGCCGCGACGTCGCTGGTGATGCCGTAGCCGTGCATGGGTTCCCGCGCGAGCGCGGTGAGGATCAAGAAGGTGGGTTCCCGCAGCGGCGTGGGTGTGGGCATGACGTCAATATATCGGTGATGAAGCTATACCGGTGGCAAAGCGGTGCGGAAGTTCGCTGGAGAGGTCAGGCCGGTACGCCAGCGGGTCGCCAGGCCCCTGCACCCCTTCGGTGAGGGCGTAGACCGGCATCGCTCCGCCGGACCGGGGGCGGACATCAGCCGGGCCGCAGACGGTCGGGTAACCTGAGCGCGCGGGCCGCTAGCTCAATGGCAGAGCTGTGGACTTTTAATCCATAGGTTCAGGGTTCGAGTCCCTGGCGGCCCACTCTTCGGCGGCCCGCTCCCCAGGAGGGCGCGGGTCGGCGGCAGACGGATAGCGTCAGCGGTGCTCGCCGAAGACCGCCGCGGCCACCTGGTAGCTGTCGAACGCCCGGGCCGCCCCGGCGTACGCCTCCAGGTGGATGAAGAGCTCGACGATCTCCTCCTTGGTCACGCCGGACGTCAGCGCGATGCGCAACTGCCCCCGCAGCGGCTCGTGGGTGCCCAGCGCCGCCGCGACGGCCACCGAGATCAGGCAGCGGCTCCGCAGGTCCAGGCCCGGTCGCGGCCACGAGTCGCCGAAGGTGTGCTCGGTCGCCAGCCGCCGGAAGTCCTGACCGACCGCGGGTTCCCCGTCGGCGAGCGGCAGGGTCAACGGTTGGCCGAGGAGGCGCTCCGCGGTGTCGAGTGCCTCCTGGTACCGGGGATCGTCGGGCATGCGTTGCCACCTCCGCACGTGTCAGCCGATCGACTGCCGTTCGGTCCCAGCATCGCGCCTACCCGGCGTTCGGTCGGCCGTTCCGGGAAACCGGTGGTCGGCATAGCCAGGGGCTCTCGTCGGCCACCTCTAGACGAGCACCATTCGCGCCGACTATCGGCAGAGTGAGCCGATCAGCTCATCGAAGCCGGGGAACTCTTCCCGCGCTGCGGCAATGACCTCGTGCGCCGACCCGCGACGCGATGGTGCCCAGCGTTGGGCGATCTCCGCGAGGCGGGCATCGGTACGGGGCTCGTGTTCGTGGTCGGGGTAGGCCGTCGCTTCCCAGGGGCCGAAACCGTCGGCGAGAAGCCACAGGTAGGCGCCCAGGTCTTGGGCCACGACGCCCGTCTCGCCCTCCGAACCGAGAAACACCACCGGCTGCTGCTCGATCGGCTCACCGTCACGCACCAGCCAGAACGCGGCGAGGCCGCCGGTGCCGTCCTGCCCGAAGACCCGGAACTCGGACCCGTCCAGCTCCGCGTTTCCGGTCCACGCCCTCCACCACTCGGCAATCTCGTCCGGGTCGAGGAAGTGAGGGTACGGCTCGAAGTCGACGCCATCGCCGTCCCTGTAGTCGAAACCGACTTCATGAGCTTCGGACAAAGGAGTCGGCAAGGTACGACCATCGTGATCCACGGCAGCACCCTAGCGAGGAGGACCGACGGAACGGTCTGGTCTTGGCTACCGGGCCTCCGTCGAGACGGGGTCGAGGAAGAAGAGGCACTGGGCGGGTTTGAACTCACCTACCTCGGCGACGAAGCGGAACGTGTCGCCTACGCCAACGGTGGCGGGGATTTTCTTGCCGGTCAGCTTCAGGTCGAGGATGTTGACGTCCTCGTACTTGAAGGCCGGGCCGACAGTCGTGTTCGATCCCCTGTCGCCTGGGCCCAGGAGGAAGTCGTAGCGGGTGTCGTAGTCACCGTGGGGCGCCATGTTCACGATCGAGCCGTTGAACGCGACCGTCTTGCCCTTGTACCTGGTAGCGAACGCCAGGTTCGCGTCGTCGCAATCGTCCGCCTTCAGCAGCGCGGCGAACTCCGGATTGTTCTGCGGCGTGATCACCTCAGTGGGAGCCGACTCGACAGCGGTCGGAGCGGGCGTAGCAGCCGGTTTCTCACTCACCGCAGCCGCCGATTTTTCTGACCCGCCGTTCCTTTCGTCTTCGCCGCCACTGAGTGCCGAGGCGGTGCCGATGACGACGGCCAGGATCACGAGGATGACGGCTGCCGCGCCGATCAGGAGCCACGGCTGCGGCTTCTTCGGCCGACGGAAGTTGACGGTGGAGCGAAGCGCGCCTGGGGTCTGTTGTACGAGCTCCCAGCCATCCTTCTGCATCTTCGAGATGACCAGGCCGTCGGTGCCGCGGACTGGCCGTACGGTCTTGTACTCGTATTTGATCTCGTCGGCCATGCGGCTCCGCGCTCCTTAATGGACTGCTCGCACCAACTGCTTGGCGCAGCATAGGGGCAGACGCAACTGATACCGGTTCTGTGTAACGTCAGCTTGATCGGCGATGCCCCCAGTGGGATCGGATGGCTGGAGTCGCACGCTGGTGGCGTGGCTCTTTCGGCGAGAGGCGGAGGCTGTCCGGTGCACAGGATTCTGCTGCGTGGGTTGGTGGCGGTGGCGATCGTCTCCGTTGTGGCGGCCTGCGGCTCTGCGGCGGATCAGTCCGCGCAGGCAAGGAAGCAGGCGACAGCTACAGATGCGCCCTCCCCAGCGGTTCCGGCGACCGGCGGCCCCGGGTACTCCGCAGCGCTGTCCGCGCGCCTGGTGACCCCGGAGTCGTTACCGCCCGGCTTCACCGTGGAGATCGCGACCACCATGGCACTCGATGCTGGCGATCGACGTCCAGACGTCGGCGCGGCGTGTGCGCCCAGCATGATCCCGCTGCTGTCGGCGAGGCGGCTGACCGGATCTCCGTCAGCGACAGCCGCAGCCACCCTCAGCTTCGACGCGGGTCCCGACGACCTGTGGGTGGGAACGGAAGTTCTCAGGACGTACACCGACGACGGTGCACGGCGAGCGATGGCGGACCTGCGGACGTTCATCGGCGGTTGCCCGACCCTTGTGCTGCCTGACCAGGACGGCAGCTATCGGTTCGCGGTCGCGGCCGGCCCGCGGTTGGGCGATGACAGCCTTCATCTCATCCAGGCCACGACGTCGCGTCTCGACACGCTGGAGTGGGACGTCATCCTCGTCCGGGCCGGCACCAGCTTGGTGGTGGTTCAGTCGGAGGGCAACAAGCCCGGCGGCGTGGAACACCTCAACCGGGTGGCCGAGGCCGCGGTCCACAGATTCCAGACGACCGGGTCCTGAACGCTTCGGAATCCGGGCGCGTTGCAGCGGATCAACGACGAGGTTGACACCTGGCGCCGGTGGCTGACGTAGATATCCTCTTCAGGTGCTGGCCCGTGTGGAGATCGTTGACACGGGTCCGGCACTGCGAAGGGACTATCGAACATGCCCCGTGTGGTACCGGCGGTCATCCGCGCACTCGACGTCCTGGAACTGTTTCTGGACTGCCCCCAACTGTCGGCCCGCCAGGTGATGGAGCGACTCGATCTGCCCCGCACGACCGTCCACGAGTTGCTCGTGACGCTTGAGGCTCGCGCGTACCTGATCTCCATACCGGGTCAGCCCGTGCAGTATCGGCTCGGCATGCCGTTGTTCCAGTTGGGCGCGGCGTTCGCGGGTCGGCTTGATCTGGTACGCGAGGCGCAAGGCGTCGCGCGGGACGTGGCCGCCGCGTGCGACGAGGCGGTTCATGTGGCGGTGCTCGACGGCGCCGATGTCATCTACCTCGTCAAGTTCGACAGCACCCACCCGGTTCGGATGGTGTCCGGGGTCGGACTGCGGCTGCCCGCCCACTGCACGGCGGTGGGCAAGGTGCTGCTGTCGGCGCTCGACGAGGCGGACCTGGATGCCGTCCTGCTGAAGGATCCCCTGCCGGGCATGACGCCGGACAGCATCACCGATCCGGATGTTCTTCGTGAGCATCTGGACCGGGTCCGGGTCGAGGGCGTCGCTGTCGACATCGGTGAGTCGGACACCGCCATGCGCTGTGTCGCCGCGGCGATCCGGGACCATACCGGCGCGATCATCGCCGGGATGAGCTTGTCCGCGCCGATCATCCGTTGGACGCCTGAGGTGCAGGTGGAGTGGACCGGGCTGGTTCGCGAGGGGGCGGCCTCGCTGTCGGCTCGCATGGGCTACCGGGCGCAGCCTCGATAGGCAGCCTCCCGCTTTCGGTTCGAAACAACATCGAAACATTGACATCGTTCTTCGAACTGTTCTAGCGTCGCGACCACTCGATACGGTATATCGAACCTAGTTCGAAATCTCGAACGGCGGTGGTCCCGTGACCCGACCGAACTGGAACGTCAGCGCTACTGCCTCGGCCCGGTCGCCGATCGCCTCGACCCCGTCGCGCCATTCGACGAGCGGCACCCGACGTGCCTCGGGTGGCTCCGACGAAGCGCGCGGACGTGGACGCCCCACGGTGACGGGCGGACCCGCCCACCACCGTGGCAACCCACCGGCGCACTGATCTCGACGGGCGGCCCTCGGTGGTCGCCGGCAGAAACCAACTGGAGCACAACCGTCGCGGTGTCCGCCAGCCATGCCTTCGGCGTGCAGCCGTGCGCGGGAGATGAAGGAGGCGAGTGTCCATGGAGGACAAGTCGGGGTGGTCACGGCGCGGCTTTCTGGGGATGGGGGTTGGGGTGCTCGGCGCGGCCGGTCTGGCCGCGTGCGGGGGCGACTCCGACCCGCCCAGCAGGGTGCAGCCGGAGGTTCCGCAGGAGCTGGTCGACGCCGCGGCGGCGATGAAGGGCTCGTCGATGGGCATGCTGTCGCAGAAGCTGTATTCGACGGCGGCGAACGAAGCCCTCGACAGCTCGATCAAGAAGTTCGCCGACACCACCGGCACGAAGATCGAGAACAGCCTGGTCCAGGCCGACGCCGGTGACGTGGTGGCCAAGATCGACGCCGAGGTCAAGGGCGGGGTGGCCCGTGACCTGGCATTCATGACCGACTCGCGGTTCGTCGCGCAGTTCCACGCGCTGGGGGACCTGGAGGACGTGACGGACGTCGTCGACGCGCTGACCGCCAAGTACGGCGAGCCCTGCGCCGAGGCCAAGAACTTCTGCGTCTTCGACGGCAAGTGGTTCGCCATCCCGTACCACTTCATCGGGATCGGGTCGTTCCTGCGCAAGGACTGGATGCAGGACAAGGGCATCTCCCCCAAGGACATCTACAGCTGGGAGGAGCTGCGGGACCTGTGCCTGGAGATCTCCGATCCGGCCAAGCGCCGGTTCGGCTGGGGCATGACGGTGAACCGGTCCGGTGACGGCAACGGCATGATCGAGGCGCTGATCAACGCCTACGGCGGGTCGATCGCCGGCAACGACGGCCGGAAGGTCACCTTCAATTCCCCGGAGACGGTGCAGGCGGTCAGCTTCCTCGGCGACATCTACACCAACCCGAAGTACAAGCCGATGTTGCCGCCGGGGATCGCGAGCTGGACCGACACCAGCAACAACGAGAACTGGCTCGCCGGGATCCTCGGCTACACCCGCAACCAGTTCAGCGTGTACGCGGACTCCAGGACCAAGAAGAACCCGGTGCACGCCAACACCCACGTGTTCTCCGACTGCATCGGACCGGCGACCGACAATCCGCTGCTGCTCGGCCAGTCGCAGGGCTTCGTCGTCTTCAAGGGCGCCAAGAACCCGGCGCTCGCCAAGCTCCTGGCGCAGTACCTGGTCAGCGCGCCCGCGCTGCTCGGGGTGGCGAAGGAGGCACCCGGCCTGGTGATGCCCGCCTGGGAGAAGGTCTGGGACGCCGACCCGTTCTTCACCAGTGGCGACCCGGCGTTCCCGATGCTGCGCAAGATCACTGAATTGAAGCTGCCGCTGAACACGAAGAACGGCCTGACCTTCCCGCAGAAGGCCAGCGCGGGCCAGCAGGCGGTGGGGTCGGCCTACGTCCTCACCGACATGATGCAGCAGGTCGTGCAGGGCACCGCGCCGGCGCAGGCCGTGTCGGCCGCCCACACGAAGATGGTGCAGATCTTCAACCAGCAGGGGCTGCCGCAGTGAGGTCTGTCCGTCCTGTCCGGGTCCCGGCGGCGAGGAAATCTTCGCCGTCGGGGCCCGGCTCCCTCACCGCTGTCCAGCGGCGGCTGGGTCGCGACTGGCGACTCGCGGCCCTGTTCCTGGCGCCGATGGCGGTGCTGGTCGGTGGGCTCGTCCTCGTGCCGATCGCCCGGTCGATCATCACCAGCACCACCGAACGGCACGGGCAGGACACCGTCTTCGTCGGCCTGGACAACTATCTCGCGCTCGTCGGCGACGACCAGTTCCACACCGGCGTGGTGAACTCGTTCGTATTCACCGCGTACGCCGAGATCTTCAAGGTCGTGCTGGGGCTGGCCGCAGCCCTGCTGCTGCACCATCGCCGACGTGGGCGGGCGGTGCTGGCCGGGCTGCTCCTGGTGCCGTGGGTGGTGCCGACGGTGGTGACGGCGTTCAGCTGGCGCGCGCTGCTCGACCCGATCTTCGGCAGCGTCAACACGCTGCTCACCGCCACCGGAATCGGGCCGTTGCTGGCCAGCGCCCACCTGGTCGACAGTTGGCCCGCGGGCTGGCTGTCCGACCCGGAGCTGGCCATGCCGTCGGTGATCCTCGTCAACGTCTGGAAAGGGGTGCCGTTCTTCACCGTGTGCTTCCTCGCGGGGTTGAAGGCCATCCCCGCAGACCTCTACGAGGCGGCGACCATCGACGGCGCCTCGTCGTGGCAGCGGTTCAGAAGTGTGACGCTGCCCGGACTGCGCCACGTGATCACCGTGACGGTGACCCTGTCGTCGATCTGGACGTTCAACAACTTCGACCTCGTCTGGTTGCTGACGCAGGGCGGCCCGGGCGACGTGACAGCGCCGTACGTGCTCATCGCCTACTCGAAGGCCATCCTGCAGTTGCAGTACGGCGCGGGTGCGGCGGTCACGCTCGTCATGCTGCCGATCATCGGCGGGCTGGTGTTCGTCCTGGTCCGGTTGTTGCGCCAGGACACCAACATCAAGTTGCCCCGGCGACGCCGCTCGGCGCTGCGGATCGGGGCGCAGCGGTGGGCCGGGACGGCGCGGAGGGCAATGCCGTGGGTCCTCACCGCGCTGGTCACCGGTCTGCTGCTCTGGGCATCACCGCAGATCTTCTGGAAGGCGGCGGTGGTCCTCGGTGTGATCCTGCTGATCGCGGCGGGGGTCGGCCGGGTGGTCTCGACCCTCCAGTCCCGAGGTGGTCGCCGTTCGTCGACAGTGGTGTCGGGGCTGGGTTCCTGGGCCGCGCTGGCTGGCCTGCTCTTCTTCGTGCTGGGCCCGCTGTACTGGATCTTCGTCACGGCCTTCAAGTCCGAGGGCCAGGTCGTCATGCGTACCGACGACCTGTGGCCGACGCCGTGGACGCTTGAGCAGTTCGGCGCCCTGTTCGACAACCAACCGTTCGGCCGCTGGTATCTCAACACCCTGCTGGTGTCCGCGGCGTCGACCGCTGTGGCACTGGTCTGCGCCGCCCTGGCGGGCTATGCGCTGGCCCGGCTGCGATTCCGCGGGGCGCAGGGCTTCACCGTCACGGTGCTGCTCACCTACGTGATGCCGGGCGCGCTGCTGTTCATCCCGCTGTACCAGATGCTGATCGGTGCCCGGCTCACCGACTCGTTGTGGTCCCTGGTGGTGACGTACCCGACCTTCACGCTGCCGTTCGCCACCTGGCTGCTGGTGGGGTACTTCTCGTCGATCCCCATCGAGTTGGAGGAGGCCGCCCTGGTCGACGGGTGCAGCCGCATCCAGGCGTTCGGCCGGGTGGTGCTGCCGCTGGCCAAGCCAGGGCTGCTGGCGGTCGCGCTCTTCACCCTGACCAACGCCTGGAACGAGTTCCTCTTCGCCTTCGTGTTCATCACGAAGGACGAGTACAAGACGCTCCCGGTGGGGATGCAATCCATGATCGCCGGAGACGTCGTGCCGCAAGGGCAACTCGCCGCGGCGTCGCTGCTGGTCAGCATCCCCGTGGTGATCATGTACGCCCTGGGGCAGCGCTTCCTGACCGAGGGGCTCACCGCCGGCGCGGTGAAGGGCTGACCGGGGCAGCCGACCGCTCGCGCTACCAGGCCGTGTCGACGGCCGGCTCGTAGGCGTTGCGGGCGGGAACGACGAACCCGACGGGCTCGCCGTTCCCGCCCGACGTGCCGACGCGCCACCACTCACGAGGGCGGTGACGGGCTCACGCGGACTCGGCTCCGGTCGGTGTGCGCGTAAGGTGAGGAAGAGCGCGCCGCTGTCCAGGACTGTGTGGTCGGTCAGGCGCCAGGTGCGTGGGGCGAAGACGGCGTCACGGCCGAAGAGCGGGATGCCGGCACCGATGGTCAACGGGGCGAGTTTGACGATCAACTGGTCGATCTCGGGGTAGAGGGCACCGGCCAAAGCGCCGCCGCCGATCACCCAGACATCCTTGCCGTCGTGCCGCTTCAGCTCTCGTACCGTGGCGATCGGGTCTTGGCCGATGACCTCGACGGCCGGGTCCGGGCTGCTGCCCAGCGTCCGGGAGAACACCAGGTGGCGCAGGTGCGGGTACGCGTCGGTGACACCGGCCTTCAGGCCCACCTCGTAGGAGTTGCGCCCCTCCACCACGGTGTCGAACCGGCTGCCCTGGTCGGTGATGCCGAACGCCTGCCGGGCCGGACCCGGCAGGGTCTCCGGGTACTCCGCGACGAGGTGGCGCAGGTAGTCGTCCGGAATGGGCCAGAACCCGCCGGGGCCGGTCGGGTCGGCGCCGTCGGGGCCGGCGATGAAGCCGTCGAGCGTGGTGGCGATGTAGTACACGAGCTTGCGCACGGGTGGCTCCTTCAGTGGAGGCGGATGCTGATCATCGCTCCGACACCCGTCAGCATTCCCCAGCAGGACCAGGCCGACAAGATCGCGACTGGGGCGCGCGTCGCCTCACCGCCTGAGCTGCTTCTCGAACCAGTGGTGGGCGTAATGCTCGGTGTTGTACGCCTCGATCTCCCGGTAACCGGTCGCCCGGTACAGGGCGATCGCCTCGGTGAGGTCGCGGTTGGTGTCCAGCCGGACCGCTGTGGCGCCGCGCTCGGCGGCGTACCGTTCCAGCTCACCCAGCAGCCGCCGCCCGACGCCGAGCCCGCGTACGGTGTCGGACACCCACACCCGTTTGACCTCGGCGGGCGCGTCGGGGTGGAGTTTGACGGCCCCGCAGCCGATCGGTTCGCTGTTGAGGGTGGCGAGCAGGAGCACCCCGTTGGGCGGGACGAGCGCTTCGTCGGGGAGCGGTTTGCTCAGCGCGGGGTCGAACCCGCCGTCGAATCGTCGTGCGATGTCACGGACGTAGGCCCGCAGGCATGCACGGGCTCGCGGGTCGCTCGGTGGGCACGGCTCGATGACGACCATCGAGCCCATGAGCAGCCGTTCGACCTCGGCCATGGCGGTGACGAGTCGTTCGCGGCGGTGTTCGCCGAGCGGTTCGAGGATCGAGGCGGCGAGATTGTCCGACCGTTGGTCGAGGTCGGTCCACTGGGTTCGGCCGGCCTCGGTGAGCGTGACGACGCGGACCCTGCCGTCGCCGCCGGTCTGGTCGACCGGTCCGACGGTGACGAGGCCGTCGTTCTCGAGGGTGCGCAGGAGTCGACTGAGATATCCGGAGTCCAGGCCGAGCCGGGCCCGTAGCGCGGCGACCTCGGCACCGGCGGGGCCGATCTCCCAGAGCAGCCGGGCCTGCCCGAGCGGGCGTCCCTGGGCCATGTACTCGTCGTCGAGCGCGCCCACCCGTTGGGTGACCGTCCGGTTGAAGCGCCGCACGGCGGCGATGAGAGCCGAGTCCATATACCTGACTTTAGTCAGGCTTCTAGACTACGCGCCAGCTCGGTGCCGGTACGAACCGATCCCGGCGTGGTCCAGGACGACCACCGCGAGCACCACCCCGGTGGCGACGGCGCTGACCGCCAGCAGCGGCATCCGCAGCACAACCCCCGCGCCGGCCAGCACGAACAGAGCGGCGACCCGGGGCCAGGAGAATCGCCGGTGGATCGCCGCCGAGAAGAGGATCCGCCCGAGGAGGAACAGCATCGGGCCGCCCAGGATGAACAGGACCGCTGTCATGTCACCGGTGCGCAGCGGATGCGAGATGCTCAACTCGGCGCCGACGGAGGTGACCACCAGCCCGGCGATCATCACCAGGTGCAGATATCCGGTGGTGACGCCGAGACTGGCCGGATCGGCCCGCTCGATGGCGGGGCCGAGGCGCTGGCCCGCGGGCGTGACGTAGAGCAGACCGATCAGCACGGCGGTGGCGAAGACCAACAGGAAAGCGGCGGTCTGCGGGAAGTGGAGATCGGTGCCGGCGTACGAGAGGCCGGCGACCAGGACGAGTTCACCGAGCGCGATGATCATGATCTGCTGGTACCGCTCGGCGAAGTGCCTGCCAGCCAGGTGCAACTCCTGCCGCCCGGTCCGGCCCAGCCCCGGCGTGGGCCAGCGCAGGCGCGGGCCGGTGAGGTCGATGGCGAGGGCCAGCACCCAGAGCGGCACCCGCCACTGCGGCAGAAACCCACCGACCAACCACGGTACGGCGGAGACGCTGAACCAGCAGAGGATGCGCAGCGTTCGAATCTGTCGCGGATGACCGCGCAGCCAGACGGTGGTGACCACACCCCGGGCGATGTGCACCGAGACGTACGCGCCGGCGAAGAGCAGGCCCCGCCCGTCCAGCGCCTGCGGGATCGCCACCCCGGCCAGCAGGCTGCCCAACGCGGCACCCACCAGCAACCACCGCACCGCCGGACTCTCCGGGTCGTACCAGTCGGCGAACCAGGTGGTGGGCACCCAGATCCACCAGATCCCGGTCAACAGCAGGGCGGTACGCAGCGCGCCGGCCAGGCTGAGGTCGTGCAGCAGGTGGGCGGCCAACTGACTGAGCGCGAGCACGAACGCCAGGTCGAAGAAGAGCTCCAGGAACGACGCGCTCAGCGGCGAGTTGCCGCCCCGCAGCAGCCGTTCGGGTCTGCTCGCCATCGGCGCTCCTCCCGCCGACACACGCCCTGCGTCCGTCGTACCACCCGAGGCCGGCCACCGGAGGCGAAAGCGGTCAGCCGCGGAGCGACGACCCACCGCCCCCTCGTGTCGTTGATCCGGCTGCGCCCATGGTCACCGCTGACCACGGTGGGGGCACCGACTCAACGAGGAGGGACGCCGATGACCGCTCAGCGCGAGACCGTGCAGGTCGACCACGACCTGTTCCGCGCCGTGTACGACTCGCCCGCATCACTGCCCGGCCGACACCGGTGGACCACCCCCGAGTCGGACGTCCGGCGGCTGGAGAAACTGCTCGGCATGCCGGCGCGCAGCATCGGCGCCCCGCTCTGGGTCAGCGGCGACGAACCCGACTGCCCGAAGTGCCGTCGCCGGGTCACCTGGTACGACATCGTCTCGTCGGCGCTCTCCGGCCTGCACGACAAGGCCATGATCGCCACGGTCATCCTGGGCGAGCGCAAGTACGTCAACACCGAGATCCCGGATGCCATCGCCGGGGTGCGCTGCTCCGACTGTCACACGGCGATCGACGGCCTGCGCAGCTTCAAGTGCCACAACTGGGCGTACGCCTTCGAGGCGCTGGAGGCCGTCCGCCAGCGGATGGCCGGCGGTCCCGTTCCGACCTGAACCGCCCGCGCCGGCTCGGAACGGAGCCGCGCCAGCCCGAAACGGTCGGGGCGACTCAGGCGGCGCAGCGGCGGGTGGGGCGGCGGCCGGGCGGGGAGGGCGGTTCCGGGCCGGGGTCGGGCACCGGCGGCATCGGTCGGGTGACCGGCTCGGCGCCGGTGACCCGCAGCGACTCGCCGTGGTGCCGCAGCTCGACCTCGACGTCCGCGGCGGCGTCGGGCAGCTCGTAGCGGACCTCGGCCGGAGTCAACGTGACCCGCAGCCGGTGGCCACGCCAGCGCAGGCTGAACGCCAACCGGTCGATCCGGCGCGGCAGCCGGGGGTCGAAGGAGAGCACCCTCCGGTCGTCGCGCAGCCCACCGAAGCCCTGCACCAGAGCCAGCCACGCGCCGGCCAGCGAAGCCAGGTGCAGCCCGTCGGCGGTCTTGTCGCCCAGGTCGGCCAGGTCCTGCAGGACCGACTCGGCGAACAGGTCGTACGCCAGATCCAGGTGCCCGACCTCGGCGGCCAGCACGGCCTGCGGTGCCGCCGACAGCGACGAGTCGCGGACCGTGCGGGCCTGGTAGTAGGCCAGGTTGCGGGCCTTCTCGTCGGCGGTGAACTCACCGGGGCAGAGCTGCATGGCCAGCACCAGGTCGGCCTGCTTCACCACCTGCTTGCGGTACAGCTCCAGGTACGGAAAGTGCAGCAGCAACGGGTAGTCGTCGTCACCGGTGTTCGCGAAGTCCCACTCGGGCTGTTCGGTGAAACCGGCGGCCTGCTGGTGCACCCCGCGCTCGCTGTCGTACGGGATGGCCATCGCGTCGGCGGCGGCCCGCCAGCCGGCCACCTCGTCGCGGTCCACGCCGAGCCGGTCGGCCAGCTCGGGATGCCCCTCGGCCGCGTCCGCCGCGCCGCGCAGATTGCGCTTCGCCATCAGGTTGGTGAACACGTTGTCGTCGACCAGCGCGGCGTACTCGTCCGGGCCGGTCACCCCGTGCAGGTGGAAGTCACCCCCGTTCGACCAGTGGCCGAAGCCGTGCCAGAGCCGGGCGGTCTCCACCAGCAGTTCCAGCCCCGCCTCGGCCAGGAACCGCTGGTCGTCGGTGGCCGCCAGGTAGCGCAGCACCGCGTCGGCGATGTCGGCGTTGACGTGCAGCGCGGCGGTGCCCGCCGGCCAGTAGCCGGAGCTTTCCCGACCGCCGATGGTGCGCCACGGGAAGGTCGCGCCGGTCAACCGCAGCTCGGCGGCCCGCTCCCGCGCCTCGGGCAGGTGGGCGTGCCGCCAACTCAACGCCGAGCGGGCCACTGCCGGGGCCAGGTAGGTGAGTACCGGCAGGACGTAGCTCTCGGTGTCCCACAGGACGTGCCCGTCGTAGCCGTTGCCGGTCAACCCCTTGGCCGAGATGGTCCGGTCGGAGTCCGGGCGACCAGCCTGGATCAGGTGGAACATCGCGAACCGAACGGCCTGCTGAAGCTCCGGATCGCCGTCGAGCCGCACGTCGGCGACCTGCCAGGCCGCGTCCAGGGCGGCGCGCTGGTCGGTGAGCAGGGCGTCGAAGCCGTCCGCGCGCGCCGCGTCCGCCTCGGCGGCGACCAGGGCGGCCAACTCGTCGGCGGGCGTCGCGTCGACCGCCGCCCACTCGTACGCGGCGAACTTCGTCAGCCGCAACGGCTCCCCCGGGTGCAGGCGACCCGCCACGGTCAGCCGTACCCGGTCCGGCGTGCAGTCGCCGCTGGTCGTCACGGTGCCTGGGCCTTCCAGCAGGTGACTGACCGCGACCGCCACCCGCTGGCCGCTGCGCTCGGTGCGGTGCACCAGCACGCCGTCGAGGCCGGTCGCACTGTGCTTCTCGGGGGTCAGCGGGTCGGTGGGCACCGAGGCGGCCCGAGGGTCGTCCGAACGTTCCGGCACCTTCTCGTTGGCCAGCAGGTCCGAGCAGACCCTCAGCTCGACGGCGGTGTCCAACGGCTCGACCTCGTAGCGGACGGCAGCCACCGGGCGGCGCGGCAGGGACACCAACCGGGTGCTGCGGATGCGTACGCCCCGCCCGGCCGGTGAGACCCACTCGGTCTCCCGGCGCAGCACGCCAGTACGCAGATCGAGCACCCGTTCATGGCGGCGCAGCGACCCGGTCCGCAGATCCAACGGCTCGTCGTCGACCCAGAGCCGGATCAGCGCGGCGTTCGGTGCGCTGATGACGGTGTCGCTGGCCGGCGGGAACGCGTACCCCTCCTCGGGATAGCTCAGCTCGCGCCGCTCGTGGAACCCGCTGACGTAACTGCCCGGCATCCCGCACGGGGCACCCTCGTCGAGCACCCCACGCCAGCCGATCCACCCGTTGCCCAACGCGAAGATCGACTCGGTCTCGCCGAGTCGGTCCATGTCGGCTTCCGTGCGCCGGATCTGCCAGGTCTCGTCGTCCGCCGTAGGGGCGGTGGACTGCGGTTGATCGGTGGCCGAACCGGTTTGCACGAGGTCTCCTGTCGATGTCGACGTCCTGGACAGCCAACCAGAGCCGGCTGTGCGAAACCTGGACGAAGGTCCCACGGACCACCCGACCTTCGACAGCAGCGATGCCCTCTGGCCCGTTCCTAGGGTGTCCCCCAGGTGAACGAGGTATGAACGTGAAGTGAGGTGATGCATGGTCGACAACGGCAGCATTGACGTTCCGGAGATCAGCGCCGAGTGGTACAGCGACGTCGTCGACGTCGCCGCCGGCAGCCCAGAGCCGGTGCAGTGGTTCGTCGGGCACGCCACCGAGGGGGTGATCCTGCTACTCGGCGCGCTGCTGGTGATGGCCGCGCTGAGCCGCTGGTTCGGCCGCCCGCACGACCGGGCGCTCGCCCTGGTCGCGCCCGTGCCGGCCATCCTGGCGTACGCGGGCAGTGAGTTCCTCAAGACCGTGGTGAACCAGGACCGCCCCTGCCGGACGATCGGTCGGGAGATCATCGCCGGCGTCTGCCCACCGCCGGGCGACTGGTCGTTCCCCAGCAACCACGCCACCATCGCCGGCGCGCTGGCGGTCACCACGTTGCTGCTCTCCCGCCGACTCGGTCTGGTCGCGCTGCCCCTGGCCGCGCTCGGCGCCTTCTCCCGGGTCTTCGTGGGCGTGCACTACCCGCACGACGTGATCGCGGGTGTGCTGTTCGGTGCCCTGGTCG
Organism: Micromonospora sp. NPDC047644; assembly: GCF_040704315.1. Lineage (NCBI taxonomy): Bacteria > Bacillati > Actinomycetota > Actinomycetes > Micromonosporales > Micromonosporaceae > Micromonospora > Micromonospora sp. NPDC047644. Next base: position 577,025 of record NZ_JBEYSY010000001.1, read on the forward strand.
CCGTGGTGCTCACGCCGTTGCTGGCCCGCCCGACCAGTGAGGTGCTCCGCCGCCGGGCCAACCGTCCCGGCAGCCCGGCCCCCAAGCTGGCCAGCCGATCCGGCCCCTGATCGGCAGCGAGGCGGGTCAGGTCGCCAGCAGGAGGGCGGCCGTTGTGCCGAGCAGCAGGAACGGGCCGAACGGCAGGTGGGTGCCCCAGTTGGCGCGGCGGGTGGCCAGCAGGACCAGACTCACCAGGGCGGAGAGCCCGAAGGTGAGCACCAGCCCGAACAGCAGCACCGGCCAGCCGTACCAGCCGAGCAGCGCGCCGACGCTGAGCGCCAGCTTGGCGTCGCCCAGCCCGAAGCCGCGGCGGCCGAGCAGCACCGCGGTGCTGGCGAAGAAGAGCGCCAGCCCGGTGCCGCCGACGACGGCTCGCAGCCAGTGCCCCGGGTCGGCGTCGAGCGCGGCCACACCGAGCAGCAGCCAGGCCCCGGCCGCCGCGGGCAGTGTGAGCCGGTCAGGCAGGCGGTGCACGGCCAGGTCGACGAGGATCGCCGGGATGGTCCAGCCCAGCCACCAGACCAGCGCCGGCAGCACCCCGCCGGGCGGGCCGGCGATCGCCAGCAGCACGGCCGTCGCGAGCAGTGCCAGCTCGACGGTGGCCGGCGGTGGGCCGACCCGGGCGCGGCACCGACCGCACCGCGCCGCCGGGCCCAGCGCCGGCCAGGGGCGGGTCAGGCCGACCGGCGCGCCGCAGGCGTCGCAGCCACTCCGGCTGGGCAGACCCGGGGGTACGGCGTAGCGCAGCGCGGCCAACCGCATCAGCGGGCTGATCGCGAGGACCGCGAACACTGTCGAGACCCGGGTGCGTGCCACCGCCGGGGCGGGGTCACCCGGTCGTTCGCGCGGCGGATCGGGCGTCGCCTGGCCCGCAGGGTCCGTCACGGCACCGGACGGTTGGGCTGCCGGACTCAGATCGGGTCGGTCTTCCCGCCCGGGAGTGGCCGCCGGGGGGCCGGTCAGCGCCATGTCTTCTCCATTGCGGGTGACTGCTCCCCTGCGACAGCGAACACGGATCGTGATTGCGCGCTCGCTACGGTGTAGCGGATGGCGCAGAAAGCGACCTGCTGACCGGAGCCCGCGCGGCCGCTTTCGACCAACTCCGAGCCGGGCGTGCCGTTGGACGAGGTAGCCCGCTCACCGGGGGCCGACGTCGGTCGAATGCCGGGATCAGACCACGATGTCCCACTCCCGCGACCGGTGACGCGACTGCGGCGAACCCGTCCGGCCCGGCGACGCCGCATCAATAACGACAGTTCGCTCGCCCATTGCCCGGGGAGCAGTGTGGACACCCGCCACCACCACCTCACATCACGCTGAGTGTTCACATGAATTGCCTCTGTTGCATCGGCGAGCGTCAGCCTATGCTCGCCCCTTGGGTGCGACGCAAGCCTCACCTTCACCATCGGACGACACAGGACCCCAATTCGCAGAAGATCCGTAACGGTGAATGCAGAAGCGCAATGAACGCTCCGGATGTGCTGATCCGGGCGCGCTTCCGCATGCCCGACGGCGGTGAACCGTCACCGCCCCGGGCGACCACGAGGAGGCTCGACGGTGCGCGGACGGCAGCTCAGAAGAGCGGCAATCTGCCTGCTGGTGGGCGTGGTGGCGATGCCGGTCGCCGCCTGCGCCAGCGGACGGGAAGCGGTCGAACGGCCGACGGAAGTCCGCGACAACGGACCCCGGACCGATTCCGACGTCGAACGACGCGCTGCCGAAAAGGCGGCACTCGACGCGTACTCCGGATATCTCGCGGCCTCGCGCACGGCGGGCCTGCGCAGTGATCCGCGTTCGCCGGAACTGACCCGGTTTCTCGGTGATCCACTTTTGACTCGGGTCCGGGTGTCCATTCGCGAGGCTAAGGAGCACGGCGCAATGCGTACCGGATCGTTCAAGTCCGACCCGACCGTGACCGCCGTCAGCCTGGACGCGAAGCCGGCCACCGTGGAGATCCAGGACTGCCTGGACACGACCGGCTACCGGTTGGTCTACGCCAAGAACAAGCGGGCGGTACCGGGCAGCGGCGGCGGCAGACACCTCTCCACCGCCACCGCGACCCGATATCCGGATGGTCGCTGGCTGATCAACTACGGCGCGACGCACCGGGACCAGCCGTGCTGAGCCGGGCCGCGACAACCCGACGGGTGCTCGCCGGGATCGGCCTCACGCTCCTGCTGGTGGCCGGTGCGGCCCCGCCGGCCACCGCCGCCCTACGGGCCGACCCGGGAGCCGGCTGCCCGCCCGACCAACCCGACTGCAGCGTCTGGGACGACGAACCCGGCAACCCCGGTGATCCCGGCGGCGGCGGTGACGACGGTGGGGGCGGGGACGACGGGGGCGGCGGCGGGAGCGGCGTCTGCCAGTGGAACGGGCGGACCATCCCCTGCTACGACGAGGACCTGGGCTGGTTCAACAGCGGCGACGGCTGCTACTACAAGCTGACCGAGGGGCCGGAGCCGCCCCCCGAGGGTGAGCAGTGGTATCTGCAGACCTGCAACGGCGGCGACCTGGGTGCCCAGGACATGGTGACGCTGGCCGATCCGCCGGCCGGCTTCGGCGCCCCGCCCAACCCGGAGGAGCTGGCCCGTCGCGCCCTGGCATCGATCAAGCTGTTGCCGGCCCCGTTGGGCGTCGCGCCCCGCAAGCGCGTCGGCCCCGGCCTGGTCGGCCTGCCGGTGTGGATGTGGTCCGAGAAGAAGTCGGCCTACTTCGGCCCGATACAGGCCCGCGCGACCGACCGGGACGTGACCGTCGAGATAACGGCGAAGGTCACCGAGATCGTCTGGGACATGGGCAACGGGGACAAGGTCTCCTGCCCTGATGAAGGCACCGAGTACAAGCCGACGGGCGATCGGGCCGGATCCACCTCCCCGGACTGCGGCTACGACAAGGGCTACCAGAAGGCCGACACCTACCGGGTCACCGCCACCACCCACTGGACGGTGACCTGGCGCGGCGGTGGCCAGAGCGGAGAAATCCTGGTGACCCGAAACAGCGGCACTGTTCCGATCCAGATCAACGAACTTCAGGTGGTCACCAGATGAGCCTCGCGACGCGCAACGGGACCCCGTCGGTGGACGCACCCGTCAACCCGCCCACGGTGGTCCGCCAGCGCCGGGTCCGTCCCGGGCTGCTCGGTCTCGCCGTCCTCCTGATCGCGTTGGGTGGGCTGGGCGCGGCCTTCGCGGTCACCTCGGTACGGGCCACCGGCAGCTATCTGGCGGTGGCCCGACCGGTCGAGGTGGGCCGGGAGATCAGCGCGGCCGACCTGGTCACCGTGCAGGTCGCCGGCGGCCAGGGGCTGCGCCCGGTGCCCGCCGCACGGCTCGACGAGGTGGTCGGCAAACGGGCCGCGGTAGCGCTGCTCCCGGGCACGCTGCTCACCCTGGGGCAGGTCACCGACGACCCGCTGCTCGGCCCCGGCCAGCAGCAGATCGCGCTCGGTCTGAAGACCGCCCAGGTGCCGGCCCGCGAACTGCACCCCGGCGACAAGGTCCTGCTGGTCAGCACCCCGGACACCGATGCCGAGAAAGACACGGCCGCCGCCGGCACCCGATTCTCGGCCACGGTCATCGACATGGTCAGCCCGGCCGACGACGACCGGGTCCTGTACCTGGCGCTACTGACCCGTGACGTACCCGCGGTGGTGGCGCTCGCCGCACAGGAACGACTCGCCGTCGTACTGACCGAGGCGGCCTGAGCATGGCGATCATCGCGCTGGTGTCCGCGAAGGGTTCGCCCGGCGTCACCACCTCGGCGCTGGCCTGCGCGCTGGCCTGGCACCGGCGGCTGGTGGTCGCCGAATGCGACCCGGCCGGCGGCTCGATCCTCGCCGGCTACCTCGGCGGCCAACTGGACGGCCCACGCGGCATCGGAGAGCTGGCCGTCGGCGAGTTGCGCGACGGCAACCTGGAGACCGCGTTCTGGTCCCAGCTGGTCGACCTGGACGCCCCCCGCCGGGAACGACTGCTGCTGCCCGGCCTCGTCGACCCGGCCCAGAGCGGCAGCGTCACCCCGCTCTGGCAGCGCTTCGCCGACTACTTCGACGCCCTCGACCGCGGCACCCCCGGCTACGACGTCCTTGTCGACTGTGGTCGGCTGCACGTGACCGGGCCTCCGTGGCCGGTGCTGCGGGCCGCCTCGGTGGTGCTGTTGGTGACCCGGGCGAACCTGCCGGACCTCTCCGGCACCCGCGCGGTGGTCACCACGATCGAACGGGACTTCGCCGAGCACCGGGTGCCCCCGGGCACCCTGCGGCTGCTGTTGGTCGGCCACGGGCACGGGCGGGCCGAGATCAGCCGCGCCCTGAAACTGCCCGTCATCGCCCGGCTGCCGCACGATCCGCGTACCGCCGGGGTGCTCGCCCTGGGCGGGACCGTGCGGGCCGGTCGGCCGCTGATGCGCGCGGCGGCCGCGCTGGAGGTCCCGATCGGGTCGCTGCTGGAGCGGCGACGGGCCCGGTTGGCGTGGCCAGTGCAGCAGGGGGTGCCGGATGCGGTTTGAGCCGGTCTCCACCGATCCGCGCCAACAGCCACCGGCAGTGACCTCCACCGCGCCGCCCCTGGCCGTGCCGAACGGCCGGCACCACCAGTCCGGGCCGCAACCGCCGTCGACGCCGGCGGCCAGCCCGCCGCCCGAGTCACCGCCCCGGGCGCGGATGGACTTCCAGGTGGTCCGGGAGCTGCGCCGGGAACTCACCGAACGACTCACCCTCTGGCAGCGCGGCCGGGAGTTCACCGTCGACGAGGAGGACACCGAGCGGGCCCGACTCGCCGTCACGGTGGTCGCCGCGTACGCGGACTCGGTGCGCCGGGCCGGCACGCCGATGCCCGCCGGCGACGAACGCCTGCTGCTCGACCAGGTGACCGCCGAGCTGGTCGGGCTCGGCCGGCTACAGACGCTGCTCGTCGACGACACCATCGAGGAGGTGCACATCCTCGGCTGCGACCAGGTACGCATCACCCGGCACGGCGGTGGGGTGGACTGGGCCGAGCCGATCGCCGACAGCGACGCCGAGCTGGTGGAGATCCTCCAGGCGGCGGCCCGTCGGGCGGGCGCGACCGAGCGGTCCCTGTCCACCGTGAAGCCCACCCTCGACCTGCAACTGCCCGACGGCAGCCGGCTGGCCGCGGTGTTCCTGGTCAGCCACCGCCCGTACGCGGTGATCCGCAAGCACAACACCCTGGACGTGAGCCTCGACGACCTCGCGGGCGCCCGAGGTGACCTGGACGAGATGATCGACCCGCTGCTGCGCGACTTCCTCCGCGCCGCGATGCGCGCCGGTCTGAACATCATGGTCGCCGGGTTGGCCGGCGCCGGAAAGACCACTGTCATCCGCGCGCTGATGAACGAGATCCCGCAGGACGAGCCGTACGTGCTGCTGGAGGAGAGTCGGGAGCTGCTCCCGGCCCGCCGCCGGGAGCGGCACCGGGCGGTGATGAGCTTCGAAGCCCGGGAGGGGCACGGCGAGCGCGGCTTCGACGGCCGCCCGGCCGGTGAGGTGACCATCGCCGACCTGATCCCGTTGTCGCTGCGGATGGGCGTCCTACGGATCATCGTGGGCGAGGTGCGGTCCCGGGAGATCGTGCCGATGCTCCAGGCGATGACCACCAGCCGGGGGTCGATGTGCACCATCCACGCCCGTACCGCCGCCGGTGTGGGTGAACGGATCGTCGAGCTGGCCCTGGCGCACGGGCGCGAGATGACAGTCGACCAGGCCCGGCGGATGGCCGGCAACGCGCTCGACCTGATCGTCTACGTCACCGTCGAGGACGAGACCGCGATCGGCGGGCGGAAGCACCGGTTCGTCTCGCATGTGGAGGAGGTGATCGGGGCCGGCGAAGCCGGTCGGATCACCACCACCACCGTCTTCGGGCCCGGCCCGGACGGTCGCGCGGTCCCCCGGCACCTGCCGGAACGGGTCCGCGACCAGTTGCTGCGGGTGGGTTACGACGCGCGGCTGCTGACCCGGTGGGTCGAGGCCGGTGCTGGTGCCTGGCGGCGGCCTCGGCAGACCCGACTGGCCCGGCGGTGACCTGATGTTCGACAGCCTGGAGTTGATCGCGGTGGTCTCCGGCGCGGCCTGTGTGGCCGGGCTGCTGCTGGCCGTGGTCGCCCTGGTCGGCACCCGTCGACCCGCGGGACGACGGCCGGGCCGCGGGCCGGGGCTGAGCCGGCTGTGGCGCGGGCCGGGCAACACACCGACCGAGCATCGCGCCTACCAGGCGCTGCTGGCCGCCGCGCTGGCCGCCGGCGCATTGGCGTTCCTGCTGACCGGGTTGCCGGTGGTGGGCCTGCTGGTGGCGGTGGCGGTACCCGGCACCCCGTGGCTGTTCGGAGTCGGCAAGGCCGAACAGCGGGCCATCGCCCGGATCGAGGCGGTCGGCGAGTGGACCCGCCGACTCAAGGACGTCTCCGGCACCGGGCAGGGCCTCCAGCAGGCGATCATCGGCACCATCGGCAGCGTGCCACCCGGCATCGAGGACGAGGTACGGCTGCTCGCGGCCCGCCTCCAGGCCGGCTGGATGGCCCGCTCCGCCCTGTTGGCGTTCGCCGACGAGATCGCCGACCCGGTCTGCGACCAGGTGGTGGCGGCGCTGATCCTGCACCTGTCGGACCGGGGTGAGCGGCTGGGTGACGTGCTCAGCTCCATCGCCGGCGCGGCGTCCGCGGAGGTGGCCACCCGGCGGGAGATCGAGGCCAAGCGCACCCAGCCCCGGTTCGCGGTCCGCTTCCTCACCGGGATGACGCTGGCGACCCTGGCGTACGGGCTGATCAACACCGAGTACATCAGGCCGTACGGCACCCCGGTGGGTCAGCTGGTGATGGCCGCCCTCGGCGCCGCCTTCATCGGCCTGCTGGCCTGGGTGCGGTCGATGAGCCAGCCGCAACGGCCGGCCCGGTTCCTGCCGGCGCCCGACCCGAGCGAGGTGATCGCGTGATCGTGAACTGGCAGTTCGTCCTCGCGGTCTGCGGTGGCGCCGGGGTCGGTCTGGGTGTGTTCCTGGTGGTCCGGGAGCTGGTGCCGGCGACACCGGCGCTCGGGCCCGCGCTGCGCCGGCTGCATCAGCCGCCGGGCACCGGCCGGGTGTCCACGCCCGCGTCCCGGCGACTCGACTGGCTGACCGGGATGTCCCGCTGGATGCGGCCGCCGCAGATGCAGCTCGCCCTGATCGGTCAGACGCCCGAGCAGTACGCCTTGTCGGTGCTGCTGTCCGCGCTGATCGGGCTGGCCACACCGACTCTGCTCGGGGTGATGCTGTGGGCGCTCGGCGTCTCGTTCCCACTGGTGGTGCCGGTGCTGGGCAGCCTCGGCCTGGCGTTGCTGGCCGCCCTGCTGGCGCACCGCGCCGTACTGACCAAGGCTGCCGCCGCCCGCGACGAGTTCCGCCAGGCCGTCTGCACCTACCTCGACCTGGTGGCGTTGCAGCTCTCCGCCGCGCACGGGCCGGTGCAGTCGCTGGAGCGGGCGGCGGCGGTCTGCGACGGCTGGGTGTTCGACCGACTCCAGGAGTCGCTGCGGATCGCCCAGATGCAGATGCACGCGCCCTGGGACGAGCTGCGCGACCTGGCCGACAAGATCGGCATTCCCGAGTTGGGCGACGTCGGCGCGATCATGCGTTCCTCCGGCAGTGAGGGCGCGCAGGTGCACGAGACGCTGCGCAGCCGGGCGGACTCGTTGCGCGACCAGATCCGCACCGACAACCTGGCCCGCGCCGAGGGGATCACCAGCAAGCTCGACATCCCGGGCGCGCTGCTCGTCTTCGTGCTGCTCGGGTTCGTCCTCTATCCGTTCATCGCCCGTGTGTGACCCCGCCCCCTGAAGGAGAACGCCATGTCCATCCTCAGCTACCTGCACGTCGTGGTGACGACGCGCCTGGCCGAACTGCGCCGCGATGGTGAGCGCGGCGACAGCCCGGTGCCCACCGCAGTGATCATCGCCGGCCTGGTCGCCGTCGCCATGGCCATCACCGCTCTGGCTCTGACCAAGGCCAGGGGCTGGATGAACGGCATCCCGAACTACACGGTCCCGAAGTAGCCGGGATGCGTCGAGCCGCGTACCCGAGGTGGAGCCGAGCGGTCACCGCCGCCCGGCGCCGCCTCGCGGGCGGCGACCGCGAGCGGGGCGCCAACCCGGTGGAACTCGCCGTGATGATGCCGTTGATCCTGGTGCTTCTCTTCGCCTCGATCCAGGTCGCGGCCGTCTTCCTTGCCCGCTCCACCGCGTTGAACGCCGCCCAGAGTGGCGTCAACGCGCAGCGGACGTACCAGGCGGGCAACGGTGCCGGGGTGGAGAGCGCCTCCCGCTTCCTGAAGGGCGCCGGCGGCTGGCTGGTGGGCTGGGAGAAGGCCGGGCCGACGTGCGTGACCACCACGACCGACGTGACCTGCACGGTCAGCGGCCGATCCCTGTCCGTGGTGCCGGGCGTGGACTTCGCGATACAGCAGACCGCCCACGGAACGGTGGAGAGGGTGACACCGCCATGACCCGTACCGCCGAGCGGGGCTCGGTCTCCATCGAGGTGGCGGTCCTCGCGCCCGCGTTCATCGCGCTGATGGTGCTGGCCGGTGTGGTCGGGCGCAGCGCCGTGGCAGCGGAGACGCTCCAGACCGCCGCGCACGACGCCGCCCGGGCCGCCTCGATCTCCCGGAATGCCGACACCGCCCGCGAGAATGCGCTGAAAGCCGCCCAGGATCAGCTGGACTGGCACGGCCTGGCCTGCGCCAACGACCTGGACCCGACGTTCACCGGCAGGTCGCCCGGCAACGCCTCCAGCTTTGACGAGGCCTTCAGCAGCTCGGTCGGTTCGAACGCCACTGTGACGGTGAGGATCAGCTGCCTGGTGTCCTTCAAGGACATCACGCTCGGCATCCTGCCCGGAATGAAGACTGATCGGCTGATCACCGCGGAGTTCACCTCCCCGCTCGACCGATACCGGAGTCGGCAATGACGGCGGCCACCGCCTCGGCTGCCGGGCCCCCGCGGGCCGGTGAGCACGGCCGGGTGAGCATCTTCCTCGCTGTGACGATGATCGGCGTACTGGCCATCATCGGCCTCTCCTTCGACGCCGCCGGGCAGCTCCGCACCCTGCAACACGCCCAGAACCTGGCCGCCGAGGCGGCCCGGGCCGGCGGTCAGGCCATCGACCGCGCCACCGCCATCGAGGGCGGGCCGAAGCGGATCGACGAGCCGGAGGCGCGCAAGGCGGTGGCCGACTACCTGACCGCCGTGAAGACCGCGGGCCACACCGTGAACTTCCCCGATGTCGACGGGGAGACCCTGATCCGGGTGACCGTCTCCATCACCTACCAACGCTCCATGATCGGGCCGTTCGTCCAGGAGAAGACGGTCACCGTCACCGGCGAGGCGACCGCGCGTGCCATCACCGCAACACCGTAGGAAGGAAGGCAGCCATGCCCGTATCGGGTGGTTCCGTCGTACGGCGGACCGGACGGATCCTCACCGGCATCGGCGCGCTGGTCGTGCTCCTGGTGCTGCTGGTCGGCGCGCCGATCGCGCTGCTGGCCTTCGCCGGTAACCCGCTGCCTGATCACCTACCCACGATCAGCGAGGTGGGCACCGCGCTGACCAGCCGGGACGACGGCCAGCTCTTCCTGCGGGCGATGGCCCTGGCCGGGTGGTTCGGCTGGGCCACGTTCGCCTTCTCCGTCCTCGTCGAGTTGGGCGCACAGACCCTGCGCCGGCCGGCGCCGAAGCTGCCCGGGATGGGCCGCCAGCAGAAGGCCGCCGCCGCGCTGGTCGGCTCGGTCGCGCTGATCCTGGTCGCCAGCCCGGCCGCCGCCAGCGCCGCGGCCATCTACAACACGCCGGTGTACGCCAGTCCGAGCGCGACGTCCGTCACCACCTTGGCCGCGCCCACCCGAGCCGCGACGACACCGGACACGGCAGCGCCGGTGGCTCGGGCCGGCCTGCTCGGCCTGGCCGGGACGGGGCTGGCCGCACCCGGTGCCTCGGCGGCGAACGACGAGGCCGCGCCGGTGTACCGGGTGGCGCGAGGCGACTACCTCGGGGAGGTGGCCGAACGGTACCTGGACGAGTTCGACGACTACCGACAGCTCGCCAAGCTGAACAGGATCGACGACCCGGACCGGATCCGCCCCGGCCAACTGCTCCGACTGCCCACGGAGGCCGCCGACCAGGGGTCCCGGCAGCACGCCACCGGTCGGCTCGTCGACAGGGCCGCGGCACCGAAGCCGCCCGCGCCCCGGCCGGCGCCCGAGCGGGCCGCACCGCCGCGGGTGGCCCCGGCACCAACCAGCGGTACGGAGTCAGCGGGCCAACCACCGGCGATGACAGTCGGTGCCGCCCGGGTCGGTCCCGCCGATCGGGTGAACCGCCCGCTGGCGGTCTCTGCCGTGCTGGCCGTGGCGAGCATCGTCGGCGCCCAGATCGGCGCAGTCCTGGGGCTGCGCCGCCGTCCAGCCACCGCCGGAGCGGCTCCCCGACTGGCCACGTCCTCCCGCACATCACGCCGCGGCGCGGGCCGAAGCGGTACGGGCGCGGGCCGAAACGGTGGCTCGGGCCGAAGCAGTGGCGCGGGCCAGGGCGGCAGTGGCGCAGGCCGAAGTGGCGCGGGCCAGGGCGGCAGTGGCTCGGGGCACGGCAGTGGCGCGGGCCGGCGCAGCGGTGGTGGGGCGGCCGGGAGCGGTGCAGCCTGGGCTGCCAGCCGGGCGGCCGCGGCCATTGAAGGCCCAGCGACACCGCACGGCGGCGCGGTACCGAGCGGGAACGACTTCGCACCGCGGGGCGGCGCAACGACGCATGTCGGCAGCGGGGTCGCACCCGCCGGTAGTGCGGTGACGCCCGCCAGTCGGGTCACGTCCGCCAGCGGCGTGACCCCCGCCAACGAGGTGACGCCCGCCAGTCAGGTGACCTTTGCCAGTGGGGTGACGTCCGCCAGTGGGGTGACGTCCGCCAGCGGGATAGCGCCCGCCAGCGGGGTGACGCCCGCCGGCAGCGGAATGGCCTACCCCGGCAGCACGGCGTTCCCGGGCAGCGGGATGGCACTCTCCGGCGGCACGGCACCCCACCGCAGCGGAATGACGGCCGCCGGCCCCGAGCGCTGGGATGATGACGAAGGCTGGGCCGGTGCTGGCGGCGAGGGCGGGCTGTTCGACGGCGGGCACGGCCTGGACTCGGTACCGGACGGTCCGCCGGTCGGCCGACACCGACGCACCTGAGCGGCCCGCACGCCACCCCTGCGACGCGGCTGGCCACCCCAGTCGGCGGTGTCCGCCGGACCCTGCGCGCAGGCGGCGTCGTGGGCAGCGACGCGGCTGCGCCACGCTGCGACGCGGCTGGCCACCCCACGCTGGACTGGTTCCACCACGTCGCGCCGGTCACGCCCGAGGCGGTCTGGTCACGCCGCCCTGGCGGGGCGGCCGGGGCGACATCTCGGAGAGCCTGATGACCCTGGGTCATCATGATGACTCACAGACATCAGCGTAAAAGAAGTAAGGCCCTGGGGCGCGGAGCATCTGCGTGAGGTGCGGCCAACCCGACGCCGGATGCGCCCGGACCAGGCCGCAGCGAGGGTGGGTCAGCGCCAGACCACAGCGCGGACAGGGCAGCGCCAGACCACAGCGCGGGCAGGCCAGCGCCAGACCACAGCGCGGGCAGGCCAGCGCCGGACCGTGGCGCGGACAGACCATGGGGCGGACAGACCATGGCGCGGGCGGGCCAGCGCGATCGAGGTCAGGGCAGACGGGTCTGGAGCACGCCGTTCTGGATCCGGGTGGGCAGGGTCTGCTGGTCGTTGCCGGACGGACCCTGTACGACCTCGCCGCCGTTGAGCCGGAAGGCGCTGCCGTGCCACGGGCAGACCACGCAGGCGTGACCGTCGATCTCCTGCACCTCACCTTCGCCGAGCGGCCCGCTCTGGTGCGGGCAGCGCTCCAGCATCACGGTCACCTCGTCACCGTGCCGGTAGAGGATCACCGAGATGTCGTCGTCCACCTCCCGGGTGATCAGCGTGCGTTGCGGCAGCGTCGCCATGTCGGCCAGCGAGTGCCAGCCATCGGTCATCCGGTGCAGCTCGGAGACGCTCTGGTTGACCTGGGCCCCCTGCTTGTACGCCAGGTGACCCCCGATGTACGCGCCGAGGCTCACCGTGGAGAGCCCGAGAAAGCCGAGGGCGCGACCCATTCCGTGGCGGCCGGACAGCCGGGCGGCCAGCGAGCCGGCGTAGAGCGTCATGCCGACGGTGTTGGCGGCGGCATGCACCAGGCCGACCCGGCGCTGGTCCCGGGCGAGTGCCGCCCAGTCGTTCAGACCGGCGACGGCCGCCGGAACCGCGCTGACGGTGCCCAGACCGACCAGCACCGTGGCGGGCCGGCGCTGCCCAGGCATGAGGTCCAGCACCGCGGCGCTGATCCACGCGCCGACCGGCACCTGGACCATCGCCGGGTGCAGCGGATGCCCGAGGGTCACCCCGTGCAGCAGGTCGCGCAGCCGGCGTGGACGCAGCGTGCCCAGGACGACCTTCTGCAACCGGTCACCCGCGCGGTCCAGCCGGGAGTCCTGCTCAACTTTCGTCAGAAGTGCTCGCACGAGTACCGACTTCCCGGCGATCGCCGTCGCAAACCGGCCAGCGGCGACAAACCTGCCGCATCACCCACGCCGCCGATCTTGCACTTTGTGCTCCCGGAATTCGGGGCACAAGCGGCGGATCGACAACCCAAAGTGCAAGATCGGCGGGGATTGTGGGGGTGGGGCCGGGCCGGCATGCTGGCGGGATGGGTGTGCGGGTGGAGCGGGTCGGGGCGGTCACCACAGTGGTGCTGGACCGGGCGGACGCTCGGAACGCCGTCGACGGTCCTACGGCTCGGGCGCTGGCGGACGCGTTCCGGGCCTTCGAGGCCGATCCGGACGCGTTGGTGGCCGTACTCTGGGGCGCCGGTGGGACGTTCTGCGCCGGCGCCGACCTCAAGGCGATCGGCACACCGAGCGGCAACCGGGTCGAACCCGAGGGGGACGGCCCGATGGGTCCGACCCGGATGACTCTCAGCAAACCGGTGGTCGCGGCGATCTCCGGGTACGCGGTGGCGGGCGGGCTGGAACTGGCGCTCTGGTGCGACCTGCGGGTCGCCGAGTCCGACGCGACACTCGGGGTCTTCTGCCGCCGCTGGGGAGTGCCGCTGATCGACGGTGGCACAGTCCGGCTGCCCCGGTTGATCGGCGAGAGCCGGGCCATGGACCTGATCCTCACCGGCCGGCCGGTGCCGGCCGACGAGGCGTACTCGATGGGGTTGGTCAATCGGTTGGTGCCACCCGGCCAGGCGCGGGCCGCGGCCGAGGAGCTGGCCGCGGCGATCGCCCGGCATCCGCAGACCTGCCTGCGCAACGACCGGGCGGCGCTGCTGGCCGGCGCGGGACGACCGGAGCCGGAAGCGCTGGCGACCGAGTTGGCGTACGGGATGGAATCGCTGGCCACCGACGCGCTGGCCGGCGCGGCCCGGTTCGCGGCGGGCGAGGGCCGACACGGCGCGACGCCGCCGGGAGGGTGGGTCCCCCCGACGGCGTCGGCTACCGGGTGACTCAGTTGCGGATGATGGTGAACGTCGAGGTGGGGTTCTGGATGTCCACCGCGTTGTTGCTCAACCGGAGGTTGTTGAAGGTGACCGACCCGACGGCCGGCCCCTGCCCCGCCTCCGGCATGGGGTTCGCCCAGATGGCGTAGCCGGACTTCGCGTCGTAGGCGTCCCCGCTCTTGCGGGCGCCGCTGATCGAGACGTTCGTGAAGACCGTGTCGGTGATCGGGTTCTGCGGCTGCCCACCGACGTAGTTGGTCTGGAACATGATGCCGCTGTAGGTCGGATCGATGATGTCGACATCGCTGACCCGGATGCCCTGGAACACCTTCGAGGCGGAGAAGACCCAGATCGCCGGGAAGGTCTGCCCGCCCCAGAAGTGCCCACCGGCCCGCACGATCGAGATGTTCTCGAACCGGGTCGGCGGGTTGGCACCGAAGCCGTTCATCGGGTAGCCGAAGTCCAGCGAGCTGATGGTGATGCCCGAGTAGACCAGGGTGTCCGCGATGTAGATGTTGCGGAACGTGTTGCCGTAGCCGCCGTACACGGCGACACCGGCGGCCCGCCAGGTCAGGGTCGAGGTCAGGTTCTCGTAGATGTTGTCCTTCATGTCGGCGCCGCCCGCGTCGATGGCCGAGAACAGCGCGAAGCTGTCGTCGCCGGTGGCCCGCGCGTCGTTGTTGCTGACCAGGTTGTTGGTGCTCCCGTTGGTCATGTTGATGCCGTCGGCGAACATGTTCCGGATCCGGGAGTTCTTGATCGTCATGTAGTCGGTGTTCGCGCCCCAGTAGAGGCACACCATGTGCTCGTTCCAGATGTTGTCGATCACGATGTTCGACACGTTGGCGAAGTCGAACACCTTGCCCGGACCGTCGATCCGGGAGGTGTAGTTGCCGAAGTAGGCGAAGTTCTTGAAGGAGGAGTTCGCCGCCGAGTTCTCGGCCCGGAAGCCGATGTCGGTGTTGTCCTGGCCCGATGGCGCGTTGAACCGGGTGTACCAGGGGCCGGCACCGGTCACCTGGACGGCCTTGCCGTACACCTGGAACTTCGACGAGGTGGAGTAGTTACCCGCCGGCAGGTACACCCCGACCAGGTTGCCGGTGGTGTCCATCCGCACCCGGTCCAGGGCGTTCTGCACGTCCTGGTGGGTGAAGCCGGTCGGCGTGGTGTAGCGCGCCGGATCCGGGTTGGCGATCGGCGCGACCTGCTCGGTGTTGATGAAGTCGATCGCGTACGTGGTGGTGTTGGCCGGGTCCTTCTGCAGACGGATCTTGCTGCCGGCCGGGACGGTGGAGTTGAGCATGACGTTGGCTTCGTCGTAGATGTGCCGCGGTCCGCCAGCGCTCGGGGAGTTGCCCGGGCTGGCCTCGCTGCCGTAGAGCCAGGCGTACCGGGACGTCAGGTCGATGGCCTTGTGGAAGGTGCCGTTGACGTAGACGTTCAGGGTCGAGTTGATCCCACCGCCGCCCGGCGCGTCCGGGATGGAGAAGCGGGTGACCAGCGTGTTGGTGCTGGCCCGGGTGGTGAACTCGACGTAGCTGCCGGTCGAGTTGAGGGTCACCGCCCGTCGGCCGGACGCCTCGCCGGCCAGGTCGCCGATCTCCCGGTTCGGCCCGACGACCGCCGCGCCGCCGCCGACGACGCCGTCCTCGGCCTCGTACATGTCGTACGGCATGTTGGCACCGCGACCGACGAAGAGCGGCCGGTCACTGGTGTTGTTGGCCTGCTTCACCGGCAGCTCGTTGCCGTCCACGGCGAGCACCACCCGGACGGTGTACTTGCCGTTCGCGGCGGTCCAGGTGCCCAGGCTGATCGGGCCGACCGTGGCACCGGCGTTGATCACGCCGGAGTACGAGCCGGTCAGGGTACGGACCACGGTGCCGGACTCGTTGAGCACGGTCAGGGTGATGCCGTGCGCACCGGAGGCGGAAGCCTGGTTGCCGGCGTTGCGGATGGACACCGAGAAGGTGACCGTGTTGCCGGCCGACGGGTTGCCCGGCGACCAGGCGACCGCCGAGGCGACCAGGTCGGAGCTGGCGACCGCGGCGACGACCAGCGGGCTGGGGTTGGTGTAGCTGTTGTTGGTGTCGTCCTGCTCGACGACGGTGTTCGACTCGTCCACCTTGGCGCTGAGCGGGTAGCTGCCCGAGTCCCGGGTGCCGATGCTGGCGCTGACGGTGGTCGAGGCACCGGCCGCGAGACCGCCGACCGAGGCCGTGCCCACCCGGGTGGAGCCCAGGTAGAAGTTGACGTTGGTCGCGCCGGAGGCCGCCGAACCCGCGTTACGTACCGTCGCGGAGAGCGTGATGGTGCTGGTCTCCACCGGTGCGGACGGGCTGAACGACATGCCGGTAACGGTCAGGTCCGGGTTCGGGGCCGGGGTGCCGAAGACCTGGAACTCGGCCACCTGGCCGGCCGGGGCACCGGTGTTCGAGGCGATCGAGAGCCGTACGTCGGCCGCCGCGCCGGAGACCGGGATGGTCACCGTGTTGCCGCTGCCCGGGTTGAAGCTGTAGTTCGCCGCGCCGACCAGGGTGGTGAAGCTCGACGAGCCCTGGTCCCGGCCGAGCACCGTGATGTTCTGGGTACGCGCGCCCCACGCCGAGTCCGGGTTGAGCTTCACGACGACCTGGCTGAGGGTGGCGTTCGCGCCGAGCTGCACGGTCAGCGTGCTCGGGTTGCCGTTGCCCTCCCAGTAGGTGGCCACGTTGTTGTCGTTGGCGTTGGTGGCCACGAACGTGTGCACGAACCCGGAGGCGCTGATCGGCTTGCCGATCGCCAGGTTGGAGCCGGTCGGCGGGTTGCCGGTGCCGGTCCGGGTCACCGTGTTGCTGTTCGACGACTGGTTGCCGGCCGCGTCCTTGGCCCGCACGTAGTACGACACCGTGGCACTGGTCGGCTGGCTGTCGGTGTACGTGAGGGTCGAGCCGTTGACGCTGCCGCGCAACGCGCCGTTGGCGTAGACGTCGTACCCGGTCACCCCGACGTTGTCGGTCGACGCCGACCAGGCGAGCCGGATCTGCCCGCTGGCCGGCTGGGTGTAGGCCAGGCTGCCGGGGGCACTCGGGGCCTGGGTGTCGTTGCTGCCGGTGGCGCCGTACACCTCGACCTCGGACAGCTGGGCGGCCGGCCAACCGGTGTTGCCGGTGACCTGTACGCGTACGTAGCGGGTGCTGGCGGCGGTGAAGCTGACGGTCGCGGTGTTGCCGCTGCTCGGGTTGAAGGTGTAGCCGGCGGACGCCTTCAGGGTGGTGAAGGACGATCCGTTCGTCGAACCCAGGACCGACAGCGTCTGCGTACGGGTCTGCCAGTCCGATGCGGGTGGCAGCTTGAGCACCACCCGGTCCACGCTGACAGTGGCGCCGAGGTCGGCCTGGATCCACTGCGGGAACGCGTTGTTGGCGCTCTCCCAGTAGGTCGAGGCGTTGCCGTCGTTGGCGTTGCCCGCCACGTAGTTCTGGTTGTAGCTGCTGGCGGTCATGGTGGCGGAGAGCCCGGCGAGCATGGCCACGCGGGCGGCCGCTGCGGACGGGTCGGCCGCCGGTGCCGCGCTCGCCATGGGGGTGACGACCGGGGCGGTGGCGAGGAGCACGCCGGCGAGTACGCCGGCGAGCAGCCGTCGGTGGCCCGTGCGGGAGACGGGATTGTGCGCGCCGGTTGGCGGCGTGCCTCGTCTGGTGCCGTTACTGGACATGGGGTCGCTACACCTCTTTCGGGGGTGGGTGTGGGTGCGTTGCCCGGTGACGGGTGCAGGGGTACGCCCGTCGTTGGGCGACAGGTGGGGGACGGTGCTGGATGGGGACGGGGTCGGACGGCCGGCGCGGCGTTGCGCCGGGACGCCCGGACCGGGTGCCCCCGCCCGGTCCGGGCGGGGGCACCCGACCTAGCTGGAGTAGACCTCGAACTCGCTGAGCTGGCCGGCTGGCCAGCCGCTGTTGCCGGTGACGGTCAGCCGCAGGTACCGCTGGGTGGTCGCCGTGAAGGTCACGGTGACCGTGTTGCCGCTGGCCGGGTTGAAGCTGTAGCCGGCGGACGCCTTGAGCGTGCTGAAGGTCGAGCCGTTCGTGGAGCCGAGCACCGCCAGCGTCTGCGTACGCGTCTGCCAGGCCGATGAGGGTGGAAGCTTCAGCACGACCCGGGACACCGACCGGTCGGCGCCCAGGTCCACCGTCAGCGACTGCGGGAACGCGTTGTTGGCGCTCTCCCAGTAGGTGTTCGCGTTGCCGTCCACCGCGTTGGGGGCGGCGTACACGTCGGAGTGGCTGGTCTCGGTGATCGACCGTCCGGCCGCCAGGTTGCCGCTGGGCGGCGGCGTGGTCGGCGGCGGGGTCGTCGGGGGCGGGGTGGTCGGGGGCGGCGTGGTCGGCGGCGGGGTGGTCTGGGTGCCGCCGTACACCTCGACCTCGGAGAGTTGCGCGGCCGGCCAGCCGCTGTTGCCGGTGACGGTGACGCGGATGTAGCGGCGGTCACCCGAGGGCAGCCCGATCGACACCGTGTTGCCCGAGCCGGGGGCGAAGACCCGACCGCCGGACGACGCCAGGGTGCTGTACAACGAGCCGTCGGTGGAGCCGAGCACCGACAGGGTCTGGGTGCGTTGCTCCCAACCGCTGGGCAGTTTGAGCGCCACCCGGTCGACCGACCGGGACGCGCCCAGGTCGATGGTCACCGACTGGGGGAAGGCGTTGTTGGCGCTCTCCCAGTACGTCGACGCGTTGCCGTCCACCACGTTGGCGGCCGTGTAGCTCTGGTTGGTGCTGGTGGCGGTCGTCGACCGGCCCAGCGCCAGGTTCCCGCTGGTCGGGGGCGGCGTGGTGGGCGGTGGGGTGGTCGGGGGCGTCGTGGTCGGGGGCGGGGTGGTGGTGGGCGGCGGCGAGGTGGGTCCGCCGCCCCACTGGGGGTTGGGCCACGGGCCGCAGTACGGGGTCGGGGTGTACCAGCCGGAGTTTCCGGAGCCCTGGGTGATCTGGAAGCCACCGCCCACGCAGTTGTGCATCGGGTTGCTCTGCGCGATGTTGGTGGCCCGCACGTTGGTGAAGGACACCTGGCTGGGTGCCTGCACCTGGAGCGCGTACGTGCCGGCGCCGTCGATCCGCACGTTGGAGAGGTTGATGCCGCTGGTCTGACCCTCGATCCAGTGCAGCGCCGCGTAGGAGCTGTCCAGGATGTCGGTGTCGGTGATGTTGATGGTGGCCTGCTGGAACGACTCGTTCAGGGCGGAGAACCAGATCGCCCCGACGCCGAAGTTCCAGTTGTAGTCCGAGTTGCCGTTGCGGATCAACGTGTTCCGGGCGATCGTCCAGGTGCCTCGGACCGCGGTGTCGCCCTGCACACCCGGATAGCGGTTCGCGACGTGGATGCCGCCGCCGTTGGTCAGCGAGTCGGCGGTCACGTTGTCGGTGATCTTGATGTCCCGACCGCCGTAGCTGACCAGGTGGTTCGCCAGCAGGGTCACCCCGATGGTGTTGCGGGTGAAGGAGTTGTTGACGTTCGGCACGCTCTGCGCCCACATCGCCAACGCGTCGTCACCGGTGTTGCGGACGAACGTGTTCGTCACCGTCGAGTTCGTCACCCCGGTGTGGAAGTTCACCCCGTCCGCGGTCTGGTCCAGGATCCGGCTGTTGCGGATGGTGAAGTTGTCCATCGGGCCGTCCATCCACGCCCCGACCTTGGTGTTCTCCAGCCAGAGGTTGTCGACCACCGAGTTGGTCATCGCCCCGCCCAGGGCGTTGACCTGGTCGTCGTCGACCCGCTCACGGATGTCGCCGATGATGGCGAAGTCCCGCAGCGTGACGTTGCGGCTCGGCCCGTTGGCCTCGTGCGACCGGACCGGGCCGGTGTAGCCGCCACCGGGGACGTACTTGCCGTAGACGCCCACGGACCGGTTCCGCTCGGTGGGGTGCCGGCCGCCGAGCACCGAGTACCAGGGGCCCGCGCCGCGCAGAGTCACCCCGTCGACCACCACGTGATCCCAGAGGGTGAAGGTGCCGGTCGGGATCCAGACCGCCCGGCCCTGCGCCTTGCCGGCGTCGACGGCCGCCTGGAACTTCGCCGTCGAGTCGGTCGCGCCGCTCGGATCGGCCCCGAAGTCGGTGACCACGTCGATGACACCGGAGGGCTTGGCGATCGGCGCGACCAGCTCGAAGTCGGCCAGGTCGATGGTGAACGTGGGCGACTGGGCGGTCGAGGAGACCTGGAGCCGGATCTTCGTGCCGGCCGGCTGGGTGCTGCCGAACAGCGCCCGGGTCTCGTCGTAGAAGTGGTGCGGGTTGGTGTCACCCGGGTTGTTGTTGAACGGGTAGCCGCCGTAGTACCAGCCGTACTTCGACGTCACCGGGACCGACTTCAGCAGGTTGCCGTTGGCCCGCAGGTCGATGGTGGCATCCCGGCCGGTGCCGGCCGAGTTGTCCGGCAGGCTGTAACGGAAGGTGACAGCGTTGGCCGGGGCGGTGAGGGTGAACTCGACGTACTCACCGACGGCGTCCAGGGTGACCGCCTCCCGACCGGACGCCTCGGACGGCAGCGTGCCGTAGCGCCGGTCCGGGCCGATCTTCGTGCCGTTGTGGGCGACCTTCTCCGCCTCGTGCTCGATGAACGGCACGGTGGCGCCCCGGTTGGGGATGTCGAAGGGGGACAACCCCGCCGCCGAGGCCGGGGTCGCGGTGCCGGTGACCGCGAGGACGGTCACCGAGGTGGCGGCGAGCACGGTGGCGGAGATGGCGGCCAACAGTGCCCTGGTCGGGTGTCGAAGGTGGTGCGGGGTGCCGGTGGTGTGGTTGGCCATGAGCTGCGCTCTCCCTTTCGTCAGGCAGGCCAGATCCCCCCGTGTCGGTGCGGTGTCGCGCGTCCCCCTCGGTGCTCCCTTCCTGGGTGGCGTGGTGCCGGCGGCCGGGACGGGCCGCCGGCACCACGGCGAGCAGAGTCAGGTCAGGCCGGGCCGTCCGCCCCGCGCGGCCCGTCGGTGGATTCGGCGGTACGCAGCCAGACCGCTGTGTCGGCCGGCAGCAACCCGTCGTCGAGCGGCCCGCTGGCCAGCAGCAACTCCCCCTGAGCTGGCATCGGCACCGGTACGGCGGACAGGTTGACCAGGCAGGTGAAGCCACCGCCACGGCTGAACGCCAACACTCCGTCCGGGGCGGGCAGCCAGGTCAGCTCACCGTCACCGAGCGCCGGGTCGGCCTTGCGGGCCTGGATCGCCGCCCGGTACAGCTCCAGCATCGAGGCCGAGTCGCCGGTCTGCGCGCTGGCTGTCCGGTCCTTCCAGTCGGCCGGCTGCGGCAGCCAGGGCGCCGCGGCACCGTCGGGGCTGAACTCGAACGGCGGCTCGTCCCCGCCCCACGGCAGCGGTACGCGGCAGCCGTCCCGACCGGGGTCGATCCGGCCGGACCGCTCCCACATCGGGTCCTGCCGCATGGCGTACGGGATGTCCTCGACCTCGTAGAGGCCCAACTCCTCGCCCTGGTAGACGTAGGCGGCACCGGGCAGCGACAGCGAGAGCAGCGCCGCGGCGCGGGCCCGACGGGTGCCCAGCTCCAGGTCGGTCGGGGTGCCCTCGCGCTTGGCGGCGAAGCTGAACCGGGTGTCCGCGCGGCCGTAGCGGGTGACGTGCCGGGTGACGTCGTGGTTGGAGAGCACCCAGGTGGCCGGCGCGTTGACCGGCGCGTGCGCGCTCAGTGTCCCGTCGATGCTCTCCCGCAGCGCCGCGGCGTCCCAGGCACAGCCGAGGAAGTCGAAGTTGAACGCGGCGTGCAGTTCGTCCGGGCGCAGGTAGTTGGCGAACCGCTGCCGGTCCGGCAGCCACACTTCACCGATCAGCGCCCGGTCGGCGTACTCGTCGGCGACCCGACGCCAGCCCCGGTAGATGTCGTGCACGCCGTCGAGGTCGTGGAACGGGTGCGGCTCGTCCTCGCGGACCTCGGGCAGCGTCCCGTCCTTGACCAGGAGCCCGGCCGAGTCGATCCGGATGCCGTCCACGCCCCGGTCGAACCAGAACCGCAGGATGTCCTCGAACTCCTCCCGCACCCGGGGGTGGTCCCAGTTGAAGTCCGGCTGCTGCGGGGCGAACAGGTGCAGGTACCAGTCGCCGGGGGTGCCGTCCGGGTTGGTGGTGCGGGTCCAGGTCGGCCCGCCGAACTCGCCGACCCAGTCGGTGGGTCGCTCGTCGCCGTTGGGGCCCCGGCCGGGCCGGAACCAGAACAGGTCCCGTTCGGGTGCCCCGGGCCCGGCGGCGAGCGCGGCCTGGAACCAGGGGTGCGCGTCGGAGCAGTGGTTGGGCACCACGTCGACGATGGTTCGGATGCCCAGCGCGTGCGCCTCCGCGATCAGCGCCTCCACCTCGGCCAGGGAGCCGAACACCGGGTCGATGTCGCGGTAGTCGGAGACGTCGTAGCCGGCGTCCGCCATCGGGGACGGGTACCAGGGGCTGAACCAGATCGCGTCGACGCCGAGCGCGGACAGGTGGTTCAGCCGGGACCGGATGCCGGCGATGTCTCCGATGCCGTCGCCGTTACCGTCGGCGAAGCTCCGGGGATACACCTGGTAGATCACGGCTCCACGCCACCACGGACTTCTGTCAGCTGTGGACACGAGCACCTGCTTTCTGCGTCAGTACGTCGGCGGGTTCGCCGGACCTGGTCATGTGTCGGGCGAACGGTCGTTGTTCGCCGCGGAAGGATGCGGTGGTGGTTATCCCTTGATGCTGCCCGTGGTCAGACCGGACATGATGTTCCGCTGGAAGATCAGGAAGATGATGACCGTCGGGATCGCCGCGATGACCGACGCGGCGATCACCACGTTCATCGGTGTGCCGCCGGCGAAGGTGTAGATGCCGACGCTCACCGTCCGGGTCTCGGGCGAGGGCATGACCAGCTTCGGCCAGAGGAAGTCCTTCCACACCGCCGTCACGGCGAAGATCGAGACGACGCCGAGGATGGGACGCGACAGCGGCAGGATGATCGACCAGAGCGTACGCAGCGACGACGCCCCGTCCATGAGGGCAGCAGCCATCAGCTCCTCGGGGATCGAGTCGAAGAACCGCTTCAGCAGGAAGATGTTGAACGCGTTGGCGACCATCGGCAGCCAGATGGCGAACGGCGAGTCGAGCAGGTTGATGTGCAGGATCGGCAGGTCGAGCACCGTCACGTACTGCGGAACGATGAGGACCATCGCCGGGATCATCAACGTCGCCAGCATCAGGCCGAGGATCGCGTTGCCGAAGATCGGTCGGAGCTTGGACAACGAGTACGCCGCGGCGCTGTCGAAGACCAGTTGGAACAGCACCGCGCCGATCGCGTAGTAGAAGGTGTTGAACAGCAGTTTGGCGAGGGCCAGGTTGTTCCAGGCGTCGATGTAGTTCTGCGGCTGCGGATCCTTCGGGAACAGCGAGGGTGGGGTCTGCGCGATCTCCTGGCCGGACTTGAGCGCACCGGTGACCATCCAGTAGAGCGGGCCGAGGAACACCAGCGTGAACCCCGCCACGACGATGACCAGCAGCGTCCAGTAGATGACCTTGCCGCGCCCCCGGCTGATCTGGGTCTGGGAGATGAGGGTCCGGGTTCCGGAATCCTGTGCCATTCCTCGCCGTCCTAGTCCTGTTTCGCAGTCAGCCGCACGTACACGGCGGAGAAGCCGGCCAGCACCACGAGCATGATCACGCCCAGCGCGGCGGCGCCGTTGAGGTCGTTCTGGAAGAACCCGTGCTGGTAGATGAGGTACGCCACCGAGGTCGCGGAGTCCTCCGCGCCCGCACCGTTGGCGAGGATCAGTGGCTCGATGAAGAGCTGCATCGTGGCGACGATCTGGAGCATCGCCAGGAGCGCGAGGATGAGCCGGGTCTGCGGGATCGTGACGTGCACGATCCGCCGCCAGATCCCGGCGCCGTCCAGCTCGGCGGCCTCGTAGAGCTCACCGGGGATGTTCTGCAACGACGCCAGGTAGATCAGCACCGCGCCGCCCATGTTCATCCAGGTCGACGCGACCACCATGGCCGGCATCGTCATCTCGGGCGACTGCATCCACTGCGAGGTGGGCAGGTGCAGCGCCTTGAGGATCGCGTTGAAGAGCCCCGCCTCGCTGGGGTCGTACGCGTAGAACTTGAAGAGGAACAGCGCGGAGGCCGGCGGCAGCATCACCGGCAGGTAGACCAGGATCCGCAGGTACCCCTTGCCGTGGCGGAGTTCGTTGAGCAGGATCGCCACGAAGAACGGCACCACGTAACCGAGAGCGAGTGCGAGCACCGTGAAGTAGAAGGTGTTCTGCCAGGCCGTCCAGAAGCTCGGGTCGGCGATGATGCGGGAGTAGTTGTCCCAGCCCACCCAGGTGGTCTCGCCGCGCCGGGTCCGCTGGAAGCTCATCACGATGCCGCGGATCATCGGGTACCAGGAGAAGACGACGAAGCAGAGCACCGCCCCGATCAGGAACGCGTGACCGGTCAGGTTGTCCCGTACCTTGCGGCCGAGGCTGGTGCGCTGCGGCCTCGCCGAGTACGGCGACGGCGGGCGGCCCGGTTTCCTGCGGGTCTCCGGGACGGTGGTGATCGCCAAGGCAACTCCTGGGTGAGTCGGTGACGTCGACGGCGCGGTGCGGGGAGTGTGGGGGCCGGGTCGGCGTACCGGCCCCCACACGATCGGTCAGCTCTCGGCGGCGAGGAGCTGGTTGACCTTCTCCTCGGCGGTCTTGAGCAGTGCGTCGATGTTCGAGTTCGGGTTGGTCAGCACACCCGACATCGCGGCGTCGAGCACCGCGTAGACGGCCTGGGCGTTGCGCGGCTCACCCTTGATCGGAACCGGGGTCGCCTCGAAGAGCGCGAAGTTCGCCGTGTCGACGTTCGCGTTCGCCTTACGCAGCTCCAACTCCTGCTTCTGCGCGTCACTGCCGTTGGCGAAGAGCAGCGGCTGCGGCAGACCCACCGGGTAGTTCTGCGGCTTGGCCCGGACGTAGTCGAACTGGCCCTTGCCCGGGGTGAGCTTCTGGTACGCGACCCACTTCAGACCGGCCTTGACCTGCTCGGGAGTGAGGTCCTTCTTGAAGAAGTAGCCCTCGCCACCGCCGAGCGTCCCCTTGGCCGCGCCGTCCTGGCCGGGCAGCGGTGCCATCGCCCAGTCCTGGAACTTGCCCTGGAACTGGCTGACGATCGCCTGGGTGGCGTCCGGCGCGCCGATGAACATGCCGACCTTGCCCGCGCCGGCGTTCGTCAGCAGGTCACCCCACTGGAGCAGCTGACGGGCGCCCATGCTGTTGTCGCCGTACCGCATGTCCTTGAGGTTCTGCAGGACCTGCTTGCCCATCGGGTTGTTGAAGTCGGCCTTCTTGCCGTCCTCGCTCAGCACCGTGCCGCCCTGCGAGTAGAGCAGGGAGGTGAAGTGCCAGCCGCCGGTGTTGCCGGCGCTGTACTCCGAGTAACCGGCGATGCCGTTGCCGAGCGCGGAGATCTTCTTGGCGGCGGCACGGACCTCGGCCCAGGTCTTCGGCGGGCTGTTCACGTCCAGCCCGGCCTGCTGGAACAGGGCCTTGTTGTAGACCAGACCCATCGAGTAGTTCTTCACCGGAACGGCGTAGAGCTTGCCGCCGTCGGTGAAGACCTCCTTGAGAGCGGGGTCGACGCTGTCCCAGGTCGGGACGTTGTCCTTGTTGGCGTACTGGCTGATGTCCATCGCCTGACCGGAGTCGAGCACCTGCTGGAGATCGGTCATGTAGCCGTAGAACACGTCGGTCACGGTGCCGCCGGCGAGGCGGGCGGTGAAGTCCGGCGGGTTGTTGCACTGCTCGCCGACGCTGACGCTCTTGATGGTGATGTCCGGGTTCTGCTTCTGGAACTCGGCGACGTCGTCGTTCCAGTTCTTCAGCAGCTCCTTCTGGGCGCCGACCGGCTGGCAGTC
This sequence comes from Micromonospora sp. NPDC047644, assembly GCF_040704315.1. Classification (NCBI taxonomy): domain Bacteria; kingdom Bacillati; phylum Actinomycetota; class Actinomycetes; order Micromonosporales; family Micromonosporaceae; genus Micromonospora; species Micromonospora sp. NPDC047644. The sequence goes on from NZ_JBEYSY010000001.1 coordinate 602,494, forward strand.
GACGGTGATGGTGACCTTGCCGCTGGCGTTCGAGCCCTTGTCGTCGCTCTTCGTGGAGCACGCCGTGAGGCTGAGCCCCAGGCCGGCCACGAGCGCGACCGCCGCAGCCTTTCGGTATTGCGGTACGGACATCTGTCCATCCCTTCGGGAACGGGTGACTCCAATGACCTTCGCTGATCTGCGGTGATACGACCTGACGCCCAGTAGCTGCGTCGGAGCCAGGTGTGAGTGGAGTCACTGTAGCGAGGCCGACTCATTTCGGCAAGGTATCGACACTGTTCCGAAAGGACACGACGTGGTTACGACAGATGTTGGCAAGCCGCTGAAAGAGGCCCGACTTGTTGGCTATTGATCGCCTATGACCGGTCATTCGGCCCGGTCGATGCCGATCGTGGCGGGCAACGACGAAAACGGCCGCCGACCGCGCGAGGCGGTCGACGGCCGAAGCGTCGTTCGGTGTGGTGCCTAGCGGCCGGGGGCGGGCGCGGTGGAACCCCGCACCACCAGCTCCGGCTCGAACAGCAGCTCGTCCTGGAGGACGCCGGCACCCTCGATCTGGGTGACCAGCAGATCCACGGCGGCCTGCCCCATCGTCTCGATCGGCTGCCGCACCGTGGTCAGCGGCGGGTCGGTGCACGTCATGAAGGCGGAGTCGTCGTAACCCACCACCGACACGTCGGCCGGAACCGACCGGCCCAGCCGGCGGGCCGCCCGGATCGTGCCCAGCGCGAGCACGTCGCTGGCGCAGATGATGCCGGTGACGCCCCGCTCGACCAACTTCGTCGCGGCGACCCGCGCGCCCTCCAACGAGAAGCTGGAGCGCTCGACGCACTGGGCGCCGCCCTCGTCCCAGCCGGCAGCCTGGGTCATCGCGTCGAGCTTGCGCTGGGACGGAACGTGCCCCTCCGGGCCCAGCACCATGCCGATGCGTTCGTGCCCGAGCGAGCGCAGGTGCCCGTACGCCTGCTCCACCGCCACCGCGTCGTCGGTGGAGACCCGGGGGAACCCCAACTCGTCCACGCCGGCGTTGACCAGCACGACCGGGAGCCCACGGTCGGTCAGCCGACGGTAGTGGTCATGTCGGGCGTCGGTGAGCGCGTACGAACCGCCAGCGAAGATCACCCCGGAGACCTGGTGGTCGAGAAGCATCTCCACGTAGTCCATCTCGGAGACCCCGCCGATGGTGCGGGCACAGAGCGCCGGGGTGTAGCCGCGCTGGGCGAGAGTGCCGGTGACCACCTCGGCCAGCGCCGGGAAGATCGGGTTCTGCAACTCGGGCAGCACCAGCCCGACCAGCCGGGCGCGCTCGCCGCGCAGCTTGGTCGGCCGCTCGTAACCCAGCACGTCCAGCGCCGTGAGCACTGCGGTGCGGGTCGCCTCGGAGACCCCGTCGCGGCCGTTGAGCACCCGGCTGACGGTGGCCTCGCTGACGCCCGCCTTCTTGGCAACTTCAGTCAACCGCTTGGTCACGGCCGCAATGGTACGTCACCCTGATGAAAGAAATGAACAGCAAAATGCGCTGCGCTTGCTGCCCTTCGGCGGGGCTGGGGTCAGGACAGGTCGCGTAAGGCGCTTTCGATGGCCCGGTGAAAGGTCGGGTACGCGTAGATCATGTGGCGGAGCTGACTCAGCGGCACCGCCGCGTGCACCGCCACCACCAGCGCGGACAGCACCTCGCCGCCGGCCGGGCCGGCCGAGGTCGCGCCGATCAGCACGCCCTGGTCGGCGTCCGCCACGACCTTGATGAAACCGTCGTCGCCGACCCGGTGGATCCAGCCCCGCGTCGAACCGCTCAGCTTGGTGAAACCCACCTGCACGTTGATGCCGCGTTCGCGGGCCTGCTGCTCGGTGAGCCCGACCGCGCCGATCTCGGGATCGGTGAAGGTCACCCGGGGCAGCGCGCGGTAGTCCGCTCGCGGGATGGTGCCGGCCGACCCGCTCGACCCGCTGGCGGCCAGCGAGCTGGATGCGCCCATCGCTCCGCCGACCACGCTGGAGGTGCCGCTGGCGTCCGCGCCCGCTTTCGCCTGCCGGGCGCGGGCCAGGATGTCGGCGATGACGATGCCCGCCTGGTACATGGCGATGTGCGTGAAGGCACCCTCGCCGGTGATGTCACCGACCGCCCAGACGTGGTCGGTGACGTGCAGACGGTCGTCCACCGGCAGGTAACGCTGGCTGGCGTCCAGGCCGATCGTGTCCAGGCCCAGCTCGGCGAGGTGGGCCTTGCGGCCGGTCACCACCAGCAGCCGCTCGGCGGTGAACTCCGCGCCGCCGCCACCGCGCAGAGTGAATCCGGTCCCGTCGTGCTCGACCCGTTCGGCGCGTACCCCCGTGTGGATCTCCACGCCGTCGGCGCGCAACGCCGCGGCGGCTACCTCGGACGCTTCGGGTTCCTCGATGGCCAGCACCCGGTCGAGCGCCTCGACCACTGTGACCCTCACCCCGAAGCGGGCGAAGACCTGCGCCAACTCCAGGCCGATCGCGCCGCCACCCAGCACGAGCAGCGACTCCGGCAGCTCCTCGACCTCGATCGCCTGGTGGTTGGTCCAGTACGGCGTGTCGGCCAAGCCGTCGATCGGCGGCACCGACGGGCGGGTGCCGGTGCCCAGCACCACCCCGTGTCGAGCCTCGAACACCTGGTCACCGACGCGGACCCGGCGTGGACCGTCGAGCCGACCGCTGCCCCGCACGAGTCGCCCACCCTTGCCGACGAACCGCTCCGCCGCGACAGTGTCGTCCCAGGTGTCGGTGGCTTCCTCGCGGATCCGCTTCGCCACCGGCGCCCAGTCCGGCTGGACCTGGGCCGTCCCGGCGAGCCCGTCGACCCGGCGAGCCTCGGCGAGCGCGTTGGCGGCTCTGATCATCATCTTGCTCGGGATGCAGCCCCAGTAGGGGCACTCCCCGCCGACGAGATCCCGTTCGACGCCGACCACGCTCAAGCCGGCCTCGGCAAGTCGCTCGGCCACCTCCTCGCCGCCGACCCCGAGCCCGACCACGACCACATCCACCAGCTCCGGTTCCGCCACACCGAACAGCATCCCCCAGCGGCACCAGCCCAACCACCGGGGTCGGCGGAAAAGTCGGCACGCGCACCGGCCCGGACGCCTACCGTGGCCGGATGCACGCACGCTTCGCTCCGGTCCGGGACTGCTTCCACGACCTGCTCGCCTCCGGCCGGGAAACCGGCGCCGCCCTGACCATCTGGTACGACGGGCAGCCGGTCGTGGACCTGACCGGTGGCTCCCGCAGCGGCCACGGGCCGGGCGGCGAACCGTGGCTGCCGGACACGCTGGTGAACGTCTACTCGGTCGGCAAGCCGGTGGCCGCGCTCTGCCTGTTGCTGCTCGTCGACCGGGGAACCGTCGATCTCGACGCGCCCGTGGACCGGTACTGGCCGCAGTTCCAGACTCCCGCCACGGTGCGTCAGGTGTTGTCGCACACCGCCGGGCTGCCGGCCTTCCCGGTGCCCCGACCGGCCGCCGCGATCGCCGACTGGGCGCTGCTCACCGGCGACCTGGCCGCCGCCGACCCCGAGTGGGCACCGGGCAGTGTCGCCGGGGAACACGCCTGGACGTACGGGCACCTGGTTGGTGAGGTGGTCCGTCGCGTCGACGGGCGATCGGTGGGCCGTTTCCTGGCCGAGGAGATCGCCGACCGGTGGCAGCTCGACCTCGGCTTCGGGCTGACCGAGGCGGACCAGTCGCGCTGCGCGGACCTGCGGTACGGCGACCCGGGGTGGCCGACCCGGGCACTCGGTGAGCCGGGCTCGTTGCGGGCGCGGGCGCTGGGCAACCCGGCCGGTGGGCTGGACCTGGCCGTGCTGAACAGCCCGCTGTGGCGGGGCGCCGAGATACCGGCCGTCAACCTGCACGCCACCGCTGCGAGCCTGGCCCGGCTCTACGCCGGCCTGCTGGCCGGTGGTGTCCTGGACGGGGTTCGGCTGTTCAGCCCGGAGCTGGTGGCGGAGGCGACCCGGATCCAGTACGACGGGCCGGACCTGGTGCTGGATCGCGACGCCCGCTGGACGCTGGGTATGCAACGGGAGCCGGACGGGAGCTGGGGCATGGGCGGCATCGGCGGCAGCAGCGCGTGGGCCGACCCCGAGCGCGGCTACACCTTCGCGTACGCCACGGCGCACCTCGCCGAGCACGACCGGGTCGACGAACTGGTCGAGGTGTTGCACTCGGTGCTCTGATCAGCGCAGCCAGACGGGGTCGGTGCCGGGCACCGAGAGGGGCGGTGGGTAGTCGAGCGTCTGGCGCAGGGCGTCGGGCAGCCGCCACGGCTGGTGGACGGCTTTGCCCTGTACCGCGGCCAGCTCCGGCACCCACCGGCGCACGTAGTCGCCGTCCGGGTCGTACCGCTCGGCCTGCCGGACCGGGTTGAACCCCCGGTAGGGCTTCGTGTCGTTGCCGGTGCCGGCGACCCACTGCCAGTTGCCGGAGTTGTTCGCCACGTCCCCGTCGAGCAGCCAGCGGAAGAAGACCGCGACCCCGGACCGCCAGTCCTGCCCGAGGTGCTTGGTCAGGTAGCCGGCGGTGATCAGCCGGGCCCGGTTGTGCATCCAGCCCTGGGCCAGCATCTGCCGCATCCCGGCGTCGACGATCGGCATTCCGGTGCGTCCCTCGGCCCAGGCCGCCAACGCGTCGTCGTCGTAGCGCCACTGCTCGGTGGCACCCCGCCGGTACGCCGCTGTCGAGATCTCCGGGAAGGCGGCGGTGACCTGGTAGTAGAAGTCCCGCCAGCAGAGCTGCCGGACGAACGGGCTGGACCGGTCGCCGGCGCGGTTCGCCACCGCGAGCGGCGACACGCAGCCGAAGCGCAGGTACGGGCTGAGCCGGGAGGTGTCGTCGCCGGCCATGTCGTCGTGCTGATCGCCGTACCGGTTCAGCTCGGGCAACCAGTCGGTGAGCCGTTGGCGGGCGACCCGCTCGCCTCCGATGGCCGCGTCGGGCGAGTCGCCGGTCGGCAGCGCCGGCAACCGACCCACGCGTACCCGATCGGGCAACGCGATCCGCTGAGGTGCGGCCAGCTCATCGCGCCACCGGTTGGCCGCCCAGGCCCGGTGGTACGGGCTGAACACCCGGTAGTGGTCGCCGCCACCACCGGGGCGCAACGCGCCCGGCTCGACGACCGTCAACCCGGGAAACAGGCGCAGGTGCAGCCGATGCCGCTCGCACTCGGCGCGTAGTCGCCGCTCCCGGCGGCCGGCGTAGTGGCTGACGTCGGCCGAGAGCGCGACGGCGGTGGCACCGACCTCGCCGGCCAGCCGGATCGTCTCGGACACCGGGTCGCCGTGCCGAACCACCAGGTCGCCGCCACGCTCACGAAGTTGGTCGCGCAGGTCGGCGAGGGCCTGGTGCAGAAAGCGGGTGCGGTTGGCGGAGAGGTCGGCCAGCGCCGGGTCGAGCACGTACAGCGGCACCACCCGATCGAACGCCGCACACGTGGTGGCCAGCGCCGGGTGGTCGTTCACCCGCAGGTCGCGGGTGAACAGCACGATCGCCGTACTCGCGGTCACCGGCTCTCCGGCTCGATCGTCGGCCCGGGGATGACGACCGGCGTACCCGTCGAGGTGAGCAGGGCCCGCGCGGCCACCGCCATCCGTTGCCGCTGCGGCACCAGGGCCCGCTTGACGAAGACGTCGTAGTCCTGCCCGGCAACCTCGTCGAGGATGCCGCCGTAGAGGGCGTACGCGGTGCGCATGCAGGCCTGCGAGGCGGGCGCCAACATGGTGATGCCCGGTGCTGCGGCGGCGTAGTGCGCCTGGGCGCGGGTCACCTCGTACTCGATCAGCTCGCGGATCCGGGGGGTGACACGGCCCCGGGCGCGGGCCTCGGCCAACTCCTCGCGGGTGACCCCGAACTTGGCCATGTCCTCGTCCGGCAGGTAGGTGCGGCCCCGGTCGAGATCCTCGGCGACGTCCCGGATGAAGTTGGTGAGCTGGAAGGCGAAGCCGAGTTGCCGGGCTGGCTCCCGCGCTGCCACCGGGTCGGAGCTGCCGAGGATCGGCAGCATCATGGTGCCGATGACCGCGGCCGAGCCTTCCATGTAGTCGAGCAGGTGGTCGTAGGTCGGGTAAGCGGTGACGGTCAGGTCCATCGCCATGCTCTTCAGAAACGACGCAAAGTCGTCCCGGTCGAGATCGAAGACGGCGATCGTGTGCAGCACCGCCGGCAACAGTGGGTCGTCGACCGGCGCACCGTGCAGACCGGCCACGAACTGGCTGGCCCAGCGGTCCAGCAGAGCGGCCCGCTCGGCCGGCGGCAGGTCCTCGGTGCTGTCCACGATCTCGTCCGCGTACCGCGTGAACCCGTAGAGCGCGTGCACATGTCGTCGTTTCCACGCGGGAAGCAGGCGGGTGGCGAGATAGTAGGTGCGGCCGTGGCGTTTGTGCAGCTCACGGCACCGGTCATAGGCAGCGGTGAGATCAGTTTCCACCGGCCCTCCTCCATTATCGACGCACCAATCGACGCAACTCGTAGCCTAGGGTACGCTCAGCCGCATGGCCAACGACGCAGTTGCGGGCAACGTGACCCGCGTGGCGCCGGCAGGGCCGGGCGACGGAGACGATCCGGTCCGCGCCGTTCTGGCTGCTTATACCCACGATCTGGTCACGGCGGTCGATGAAACCCTCGACACCTTCCTCACCGCCGAGGTCGACACCCTCAACGAGATCGACGCGTCGATGGGCAGCTTCGCCGCCACCGCGCGGGAAGCCGTCCTGACCGGCGGCAAGCGGATCCGGTCCACGTTCGCCTACTGGGGCTGGCGCGGGGCCGTCGGCGGCACCGCGGCGCTGCCACCGGTGCTGCCCGCGCTGGCCGCGCTCGAACTGCTGCACACCTTCGCGCTGGTGCACGACGACGTGATGGACGCGTCCACCACCCGCCGTGGCCGCCCCACCGCCCACATCGCGCTCGCCGAACAGCACGTCGCCGCCGGCCACCGGGGAGATCCCGGCCGGTTCGGTGAGGCCGTCGCCGTGCTCATCGGCGACCTCTGCATGGTCTGGGCCGACCAGTTGCTGGCCCACGCCTCGGTGCCGTCGACCCGGCTCTTCGAGGTGCGCCGCTGCTACGACCAGATGCGGGTCGAGACGGTCGCCGGGCAGTATCTCGACGTGCTCGGCGAGAACGACCCGGCCAGCTGGTCGGTCGACCGGGCGCTACGGGTGGCCCGCTACAAGACCGCCAGCTACACCGTCCAGCGACCACTGCTCTTCGGCGCCTGCCTGGCCGGGGTGCCAGCCGACGACCCGCTCGCCTCCGCGTACACCCGCTACGGCCTGGCTGTCGGCGAAGCGTTCCAGCTCCGCGACGACCTGCTCGGCGTCTACGGCGACCCGGCGGCCACCGGCAAGCCGGCCGGGGACGACCTGCGCACCGGCAAGCCGACCACGCTGCTCACGCTGGCCCGTGAGCTGGCCACCCCGGCCCAGCTCGCGGCGTTGGAGCGGGCCGCCGACGGGTCGGTCGACACACTCGCCGAGCTGGTCGCCGAGACCGGCGCGGTGACCCGGGTGGAGCAGATGATCGCCGAGCGGGTCAGCGACGCGCTGGCCGCGCTCGACGCCGCACCCGTGGACCAGACGGCGCGGACCGCGTTGACCGGGCTGGCCACCGCCGCTGCCAACCGGCGGGCCTGATGATCGACTTGAGCGAGGAGGTGGTCACGTGCGGACGGTGACAGGACGGACGGACCGGGTGGTGGTCGTCGGGGCCGGGCTGGGCGGGCTCGCCTGCGCGCTGCACCTGGCCGGCAGCGGTCGGCAGGTGACGGTGCTGGAACGCGAGCCGGTGCCCGGCGGGCGGGCCGGACGCCTCGGCGTGGACGGCTACGAGTTCGACACCGGCCCGACCGTGCTCACCATGCCCGACCTGATCGCCGAGGCGCTCGGCGCGGTCGGCGAGGAGCTGCACGACTGGCTGGACCTGACCCCGCTCGACCCCGCCTACCGGGCGTACTACCCGGACGGCTCGACCCTCGACGTGCTCACCGACACCACCCGGATGGCGGCCGAGATCTCCCGGGTCTGCGGGCCCCGGGAGGCCGACGGCTACCTGCGGTTCGTCGAATACGCGCGAGAGCTGTGGCGGCTGGAGCGCACCGACTTCATCGAGCGCAACCTGGACGCGCCGACCGACCTGATCACCGGCAACCTGCTCAAACTGCTCGGCGGCGGGGCCTTCCGACGCCTCCAGACGAAGATCAACCAGTTCTTCCGGGACCCGCGTACCCAGCGGATCTTCTCCTTCCAGGCGATGTACGCCGGCCTCGCGCCACACGACGCGCTGGCCATCTACGCGGTGATCGCGTACCTCGACTCGGTGGCCGGCGTCTACTTCCCACGCGGCGGCATCCACGCGGTCTCCAGGGCGATGGCCGGGGCCGCCGAGAAGCACGGCGTGCAGATCCGGTACGACACCACGGTGACCCGGGTGGAGACCGTCAACGGCCGCGCCACCGGCGTGCTCACCGCCGACGGCGACCTGGTGCCGGCGGACGTGGTGGTGCTCAACCCCGACCTGCCGGTCGCCTACCGGGAGCTGCTCCCCGCCGCGCCGCAGCGCCGACTCACCTACTCGCCGTCCTGCGTCGTTCTGCACGTCGGCTCCCGACAGGGCTATGCGAAGATCGCCCACCACAACATCCATTTCGGTCGCGCGTGGAAGGGCACCTTCGATGAGGTCATCCGACGGGGTGAGCTGATGACCGATCCGTCGCTGCTGGTGACCAACCCCAGCCGGACCGACCCCGCGGTGGCCCCGCCGGACCGACACACCTACTACGTGCTCGCCCCGGTGCCCAACCTGCACCGGGCACCGTTCGAGTGGCGCGGCGACCTGACCCAGCGCTACACCGACCAGCTCATCGGCACCCTGGAGGAGCGCGGCTACGTCGGCTTCGGCGCCGGGGTCGAGGTGCTCCGGGCGATCACCCCCGCCGAGTGGGAGGAGCAGGGGATGGCCGCCGGCACCCCGTTCGCCGCCGCGCACACCCTCTTCCAGACCGGCCCGTTCCGCCCGTCCAACCTGCACCGCGACCTGTCGAACGTGGTCTTCGTCGGCTCCGGGACCCAACCCGGCGTCGGCGTACCGATGGTGCTCATCTCCGGCAAGCTCGCCGCCGGCCGGATCACCGGGGAAGGCCGATGAGCAGCCGTGAGAAGCACCTCGTCGAGCTCGTCGACGAGACCGGCACGGCCCACGGCGAGACGACCGTCGCGGCCGCGCACCAACCACCGGGGCAGCTGCACCGGGCCTTCTCGGTGTTGCTGGTGGACCCGGACGGCCAGGTGCTGCTCCAGCGCCGAGCCGCCGTCAAGACCCGGTTCCCGCTGCGCTGGGCCAACTCCTGCTGCGGCCACCCGCAGCCTGGCGAGTCGCCGGCCGAGGCGGCCAACCGGCGGCTGAGCGAGGAGTTGGGCGCGGGCCCGGTCGAGCTGACCGAGGTCGGCGTCTACGTCTACTACGCCGAGGACCCGGCGACCGGTCGGGTCGAGTTCGAGTACGACCACGTGCTGCGCGGCGAGTTCCTGCCCGGCGCTCCACTGCTGCCCGACCCGGACGAGGTCGCCGAGCTGCGGTGGGCCGACCCCGCCGCGTTGGAGGCCGAGTTGAAGCTCGACCCCCGGTCGTACGCGCCCTGGTTGGGCGGGGTGGTGAACCGGCTGCTCCGCCCCGCGGAGTCCGGCTCGGGCGGGACCGGCCCGGCCATGACGCCGACCGGATCGGCGGCGGACGACACGGCGGAGCGGTCGGGTGGTCGATGAGGCGCTGAGCGCGGGCGCCGTCGCACGTCGGTTGGGGGTCGCGGTGACGACCCTCCGCACCTGGCACCAGCGCTACGGGCTCGGGCCCAGCGAACACATCCCCGGCCACCACCGCCGGTACACACCCGCCGATCTGGCCCGTCTCGACATCATGCGACGGCTCACCGCCGAGGGGGTGAGCCCCGCCGAGGCGGCCCGGTGGGCCCGCCAGGCACCCGACCCGATGCCCAACGGCACCGTCGCCCCCGCCCGGGTCCACCCGACCGGCCGGGACGGCGGCGGCTCCATCCCGGTCGGCCGTGCCGGTCCGGCGGCCCGCGGCCTGGCCCGGGCCGCCATGCGACTGGACACCGCGGCGATCAGCGAGACGATCGCGCACGCCCTGGCGACCAGCGGGGTCGTGGCCACCTGGGAGGGTCTGCTGCGTCCGGTGCTCGCCGGCATCGGCGAACGGCACGCCGCCACCGCCGGCCTGATCGAGGTGGAACACCTGATGTCCCGCTGCGTCTCGGAGGCGCTCGCGGCGGCCAGCCGGGCCAACGTCCCCAGCGGGCCGGCCCGGATCCTGCTCTCCTGCGCCGACGAGGAGCAGCACACGCTGCCGCTGGAGGCGTTGGCGGCAGCTCTCGCGGAGGCTGGCGTCAGCTACCGGATGCTCGGCGCCCGGGTGCCGGTGGCCGCTCTCGTCGAGGCGGTCAACCGGACCGGACCGGCCGCCGTGGTGCTCTGGTCGCACACCCGGGCCACCGCCGACCCGACCCAACTCAGCGCACTGCTCGCGGCCCCCCGGCGCCCGTTGCTGGTGCTCGCCGCCGGCCCCGGCTGGCGAGCCGACACGCTGCCCGCCGGGGTGGTGCGGCCGGTCGACCTGGCCGAGGCGGTCTCGCTCTGCGCCGCCGTCCGCGACTCCCTGGACCAGTCGAGGCGTGATTGATCGCACTGTCGCCGAATCGCGGCGTGAACTACCGTCGGGCGGGTCCGCCTACCCCGACCCTCCGGGAGCGAGCAGATGCAAGCCCGCGCCATCCTGGCGTCCGTCCTCGCCGTGGCGCTGCTCCTGTCCGGCTGCGCCCAGCCACACCGCACCATCACGCCCGCCGCCGCGCCGAAGCCGGTGGAATCGAAGCCACCCACCCCGACACCGCACCCCAGCGTCACCAAGCCGGCCAAGCCGCCACTGCGGCCGCTGCCGGCCAAGCTCCCCTCCGGCCTGGGGCGCAACACCGGCGTACGCCCGGTGGCCCTGACGTTCGACGACGGGCCCAGCCCGGCCTGGACGCCCAAGGTGCTCGACCAGTTGAAGGCCGCCAAGGTGACAGCGACCTTCTGCGTCGTCGGTCGCGAGGCACAGCGTCACCCGGAGTTGATCCGGCGGATCGTCCGGGAGGGACACCAGCTCTGCAACCACAGCTGGAAGCACGACCTCCAGCTTGCCCGTCGACCCCTCGGCGAGATCCGGGCCGACCTGGACCGCACCAACAAGGCCATCCAGAAGGCCGTTCCCGGCGCGAAGGTGTCGTTCTACCGGCAGCCCGGCGGCCGGTGGACGGCGGAGGTGGTCGGGGTGGCCAAGGACCTCGGCATGCGTCCGCTGCACTGGTCGGTCGACCCGCAGGACTGGGACAAGCCGACCGCGGCCACGATCGGCAAGCGGATCCACGCCGCCAGTCGCCCCGGCGCGATCGTTCTCCTGCACGACGGGGGCGGAAATCGGGCCGCGACGCTCGCCGCGTGCCCGAAGGTGATCGCCGACCTGAAGAAGCGCTTCGGCATCACCCGACTCCGCTAGAACCGCTCTGACCTGCAGTTATGGCCCGCCCTAAGCCCTTGCGGACACCGATTTTGTCGACCGACGGAGCATCACGTATGCTTTCGAAGCCTCCGGCGGGGCCGGATGGGAGCAAGTCCGCTTGAAGTTGCGAGTGTGCAATGATGGCGGGGCCGCCCTCATCGTCTAGCGGCCCAGGACGCCGCCCTTTCAAGGCGGTAGCACGGGTTCGAATCCCGTTGGGGGCACGACCGGCGCAAGCCGGAGCAAGGCCGGCGCAAGCCGGAGCAAGGCCGGCGCAAGCCGGAGCAACAAAAGCTAGGTCCTGTGGAGCAGTTGGAGTGCTCGCCGCCCTGTCAAGGCGGAGGTCGCGGGTTCAAGTCCCGTCAGGACCGCAGCGCTGACGCCGCGCCCCGCGCGGCGTTCTGCGTATCGGAGCAGGTCGCCTTGCCGCCGGTTCGTCCGGTTGCCGGGTAACATGTGCCGAGACACGGCCAGGTAGCTCAGTTGGTACGAGCGTCCGACTGAAAATCGGAAGGTCGGCGGTTCGACCCCGCCCCTGGCCACATAGCCTTTCGCCGGGCTACAGAGGTCCCCACCAGCGAATACGCAGGTGGGGATCTTGCTATTTCCGGCATTTTCCCCGAACACGGGCTGCGCGGCTGTGCCGACGTCAGCCTTACCCCGGCACCGCGACGCGCAACGGGACCCCGGCATCGCTATACGGCTCGCGGCATCGCCGCCACCTCCAAGATCGTGCTCGATCCAGGAAAGAGTGGTCTCGGACCGCGGACGAGGCCACTAGATCAAGGATCGAGCACGATCTTGCGGGAAAGCATGGCCTGGCGACGCGCCGGACCACACCTGCGAGCGGCAGCCCGCGCACTATCAGGGAAAGTGCGGCCTCCCGACCGGCTGAGGCAGCACCTTCCCTGACATTGCTCAGATCTTGGCACCCTTCGCGTGGCCACCAGTCGGAAACACGCCCTGCTCGACCGGGATCGGTGCCTCGTCAGTGGTCGCGGCGGCCCGGCGGACGATGCTGGGCCACGCTGCCCTGGATCGCCTCCCACACGCTGCGTCCGGCTTCTCGCAGCGTCTCCCCCGCCTGCTCGGCGAACTGGGCTGCGCTCTGCGCCGCAGCCTGCGCCGCGCCCGGCAGACCACCGTCGCCGCCACCGGAAGACGGGCTCGGACCCGACCCATCCGACTGCTTGCGGGCCTCTTCGGTGCGACGCGGACGCTCGTGCCGCTGACCTTCCGAGCCCTGGGCCGCCGGCGGGCCGGCCTCTGACTCACGGCCCTTCGAACGCTGACCCTCGGCACGTTGGCCCTGCGGCTGCGCCTGGTCGGCCGGTCCTGGGCCGCCGGCTCGCGGTCCAGGACCGCCGGCACCCGGTCCCGAGCCGACCGGACCAGCCTCGGACCGACCAGCCTCGGACCGACCAGCATCCGACCGACCAGCATCCGGTCGACCAGGCCCAGGCTGATCCAGCTCCGGCTGTTCCAGACCATGGCGATCGGGACCCGACCGGCCAGCGACCGATGGCCGACCTGGACGAGTCCGATCGGAGCCCAGTCGGTCGCGGTCGGCCACTGGGCTGGCCGCGCCGAACTGCCGGTTCGGCTCGTCGCGGACGTCGTCCGAGCGTCGACTCGATGCCTTGATCTCCGCCGCGCCTGCGGCCAGCTGCTGGCCGCCGCGGTTCACGTCGTCGACGGCGGTGCCGGCCGTACGGGCGAGCATCTCGATGATGTGTGGGTTGTGGTCGAGCGTGTCGAGCGCGCGGCCCAGGATCGTGGTCAACTGCTCCAACCGCACCCGTAGCTGCGCCTCGGCGTTCACCCCGTCGATGTTCAACTCGCCGCCGTTGAGGTGCACCCGTACGCCGGCGTCGACCTGGAGCAGGTTGGCCACCCGGGCCCGCAGCGACAGGTCGGCCTCCAGGCCGTCGACCGCCAGTCGGATGGAGTCGACGGTGACCTTCGGAACGTCGAGCAGGACGTCCGGGTCTGCGTCGTCGACGGTCCGGTCCGGCCCTCGTTGCTGCGCGTTCTCGCTCATGATCTCCCGCCCGCCCGCACGAAGGTCCCGGTCGTCCGCGCGGTTACCCGCTTTCCGGCCGGGCATCCCGTCGGTGACGACTCGACGACCCTCTGTCCGGAACCGGGCACCGCGCGAAGCTGCACACCGAGGCATCAGCCGGTATGGTCCGGGCCTATGGGACAGGAATTGACTGATCCGGCCGACATCCGGCAGGACGTCGGCCAGTTCTCTCTCCGGTGCAGCGTTCTCGTCCCGGGTGCCGCCGAGCACGCATTCGCGGTCTTCAGCGACGAGCTGACCGACTGGTGGGTCACCGAATACACCTGGTCCGGCCCGGCCGCACTGGCCGAGCTGGGCATGGAGCCCCGGGCCGGGGGGATGCTCTACGAGATCGGCCCGTACGGTTTCCGGGCCGACTGGGGCCGGGTGCTCACCTGGGATCCGCCCCGCCGACTGGTCTTCGCGTGGCAGATCGGTCCCGACCGGGCACCGGTGCCGGACCCGGCCCGCGCGAGCGAGGTCGAGGTGCTGTTCCATGCCGAGGGGCCGGAACAGACCCGGCTCGAACTGGAGCACCGGCACTTCGACCGGCACGGCGAGGCCGCCGAGGGTTATCGCAAGGCGCTCACGGCCGGCTGGCACGAGCTGCTCACCCGCTACGTCGCCACGGTGTCGCGCCATCGCCCCAGCACGGCGGCCTGACGACCTACCGGGGTCACCGGCCGAGCCGCCGACCGGCGGCGGCGCCGTCGAGGTCCCGACCACCGAGGTTCGCGCGTTCGCCGGCCTCCGCCCCCGCGCCGAAGCCGGTGCCGCCCAACCGACGTGGCGGTGCCGTCCGTAGCCGCGGGTACTCCTCGGTGAGCCGGCGCTGCACCCGGTCGGAACGGTCGGCCAGCACCAGCGCCACCGACGGGGTGCCCGACTCGCTGGCCGCCGCCGACTCCGCCGCCCAGAGTCGGCCTCCGATCACCTCCGCGAAGCCGGCCAGCCACGAGCGGCGGAAGGCGGCGGGGTGGTCGTCGGCGGGCACCTCGGTGGCGGCCAGGCCGTGGGCCGCCTGCACGAGCAGTGAGGTGAAGAGCAGGTCGACCCGTTCCAGGTCACTGGCGAAGCCGAAGAGGTGCAGGGTGAAGCCGTTGCCCTGTCGACGGCGTACGCAGCGGCAGCGCAGCGGCTCGGCCACCGCGGCCAGCAGGCCGACCTTGTCGCGGGCGTACGGGGCGACGACGTCCAGCACCCGATCGCCGACCGGGTCGGTGGTCGGGTCCCGGGCGGCGAGCAGCGCCCGGTCGACGCCGTAGCGGGCGATCAGCTCGGTCGCCTTGGCGGTGAACGCGGCGGACTCGGCCGGCGTGCAGGCCGGGTCCTCGGCCTGGGCCAACAGCTTGCGCACCTTGCTGAGCATGGCCTCGGACATGCCTAAAGAGCTACCACACGGGCCGGACATCACCGGGGCCGCGCGGCAATCGATCGATACGTATCATCGTCACGGCCAGATGATCAGTCCAATACGGACTGTTGACCAAATGATTGGAGGAACGAACGGATGCCATCCCCGACCGCTCGTCTGCTCGCCGTCGCCACGGCCATCGCTCTGCTCTCCGTCGGCATGCCCGCGCAGGCGGAGCCGACCACACCGACCACGCCGGTCAGCTCCGGGCCGAACCTGTTCGCCCCGCTCGCCACCTGTTACGGCGGGGCGGTCCGGTCCTACTTCGAGACCGGGCGCTACGGCGGCTCAGCCGGCCAGTACCGCACCACGACGCGCTGCCGCGACATCAACGTGCGCAACGCGAGCGTGTACGCCACCGACGCGTGCGTGATTTTCGTTGACAAGACGGGCGCCTGCAACTACTGGACCTACCTGCCGGCCAACTCGGGCTGGATCACGGTAGCGACCAACGTCCGGGACGGCGTCAACTTCCGGGTCCGCTTCGAGAACCTGCGGTACGAGTACGAACCGCTCATCGCGTACCACGCGTTCTGAGCGACCCGCACGGTCGCGGCGTCCGCCTCCGACGGACGCCGCGACCCGGCGGCGGTTCACTCCGCGCGGCTGCGCAGGGTGGCGATCGTCGAGCCGGCGAGTGTGAGCAGGCAGTCGGGGAGCCGCCCGTCGGCGGCCGCCGCGCCGAACAGCGCCTCCCCGGTCGGTTCGTCCCGATTCGCGTACGCGCTGACGAAGCGGGCCACCCAGCGGGTGTCGTACCCGGCCTGGTCGATCCCCGGAAAGTCGAGCGCCGCTCCGCTGGCCGCCGGCGCGTCACCGAGCATCGTCGCGGCCAGGCACCAGGCGACGTCGTACGCGCCGTCCAGGCCGGCCCGGTCGACGACCGCGTCGAAGGCTCCCACCACCGCTTCTCCATCGCCGGTCAGCGCCGAACGGAGCACGGCGGCCGCGTCATCGAACGTCTGCTGTGGTAGGTCCGTCACGCAGCGCACAGTAGGACGGCTGGTCAAGCACCGCCGCAACCGTCACTGTCGGTGTTCAACGTGAGCTACCTGCGCATTACGCTGCCTCCACGGTCCCGCCGCCGGCGTCGGCACGCTAATGTGCGCAGCGGACCTTCGCCGGAGGAAGGACGACCATGTTCGTATCACGCCGCTCGCGGGTAGCCACACTGGCTGCCTGCGCGACGATCCTGCTCGCCACAAGCGCCTGCGGGGATGACAAGCCCGAAGAGGCCAGCGCCCAACAGGTGCGCCTCTACGGCACGGACGGCAACATGCTGAACTCCTATCCAGCGGAGTTGAAGGAACGGGCGAGTCTCGTCGACGGGATGAAGGGCACCACGCCCCTCGTGCCGCTGCCGGACGACTTCAAGGGTCGGCTACGGACCGTCAATCCGGCGCTGACGGACTTCGTGTACTCCGCCGAGACGTACGACGCGGTGGTGATCGCCGTGCTCGCCGCGCAGTTGGCCGGGAGCACCGACCCGGCGGCCATCACCAAGCAGATCGTCGCCGTGACCAACGACGGGCAGCGCTGCGAAGATCCGGCGAGCTGTCTCGCGCTGGCCCGCAACGGGCAGGACATCGAGTACCGCGGCGTGTCGCTGACCCGGGCGGGCTTCACCGACAAGGGTGAGCCGGCCACCGCCAGCTACGCGACGCTGACCTTCGACGGGCAGCAGATCAACGACGGCAAGACCGAGTTCGTCGGCGCCGGCATCGAGTCGGCGGCGAGCACCAAGGCCCCGCCGAAGCCGAAGAAGCAGCGCCCGGGTGACGCCGCCGCCGACCAGGAGCCGCTGATCCTGGGCGGCCTGCTGCCGAAGACCGGTGACCTCTCGATCGCCTACCCGCCGATGGCCGCCGGCGCGGCGCTGGCGATCAAGGAGATCAACGCCGCTGGCGGCGCACTGGGCAAGCCGGTGACGTGGCTCGACGGCGACGACGGCACCAACCCGGCGGTGGCCAAGGCGACGGTCGCCAAGCACGTGACGGACGGCGTCAGCGTGATCATCGGTGCCGGCGGTTCGGGCATCTCCCGGGCGGTGCTGCCGGACGTGGTGCGGGCCGGGAAGATTCTCTTCTCCCCGTCCAACACCGACAGCGGCCTGACCGACGTCGAAGACGAGGGCCTCTACTTCCGTACCGCCCCGCCGGACAGTCTCCAGGGCCGGGCGCTGGCCGACGTGATCCTCCGCGACGGCTCACAGAAGATCGTCATCGTCGCCCGCAAGGACTCCTACGGTGAGGGCCTGCAGGGCACCGTCCGTGACGAGCTGGAGAAGGCCGGTATCGCCAACGACCGGCTCAAGCTGTTGACGTACGAGCCGCCGGTCGACGCGAAGGCCGCTCCGGTCGACTTCAGCGGCGGCGCGAAGGAGATCAAGGAATTCGGCGCGGACGCCGTACTGATCATCGGTTTCGGTGAGTCCGCCCAGGTGATCCGCGGCCTGGCCGACGCCGGGGTGCAGATCCGGCAGTAGGCAGGCCCGGAAACCACGACGGCCGCACCGGCTTCGCGCCGGTGCGGCCGTTTGCGCGTACGCGGAATCAGCGCGGCCGGCGGCGCTCCAGGAACTCGGTCATCCGGCGGTGCTTCTCATCGTCCTCGAAGAGCACCGCCTGGCTGACCAGGTCGAGGTGCGGGTGTGCGGCGGCCGGCGCGTCCACCGCCAACTTGGTCAGCCGTACCGCCAACGGTGAGCCCAGGGCGATCTCGTCCAGCAACGCGTCCGCCACCGTCAGCAGCTCGCCGGGCTCGTCCGCCACCCGGTTCACCAGGCCGATCCGCAGTGCCTCCGCGGCGTCCACCCGCCGGCCGGTGAAGAGCAGCTCCTTGGCCCGGCCCTCGCCGATCAACGATGGCAGCCGGTGGGTCGCGCCGGCGCCGGCCAGGATGCCCAACCGCACCTCCGGTTGCCCGAAGACCGCCCGCGCCGTGCACACCCGCAGATCGCAGGCGTACGCCAGCTCCGCGCCACCGCCCAACGCCGGGCCGTCGACGGCCGCCACGGTCGGCATCGGCAGCGCCCGGATGCGGGCGAAGGCGGCCGAGTTGATCGC
The DNA here is from genome assembly GCF_040704315.1 of Micromonospora sp. NPDC047644. Lineage (NCBI taxonomy): Bacteria > Bacillati > Actinomycetota > Actinomycetes > Micromonosporales > Micromonosporaceae > Micromonospora > Micromonospora sp. NPDC047644. The sequence goes on from NZ_JBEYSY010000001.1 coordinate 620,602, forward strand.
GGCGAGGGCGTCTGTTCGACCCCGTTCGCGGAGCTGGCCGATGTCGGCGCCGCCGGCGAAGATGCCCGACGTGCCGCCGGTCAGCAGCAACAGGCGAGGGCGGGCCTCCAGCTCGGCGCAGACCTGGTGCAGCTCGGCGATCAGGTCGGCGTCGATGGCGTTGCGCTTCTCCGGCCGGTCCAGGGTGACCACCAGCCGGTCCGGCCGCTCCTCGACCCGCAACCCGCTCACTCTGCCCACCTTCCGTTCGCGACCGCGGGGCTCGCCGGCTCACTCCTCGCGCTCACTGCCTGATCCCGCCTTCCCAGCGGTAGAAGCCCTGCCCGGACTTCTTGCCCAGCCGCCCGGCGGCCACCATCTCCACCAGCAGCGGCGGCGGCGCGAAGCGGTCCCCGTACGCGGCCTGAAGGGTGCGGGCGATGTCCAGCCGCACGTCGAGGCCGACCAGGTCGGTGAGCTCCAACGGCCCGATCGGGTGCCGGTAGCCGAGCGCCATGGCCTTGTCGATGTCCGCCGGGCTGGCCACCTCGTCGGCGACCATCCGGATCGCCTCCAGCCCGAGGGTGACCCCGAGCCGGGAGGTGGCGAAGCCGGGCATGTCGCGTACGACGACGGGGTCCTTGCCGAGCCGGCCGGCGAGCGCGACGGCCGCGGCGGTGGTCTCCTCGGCGGTGGCCGGGCCGACCACGATCTCCAGCAGCGCCATCGCCCAGACCGGGTTGAAGAAGTGCAGGCCGACGAAGCGCTCAGGCGCGTCCAGCTCGGCGGCCAGCGCCCCGATGGCGATGCTGGAGGTGTTGCTGCCCAGCAGTGCCGGACGCAGCGCGGCGGCGTCCCGGAGCACCGCACGCTTGAGGTCGATGCGCTCCGGCACCGCCTCCACGATCACCTGGGGGGCGGGAGCGACCTCGGCGAGGGTTGGGCGCAGGGTCACCCGCTGCCGGTTCGTGGCGGCCTCGTCGGCGCTCAGCTTCCCGCGCTGCACCGCCCGCTCCCCCAGCTCGGCGAGCCGGTTCAGCGCGGCCGCACCCCGCTCGGGGTTCACCTCGACCAACTCGACGGCGTGCCCGGCCCCGGCCGCCACGTACGCGATGCCGAGCCCCATCGTGCCGGCACCGACGACCACGAAACGATCGCTCATCACGCCTCCCTGTCCCGCCCGCCGACGCACGGGGTCCCCGCTGCGCCGGCCCGGGTGTCCCGCCCGCTCCGCTCGTTCATGGTGCGACCCTAGACAGCACGACGACCCGGCCCATGCGTGGGGGAGCGCCGGATCGGGTAATGACGGCCCGTCAACCGAGGGAAGGACCGCATCGACATGAGCCAGGCACCGGAGAGCGTCACCGACGGGGAGACCGTGGAGACCCGAGGCGACGAGCGGGTCGAACTGCTGCGCGCCGACACCAACAACGACGGCAAGACCGACGTGTGGGTGGTCGACACCGACGGCGACGGCAAGGCGGACCTGTTCCAGTTCGACACCGACGGTGACGGCAAGGTGGACATCACCATGGTCGACATCGACGAGGACGGCCAACCGGACGAGGTGGTCGACGGCGACGGCGGCCTTCCGCCCGAGCAGCTCCCCCCGACCGTCCAGGTCTGAGACGTACGGACGGCCCCCGCTCCCCGTTCGGCGGTGAGCGGGGGCCGTCTGCGTTCAGTCGACGAGACGCAGGGTGGCCAGGTAGTAGGGGGCGTCACGGTCGTCCACATCGGTGAGCCGCCAACGGGTGCCGTGCACCAGGCTGGCGAACTCGTCCGCCGAGCAGACCAGATAGTCGAACCACTCGGTGCTCAACTCGCGGTAGCGCAGCCGCAGCCGCAGCTGGCCACCGAACCGGCCGCGTCGTCGGTTGCGCTCGTGGTAGCCGGTGTGCACCGGGTCGCGGGTGCCGTACGGGTCGGTGCCCTGCGCGATGATCTGCGCGCCCGGTCGGGCCAGCGCGGCCAGCGCGGCCAGGAACTCGGGGGCACGCTCCCGTCCCTCGAACAGCCCGAGGTTGTTGCCGAGCAGCAGGAAAGTGTCGTACCGCGACCCGTCGGCGACGTGCGTGTCGACGGTGCCGTGCACCAGCCGCCGGACACCGCGACGTCGGCTCACCTCCAGCGCGCCGGCGGAGGTGTCCAACCCGGTGACCGGTACGCCGCGCTCCTGGAGCAGCAGCGCGATCCGGCCGGCTCCGGTGCCGATGTCCAGCGTCTCGCCGTGCGCCCGGTCCACCGCGCGGTGGTCGTACGGCTGCCACTGCGCCGGCCCGTCCAGGTAGTGGGCGGACGGGGCGCCGTTGATCAGACCGTCGTCCCGTTCGATGATCTCGATGACCGGCCGCGGTAGTCGGCCACCGACCAGGGGCCGGGGGCCCACCCCGGTGGCCACGGCGAGCGTGTCCCGCAGCAGTTCGCCGACCACGTCACCGATCTGGGGCTGCACTGTCACGACGTTCACGCTATCTGGCCACTCAGTGGCCCGTACCGGCCGTATCCTGGCGGCGTGACCATGCTGGACCGGCTGTCGGCCGAGAAGTACATCCTGCTCACGACCTTTCGCAAGGACGGTCGGGCGGTGCCGACGCCGGTCTGGGCGGTGCGCGACGGCGAGGCGTTGGCGGTCTGGACCCGGGCCGACTCCGGCAAGGTGAAGCGGATCCGCCGCAACGGCGAGGTGACCGTCGCTCCGTGCGACGTCCGGGGCCGGCCACACGGGGCTGAGGTGCCAGCTCACGCGACGCTCTACGGAGGTGGCGACACCGGCCGGATCCGCGACCTGCTCAAGCACAAGTACCGCGTGATCGGTCGACTGAGTCTGCTGAGCAGCCGGTTGCGTCGCGGCGAGGGCGGCACCGTGGGCATCCGGGTGACGTTGGCCGAGCCACGGCGCTGACCCGGCGGCCCGACGCGCGGTCGGGGTCGTGCTCGCCGGGGCATACGAAAGGGGCGGCGGATCGAGATCCACCGCCCCTTTCGAGGAACTATTGCCGCTCAGTCGCCCTGCCGCTGCTGCGGGATCTGGCCCTGCAAGAGCGCCCTGACCTCCGACTCACGGTACCGACGGTGGCCACCCAGGGTGCGGATGGCACTGAGCTTGCCAGCCTTGGCCCACCGGGTCACCGTCTTCGGGTCGACCCGGAACATCGACGCCACCTCGGCCGGCGTGAGTAGCGGCTCTGGTTCGTGCGTTCGCGATGCCATCGGTCACTCCTCCACATGTATAGACATCGGCCGGGGTCCCGCCGGCCGACGCGTCTCCCATGGTCCGGCTAGTCCCCGATGTCCGACATGGGCCGAACGGATGAAGGTCCCTAGACGGACGGATGAACCATGCCCGATTTTTACGACTTTTACACGGCAGAAAGTACCTTATTAGGACTCATGATCACGGTTCGTGATGCGTCAACTACGAGCACAACTCACCTTGGGAGCGCTCCTAAGGCGATATGCCCTAGTTGCACCGCTCCAACAGCTGCACCGCGCGCCACCGTGCGACCAGTTTGTCGTACGCGGCCGACGCCTCCTCGGCCTCGCCGCGCGACAGGCCCGCGAGGCCGCCGGCGACCAGCTCGGGCGAGTCGTCCGCGGCGAGCGTCTCGTCGGAGAGCAGGTCGACCAGGCCGCCGTAGTCCAGCTCGACCATGGACCGCGGATGGAACTCCTCCAGCCAGCGGGCCGCCTCCTCCACCGCCTCGGTGATCGGCGCCTCGCCCACCGACTTGCGCAGCACCGACAGCGCCCGCGACGAGCGGCGTCGAGCCTTGGAGATCTCGGTGCGGTAGCGCAACGCCCGCCGGCCCGGCTGGGTGACCAGGTCCCGCTCCGCCGGGTCGAAGAGCACGAACCACCGCAGCGGTACGCCCCAGGTGGCGATCTGCTCGTGCACCCGGGGCACCCCGTGCTCCAGCACCCGGGCGCCACTGCGCCAGTCCTCGACCACCGCCCTGGCCTGCCCGGCGAGCACCGGCGGCACGAAGGCGTCGGCGAGCACCGAGGGCACCCCGTCCCGGGCGCTGAGCGCCGCCTCAGCGACCCGGATGCGCAGGTTCCACGGGCAGACCAGCAGGCCGTCGTCCGTCTCCAGGACGTACGCCTCCTCCGGCAGGTCCGGCAGCCGGGTCCAGCCAGCGCCCAGCGCCTCGATCACCGCCGTCCGCTGCCGACCGGGCCCCTCGACCGGGGCGATCGCGCGCCCCTCCGAGACGTAGCGGCGCCAGTAGCTCTGCCGGTCCCGATCGAACGCGGCCAGCGGTTCGTACACGCGCAGGTAAGAAGCGAAGAGCGACGGCACCGCGCGATCCTCCCACGAACCACGCCCGTACGCGGTCAGCGGCCGGAGCACGCGCGCCGCACCGTGGGACGGCGGCGGCGCGTCGAGCGCCCGCCCGGCGGCCGATACTAGGCTCGATCACACCGGCAGCATCCCCGCCGGGGTCCACCAGGTCCGCGTCCCACAAGGACGCACACCACAGTAGGAGCCAACAATGGGCGTATTCGCGAGCACCGACGACCCGGTATCGACCGGTCACGAACAGGTCGTGTTCTGCCAGGACAAGCAGAGCGGCCTGAAGGCGATCATCGGGATCTACTCCACCGCGCTGGGCCCGGCACTCGGCGGCACCCGCTTCTACCCGTACGCGAGCGAGGGCGACGCCCTCGCCGACGTGCTGGACCTGTCCCGCGGGATGGCGTACAAGAACGCGCTTGCCGGGCTGGACCTGGGCGGCGGCAAGGCCGTCATCTGGGGAGACCCGGAGCAGATCAAGAGCGAGGCGCTCCTGCGCGCGTACGGTCGCTTCGTGGAGTCGCTGGGCGGTCGCTACTACACCGCCTGTGACGTCGGCACGTACGTGGCGGACATGGACGTCGTGGCCCGGGAGACCCGCTATGTGACCGGGCGCAGCGTCGAGCACGGCGGCGCCGGTGACTCCTCGATCCTCACCGCCTGGGGTGTCTTCCAGGGGATGCGGGCCGCCGCCGAGCACGTGTGGGGCACTCCGAGCCTGCGGGGCCGGCGGGTCGGCGTGGCCGGGCTGGGCAAGGTCGGCAAGTACCTCACCGGGCACCTGCTGGAGGACGGTGCCGAGGTGGTCGCCACCGACGTCAACCCGAAGGCGCTGGCGTGGGTGCGCAGCAACCACCCTGAGGTCACCCTCGTCGACGACGCCAGCGCGCTGGTCGCCGCGGACATCGACGTGTACGCGCCGTGCGCGCTGGGTGGAGCCCTGAACGACGACACCGTGCCGGCGTTGCGCGCCAAGGTGGTCACCGGGGCGGCGAACAACCAGCTCGCTCACCCGGGCATCGAGAAGCTGCTGGCCGACCGGGGCATCCTCTACACCCCGGACTACGTGGTCAACGCGGGCGGCGTGATCCAGGTGGCCGACGAGATCGAGGGCTTCAACTTCGACCGGGCGAAGCTGCGGGCGACCCGCATCTACGACACCACCCGGGAGATCCTGCACCTGGCTGACGCGGAGGGCGTGCCCCCGGCGGTGGCCGCCGACCGGCTGGCGGAGCGGCGGATGGCGGACGTCGGCCGGCTGCGCGCGATCCACCTGCGCTGAGCGTCCCCCGGGGGCGGGTCGACGAGATCCGCCTCCGGGCTCCGATGCCGGGCCGCGCTGGGTAAGCTGAGCCGGGGTCAATTTTTGATGCGGTTTGTCCGGTGTCACGGGTGCTAACCGTTCCGCTCCTTACCCGGTACACTGGGTGACGGCCGGATCGACGCGACGCGCAGAGCCGGCTGACGGTAACCCGAGGTGCCGAACGATGGCATCCCCATGTACCGTAAGAGCCACGAGAGATGCCTGACGTCATCGGGGCCCGCCTTCGGGCTGCCCCGCATTCTGTGCGAGGGGGTCGAGCCATGGGGCGCGGCCGTGCTAAGGCCAAGCAGACTAAGGTGGCGCGGGAGTTGAAGTACCACTCCCCGAACACCGACCTCACCGCTTTGCAGCGCGAACTGGCGGGTGCTGGTAAGTCTGAGCACCACTTCGACGACGACTCTAAAGAGTCCGTCGGCGATGATGATGAGGATCACGCTGACGACGACCCAGATCCCTGGGTCCGTCCGACCCGCTGACCTCTCGACGCAGCTGAGCACGCGGTAACCCCCGCGTGCTCACGCACGTCCCGTGTGCAGGTGCAGTCGCCGACGATCAGGGGCCTGGCCCGACCGGATCCACTCCGGCCGCTCGACAGGCCCCTGACAACGGCTCCCTCAGCGCGGGCGATTGTTCCAGTTGTAGAACGTCGGGATGTTCTCGAAGTGGTTCCAGGCGCAGACCGCGCTGGATCCTTCTCCGCCCGACACCTCCGAACGCAGCAGTCGTGCGTCCTCGGCCTCCTGGAGCAGTGCGACGAGCGCGGGAGCCGCGTCCCGCACCCGTTCGGTGACGCCGTCGTCCGCTTCGCGCTCAGGCCGCCGGTGACTGGTGGTCTCGGGCATGCTTCAACACTCCCTCCAATAGGCGGATCTTGCTGTTGCGGCAGTGCTCGGTCTCCGTACCGTCAAAACGCCCCAGTTCGAAGTAACGGTTGGCGGCATGGCCACCACCGCAGAAGCCGAAGTACGGGCACGACGCCCGACACGCCTCCACCCCGGCCAGGAACTCCCCCACCCACGGCGTCGCCGCCGCGTCGGCGAGGATCTGTGCCAACGGGGTCGTCAGCACGTTGCCGCTGCTGAAGTCGCCGTAGCGGGGATCGGTGAACCCGGCCAACTCCGGGGAGAGCACGATCACCGAGCCGTCGTGACCGATCGTCGGGATCGGGTCCAGGTGGCGGGGCAGCACCCCGTCCGCCGAGTTGTCCAACACCGCCGCGGCGTACCGCAACGACCACTCGATCTCGCGGAGGTGGATCCGGGGCTCCCGGCGCCACGCCCCGACCAACTCCGCCCAGAACGCGGCCACCGCCGACGCGTCGTGGCGGTTGTCGCGGGTGTTGACCCCCTCGGTCTCCTCGATGTTGATGCCCAGCACGTCGCAGCCCAGCTCAAGGAAGTAGTCGTACAGCTCGGTGGCGAGCCCCGGTTCGGGCCGGGACACCACGGCCAGCGCGGAGAACGGCAGACCGCGCCGGCGCAGCACCGAGATGCCGTGCAGGATCCGGTCGTACGCCGGCTGACCGCCCCGGTTGACCCGGTCACCGTTACGCGCCCGGGGCCCGTCGACGCTCACGCTCACCCGCATCTCGTGCCGGGCGAAGAAATCGCACCAGTCGTCGTCGATGAGGGTGGCGTTGGTCTGCACGTGGTGCTCGACCGCCGGCCCGAACGGGGCGATCAGCTCGCCCAGGTGCTCCCGACCGGCGGCCAGGGGCTCACCGCCGTGCCACACGACGGAGAACCGACCAGTCGCCGCCCACGGATCGACCGCGGCCGCGACCGCCTCGGCCACCGCCACCGGCATCCGGCGGTCGACGGCACGAAACGGCAGATAGCAGTACGCGCAGTCGAGGTTGCAGAGGGTGGTGGGCTGCATGACGACGTACGACGGGACGGCGGCAAGGCCGCGCATCCCGCTGAACGACTGTCCCCGAGCAGCCATCGCCCTCCTCCGCCGGCTCTGAAGGGTGCCCTTCAGGCTAGGCGGCAATGGCCACTCGGGTGAAGCCCTGATCAGGTGCCCGTACGATCACCGGAGGGTGATCATCCTCGGGTGTGCTGACCGACCATCTGCACGTTGCCGGTGCCTTCGATGATCTCGCCGGCCTGCCACGCCTCGACGCCGCGGCCGGTCAGGGTGGCCAGCGCCCGGTCGGCGTCCTCGGCCGAGACGATCGCGAACATGCCGACGCCCATGTTGAAGGTCGACTCCATGTCGTGGTCGTCGATCCGACCCTTCGTCTGGATCAGATCGAAGATCGGCTGCGGCTTCCAGGTGGACCGGTTGACCACCGCGTCGACGTGCTCGGGCAGCACCCGGACCAGGTTGCCGGGGATGCCGCCACCGGTGATGTGGGACAGCGCCCGCACCTCGGCCTCGGCGATCAGCTTGAGGCAGTCCTTGGCGTAGATCTTGGTCGGCGTGAGCAGCTCCTCGCCGAGGGTCCGCTGCCGACCGAAGTCGTCGATCACGATGTCCAGACGCATCCGGGCCGCGCCCAGCAGCACGTGCCGGACCAGGGAGTACCCGTTGGAGTGCAGGCCGGAGGAGCGCATGGCGATCACCACGTCACCCACCTCGACCCGCTCGGGGCTCAGGATGTCGGCTTCCTCGACCACGCCCACGCCGGTCGCGGAGATGTCGTACTCGTCCGGACGCAGGACGCCGGGGTGCTCGGCGGTCTCCCCGCCCAGCAGCGCGCAGCCGGCGTAGCGGCAGCCGTCGGCGATACCCGCGCCGATCTCGGCGACCTTGTCCGGCACGACCTCGCCGGTGGCGATGTAGTCGAGCAGGAACAGCGGCTCGGCGCCGCAGGCCACCAGGTCGTCGACGACCATCGCGACGAGGTCGATGCCGACCGTGTCGTGAATGTCCATCTGCTGGGCGATCACCAGCTTGGTGCCCACCCCGTCGGTGGAGGACGCCAGGATCGGGCTCTTGTACTTCTTCGTGTCCAGCCGGAACAGACCGGCGAAGCCACCGAGGTCACCGAGCACCTCGGGACGGCGGGTCTGCCTCACCTTCGACTTGAGCAGCTCCACCGCGCGGTCACCCGCGTCGATGGAGACACCGGCGTCGGCGTACGAGACCGAGCGTTTGCGCGCCTGGCGGCCAGCACCGCCCGTCCACGGCTGGCGGTCGCCGCCGGCGCCGGTCGGGCTGCTTCCTGCGCCGCTGCGCTCGGACACGTGCGTCACGGTTCTCCCCTTTGGTTCTCGGTGCCGCCGGCGGTAGCCGGGCCGCGCCGGTTGGTGCTACGGGCGGTTTGCGGTAACGCCACCCGGAGTGGCGACGGACGAGCCGTTGGTGTGCGGGGCCTCCGCCGTCGAGTTGGCGACGCGTCGACCCACCCCTTCGAGCACGTGCTTGCCGATCAGGTTGCCGGCTGGCAACTCGATCGGGTACTCCCCATCGAAACACGCCCGACACAACCTGGTCTTCGGCTGCTCGGTCGCGGCGATCAGGCCGGGAAGGGAAACGTAACCCAGCGTGTCGGCGCCGATGGAGCGCCGGATGCCGTCGTTGTCCAACCCGTTGGCCAGCAGCTCCGCCCGGGTGGCGAAGTCGATGCCGTAGAAGCACGGCCAGCTGACCGGCGGGGAGGAGATCCGGACGTGCACCTCCAGCGCCCCCGCCTCGCGCAGCATCCGCACGATGGCGCGCTGGGTGTTGCCGCGCACGATCGAGTCGTCCACCACCACCAGCCGCTTGCCGCGGACGTTCTCCCGCAGCGGGTTGAGCTTGAGCCGGATGCCGAGCTGACGCAGGGTCTGCGACGGCTGGATGAAGGTGCGACCCACGTACGGGTTCTTCATCAGACCGGCGCCGTACGTGATGCCGGATGCCTCCGCGTACCCGATGGCGGCCGGGGTGCCCGACTCGGGCACCGGGATCACCAGGTCGGCCTCGACCGGGTGCTCCTTGGCCAACTGCCGGCCGATCTGCACCCGCGCCGAGTGGATGTTGCGCCCAGCGATCGTGGCGTCCGGGCGGGCGATGTAGACGTACTCGAAGAGGCAGCCCTTCGGCTCCGGCGCGGCGAACCGGGTGGAGCGCAGCCCGTTCTCGTCGATCGCGATCAGCTCGCCCGGCTCGACCTCGCGCACCACGCTGGCGCCGACGATGTCCAGGGCGGCCGTCTCGCTGGCGACGACCCAGCCGCGCTCGAGGCGGCCGAGCACCAGCGGGCGGACGCCGTGCGCATCGCGGGCCGCGTAGAGGGTCGACTCGTCCATGAAGACGAAGCTGAACGCGCCGCGCAGCTGCGGCAGCACCTCCAGCGCGGCGGCCTCGACCGACAGGTCCGGTCGGCTGGCGAGCAGCATCGTCACCAGGGAGGTGTCGTTCGTCGAGCCGTCCGCGATGAGGCCGCGCTCGGCGACCTCCTTCTCCAGCTCGGCCGCATTGACCAGGTTGCCGTTGTGGGCCAACGCGATGGTCGTGCCGGAGGTGGTCGACCGGATCGTCGGCTGGGCGTTCTCCCAGTTGGACGCGCCGGTGGTGGAGTATCGGGCGTGCCCGATCGCCAGGTGACCACGCAGGCTGGCCAGGGTGGGCTCGTCGAAGACCTGCGCCACCAGGCCGAGGTCCTTGTAGACCACCACGCCGGAGCCGTCGCTCACCGCGATGCCCGCCGCCTCCTGGCCGCGGTGCTGCAAGGCGTAGAGGCCGAAGTAGGTCAGATTGGCGACCTCTTCGCCGGGGGCCCACACGCCGAAGACGCCGCAGGCATCCTGGGGGCCAGGTCGTTGGGGATCAAGGTCGTGGCTCAGCCGGCCGTCGCCTCGGGGCACCTACCGCTCCCTCATGCTGGTCTGGACCGGCCGGGCGGGGATCACGGGCGGATCCACTCTCCCCTGCCGGGACCACTGTCATCGCCTGACAGTGTACGCGAATCAACGTCAATACAGAAAGTCATGGTTTCGCTGCTCAGCGTCACGGTGGGTGGACATCGGGACAATTAGAGGGGCAGATACGCCGAGAGGTCCGCGCGGTTGCCGCTCATCTGGATGCGCCCATCGGCGACCGCGTCCACCCAGCCGACCCTGCCGGTCGCCAGCTCCAACCAGGTGTTCGGGGCCATCTCGACCACGTTTGGTGGATTTCCCCTGGTGTGTCGAGGCCCCGGTACGCACTGGATCGCCCCGTATGGTGGAACGCGCACCTCCACCGATCGGCCGGGGGCGCGCTCCGCGAGGACGGCCAACAACGACCGGACCGCCTCTCGGAACACCGGCCGTTCGGGTGTACGCCCCTCGTCGAGCGCCGACAACGCGGCCGCGACGGCTGCGGACTTACTGTGCGGAGAGGACACGACGGGACGATACGACCCCCAGGCCAGACACGCGACGCTGGCCCTGGGTCGCGCTCATGCAGTCGGACAAGGCATAGTTGCCGACGGCGTATTCGTACCGTGATGATCCCCGGCCCGGCGCCCCGCCGGTCAGAGGGAAGTCAGCCCGGAAGGCGGTGGACGTGTCAACACACCGACGTGCCTGGAAGCAGCGGGCCGGTGTGGTCGTAGCGCTGGTTGCCGGCGCTCTGCTCGCCGTCCCCGCCACACCAGCCATGGCCGCAGAGGTCAGCGCTTCCCCCGGCTCGATCACCGTAAACGCCGGCAGCGACGCCACGATCACCGTGAGCGTCACGCCGGGTAACGGTGACGACAAGGCGACGATCAGCCTCGCCGGCCTGCCATCGGGTGTTCGGTGCGCCAGCGGTTGTGGTGAGGTCGAGTTCTCCGGCCTGGGCAACCAGCCGCGGTCACAGCTGGTCAAGATCGCGGCGAACGACAACGCCGGCGACGCGACCGCGACCATCACGGTGGCCGTCGAGGCCGAGTCAGGCCCGGACACCGCCACCGTCTCGCTGACGGTGAAGGGCAAGGCCGCTCCGCCGCCGCCGCAGAACCAGACCGTGCGGTCGGTCTCCGGCAAGGTGGTCGCGCAGGGCGACGGCAAGGCCGTCCCGAACGCGTTCGTGGTCCTCCAGGACACCGCCGGGCACCGCTACGACGCCACCAGCGATGGCAGTGGCAACTTCCGCTTCACCGGCACCACCCAGAACCCGATCGCACCCGGACGGATCGACCTGGGCGCGTCGTTCGACAACATCAAGGCGTTCAAGTCCCTGAACGCCAGCGCCGGGCAGGCCATCACCGGTCAGCGGCTCAGCCTCGCGATCAAGGCCGAGACGACGCCCAGCGCCACGCCGTCCGCCACCCCCGAGGCCACTCCCACCGACGAGGTGACCGAGGAGGGCACCGAGGAGGAGCCCACCGAGGAGGCCAGCCAGGGTGCTCCGGCGAACGCCGCGAACAGCGAGGACGACGGCGGGGGCTTCGGCTCGTACCTGATCATTCTGCTCGGTGGTCTTCTGGTCGCCGCCGGTGTCGGCACGATCGTGCTGCTCTGGATGAAGCGCCGGGAGAACGGCGACGACGACGACGCTCCGGCGGCTGCCGGCGGCGGCGGTGTGGTGCCTCCCGCACGGGGCGGTTTCCGCGGCCCGGACGACCAGACCCGCGTGGTCGGCGGTAGGCCCGGCGGTGGAGCGGATCCGACGATGGTCGGCGGCGCGGCGCTCAGCGAGGCGCCGACGATGATGCACCGCCCGGTGGTCGACGATGTTCCGCCGGACCCGTACGGCGCGCCTGCCCAGCCTTACGGCGGCGCGGGCCAGCAGGGTTGGGGTGGCGCGGGCTACGGCGAGGAGCCGGCGTCCGCCGGGTACGGTGCCGGCGGCTACGGCAATGCCCCCGCCTCCGGTGGCGGCTACGGCTCCCCGGCCGGCGCCGAGGGCGGTTACGGCACCGGTGCGGCCGGTTACGGCAATGCTCCGGCCTCCGGTGCCGGCTACGGGAACGCCCCGGCCTCCGGTGGCGGCTACGGCGGTCGTGATTACGACGCCCCGGGCGGCACCGCGGCCTACCCGCCGGCTCCCGCTGGCGCAGCGGGCTACGGCGAGCGGTTCGACGAGCCGACCGGCCGGTACACCGGCGACAGCACCCAGTACCCGGCCCCGGCCGACCCGTACGCCACCGGCGTCTACCAGCCCGAGCAGGGGCAGGGATACGGCCAGTCCGACACCGCCCCGTACGGTGGTCGCGCCGCCGAGCCGACCGCAGGGTACGGCGCTACCGAGGCTGGCGGGTACGACCAGGGCGGCTACGGCCAACCGGCCGGTGGCTACGACCAGGGCGGCACCTACGGTCAGGAGCCTCCGCAGCAGCGCGGCGGCTACGACGACCGGGGCTACGACCAGGGCGGCTACGGCCAGCCCGCCGGTGGCTACGACCAGGGCGGCACCTACGGTCAGGAGCCTCCGCAGCAGCGCGGCGGCTACGACGACCGGGGCTACGACCAGGGCGGCTACGGCC